>CAKRIN010000005.1 GCA_934343805.1 uncultured Lachnospira sp.
TGCTCTGAATCTTTAGAAACATTTATTAATAAGAGTCTTACTTACATATCTGATATTAATGGAAATGTTGGTGTAAGTTCTATAGGCTGTTCTGTTGGAACTCATGTAGGTCCTGGAACATACGGAATTGCTTATGTAGAAGCTGCTGAATCAGGAATAAAACGAGACAACATTGTAAAGACAGCCTGATTCTTGTAGCGTCGCTGTTCTGATGGAACGAATCTGTCAGAATTAACAAGTTCATCAAATTCTTTATATGGAACATACATGTAGTCCATGGTTTCTCCTTCCTGAAGGGTAACATGGACTTCTTTTTCTATTAAATTAAGATAACTGTGATATATGGCATGCTTAGGTCTATCCACATAACTGTAGAGAGGAATAAGATCATCAATAGAAATTTTTATGCCTGTCTCTTCAAATAACTCACGGACAGCACCTTCAGCTGGAGTTTCACCTTTAAGGATAGAACCGCCTGTAACTTCCCACTTAAGAGGATATGTTTTATTACGTGAACGTTCAGTTGTAAGAAGCTTACCATCTTTAGTCATTGTGTATATATTGACGATTATGTGATATACTCCTTCAGGTAATGATTTGGCCTGACTTCTTTTCAGGTCAAATCCGAGAAGCTTTTCGTTCTCATCATATGCATCCCATATTTCTTCATCAACTATTTCAACAAAGCTGTCATAGTATTGTTCTTCAAAATATATCATTTCCTCAATCTGTTGAATTGTATATGAAATATTTTCAGGAGCAATAATCCATACAGTTTCTGGATCATCACGTCTTCTTGCAACGGCGATAAGAACACCGGAGTATTCATCAACGGGAACATCAACACCAAGCAGATATACACGCTGTTTGTCTAATTCAGAGAATCGGGCAGATCTTTCAACATCTACATAGCCACAATTAATTGGATAGACCACCGAGGGGTTATCGTCATCAGTGCTTCCTAAGGGGTGGTCGATTTTCACGGTTACAGTTTCTTCTCTCATTATTTCTCCTTGTTAAATGTTTATTAACTTGATATTTGTTATTACGTGTGTGAGGCATTATTGTAGTTATTTTGTCTGTGTCTGGCATATATATTTGAACACGTTATGAATTGCTAATTTATCGGTATTATTTTCGGCTCTTTCGATTGTTTATGTTCATTCGATAGCTGTACACTTTCGCCTAGATGTACGTCTGAGACACACTCTCGATTTATTGTGAGCTGTGTGGGAGTTAATGCCGCTATATACATAAGGGCGGTGCGGGAAAGCACGTTCAAGCGAAGCGCGTTTGATTTACCGCACCGTAATAAACTTTGTAGATAGCGGCATTTACTCCCACTAAGCGAAACATTCATGAGAGAGTGTGCCTCAGACGTACATCTAGGTGAAAGTGTTCATCTGGCGAATGTACACAAACGTATGAGCCGAAAATAACACCTGATAAATTAACGCAATTCTAACGAATCGTTCAAACACATATGCCATACACAGACAAATAATTCACAACTGAGTCTCACACATGCAATGACAAATATGAATATACACCAATTAGAACAAAGGTGCAACCAGTCTTAATATACACTGCCACATTCTTAAAATCCTTGGCTTATTAATATATTTGTCAGTTACTTCCTCACTTCGTCTGAAAATATTGTAGAAATCATTAAGTATGTCGGCAGCAGTCTCTTTTCCGTATACATATGCAGCATTTTCAAAGTGAAGGTAAAGACTTCTGAAATCCATGTTGATTGTGCCGACAACTGATACTTCTCCATCGCTTACCCACTGTTTTGCATGAATGAAGCCCGGTGTGTATTCGTATATTCTTACGCCGTATCTTACGAGATCTGCATAATATGATCTTGTGAGGCTGTAAGTAAGCTTCTTATCAGGAATACCGGGAGTAACAATTCTTACATCAACACCTCTCATGGCTGCCATTGCAAGCTCTCTGGACATTTCTTCTGTAATAAGCAGATATGGTGTTGTAATGTAAAGATACCGCTTGGCGCTCTTAATAATATTAAGATAAACATTTTCAGCAACCCTGTTGTTATTAAGCGGGCTGTCAGCGTAAGGAACAACATACTGATTATTATTAACAGCCTTGTAGCCATAGTCAGATGCTTTGATATATTTAATATAATCGTCTTGAGGCTCGTCTGTCTTCTTAATGGAATTCCACATGGAAAGAAAAAGCATTGTAAGAGTCTTAACGGCATCGCCAGTCAGCTTAAGACCGGTATCTTTCCACTCTCCATATGGGTGTGTTATGTTAAAGTACTCATCAGCAAGATTATACCCCCCGGTAAATCCGACCTTACCGTCAATTACAGTAATTTTTCTGTGATCACGGTTATTCATGAACATGTTAAATGCAAGCTTAATTGGATTGAATACGCGGCAGTCAATACCATTTGCACGCATTTCTTTTATGAAATCCTTGTTAAGGAAGAAAATACTTCCTACATCATCATAGAATAATCTGACTTCAACGCCTGCGGCAGCTTTTCTAATAAGTACATCTTTAATTCTGTCAAAGCTTGAAGCTTCCTCAATAGCATGATATTCCATAAATATAAACTTCTCAGCTTTTTCAAGCTCTGCTAGTTGTGCTTCAAGACCTTCCTCACCTATAGAATAAAATTCAATATCCGTATTCTTATATACAGGATATCCTTCATGATTACTCAGATAATGGAACTGGTTATATATATATATATCCTTAGCTTTAACCTCATTAAGAATGTTTTCATCCTGAGAAAGAGATTTTTTATAGGATTCTTCTATTGAATTAAATCTTTTCTTTACAGCCCTTGTAACAATGGAACGTCCAAAAAGAAGATAAATAAGTATACCAAGTATAGGAAATGCGAGAATTACAATTATCCATGGCATTTTCATGGCTGAATTAGTAGATGTTCCGTATATCTTAAGCACAAGAATAACTGCAATAAATGTGCTTAATAATGAAATCCATGCATAGTCCCTGTAAAAATATAATAATAGATACGCCAGCCATGCAACCTGGATAAGTACAAATATACCTGTAGCCAGAAGCCGTCCAAAGCTGTTTTTTACAGCTGTTTTCTTTTCGGTTCTCATATGCTTGCGATTACCCATAATTATTCTTATCTCCTTTTCTTAATTATCAGATTGCTTTTCCGGCAAACTGTGTCATATACAGCTCATAGTATCTGCCTTTAGCAGCAAGCAGAGTCTCATGATTACCTGTCTCAACAACTCTTCCATTATCCATAACAACTATGACGTCAGCGTCCTGAATAGTTGACAGTCGGTGTGCAATAATAAGGCTTGTTCTGTTCTTCATAAGATTAGTCATTGCATCCTGAATCCTTTTTTCTGTACGTGTGTCAACACTTGAGGTTGCTTCATCAAGTATAAGAATCTTAGGACTTGCAACGAATGCTCTTGCAATTGATAGTAACTGACGTTGTCCCTGTGACAGATTCTGTCCATTTTTGGTAAGCACAGAATCATATCCGCCAGGAAGGTGCATAATCATATTGTGGCAGTTAGCTTTCTTTGCAGCAGCAATTATTTCAGTATCTGTTGCATCCTGTCTTGAATATAAAATATTATTCTTTACTGTATCGGCAAAAAGAACGGTATCCTGTAATACAATAGCAGTATTCTTTCTAAGATTCTCACAGTCGATATCTTTAATATTAATTCCGTCAATAGTTATACTGCCATTGTCAATATCGTAGAATCTCATAAGAAGATTGACAACAGTCGTCTTGCCGCTTCCAGTGCTTCCGACAAGCGCAACCTTCTGTCCGGATTTAACCTTGAGGTTGAAATCATACAATACCTGTTTGCCTGGGATATAAGAGAAATCAACATGATTAAATTCAATATCACCTGTAGAATCGTCCATTGTAAGTTTTCCTGATTTATCCTCAGAAGGTTCATCAAGAACAGAAAATACTCGTTCAGCGCCTGCTATGGCAGTCTGAATCTGCCCCCATATATTGGCAAGCTCGTCAATAGGTCTGCCAAACTGCTTGGCATATACGATAAATGCTGATATAACACCGATAGATACATATCCTTTAATAGCGAAATATCCTCCGGCTCCTGCAATAATGACGAAGCCGGTATTGTTAATGACATTCATAACAGGTCCCATAGACCCACCAAGAATCTCGGCTTTAATACCAACCTTAGTCAGTTCATCAGAGGTTTTGTTAAAAACATTACATACATTTTCCTGTCTGTCAAATGCTGTAACAGTCCTGATGCCAGTGACCATCTCCTCAACAGTACCATTAAGCTGTCCTAAAAGAACCTGTCGTCTGGAATAGAATTTTCTCATGGCTTTAGATAAATTCTTAGTTGCAAATATAGTAAGAATCACTGTTGTGCAGGAACATAGTGCAAGCTGTGGTGACAATGCCACCATCATAATGACAGTTCCAATAATAGTAAGAACACCTGAGAATAACGAACTCATAGACTGAGATACAGTGTTAGAGATATTCTCAACATCATTAGTCATACGGCTCATAATGTCACCATGTGAATGCTGGTCAAGATACTTAACTGACATACCTACAATCTTATTAAAAAGATCCTGTCTCATGTGCTTAACAATTCTCTGACTTAGTATGGCACTTAATCTTGTCTGTATAAATGTGCATATACTGTATATTATGTATACCACTAACATGAAGATAAGTATATGATTTAAATTATTAAATTTTCTTAAAGAAATATAATCAATTGCCTGACTCTGAAGCTTTGGAGCATAGACGGAGCATACAACCATTACAACTACGGCAATAAAAAGAGCAGTAATTACAGGTATTTCTTTAGCAAAATACTGCATAAGGCGCATAAATGTTTCTTTACCATTGACAGGCTTTTCAACAACAGCACCTCTGTTTCTGGGTCCTCCCTTCATGCCGGGAATTCTCATATTTACCTGTGAAGTATTCTTATCCTCAGCCATAATATCTCTATCTCCTTGTTATTTCTTATTCAACTGCGAATTATATATATCCTGATATATAGCACTGTTTTTGAGCAGTTCGTCATGAGTGCCGACAGCACTTATATGTCCGTCATCAAGAATTACAATTCTGTCTGCATCTTTAACAGAGGCAATTCTCTGTGCAATAATAATCTTGGTAGTGTCCGGATATGCATTTTTAAGCATTGAATACAGGCTGGCTTCTGTCTTTAAATCCAGAGCACTTGTTGCATCATCAAATATAATAATCTCAGATTGTTTAAGGATTGTACGGCTTATGGCAACTCTCTGTTTCTGACCACCGGAAAGACTGGTTCCCTGCTGTGTCACAAGAGTATCAAATTCGTCTGTTGAAGTACTGATAAATTCCATAGCCTGTGCGATAGAAGCTGCATTTGCAATATCGGTATCAGTTGCATTTTCACGACCCCACTGGATGTTCTCTTTAATAGTGCTTTGGAATATTTCACTTTTCTGGAGAGCAACAGATATACGCTCACGCAGATTCTTAAGGTTATATTCCCTGACATCAATATCATCAACAAGCACGCTTCCTCCGGTTACATCATAGAATCTTGGAATCAGGTTAATAAGGCTTGTTTTACCACATCCGGTTTCACCGAGAATACCGATAGTTTCGCCGGGATTGATAACAAGATTAATATTATCAAGAATCTTCTTATCGCCAGTTAATGGATATGCAAATGTTACATTTTTAAATTCAATCTTTCCCTTAACAGAAGGTTTTCCGTCAAACGAACCATCTTTGATAGAAGGCTCGCAGGCAAGTACCTCATTAATTCGTCTGCCTGAAGCAATACCTCTTGAAGCAGTCTGGAACATATTAGTCATTCGCATAACCGCATTAAGAGATTGTGTGACATATGTAATTGCGGCCATAACATTTCCGGGTGTAACAGACCCGCTGGCAACCTGAATACCACCCACCTTGATAACAGCAACTACAGACAGGTTAAGAATAATATTCATAATTGGCTGCATATATGAGAAAATCATCAGCACATTAAGCTGTGTATTTACAAGGTCATCATTGGATTTGCCAAAACGCTCTTTTTCGTAATCTTCTTTAACATAGGCTTTGACAACACGGAAACCTGAAACATTTTCCTGCATTACATTATTAACATTATCAAGTTTTTGTTGAAGCCTGGAAAAAAGTGGATTAGCTTTAGAAAGAAAATATATAACACATATGATTACAAGCGGCAGGGCACATGCGATAACTGCACCAAAGCTCAGATTAAGGGATAACATGCATATTATGCCGCCGGCAAAAAGCATAAATGTCCTTATAAAACCACGCATGCTCATCTGGATAAAATTCTGTAACTGCGTTATATCGTTGGTAACTCTTGTGATAAGTGAACCTGTAGAGAATTTGTCAGTCTGTTCGAAGGAGAAAGACATAATATTTTTAAATATATCTTTTCTTAAATCATTACCAAAATTCTGTGATGCAATATTAGCACACACACCACATAAGATACCAGATAATCCGCCCAAAATCACGAATATTATCATCTTAAGTCCTTCGGTAAATACAAGATTCAGATTCCCAACACCGTTATTAGATAAACCTAAAACACCTTCATCCACGATGGTGCTCATTAAACGAGGCTGAACGAGGTCCGCAAGAACCTCGCCCACCATGAATAAAGGTGCAAGAATGGCAAAAAGCCAGTATTTTTTAAGATATTTCAGCATGTAAAAACTCCCTGTCTTTAAATTAATTATTCAAAAACCTTCCTTATGCTGTCGTAATGAAGAAATTCTCCCCTGTCAGCGATAGCTTTAATTTCGTCTGCTGTAGCAAATCTGAAACCGGCAGTCTCTTCTGTCTGTAAATGTATATCTGCTTCTGTAATATCCATGTTAAACTTATAGATATCAACAAAATAGTTATCCTTTTCTTTGGGATTATCTCTTCTGTAAGAAAATTCAAAGCCGCCATCAGCCTGTGATACATCAACGCCAGTTTCTTCTAATACTTCACGGCATACAGCCTGAAAAGATGTCTCTCCCGCCTGGCATGCACCGCCTGAGACTTCCCAGTGACCAGGTGCCCATGCTTTAGTTAAGACTCTCTGTGTTATTAAAAATGTATTGTCAGGTCTTTTGATTATGCCAAGAACAGTCAGATGATAGTCACCATCTTTCATGTTCCAGTCATTACGTTTCATAGTACGGCCTGTAAGTTGTTTATTGACATCATAAATATCCCATATCTCACCCATTATTGATTGTCTCCTGTTAAACTAATTATCTTTATGTTCTTTCAGATATTCAAGCACGCTGTGTACAGCAACATTTCCTTCACCAACAGCCTTGGCATACTGATAAGGTCTGCCTGTACAGTCGCCTGCTGCATATACACCATTAATATTAGTTTTCTGTGTTCTGTCAACAATAATATGACCACCAGCCATATCAAGTCCTGATAATAATACACCCGGATTGATGGAATCTTTTAAGAAGAATGCACCGCTTACAGAGATAGTATCACCCTTGAAAGTTACTGAAGCTACCTTATTGTCTCCATCAACACTTGCAGGAAGTCCATGGTAATGTGTAATGTTGTCACATTTTAACTCAGTTTCTTTGTATGGTGTAAAGAGGTATATATGGTTTGCAAGTCCTGCTAAAAATGAAACTTCGTCCTCATATTTAGGAGCAGCACATATAACAGCAATATCCTTATTCTTATATAATGCTCCATCACATGTAGCGCAATAGCTTACGCCACAACCAAGGAGTTTTGCTTCGCCTTCAATCTCTTTTGTTGTTGTCATACCAACAGTCATTATGACAGATTTGGCTTCGTATATCTCATTATCAGCTCCTGCGGCAAAATAACCGCCACAGTCATATATTGAATTAACCTGTGCTTCTGTTATAGTAATGCCGCAGTCGTCAATCTGCTTTAAGAACACAGATTGCATTTCACTGCCTGTAATGGCAGAAAGTCCCGGATAATTCATGATTTTCTCAGCTTTTTCTATCTTAGCACTAAGTGTCCTTGAACCAAACCATATAAAGTTGAGATTTCTTGCTTTAGCAGTAAGTGCAGCAGATACCCCTGCAGGTCCGCTGCCGATTATCATAAGATCATACATATTAAATAGCCTCCTTATAATGTTGACTTATAAACTAGTATTAATTAAAGGAAACGGCTTATACGCTCTTTCATCTGTTCTTCACCCATGATATGGACAATAGTCCATAAATCAGGTGTGTTAGCTCTTCCTGTTACAGCAATTCTTACAACCTCTGCAACATCTGATACATTACCCTTGAAGTTCTCCGGGTTAGCCTTGAAAGCCTTCATATCAGAAGCATAGCCGTTCTTGTCAGCTATTTCCTTAAGCTTGTTAAACCACATGCTGTTATCATCATTATGGTCATAAGCTGCAAGGTAATCATTGAGAATAGCCTTAACTTCGTCATCAGCTAATCTGAATTCATCTCTTTCACCAGACTCGCCATCAAAGAAGAAGCTGATAAGTTCAAATATCTGCTTAGCATACATAAAGTCTTTTCTTCTTCTCTTGGCACCAACGCCCATGTAAAGTCTTAATATAGCAAGTAACTTTTCTTTATCAGCAAACCATACCTTTTCCATCTCTGGCTCATTCTCTAAAGCCCAGTTGTGAAGGAATTCATATAAATCATCCTCTGATAACTTAGAAAGTTCATTCTTACAGATATTATGAAGCTTTTCTTTATCAAATAAGGCACCTGAAACACTCATCTTATCTACTGAGAATGGGAATTCGTTAATATCCTTGTCAGGGAACTTCTCGTGCCATTCCTCGAAGTTAGAATTAAGAAGAGTAAGAAGATAAACCTTCATTGTGTATGGGTGATATCCATCTTTTCTGTAGTAATCAAGTGAAAGTTCTGGATCCTTTCTTTTTGAAAGCTTTCTCTTTCCTCCTGTCTCCTCGTCAAACTTCATAAGGTGGGCAGTATGTGCGTATTTTGGCATCTTAAAGCCTAATACATGGAATAATTCGTAGTGGATAGGAACAGAAGCAAGCCATTCACCGCCACGTACAACTGTAGTAGTTCTCATAAAGTGGTCATCAATTGCATGTGCAAAATGGTATGTTGGAATACCATCTTTTTTAAGAAGAACTACATCATGGATATTCTCTGGAAGCTTAATCTCCCCCTTAATGCTGTCTGTAAATGTGATTTCATTCTCAGGACTTCCCTGTGAACGAAGTCTAAGCACATAAGGCTTTCCAGCCTTAAGATTTTCCTCGATAGTCTCTAAAGAAAGGTCACGGCATACAGCATATTTGCCATAATATCCTGTAAGAACCTTATCAGACTCCTGCTGTAATCTTACAGCCTCAAGCTCTTCTTCTGTACAGAAGCAAGGATAAGCAAGTCCTTTAAGTACAAGCTCCTTTGCAAATGTGTGATAGATATCAACTCTCTGTGTCTGATAATATGGTCCGTATGCATTAACCGGGTCAGAATCCGGGAAGCCTGCACCCTCATCAAATTCAATATCAAAATATCTTAAAGAATTGATTACAAGGTCAACAGCACCTTCAACAGTTCTTTTTGCATCAGTATCTTCAATTCTTAAGTAGAATACACCGCCGTTCTTGTGTGCGATTCTCTCATCAGCTAAGGCGCTATAGAGATTGCCTAGATGGATAAATCCAGTAGGGCTGGGACCTAATCTTGTTACCTCTGCTTTGTTAGGAAGTTTTCTATATGGGTATTTCTCCTCATAATAATCAGGCGTCTTATCCACGTCAGGGAATAAGAGCTCTGCTAATTTCTTACAATCCTGTTCGTTCATTATTAATCTCCTTATATTGCTAAATAAATCTCATAATATTTTACACATTTTGCAGATGCATTTCAACCTTGAAATTAATCTGTGGTAATCTTGGGCTTTTTATTATATTTAAAATGTATATATGCCTGTCTATAGCTCACAAGCTCCGATTTCCTCACTTAGTATGAGTAAATACCGCTATCTACATAGTTTATTACGGTGTGCGAAGTCAAACGCGCTTCGCTTGAACGAGACTTCACACACCGAACTTTTGTATATAGCGGTATTAACTCATACACAGCTCGTCAATAGTCGCTTGTGAGCTATAGACAGGCATATATGCATACAACTATATTGAAAAAGCCCAGAATTAACATATATTAAGTATGTTGTGAAATGCGTATGCTACGCCGTCTTTATCGTGGTGGAGGGTTATATGGTCGGCTATTTCTTTTAGATGTGGAGCTGCGTTTTCCATTGCAATTCCTACGCCTGCGTATTCTATCATGTCTGTGTCGTTGTCTGCGTCACCGAAGGCTGCCACATTTTCACGGGACAGACCGAGGTATTCAGTTAAGAACTTGACGCCTGATTTCTTGCCGGCGTCTTTATATGATATCTCAAGAAGCTGGCTGATAGAACTTGTCATGTAAACATCACCTGTAGCAATGTGTATTTGTTCTATAATATCATTCTTGAGTTGCTGGTCGTTAACAACAATATCCATACTGTCAAGTTCAGATGCATGTTCTTTTATAAATGATATAATGTCCTCTTTAAGGATTCTTGTTTCTTTGACATATTCAAGAGAATGACTTGTTGCACCATATTTTTCAGGATGTCTGATATATTCTGTCGAAGCAAATGCCTGACCTTTAATAAATGCTTCATATGTGACAGGATAATCCTGAGTAAGATTAAGTATTGTATGTACAGAATCTTCAGTAAGAAGGAAAGAGTGAAGACATTCTTTTCCTTTAATTCTGTATATTGCTGCTCCATTGCTTGTTATTGCGTATTCTATTCCAGGAATATCAAGTATGTCTTTTGGAAGTGTATCAAATGCTCTGCCACTGGCAATACACACATGTACTCCATTGTTAATTGCTGAAATCAATGCTTGTCGGTTAGTGTCTGATATGCGGCTTTGAGAATTGAGAGTTGTACGATCAAGATCAAGAGCTACTAATTTTATTTTATTATCCATATTACCAGTTCCTCGTATGATTTTTATTGCATTCTTATATTGGTCAAATCCAATAAATATTATAAATTAAATATGGTTAAATGAACAGACTCATGATACAATAATATTAACTTTTATTAGGACGGAGATAGATACTATGATAATTTCGGAGAATCATTTTGGAAAAGATAATTGCGTTGCATATGGAGATGTGTTAATCAGAAGAAATTATGAAGTAATTAACGCAGACGAGCATTTTTATCATTTTGTAGAGAAACTGGTGGGGATTAATTTCCTTGATATTATTCATCCTGATTATTTATCAGATTTTAAGATAACTTTTCAGACTTTAAAACCGGGAGAAGAAACAAGAATAATTCTTTTGCTAAGGAATGGAATAGGCGAATATTACTGGTCAGATATGTATCTTTATAACAAAGGTAAGAAGATTTCTGGAGATAATGTTCTTGAAGCCAGATGTTATTTTCTTTCAGCTGTTGAGAGCAGATATCTTCTGGCAATTGATAATGTTAATAAGTACAGAACAATGCTTTCGTTGTACAGAAATTACCTGTTTGATTATAATTCAGCCAATGATATATTTACCATATATATATATCATGGTAATCAGTGTAGTGCACCGGTTAAATGCCCATTAGAACAATTCAGAGAAAGAATGGTGGGACTTTTTAGAAACGATTCTGAAAATAAAGAATTTGAAATATTCTATAATTATCTTAAAAATGGAGCTAATACATTCAGTTGTATGGTTTATCTTCCATTGGATTCTGATAATAATACATTGTACAAGTTCAAGGTAACAGGAGACTGTTTATATACCACGAGAAAAAAAGCAATTGTAGCCGGTTTTCTTGAAACAGTTGATGAATCAGTTCAGGATGTTATTCCATATTATGCTACAAGTGAAGCTATAGATTCAGCAACTGGTCTTCTTAATAAAAGAGCATGTATGGAATATACCAAGGCAGTTATGGCTTCTAATGATGATAAGGTTCATTATATGATAATATTTGATGTTGATAATTTTAAAAGTATTAACGATACATATGGACATTTATTTGGTGATGAGGTTTTAAGTAAGATTGCTAACATAATTAATGCAAACCTTAACGGAAGAGGAATTGCGGGAAGATTTGGTGGAGATGAATTCTATATATTCACTAATAATATTAAGAATGAAGAAGATTTAAGAATTCTTCTTACAACTATGCGTAAGGAATTACAGTATGCCTTTGATTCACGCATTGATGATTTTGGAGTTACTCTTTCTGTGGGAGTAAGTCTTTTCCCTAAAGATGGTTCTGATTATGAAGAACTTTTTCGAAAGGCAGATAAATGTCTTTATCTTGCAAAAGAAAAAGGACGTAACAGATTTATTATATATAATGAGAAAAAACATGGAGCAATTCAGGATAATGAAAGGCATATTCATAGAGTCCTTGATTTATCCGAACATTCTGAATATATGTCTGATTTCATATCTGATCTTGTCCTTGATGTTTTTTCGAGGAAGAAAGATTCTGTTGCTGATGTTATAGAAAGCATACGAGAACACTTTGAGATTGATGGTGTAAGGATATATGATGAGAGCAATACTCTTATCTTTTCTTCAGGTGATTATAAGATAATCCCTGATATGAAAGATATTATTAATGATGAGGCATTTCTATCGCGATATGGAAAGAATAACCTTATGACTATTGGCCTTGTTTCTTCTGTAGAAGCATGGCATAAGGAACTTTTTCATGAATTATCAAAATGTAATATAATGGCATTTATAAGCGCATGGTTTGAATTTAATTACAATAAGTATTATTTCTTTTATGATGTGTTTAATCATAAGACAAGATGGAGTGATTCTGACAGAAACCTGCTTTTGATTATCAGCAAAATTATTGCCAGCGTTCTTTAAGCCAAATTATTAATGATATAATTATACTGTTATTAGGTTGGGCAGCTTTAACATGCTGCCTTTTTTGTGTGAATCCGTAATTATAGTTGCTTCATCAATACTTCCAAATGTAACAGCATTTGTTTTGCCAAACTTTGAACTGTCAGCAAGAATATATTTAAAGTGGCAATGATTAAAGGCAGTTTCTTTTACAAGAGCTTCGTTAATGTCAGGAGTGGTAAAACCTGATTTTTCGGTTATTCCGTTACTTCCAAAGAAGCCTTTATTAAAATTCAGGCGGTTTATTGTAAGAATTGCCTGATTACCAACAACAGCTTCTGTTACTCCTTTTAATTCCCCGCCTATAAGTATAACTTTAAAACCTGCGACCGCAAGCTTTCGAGCATGCGTTACGGCATTGGTTACATATGTAGCATTTTTCTCTTCAAGATAATCAATCATATACTCGGTAGTTGTTCCGGCATCTATATATACAAAATCATCTGGTGTTATGAGTTTCGCAGCATACATTGCAATCTTTTTTTTCTCTTCTATATTTACACCTGATTTTTGGGAAACAGATAACTCTGTAGTGAATATTGAAGATTCTTTTTCTACAGCACCGCCAAATACTTTAGTCAGTTTCCCCTGTTCGTCAAGAGTATTAAGATCTCTTCTTATGGTTGATTCTGATGTATGAAGCAGTTCTTTTAATTCAGTTACTGTAATACTTTTTCTTTCTGATATAAGATTTAATATAATTTCATGTCTTTGTTCTGTAAGCATAATTAATATTACTCCTGTCATATGATATTGTTTCAAGCATATATTTTACTATTTCATCATTAGAATGGCAATGTGCCAAAGCCCACATAAGTTTCATTGTGATACTTTCAATTGTCATATCACCTGCATCAATAATATTTTCATTAGAAAGCAATTTCCCAACTTCATATACGTCAAGTGACACGCCTTCAAACAGGCATTGTGTTGTTATAACAACATATATACCTGCCTCTGTCAGTTCATGTATTTTGGTAAGTATATTATTATACTGAGTTGGAATCCCACCAATTCCGAAACACTCAATAATTACAGCTTTATAATTTCTTTTAGCAAAATCAAATATTTCTGATTTGATTCCTGGAAATAATTTTACTGTTAATATATCAGGACATAATCCGATGTCTGTATGAAATTTATCAGAAAAACAGTGACTGAATATTGAGTGGAATTCAGAATCGGAAGATATATTATATTTTATTGAACCAGACTTAATAGTGGCTATTACTGGTGCATTGATACTTGCAAAAGCATCAGCATTTTTAGTGTTTAACTTTGAAGCCCTTGTTCCCAGTATAAGTTTTCCATTAAATGCAACAAATACGCCATTAATGTTTTCACATGCATAATATATTGCATTTTTAAGATTTGTGACAGCATCTGTTTCCTTTGCATTAATTGGGAGCTGAGAACCTGTGATTATAACTGGTTTCCCAGAATTAATCAACATGTATGATAATGCAGCAGCTGTATATGCACATGTGTCAGTGCCATGCGTAATTACAAAACCATCATAACTGTTATAATGCTTAGCTATAGTATCTGCAATTGTACACATATGATCTGGTGTCATATTGGAACTGTCTATATTCATTAAAGATATATGATTAATATTACATTTAAAATCTTCATCTGTAATATATGACAATAACACATCTGCATTCATAGACGGAGTTAAACCATTTCCCATATCTGATGATGCAATTGTTCCACCAGTTGTTATTAATAGTATTTGTTTTGTATTATTTTCCACTCTTTCCTTCACCATCAAAATAATCCTTCACCAGTTGAATTACTACACCAGAAAGTAGGAACACAGCAATCAGGTTAGGAATAACCATCAATCCATTAAAGGTTTCGGCAATGCTCCACATTAATCCTAGATTCATTGTTGCACCTATTACGGCGACAATTGCATATATAATCATAAAAGGTTTTGTTGCTTTAGATCCAAATAAAAACTCAATACATCTCTGGCCATATAATCCCCATCCGATAACGGTTGAGAAAGCAAAACAACACATGGCAATTGCGGTAAATATTGATACCCATCCCCCATAAGTTGCAGTAAATCCAGAAATTGTTAATTCTGCTCCGGCAGCCTGTCCATATCCTACGTTTACGCCACTGCACAGAATTACAAATGCTGTAAGTGTACATATTACAATTGTGTCAACAAATACTTCAAATATACCGAAGAATCCCTGTTTTACAGGTTTACTAGTATCAGCACATGCATGGGCAATTGAACCGGTTCCAAGACCAGCTTCGTTAGAAAATATTCCGCGGGAAACTCCTTTTTTCATACTCATGAAGAAACTGCCAACAACTCCTCCTGTTACAGAAGCTGGTGAAAAAGCACCAATAAATATTGATCTGAATACAGATGGAATACGTGATGCATTAACAATAATTACACCAATTGCAAGAATTATATATAATAATGCCATAAATGGGATTAATTTCTCAGTTACTTTCCCGATTCTTTTGATGCCACCTAACATAATAAGTGCTATAAGTATCATTATGATTACACCAATTAAAAGATTAACTACATGAGTGGAATCTTCCGAGATAATACTGTAGTTAAGAAGAGCAGAGTCAATAGCTGCAGTTATTGTGTTAACCTGTGTAGCATTTCCAGTGCCAAATACAGTAAGAACACCAAGTGCAGAAAAAAGATAAGCAAGCCATCGCCAGTGCTTTTTAAGACCATTCTTGATATAGTACATTGGCCCTCCAACCAGTTCACCTTTTGAATTTGTTTCTCTAAAGTGAACGGCAAGTACAACCTCAGAGAACTTGGTACACATGCCAAGTATCGCGGATATCCACATCCAGAAAACAGCTCCAGGACCGCCTATTGTGATGGCTCCCGCAACTCCTGCTATATTTCCTGTTCCAACTGTAGCAGCCAAAGCAGTACATACAGCCTGAAATGGAGTTAAAGCACCATCTGAAGCATTGCGCTTTTTAAGCATTCGTCCTATGGTTATTTTCATGGCATATGGGAATTTACGAATCTGTATAAATCTGGTTCTGATGCTCAAGACAATTCCTACGCCAATGATACATATCATTGCAGGAATACCCCAGATAAAGTTATTGATAGCGTTGTTAATTGATTCAATTGTAGAAAGCATAAAATGACCATCCTGAGTAGTATTATAAATATGTGTTATATGCTATGGATGTGCATATAGCAAGAAGGTTATCCATATCTTCGTATTTTACAGGATACGCTTTAGAACGATATATATGTCCATCATCCATTCTATATGTGAACTGTGATGTTAATTCATTAGCTTTTTTTATTGTAAAATAGTAATCATGGTTATTACATTTTACATGTACACTTACATAATCATCGTTTATCTTGGATAAACCATATTCTTTGATATATTTTTCAAAATAAATCTTTACAGGAGCGCTGTTAAAGTCAAGATTATAATTCTGTGAAAGCAGAATTGCTTTATCTGAACCATATATTCTTATCCTGACACCATGATCAAACTCCTGCATAGATTCTTCTGCAATTCCGTTATCAAATATAATGGTATGTTTAACGGATTTGATTGTATGTAACATATATTCTGCCTCCTGTGTTCTTATTAATAATTAACACAGATAATATGATTATTTCTTTTTACCAAAGAACTTAGAGAACAGGCCCTTATCTTTAGATGCATCAGAAGAGTTGTCAGAATCTGAATCATTGGCATCGCTCTCTTCTGTGAAATTAAATGTTACACCAGTAAGATTAGTGAACTCTATAAGGGTATCATCATATGTTTTTTTTGCGCTGTTATAATCATCCTGATTAAAGTCACTGCGAGTTGTTTCATAATTAAGCTTGTAGTATGTTTTCGAAAGCGCATTACATATTGAATTACTCTGGATATATACGAAATCCGCTTTTTCATACTCTGCCTTTGCAATATCATATGCAAGTTTTAATGAATCTTTTGTTCTTCCACTCGCATCTGAATTGGCTTGTGCTTTGGTAAGCTTATCATTAGCTTCATTAAGTCTGAAACGTATTTTATTAATATCTTCTTTGGTTTGATTAAGTTTTTTCTGAAGATTCATTTCATTAGCAAGGGAATCTTCAACAGCTTTTTTCTTTAGCTCTTCCTGGGCAATTGCTTCATCAAGCTGTGCTTTAATCTGAGGAAGATTTTTGGCAGCATTGGCTTGTTCTGTCTGAACTGACTCATAATTTTTTAAAACTTCTTCGTATTTATCCTTAGCTTTATTAAGAACTGAAACAGAATCTGAATCAAATTCATCAAGTTTTTTTATGTTACTTTTAACATGATCAATATCATAGAGTATTTTCTCTGATTTTTTCTTGGCATTTTCATAGTTAATATTAAAAGACGATGTTGATTCTGTAAGTCTGTTATATTCAGCAAGATATGAATCAGCTTTTTCCTTGTAATCATTAAATATTTTAAATGCATCAGCTGTTATTTGAGCTTTTTCATCATATTCAGCTTTTGCTTTGTTGACCATTGCGCGTGATGTATTGTAATTCATTTTGATTGATTCTGAATTCTTGACAGCTTTTTCGTAAGCAGTTTTAAGCTCTGGTATAACCTTTTTACTTTCTTCAAGGTGAATTGCAGCATGATCAGTTGTGGCCTTGGCATTATTATAACTAATTTCTGCTCTGTTAATATCATCCTGTAATGATTTTAAACTAAGCTGGTATACGTCATTACCATTATTAATATCAAGTTCTGATATAAAAGGTGTTTTTGTAATATTGGACATATCAGAAAGGTCACATTCACTGATTATCACCCTGTTATTACCATCTTTTTTACATTCACATGAAAAATTATTCCTTACAGGAAGATCATTAATACTATAATTTACAGGAATATAAGATAAACCACCCATACCTCTGAAATTAATGATCCAGTCCCCAAATGTGATATCTGTATTACCACAAACATTAAGATTATAGAGAATTAAATCCTTACAATAGTCCTGTACATCAGGGTTATTAATTGTAAAATCCTTAGTTGATTCTAATAACTTCTGCTGATTTCGAAGGTTATCAAGAATAGTATCAAATCCATAATTATGCGAATCTCTTCCAGAATCTACCTGATTATTATAATTCTTTTCTTTAGCTGCCTCATCATTAATGGCATCCTCATAGTCCTTTTTAGCCTTGTCCAGCTCACTGACGGCATTGTCATATGCTTCTTTCGCAGCATTTTCAGATGATACAGCTTCTTCATAAGCTGGTTTAAGCCTGTTCTGTGATTCAATAATCTTATCATAAGCAACTTTTTTGATTGTTTCTTCAGAACGTTTCTGTTCATAATCAGCTTTCTTTTCAGCTTCTTCAGCTTCAGCTTTTTCAAGCATGCTTTTTCTTCCAGAAATAAGTGACATATTCTTGTCATACTCTTCCTGTAATTCCTGAATTGCAGTTACTGAATCAGAATATTGTTTTTGTAATTCTGCAAGAGCAGCTTTTTGTTCATCAATTTTGCCCTGCGAATTATCAGCAGCACCAAGATACTGCTCATAAGAAGCCTTTGCTTCATTTAATTCAGAAGTGGCTTTGTTTATATTATCTTTAAAAGCATCCGCCTTCTTTTTTTCATCATAGAAATCATTACCAAGCTTTATAGTAACTTCTTTAGCCTGGGAATATATTTCAGATGCCTCTTTTGAAGTATTCTTGGCTGTAATGATATCTTCATTAATCTGCTCGAGAGAAGCATTTGCTTTATTTAATTCTACTTTTATAAGATCAACAGACAATATAAGTTCATGAAGTCCGGAATGATCATCAGATGTTGTGACTACGCAAGAATCGTAAGCTTCCTTAGCTGCATCAAGCTTTTTCTTGCTTTCGGTTATATTCTGCTTTAGAACAGATAAATGATTTTTGGCTTTAGCAACATCTTTTTCTGCTTTTGTTATAATAGCGAAATTGTTCATAGAAAACACCCTCTTTAACAATTATTTTCAGGTAATATTAGTGTGCTGATATAAGTGCATCAGCTAAATCCTCTAATTGAGGAATATCCTTTTCTTTTAAAGTCGATTTAATAGTTACAACGGGTTCTATTACAGTTATATTCTTCATACTGTCAAGTATTCCACGCATTGTTTTAGCTGCAGTCGGAGCCCATGATCCATTTTCGATGAGAGCTACTTTTCTGTTTTGGTAAGCTTTTGACTGGAGATGATGGAGAAAATCCTGCATAACAGGAAACACACCAGCATCATAACTTGCAGCAGCAAGCACCATTCTGTCATATCTGAAAGCATCTTCTACCGCTTCTGCAATATCACATCTTGAAAGATCTGTGATAACAACATTTTCTTCACCCTTATCACGCAGAATCTGTGCAAAATGTTCTGCAGCAGCTGCTGTATTACCATGTATAGATGCATATGCTATAAATACACCTGTTGATTCAGGCTTATAGCTGCTCCATGTATTGTATAAATCAATATAATAACTAAGATTATCAGATAATACAGGTCCATGTAAAGGACAGATTGTTTTGATATCAAGAGCTGCAGCCTTTTTTAGAAGGGCCTGAACAGGTGTACCATATTTTCCTACTATATTAAAGTAATATCTGCGTGCTTCACATGCCCAGTCAGCTTCTGTGCCGGTAAGAGATAAGGCTCCAAATTTACCAAATCCATCTGCTGAGAATAGTATTTTTTCAGTGCTTTCATAAGTAACCATAACTTCAGGCCAGTGAACCATAGGTGCCATTACAAAGTTAAGATTATGAGATCCGGTTGAAAGTGAATCACCTTCTTTTACAATAAGTGTATTCTTAATTGCAATACTGTCAAAGAACTGATCTATCATTACAAATGTTTTGGAATTACCAACAACTGTAACTTCAGGATATAATTCCAGTAATCTTGCAAGGCTTCCTGCATGATCAGGTTCCATATGCTGGACAACTACATAATCAAGATCCCTTCCATTAAGTTCACTGACAAGATTGTCTTCCCATTCTTTCATTCCTCTTTTGTCAACAGTATCCATTAAGACTGTTTTTTCATCAAGAATCAGATATGAATTGTAAGATACACCTTCTGGAACCGGATACTGGCTTTCAAATAAATCTATTGTTGTATCATCAACACCAATATATTTCACATAATCTGAAATATTAAATTTCATAAATTATCCTCTCTTTCTGTTTTTAACATATATATAAATGTTAGTCATCCTTATAGTACAATTTGTTATTATTATAACATTTAATTTAAAGATAAAAAAGGGGCAGATATACTATTATTTTTCTCGATTTTTTGTTGAACATGTCTGAATTAATAAATTATTGTTTTTTTATTAATCAAATGCTTGTTATAAAAATTCAAGAGTGTTAAAATAAAAATAACTTTTAAAAGTGAACAATTTTATATTATGGAGGCGTTTTTATGGCACAGAGATTTATTTTGAACGGAACTTCTTATCATGGAGCTGGTGCAATTAAAGAAATTGCAACAGAAGTTAAGTCCAGGGGATTTAAGAAAGCTTTTGTGTGTTCAGATCCTGACCTTGTAAAGTTTGGAGTAACAGATAAGGTGCTTTCAGTACTAAAAGATAATGGCTTGGACTATGAATTATATTCTAATATCAAGCCTAATCCGACGATTGAGAATGTTCAGACTGGAGTTGAAAGCTTTAAAAAAGCTGGAACAGATTACCTTATTGCAATTGGTGGAGGTTCATCAATGGATACAGCCAAAGCAATTGGTATTATAATTAATAATCCTGAATTTGCTGATGTAAGAAGTCTTGAGGGTGTTGCGGACACCAAGAAACCATCAGTTCCTATTATTGCTGTTCCAACTACTGCAGGTACTGCAGCTGAGGTTACTATTAATTATGTAATTACTGATGCCCAGAAGAATCGAAAGATGGTATGTGTAGATCCACATGATATCCCTGTAGTTGCTGTTGTTGATCCTGATATGATGTCAAGTATGCCTAAGGGACTTACTGCTGCAACAGGTATGGATGCACTTACGCATGCAATTGAAGGCTATATTACAGCGGGGGCATGGGAGTTATCAGATATGTTCCATCTTAAGGCTATTGAGATTATTTCTAAGAGTCTTAGAGGTGCGGTTGACAATACACCAGAAGGAAGAGAAGGAATGGCTTTAGGTCAATACATAGCTGGTATGGGATTTTCTAATGTAGGCCTTGGAATAGTTCATTCAATGGCTCATCCACTTGGAGCGCTTTATGATACACCACATGGTGTTGCTAATGCTATCATTCTTCCAACAGGTATGGAATATAATGCTCCGGCAACAGGAGAAAAGTATCGTGATATTGCTAAGGCCATGGGTGTTGATGGAACAGAAAAGATGACACAGGATGAATATAGAAAAGCTGCTATAGATGCTGTTAAGAAACTTGCTTCTGATGTAGGAATTCCAGCTAATCTTAAGGATATTGTCAAGCCAGAGGATATTCCATTCCTTGCACAGTCTGCATATGATGATGCATGCCGTCCTGGCAATCCAAGAGAAACAAGTGTTGAAGAGATTACAGAGCTTTACAAGAGTCTCCTTTAATATTTAATTACATTTAACAAAAGCCGTTACATTAACCATTTATGTGATTATTGTAACGGCTTTATTCTTTGACTATTATTTATTATTGTCGGTCATTTCAATAAATATTTGATTTATTTCTGGAAATTCTTTTTTTATTGAAATTGGACGACCATTAGAATCAAGAAAACAATGCTGGCTTTCTCCAGTACATCTTATTTCTCCTGTCTTTTCGTCTTTAACAGTATATTCAATTGTTATTTTAATTCCATTATATTTGATTATATTTACTTCAATTAATACTGTATCATAATAATATGTCATTGACTTGTATTGTGCCTGTACGCTAAGAACAGGGCTTATTATCCCACACTCTTCCATTTTCTTATATCCAAAACCATTTTCTTCTAACATATATGATCTTGCTTCTTCAAACCATCTTATATAATTAGAATGGTGGACAATTCCCATCTGATCTGTTTCATAGTATTGAACAAGATGTTTATAGGGTTTGTTAATCATTATTATTCCTTCTTTCCTATCTTTTATGGTAAATGTTTATTAATTATAGTTTTAATGCATATCTGTTGTCAAATTATGCATATTAACAGAAATTATATTGTAATCCGCAGCTACATTAATAACATCTTTTGCAACTATTTTATCATAGCGGTTCATCCATTTTCCAGTTACTCCTGTATATGCAGCCACATCTTCTTTTTTAGCACCACCAATAAGCATGTAACTTATGGCTGCATGTCTTAAAGTCTGCATGGTATAATGTTTTCTTAGTTTGTTTTTTTTAATAAGATTATTAGAATATGATTCCAGAAGTCTTTCAGTATCTCGCATTTTAATTCTGTTTTTTCTTATATTGAGAAATATTGCACCAGATGTGATGCTGTTAGCAATAAGATATTTATCAAGTAACTCAGCAATATCGTCAGGGATAATTATAAACCTTGATATATGATTTTTGGGTGGCATATTAAAGCATAACCTGCCTTCATTATCAGTGCATATGAATTCTTTATTAAGACTGCATATTTCCTGGTTAGTTAATCCCATCTTTATAACGAGTGAAAATATTAAAAATGCTTTAAAATCGTTTTTAGCTAATGCTTCAGATAACAGATTATCAATTTCTTTAACTGTTGGTATGGCATCTTTTGACAAAATCTTATCCTGTTCTGGAAGAGACATTCCTTCAAAATGATTTTTATATTTGTTTCCATGGTTAACAGTGTATGTTTCTATAAATGTACAGATGGATCTCATGACAGATAATCTCATAACAGCTGTGTTATATGATAAACGATTATTATTAACTAGTTCTATAAGATTGGAGTAGTAGCTGACAGCCTCTTTTCTTGTTAATTTCATAGGATCATGACCTGTAAATTTGTCAAAATTCTTTATTACATTCCAATATTCTTTTCTTGTCCTTGCAGAAAGATTTGTCTGGAAATAAATCCATATTTCATTCTGAAATTTATTAGATATCATATGTTCTCTCCTTGAATTAGAAGTCTTTTCTTAAATTCTACATCATATGACGCCATATGTCTACATATAACCCCTAAAATCCCATCCACCACACATATATAAAATTTTATAAAAATAGTTAAAGAAACCCAGAGCACAAGCCACTTTTACTTACTATGACGACATATGTATTAACCGAACCAAACAAAAACCACTCTCCACACTTCAACAAAAGCAAAAATAATTAAGAAAGGCTTCCTGGCTGGCGCCATATTTTGAACTCAGTTCATATTTGATTTTTATGTCGATTAAAAGTATAATATAATAAAATTTTTTCGAAGGAGATATCATGGAACAGTATTCTAGACGATTTATAGAAGAACTGGCAAAACATATCAATTCAGATATTCTTGATTTCTTTAATAAAAAGAAGTCGCTTATGAACTTCCCTACTGACAATGTAGCTGAACTTATTGATGAAACACTTATGGAATATCTTGAAGGCAAAACCAGCCGTGAAGATTTAATGCCAATTATTAATAAGATAAAAAAGTCTCGTCTGCAAAAGCGTGCAAGATGGTTTAAGACATATAATAATGATATTGACAATATGAGCATTGATGATCCTAAACATCCATTAGCAAATTTTATTGCAATGGCCAGATCATTAAGACCTGATGAGTATGCAAAACTCTATGGCGATAAAGAACTTGACGATATTATACTAGATAAGAAAAATGCTGTTAATGAATGGAAGAATAATTCCCAGAGTCTGCTTATTGATTTCCCTGGCCTATACTCTTTCACTAATAATTCAATTTATAATTCGCTGAAGAATGATCTTATTATTAGTGCCTGGAAATATATTGAAAAAGAGCTTGCCGGAAACATTGATTCCTACTTGAGAATGTATCCTGTTGATCTTGTGGATAAGCCATTGTTCAGTCCATCTTCTTTTACTCTTATGATGGAAACAGCTTCCAACAATCTTTTAAAAGAAATAATTACTGATGAAGATGGTGATGAATTACTGGAGGTAACTGTTGACAATGGTAAACTTACCCCTCCTAAGTCGATGGATACAGACGACCTCAAGCTTGTTAATGCATTTATCTCTAATATTAACATGCAGGAGTTTTCTAAAGAAAAATCTGTAATTGTTGATCTTAATACTCTTGGTAAAGAAGTTGTTAATTACCATGTTGGAAAGAATGTTCTCAATAAGATAAGTAATTCCTGTCGTAAACTTGTCGAATACAATTTTTCATACGAGGCTGAAGGCAGTAAAATATATTTCAACTTATTTGATAATATTGTGATTAAAGAAGATGCTGAAAGACCTTATGCTATTGCTCAATTTGGTGAAATATTAAGTAATGCCATTATTCAGAAAAAGCTTATATCTATTACTTCTGCTTCCTATGATGTTCTGGATAATAATCTTTCCAAGATAATATGTTATGCTATTAAGCGTGAGCAGATTGCTAATCAGGAAACAAGAGTTAATGAATATAGTTATACCTATTTTCAGAAGATTGTCAGATTTAAGCTGAAGAATAAGAAGAAGAACCTGCAGCTGATTCAGGAAAGTCTGCAGGAGTTTGTTGACAATCATATAGCAATTGAGAAGTTTGAATTAAAGAATGGTGTTTTCATCATTACGTTTCTTCCACTATCTGATGCGGAGATTGAGGATCTTAATTCTGATAATGATAAATCACTGTTAGTTGATAATCTTGATATTTAATTGAATATATTTATTGTTGTCTACATTTTTATTGTTGGAATTCTAATGTAGAATAGTTAAGGATAATCAAATTTTTTTGGTTATCCTTTTTTTGTATGGCGAATTTACTGAATTTAGGAATATTTTGTCGTTTTTTTTTATATTTTAATATAAATAATGCGAGCTACTCCCCTATTTATGCGTTTTTTAATATTTTTATCTTTTTCTTACAACTATTTTAATATCCTACCGGAAAAAAATGTAGATATTTTTGGAGTAAATCAGTTATTACTCAGCCTTAAAATGTAGATATTTTTAGAGTAAATAACTTAAATGTAGACTATTTTGGAGTAAATTTAATGATTTTTTATGTTTTTTTGCCGCATATATATGTCTATTAATATATTTATGTGCTTTATAGAATACTTTTTCTACATTTTTTCTATCTGAAATTTTGTTCTATGTCTACATTTTTGGCTTAAATACTAGATTTCTTTAAATTATATGCTTTGTAACAAGATATTAACATCCTAAATGTAGATAATTTCGGAGTAAATTACACAATATATGCTTTTTTACGTCTACAAAAAAAAATTACATAAAATTTCGTAGATAAATTTAGAGTAAAATAGCCCATTTTCAAAAAAAAGTAGATATTTCTAGAGTAAAAGTATGATATTTTGTAGTGTTTGAAGTCATATTCAGAGTAAATATGGTAATTTGATTTACATTGAAAATACTGTTAAATTATGGACTAAAAGGGGGTGATGTGCATGGATAATTTTGCAAATATTGGCAAGTCTGTTCTAATCCAGTCAATAGGTATTCAGAAAAATTATACTGAAGTTATTGAATCAACTATCGAATCTGTTGATTATAATAATACTGCTTGTTCAGGCTGTAAATATAAAACTATAATCAATACATTTGATGCCGAATCAAAGCTATATTCGGATGCCTGCCTTGCTTGTAGCAATTGTCCACATAAGACACTAACCCAGAAGAACGTGTATAAAAAAATATATCATAATGAGAAAAATCGTTATGGTTACAGACCTATGTTAAAAGGGTATGCAATAAAGCTCTTATTGCTTTTGCATTTTTATCACCCTGATAAGCATGGTATATTGCATGATCTTGATCAGTCTGAGCTGGCTGATACATTAGGCTGCAATATACGTACAATTAAGAATAACCTCGAATTGTTACAGAATTATACATATATTTCTTACTCTAAGAATAAGTATGGTCTTGTTGATGTTGTATTAAATGATTATGAGAATTACTACCTCCCTGCTAATAAAGGTGGAAGAGGTTTTCTTGTTATGTCAAAAGATCTCCTTGATAAGATTATTTCTGTTAATTCATTAATTGCACTCAGGATATGTTTAAGAGAACTTATTTCCTTAGATGCCCCGGAATTAAAAGGCCAGGCTAGTGTTGATTATAAAAGAATGAAGGACCTTCGCAGTATGCTTCCTTCATACTGCAAGCCATCAATTGTAAAAGCTAATATAACTGAATGTCCGGATATATTTACAATTAGCATTGATAAGGATTTAATCCGCTTTGAAATCAAACAATCTTTTATTCCTAAGAATCAGAAAGCGTATGCCCATGATGAATACATTATCAGATTAAATGATTTTATATGGGACTTTAACCAAAATGTTGCTTATATTAATTCAGGAGGTTTTATTCCTGACAGGCTTTGTTCATTCTTTGAATCAGACAAACCTAATAACGGATATAAACCAATATTAATTTCCGACATTGAAAAAGATGATCTTGCATCACTTGTAATTCATTATTCTTATGATTCTGTTATTAGCGCATTAGCGCAGGTTTATCAGCAATATTATATGCGTAATAAAACTATTAATAATCTTGCTGGTCTGATATCGACAATTATAAGAAGTCAACTAAATATTTCTAAAAAGGCTGCTTAATACAGCCTTTTTCTTGTGCGTTTTTTTATCATTTCTCCCTATTTATCTGACAAATAACTCTTTGATTTAATTGTAATATTTATTTTATCGAATATTTTACATTATGATAATTCCATTAGTTTAAAAGCAATATATATTATATACAACACATTTTATCTTTTGTCTAGCTTTTTAATATTAATTGGAAAAATTTAATCCATGTATGGAAAAAAATATTTTTTAAATGAAAATAAAGTTCCATTAAAGAAAAAAATAATATATTTTTGAAAAAATAGTTCCCTTTCAGAAAAAAAAATACTTATTTTGAATTGAATTAAACCTGATATTGGAAAATAAATTACACCTGTCATATTACACAACATAGATAAGGACTGGGATTAATCTCATCATATTTAGCAATATATGTATATTGTTTTATATTATTTATATTTAAATAGAGAAATATATATTACAAAGGAATTTATAAAATGAACCTCTTGTATTCTAATAAAGAAATATATATAAAATGACGGATAATAATTCATATATATATTTTATGAATATTATCCGTCAAATATTAAACTTGTATATTGCTCATATAACGCCTTTTCATTAATAAAGATATAAATATGTATGTTTATCAAAAAAAGTCGTAAATGAGCGAATTATAGGCTTTCAATTAGATCGACTAATCGATCCTTTAATATTTCTACTCTGATTTTTAATTCAGTGTCATTTTTAATAATATTTTTGTTATTTTTAAGTACATCAAAATTATTTTCTAATAAGTTCAAAGATTGTTCTAATTTTGCAATTGAATTGATACGTTTTAATTCAGAATCAGATATAGCTGTCTGTCGCTGCTCTTTTTCTTTTTGCTGTTGTTTAAGTTTTTCAACCTGAGCTTCCATCTTTGCCTTTTCTTTTTCAGCTTTTTCTTTTGCCTGAATAGCATACTTAACCATATCATCTTTATTCTGTTCAGAGGCTTCTGTACTATCTTTCTGAATAGAATTGATCTTCTGTTCAAGCAGACGTATAGTCTGTTCCTTATCTTCTATTTCTTTATTGGCATTGTCTAGCTTTTCCTTATATTGCTTGGCTTCTGTTGCTCTTTCCTCAGATAATTTTTTAATTGACTGGAATTCTGCATTCTCTATTGTTCCGTTCTTCTGGATAATTGATAATATTGTCTTCTGGGCATCTTCATCAAGCTTTCCAAATTTATCTGCCTGATTAAGGTCTATTCCATTAGAGTTAAGAAGTTCACTTAATTCCGGAATAAGCTTTTCTGCTGTTGTGTACTTTCTTGCCTGTCTTTCAGATATATTAAGCTGATTAGCGATTTCTGCATGAATATTCTTTATTTCGCCTTTTAATTTCTTGGCTTCATATAGTTCAAGCAGTCGGCTTACTTCCCAGCGCTTAACTTCCATGCTGGATTCCCTTACGTCGTGGTTAGCAGATATAAGCATGATTTCTTCATCAATTGCATTAACATCTGATTTCTCAATCTTGCAAGGTATTCCTGCTGGGAAATTATCACGGTATTCTTTATCAGACATCTGACAGATTGCATGATATCTACGTTCACCGGAAATAAGCCGGTATAAATCTGTCTCTGCATCATATAAGACTGAAAGATTATGCCTTAAACCATTAACAAGAATACTTTCCTTAAGAGCTTCTATTCCATCCTGAGTATATTGTTCATTCTTAGGATTAGGAATAATCTTTTCTTTTGGAATATACTTGAAATTGTACTGTGCTTTTGCTTGCATTTCACGGAGCTTTTCACCGCCATCATTATTAAGAACCCCTGATTTGGTTGTACCAGCGCTAAATGATTTCTTTGCCATTACTACTTCTCTCCTTTCAGATATTTAGCTAATTCTCTGAAGTGCTTGTTATCCATAAGACCAAGATAATTAACAAGTTCAATGTAATCCAGCGATGCAGGACATCTCTTATCGTAAGTTAAAAGTGGTTCAAATGTAGTATTAGATTCATTGACTGCAATACAGTTTCTTATTGAAACAGGCAGGAATCTGTCACCGAACATATTTTCATAACTCTCATACATCTGTTTAAATAATGTAGTTCTTCCAGCAACTCTTGTCATAAATATACCAGCAAATTCAATGCTTAAAGCATATTTGTCGTTTAGTTCTTCAATTGTATCAAAGAGAGACATAAGACCATCATAAGAAAAATTATCTACGCATATTGGAGTTATTATCTTATCGCTTGCACACATTGCGCAAGATGTAAGATATGACTTGAAAGGAGAATTATCTATTATAATATAATCAAATTCATCTCTTATAAGGTTAAGATTGTATCTTAAATATAATTCTACATTAGTTTCTTTCATTTTATCATATATTTTATAGATAAGACTATTTAGTTCACGAGATGCTGTTAATAAAGAAATATTGTTATAATCTGTTTCTGTTATGTAATTCATAACGGCATCCTTACTCTTCTGTTTAACACAAAACAAGTGTTCGTAATCTATATCTGGATTGGCTTCTGCCTGTCCGTACATTTTAGTTGTATTCATCTGAGGATCAAGATCAATTATAAGTATTTTATATCCTGATATAGACAGAATCTGTGCTATTGTTATGGCAGATGTTGATTTGCCAACGCCGCCCTTTTCATTTATTAAGCTAATTACTTCTGACATGAGTACCCCTTCCTATGTATATTTGCTTTTATTATACATTATTTAAATATCATTTCAATGCTTTTTTAAAATATTTTGAACTCAGTTCAAAAATTTTCATAATAAATTATAAATCGACAAGGATTAAGACTTTAAGTTTTAGTTAACATAAAATGTATAATTTTGAACTCAGTTCAAAAAATTAATATATAAAATTGAACTGAGTTCATTTTTTACCAGTTAAATATGCTCTCACTAATTATAGATGCTTTCACGAAT
Source organism: uncultured Lachnospira sp. (assembly GCA_934343805.1). GTDB lineage: Bacteria > Bacillota > Clostridia > Lachnospirales > Lachnospiraceae > Lachnospira. The sequence goes on from CAKRIN010000005.1 coordinate 29,630, forward strand.
AAAATTATAATTCAATAGAAGTAATGGGAGAATATAGGCTTGGATTATAATGAGAGTCTATAATATTAACGGAACTCAGTTCACAAATAAAATCATATTATATTATATTACAAATGAATAAAAAATGAACTGAGTGCAAAATATATTAGATAATAGTAGATACATGAACTTAGTTCAGAAAAGAAAATAGTATAAGAACATTTGTTTACGTTTCATGTGAAACATTTTTACAAGATATTGTGTATTTAGTAGTAATGAAACACAATTATTAAGTATTTGTCTCATGCTTGAGTTATTGATTATAAAAATGTATAATTTGCCATAATTACAATATATAAGTATAAGAGGTACATTATGGTTTTTAATGAAAAATATAGAATAGGATTGGAGGATTGTGGTGCGGATTGTCTTGCAACAAACAAGGCAATCTTAACTATAATAGAAGATGTTGCCGGCTTACATTCATCTTCCGTTGGATTAGGACTAGGAGAAATCAGTGAGAATAATTATGCATGGGTAGTTCTTTACTGGAAAGTAAAGGTTATTAACAGGCCTCATTATAATCAGGTGGTGGATGTATATACCTGGTCAACTAATGCTGATAAACTTTTTGCTGACAGAGATTTTGAAATAACTGATGATTCTGGGCAAATAATGGCAATTGCGACATCAAGATGGATATATATGGATTTATCAAGAAGAAGACCAGCAAGAATTACAGAAGAATTAATGGGGAAATATCAGTCAGAGCCACAAAAACATGTGTTTGAAGATATTATTTCCAAATCGGTAATTCCAAATACAGAGTATGTTGAAATTCCATATACTGTATTAAGGAGAGACGTGGATTATCTGGGACATATGCATAATATCAGTTATCTTGATGCAGCATATGATGTAATGCCAGATGATATATATGAAAAAGCTGATTATAACTGGTTTGCAATAGAATACAAGAAAGAATTGATGCAATCAGACAAAGTAATGGCACATTTTTACAAACTTGATAAAGGGTGTATAATAACATTTAATACGGACAAGATAAATGCAGTAATAACATTAAAAAATGAAGATTAGCAGTTATTTTGTATATTATTTAATACTCATTATGTGACAAAACATGTCAGAAGGAGGTTTATTATGTCATTAATAAATAAGGAAAAGTTTTTAAATGGAGTTGGGAAGGCTGTTGATGTGACAAACAAAGCAGCAGATAAGGTTGAAACATTTGTTAAGGATAACGAACTTGATATAAAGGCAAAAAATGTAGCAAAAAAAGCAGAAAAAGGAATAAAAAAGGTTGGAAATAAAGTTGGAGAAGTTGCTGGCGAGGTAGTTGCGGGATATAAGAGTAAGACAGCAGGGACATCAGCATCAGAAGCATCAGAAAAAGCATGTGAAAATGAAGCCTGTTCTAAAGAAAATGATAATTAACAGATGAAGACTTATAAAGCATACAAGAGGATAATTTATGCAAAATGATTTTTCAAAGGGTCGAATATGGAAAAATATTATTAATCAGGCAATACCTCTGATGATAGCCCAGCTTATACAGATATTATATAATGTGGTTGACAGAATATATATTGGCCATCTGCCAGTTATTGGTGGTAATGCACTGACGGGTATAGGTTTAGTATTCCCAATAACAACACTAATAGCGGCATTCACAAATCTGTTTTCAACGGGTGGAGTTCCACTATTCTCTATGGCAAGAGGGGCGAAAGACGAAAAAAAGGCAGAAAACATACTGGGACAGGTCGTTTCATTGCTTTTGATAACATCAGTAATAATAATGGTGCTGTGTTATATTTTTAAGAAACCGGTGCTTTTTTTGTTTGGAGCAAGTGATGAAACATATGTATATGCTAATGAATATCTGAAAATATACCTGTTAGGTACAGTATTTTCAATGATATCAACTGGCTTAAATGGATTCATCAATGCGCAGGGTTATCCGAGAAAGGGTATGCTTACAGTACTTTTGGGAGCCATAATAAATCTGGTTCTTGATCCTGTATTCATATATGGATTCCATATGGGAGTACAGGGAGCGGCAATAGCTACAGTTATTAGTCAGGCATGCTCGTTTTTATGGGTTATTGCTTTCTTTTATGGAAAGGATACCTTATACCACATAAAACGTGATAATCTCAGGCTTAATATCAAAAGTGTATTATCAATCACGTCACTTGGCGTGTCAGGATTTGTCATGCAGGGAACGAATTGCCTTGTACAGATTGTGTGTAATAAAATGCTTTTTATGTATGGTGGAGATATGTATGTTGGAATAATGACAGTTATTAATTCCATCAGGGAGATTTTGTCTGTTCCTGGAAGTACACTTGGAAGCGGAGCACAGCCTGTACTTGGATATAACTATGGTGCAAAAGAATATGAAAGAGTTCGGAAAGCAATAAGATTCACAGCCGCTATAGCATTTGCATATATGCTGGTTGCATGGCTGGCAGTGATTATTTTCCCAAAGCAGATTTTATCAATATTTACGACAGATTCATCAATGATAAATGCAGGAGAAGATGCATTGAAAATATACTTTTTCGGATTCTTTTTCATGGCATTCCAGTTTGTTGGACAGTCAACGTTTACAGCATTAGGATGTGCAAAAAGAGCAGTATTCTTTTCAATATTCCGAAAAGTGATTATTGTTGTTCCGTTAACAATACTCCTGCCGATGGCTGGATTAGGAGTTGATGGTGTATTTATAGCTGAACCGATATCTAATGCAATAGGTGGATTAGCAAGCTTTACCACAATGTATTTTACACTTTACAAAAAGCTTCCAGAATAGTATTCTAAAGAAAATGATTGCAAAGAAGCCATCGTTCCAAGTATTGGAGCGGTGGCTTTACTTGATTATAGAGTGATTGAAGGAGGAATCAGACATGGATATATTCGATATTGTTGGACCAGTCATGGTTGGTCCGTCAAGCTCCCATACAGCAGGGGCTGCAAGAATAGGATATATAGCAGGAAAGCTTATTGGAGAACCAATTGCGAAAGTTAAAATATTGCTCTATGGCTCGTTTCTGGCAACAGGAAAAGGGCATGGAACAAGGAAAGCACTGGTTGCCGGACTGTTAGGAATGAAGCCGGATGATATGCGGATACCAGATAGTATAGAAATTGCCAGAAAAAGTGGAATAGAAGTGGAGTTTGGGGAATCAGTGTTAAGAGATGCACATCCTAATACGGCACAGATACAGATAGAATCTGTAAATGGAAATAAACTTGAAGTTATTGGAGAATCACTTGGTGGTTCAAGAATAAATATAGCGCAGATAGACGGAATAGCAACTAATTTCTCTGGAGATTATCCGACATTGGTTGTTCATAACATGGATCAGCCAGGACATGTAGCAGAAGTAACATCAATGCTTGCACACAAATCAGTAAATATAGCTACAATGCAGTTATATAGGGCAAGCAGAGGCGGCAATTCAGTTATGGTAATAGAATGTGATCAGGAAGTTCCTGATGAAGGAATTAAGTGGCTTAAGAATGTAGAAGGTGTTATTAAGGTAACTTACCTTGGAATGGAATAGCGTGGAAACTAATTGGAGGGACTAAGATGAGATATAATTCTATAAATGATCTGGTGCGCTTGAGCATAGAGAAGAATCAGGATGTATGGCAGATAATTCTTACATGTCAGGCACAGGAAAAACTTATATCAGAAAAAGAAGTATTTTCACAAATGAGAGATATGTATCTTGCTATGAAGAATGCAGATGAACAATATGATAAGACACTTGTATCGCCGAGCAGAATGGCAGGTGGTGATGGACAGAAAATGCATGAATATAATGAATCAGGGGAAAATATATGCGGGAATTATATTGGAATGGTTATGGAAAAAGCTATTAAAATGGGGGAATCTAATGCATGCATGAAAAGGATAGTGGCAGCTCCTACGGCTGGTTCTTGTGGTGTTATACCAGCAGTTTATTTGTCATATCAGAAATGCTTTAATATAGTAGAAGATGAGATTGTAAAAGCATTGCTTATATCGGCAGGAGTTGGAGCGGTTATTGCTGATAATGCATGTATAGCAGGGGCAGCAGGTGGATGTCAGGCAGAGATTGGATCAGCAAGTGCAATGGCTGCCGCAGGACTTGCGTATCTTCAGGGAGCTACAGCAGAAGGTATAGCTAATTCAGCTGCACTTGCATTAAAAAGTGTTCTTGGCCTGGCTTGTGATCCAGTATGTGGGTTGGTTGAAGTTCCATGTATAAAAAGAAATGTTATGGGAGCGGTAAATGCAGTAACAGCAGCACAGATGACAATGGCAGGAATAAAAAGTGCGATTCCGGCAGATGAGGTAATAGATTCAATGAGAAGAATTGGAAATGATATGCCAGTGTGTCTTAAAGAAACAGGTGAAGGAGGACTGGCTGTTACTCCAACAGCTATAATGTACAGAGAAAAAATAAATAATATTGACAGTTGATGTCATAAAAAATGACAAAAATTCGACAAAAAATACTGATTTTTTTGCAAAATTGGCAAAAAAACTGTTGATTGGAGAAAATATTATGATATAATATAATTAATTGCAAAGGAAATTGAATTTGTTTGAATGAATTTGATTGAAGTTGCAAGTCAATATACACAAGAATATAAGGATAACTCCATAATTCCTTATATTTGACTATATTTCTATCCCCTCTACTCATCCCCGGTTCCCCCAGAGCCGGGGAAGTTTTTTTATATATTCTTAACATTTAATCTGTTATCTATGATATAATCACAAAATAATTCTTATTAAAATAATGGATGTTTATCCATATCAGGAGTAGAAAGCAGTATGACAAGAAAAGAACTTAATGAAATAAAATCACAATATACACTTGAGGATTGCGGAATATTAAGATTATGTGGATGTTATGTCGACGGAGAACGCAACAAAATAACACAGTTTAATGAGAATTTTCTGAATCTACCAGAGGAGGAAAAACATAAATATTTTGACATATTTAAAAAGACATTATCAGGAACACCTGGCAAGAACCTTGTAGATATGAAGTTTAATGTCGATGCATATGCAGATGAGGGAGCAAGAACATTTTTGATGAATCTTAGAGACAGTGGTCTTAAAGATGACAGATTGCTTGATGAATTCTATGACAGAATTATTAATAACTATAGCTATGTAGGCAATTATCTTATTCTTCTTATTAACCAGGTATATGATATACCTGCTGTCACAACAGATAATATCGAAATGGAAGATGCATCGGATGAGGTATACAGTTATATTTTGTGCAGTATATGTCATGTTAATCTTTCAAAGCCGGGACTTGGCTATGATGAGGAAGATAATAATTTCCATGATAAAAAGCAGAATCATATGGTTGATGTACCAGATGTCGGTTTTTTATTTCCAGCATTTAATAGAAGAAGTGCAGATGAGGACATGACATTATTTTACACGAAGGATGTAAATGAGTTCGAGGATGGTCTTATAGACTGTCTGCTTGACTGTGCTGTGCCGCTTCCAGCAAAACAGCAGAAAGAAACATTTACATCGCTTGTAAGTGAAGCTCTTGGGGAAGATGCTGATCTGGAGGTTGTTAAGAATATACATGAGAATCTGGAAGAGATAATAGAAGAAAAGAAACAAGAAAGTCCTGCCCCAGTAATGCTTGATAAGACAGAAATGAAAGATCTGTTGGAAAAGAGTGGAGTAAGGGAAGACAGACTGGAAAATTTTGAAGAACATTTTGAGATGGCTGCAGGTGAACAGGGAAAACTTGTTGCATCAAATATTTCATCTGGAAAGAAATTTGAAGTAAAAACACCAGACGTCGTTATAAAGATTAATTCTGATAAGACTGACATAGTAAGTACACAGGTGATTGATGGCAGACAGTGCCTTGTAATACAGATAGACGAAAGACTTGAGGTTAATGGAATTTCAGTTAATCCTGATACTGGAGAGGTCATAGACAGAACAGAGAGGTAAATTCTATATGACATTTGCAAAATTAATGCATAACTTTAAAGGACATCTTCACACAGTTAATTCACACAGAAGACTTGTGAGAAAATATTGTTTCAAAATAGGGTTGTACAGACAGGGAATTATGCATGACTGGTCCAAATATTCACCATCAGAATTCATACCTGGTGTAAAGTACTATCAGGACGGACACAGAAGTCCTAATAATGCGCAAAGAGAAGATGAGGGTGTTTCAAAAGCATGGCTTCACCATAAAGGACGTAATAAACATCATTTTGAATATTGGATTGATTATGATGTGGATGGAGAAAATGCAGTTTTGACAGGAATGAAGATGCCTGTGAAATATGTAGCAGAGATGTTTTGTGACAGGATTGCAGCAAGCAGAATATATAATAAGGAAAAGTATAAAGATTCAGATCCGCTGGATTATTATCTTAAAGGTCGTGGACATTATATTATGCATCAGCAGACAGATGCACTGCTTCATAAGCTTTTGCAGATGCTTGCAGATAAAGGGGAAGATTATACATTTGAATATATCAGGAAAAATGTATTAAAAAAATCATACTAAAGGGATATGGCAAAATTTAGGTATTATTTTGTTATTTGGAGGAAAAATAGGTTTTTTTAGTGATTAATATGTTGTATAATAAGAAGAACGATATAGGGATATCCCTTTTAGTGAATAATTTAATAAGAGGAAAAGGAGGTCTTACAATATGGGTAAGTTGCATACTAAGGCCGAGAGAATTGAAAAGGTTAAAGAGATTAAGGCCGATAAAGATAAGAAAGTAAAAGATGTTAAGGCTAAGAAGAAAGAAATTGATGCTGAGGTAAAGAAAAAAGCTAAGAAGGCTGTTGATGATGGAAAGAAGAGAAGGGCCGGAATTACGTTCAGACTTGTGACTCTTGCAATAGTTCCTGCGGTGGTGATGGTTTTTGGATTAATAACAACAACAGTGTTCAGTCTTAAGTCGGGATTGGAAGAAGAGGCTATGGATGGTCTTGAACTGTTAGGAGGAGCAGTCCAGAGTTCTTATGAAGATATTAAAGGTAATTTTGAATATAAGAATGGAAGGCTTTTCAAAGGAGATGAAGAACTTACCATTAAGCCAGCAGCATTGGACATATATGTTAAGAATTCAAAGAATGATGCCCAGGTTACATTAACATATGGAACAAAGAGAGTACTTACAACACTTACAGACGATAAAGGGGTTAGGCTTACAGGAACAGATATATCTGATGAAGTTTGGGATGTAGTTAAGACGGGAAAGACATATAGAGGTACCAGTCTTAAGATTGATGGAAAGAGATATTGTGCAGTATATGTACCTCTTAAGGACAAGAATCAGGTTGTTGGATGTGTTTTTGCAGGAGAACCAACATCAGAGATAACATCATACATAATGCAGAAAGTAGCCAGTATGCTGGGCGTTGCTGCTGTAATACTTGTTATTGTTGCAGTTGCTGCATTTATAATAGCAAGGAGTATATCACAGGCTATTAAGAAAGCAAGTGTATCAGTTACACGAGTTGCAGGCGGAGACCTTACAACAGAGGTTAATGCAACAGTTCTTAAGAGAAAAGATGAAATAGGTGATATGGGTAGAGCTCTTGCAACTCTTATTAACAAGCTGAGAGAGATTGTAGGAAGTCTTTCACAGTCAGCAACAGATCTTAGTGAATCAGGTAACAATATTGATTCAATGGCATCACAGTCAAGTATAGCGGCGGGAGAGATAAGTACCGCAGTTGAAGAGATTTCTAAAGGTGCAGTATCACAGGCAGAAGAGATTGAGACAGCAACTAATGAGATTATGAATATGGGTGAACAGATTACACAGATTGTTAACAATATTTCAGATCTTACAGATGCTTCTAAGTCAATGGAGGAAGCTGGTAATGCATCACAGGAGACAATGGAAGAGTTAAGTGAGGCTGTTCAGAGAACAACAGATGCAGTTGCAAGGATTGCAAAACAGATAGAGATAACTAATGAATCAGTTGATAAGATAGGTAATGCAGCATCTTTAATAGCTGATATTGCCAGCCAGACAAGTCTTTTATCACTTAATGCTTCTATAGAATCTGCAAGAGCAGGAGAGGCAGGAAAGGGATTTGCAGTTGTTGCGTCAGAGATTCAGAAACTTTCTTCACAGTCAGACAGTACAGCTAATAAGATTCAGGAGATAATCACAGATCTTCAGAATGATTCAAGAGAGACACTTGAAGTAATGAAGAAAACAGAAATACTTGTCAAAGCACAGTATGAAAAACTGACAGCTACAGAAGAGAAATTCAGACAGGTTGATGATGGTATTAATGTATCAAAGAATGGAACAGCTGTTATTAAGGGAAATGCACAGGAATGTGACAATTCAAGAGTAAATGTAGTAGACGTTATATCTAATCTGTCTGCAATATCAGAAGAGAATGCAGCTTCAACACAGCAGACAACTTCTTCAATGCAGGAGCTTAATGCAACAATTAACCTTCTTGCAGAGACTGCAGCTAAGGTTAAGGATGTATCAGATAAGCTTAATGAAGATATGAGATATTTTACAATATAAGCATTTGACTATATAATTAAAAAGAGTTAATACTGTATCAATATCAGATGGACAAGGCTCCTCTGTTACAGTATTAACTCTTTTTTTAAATTTTCTCAAGAGAATTAATAAGTTCCTTTAGCTGGGAACGGATTTTTTTGCGGTTAATGTCTGTATAACCAACTTTATTTGCAATACGATAAAGGTATTCCTGAAAATTATCAGTAAGCTGTGGATGATTAAAATCCAAAACCATGCTTGGGACGGCAGTACGGATAAGCATGGCCCCAGATCCTTCGTTAACAATAATACATACATTATCATCTGGCTCATAATCGATAGGAACAAAAAAATAATTAGGGTGAGCATCCATTATTTCTATTATATTCCTAAGATGTGCGGCATATGTCTTTGGAGTGTAATAGATTGGTACGTTCTGTTTTACAACAGGAAATACTACGGGAACATGACCATCAACTACCTGTTCAACAGTTGCCAGCGGGCATATATCAATATTTCGCATTTCATCAAATACCGAATTATGCTGGTAAGCTGTACGAAGACTCAATCCAAGGCTGTCAGGGTTATAAGTCAGAAACTGAATCATGAGTTCATCAGGCATCGCTGCAGGAGGAAGACTGAGTCCTTTTTGTATGTGCCCTACGGGCATGCTTAAGTACTTATGAAAACATTTTGAAACATCTTCAGCTGATTCATATATATTCATTGCAGGGCGGCAGTATGATAAAAATGTGTTGAATTCATTCGCCTTAATGGCTGTAACTGCAGATTCTGTGGTTAATACAGTAAATGAATTTTCAGCAATAGTTGACAGGCAGTCGGAATATACCGCTATATGTTCAGGATATATTATGCTGATTTTTGAAAAAAGGTTATCTCGCATACGTGGATAATAATAGGACTTTACCCGTCCTGTAAGGTATGCAGGAATCCAGTAAAAAAATTCCTCGAAGAACTGGGTTGTATTAACAGGTGATGGAGATATCTGGCATATTTCATATCCGGTATCTAATAATTTCATAATAAGTTTTTGAAGAGAGTTAAGAATATCCTTGTTGTCGAATATGCTGTATATATCATCATCAATCCATACATATATGGTTCCTGTTTCATCCAGGGACAGAAGATAATCGATGAAGCTAAAGATCGCATGGCGTTTACCTTTCTGCCTGTACAAAATACTTGTTGAATCAGGTGAAATATCAATAGTATTGATACCATGATTATTGCTGTTATCTGGAGCTATAACATTTTCATTGAGAATAGTATCAACAATTGTATCTGGCATTGGTAAAGTATCTGTAAGCCATTGATATAGCATATCAGAGTATTCAGATAAAGGACGCTGGTGATTGAAACGTGAGTAATCTGAAGCAAGCGCAAGTGCTTTTCTCTGATAATCCAGCTTTATTGCATTGGCAAAATAATCAGCCATTCTTTTCACAACATCCTTGTCACGAGGACATTTTCTTTTTCCATTGCGATACAGACTTACAGCGGAATTATCAACACTAATTGCACCAGCAAGTGTGGTGTTATTAGTGTTGGTAATGTTCATTAGGAATTTAAATTTATCATTAAAAGTCATATTCTCTCCTTATGCAAATGCATGAACACCTGAAATAATAAGCGTTGTCAGTGTGCCTGCCATTTCATCAAGTGTTGTTTCATTAGGATTACATATCCATTGATAATACACAGAAATAATTCCACCAGCAACGAAACTTGAGATAAATTGATAATGGGATTTGGGAACATTCATTTTGATATCTTTATCTTCAAGTTCTTTCAGGATAGTTTCCTGAAGTGTGGTCTGCAATTTATTAAAAAGCATACTGCCATTATCAGAAGCAAATAAATCCCTTACAATATCTGAATTAGACATTATTGTGTTAAGAAATGCGAATAATGTCTGTGGAGAAAGCATATTGTAATCTTCTGACATTTCATAGATAAGATCTTTAAGAGATGTGATAAGTTCAGTTATTCCCTCATCAAAAACATCATTAACAGTGGAATAGTAAGTGTAAAATGTTTTTCTGTTGATGTTGGCTGCGGCTGAAAGTTCAGTGACAGTAATAGTATTAAGCTTTTTCTTTTGCATAAGTTCAATCAGAGCTTCACTTATAGCTTTTTTAGTTTTGACAATACGTCTGTCAGTTGATTTAGGTGAAGTAGATGTGTCCATAATTACCCTCCTTATCAAATTTATAATATATTTATAAAAATGCATTAATAAATAATAAACTAATGAAATGCGATGCATTTTCTTATTAAATAATTTTACAATAATTTTACAACAATATGAGACAGCAGTAAACAAAAAACGACAAAATGTTTCTTAAGTGTCAGAATAGTAATATTTGACCTTTGAAAAAAATTGTTAAAAAACATACAATTTCAAATGGAAACATAATGTGTGATAATGGAACATGTGTATATTAAGTATACACAAGAGGTGGATCATAATGAAGAAGAAAAATACATTTATTAATGCTACAGCCAGAATGGGCAGGGGTCTTTTATATGCATATATGTATATTATGTTCAGACCTAAGATTTGTTATCAGAGTAGAAAGGCAAAAGAGGAAATTGACAAAGGAGGAGTGATATTTATTGGAAATCATGTGGGACATAATGATGGACAGATGTTTTATATGCTCTTTAAGAACAGTGTCCTTATTATAGCTAAAGACTGGGCTGATAAGAAAATATTAAAGTGGCTTACCAGTGGTGGAAAGTTCATATCAGTTGACAGATTTGGAACGGACATAACATGGATAAGAGGAGCCTCAGAACATCTCAGGGCAGGAGACAACATGATTATATTTCCAGAAGGACATACATCAAAGACCGGAGTGATGGATGAGTTTAAACCAGGCTTTGCAATGCTGGCTGTTATGTCAGGTGCAAAGATTGCACCGGTATATAATAATGGAGAGTATCATAAGTTGTTTGGAAAGAGATTAAGATTATATGTAGGCGAACCAATGATGCTTACAGAAGAAGGCAAGGGACTTAATGCAGAGTATCTTTCACATGAATGTGGGCGATTCCGGGAGGCAGTGGAGGAACTAAGCAGGCAATAGTGGCAGCGGACGGGACTGCGGCAGGCTGTGACGCGGGCGGTGTGTAGGTGTGTAGCATTTTGAAACACGCTTCCGCTCGTATCCAGATGCAGCGGTACTAGGTTCATTCTCGCTTGTGTGTGGGATGCTGTGAGCAAGCTCCCGCATCCCACGCACAAGTGCGAATTCACCAAGTGCCGGCGTCTTCCAACGGTTTCAAAATGCTACACACCTACACACCACCTACGTCCCACCCAGCTCGCAGCCCCTGTGTGTCACTGCATTTGTAGGGCTGCCTCCTGCGGAGGGTCGCCTTTTTTCTGATGTGGATTTGGGATGATGTTAGTTGCAGGCAGACGATTTGGAAATGTTTTTCAAATCGTCTGCTGGAAGATTTAACATAGATACTGAATTAAATACAAGGAGAAGATTATGAATAATTATTTTTATAACATGGTAACCCCTGATGAAATGAATATTTTGGAATATATTCCGACTATTCCGGAGTTTTTGGATTTTATTAAGAAACAATATTCTGATTATCCAGCCATAAGTGACAAGATTACTACATATACATATGAAGAACTTGTTTCAAGGGTTGCTAAGAGAGTTACATTTATTAATTCGCTAGGACTTGAAAAGGGTTCAAATATTGCTGTACTTGCGAAGAATGACCTGGATGCAATGGAGCTTTTCCTTGCAATTCCAGCAGCAGGACATGTGCTTTTGATGCTTCCTAATGCACTCAACGAGAAAGCACTTGCAGGAATCTGTATGAAGTTTGACCTTGCAGGTATGTTTGTTGGAAAGGAATTTACAGAGGTTACAAGTAATGTTCCTTGCAAGACATGGGCAAGCAGTTCTATAGGTGATACAGAGAGTGAATTTGCAGATGTTAAAAAAGATACTACAGCAGCGATATTCTTTACAGGTGGAACTACAGGAGCGCCTAAGGGAGCAGTCCATAGTCATGGCTCTATTATGAGAGGCTCATTTAATGGTGTATTTGGACCAGGAAATATACTTCATAAAAGATACATTGCCATGCTTCCGCTTTCACATATTTTTGGTGCCATCATGGGATATATGGCAAAGCTGTACACAGGTTCACTAACATATACATGTACTGATATGAGGGCTGGCATTGGTGATATTCCAGTTATCAGACCAACAACTCTTGTACTGGTTCCGGGGCTTGTTGAGATCATTCTTAATATTGCGAAGGCAAAGGGAAAAGCTTTTCTTGGAGATCTTGAGAGTATTATGTGTGGAGCTGCACCGGTTCCACCAAGACAGATGGCAGAATGCAGTGAACTGGGAATTACATTATGTGCAGGATATGGACTGACTGAGTGTGCTAACCTGACAGCAGGTAACTGCGATACAGATAAGAAGCCAGAGTCTATGGGACATATATATCCGGAGCAGGAAGTTAAGGTCGTTAATGGAGAACTTTGGATTAAAGGCGACAATGTAATGAAGGAGTATTACAAGGATCCAGAGCATACAGCAGAGGTATTTGAAGATGGATGGTTTAAGACTGGTGATCTTGTAGAATTCGATAAGGAAGACTGGATATACATTACAGGTCGTATTAAGAACCTTATAATTCTTCCTAATGGTGAAAATGTATCACCTGAAGAGATTGAAGAATTATTCTATAAACAGCCATTAGTAAAGGATTGTCTTGTACAGGAAATGGAAATGAATGGAAACACTGTTATAGGCGTTGAGATTATTCCATATATGCCTGAATTACAGGGAGCATCTGAAGATGAAATCCAGAAGAGATTACAGGATGCTGTTAATGAGGTTAATAAAGAGCTTCCTCCATATAAGAGAGTGCTTAAGCTGAAGGTGCGTACAGAGGATTTCAAGAGGTCTGGCGCAATGAAGATATTGAGGAACCAGGCGTAAGGCAGTGACATGGGCTTGTGAGGGTGTGTAGCATTTTGAAACACGCTCTCGCTCGTATCCGGACGCAGCGGTACTAGGTTCACTGGAGTTTGTTGGCACTGTGTGCCAACTGCTCCAGCTTACCAAGTGCCGGCGTCCTCCCACGGTTTCAAAATGCTACACACCCTCACCGCCTATGTCCCATCCAGCTCGCAGCCCCTGCGTATGTCAACTGCTTTACGGGCTGCCTTCTTTGGAGGTTCGCCCGGTGTGGGAGAAAGTGTAGAGGGCGGAAGATTGCAGACCGCCGGGTGCGTAGCCAGCCTACGGCTGGCGTATCGCACTTTAGTTGATTAAAATCCGGGAATGTGTCAGTCGCAGGTATGTGGTTTTGAAAAGGATTGCGGAAAAACCATTGGAAGACGCCGGCACTTAGGGAATTCGTGGTTAGTGTGGGATGCGGGAGTTTGCTCCCGGCATCCCACAACAAAACACGAATGAGCTTAGTGTCCGTTGCGTCTGGATATGAGCGGAAGCGTGTTTTTGGAGCAATTTTTTTCAAAACCATATACCGTACGATTGCCAAATTCCACACGGATTTCAATAAATTAAAGAAGGAGATTTTATTATGGTATTCGAGAAGTTAAAGGAAATTTTTGGAAGGGTTATGCCACAGTGCGACCCATCAACTATTACTATGGATAGTGTTCTTACAACTGATTTAGGAGTTGATTCTCTTAATATGATGTTACTTGCTATCACTGTAGAAGATGAATTCAAGATCAGATTCAGTTCTGATGCCAAGCTTGAAACTGTTAAGGATATTGTTGACTATGTAGAAGCTAATGCTAAATAGAGGTCTCGTATGAGTGAGTTAAAGACAGGTCTTGTTCTGGAAGGCGGGGCAATGAGAGGTATATTCTCTGCCGGAGTTCTTGACTACATGCTTAAGGAAGACATTTATTATGATTATGTCATAGGTGTGTCAGCAGGGGCAGGTAATGCTGTGAATTATGTTTCCAGACAGGAAGGAAGAACCAAAAAGATAATTACGCATGAGAATGCTGAGAGGTATTATGGCGTAGGGCAGCTGTTTGAGAATAAGAAGATTCTTAATCTTGAAATGCTGGTTGCAGAATATGCTTTGAAAGATATCCCTTATGATTTTGATACATTTTTTGCATCTAAAACTGAATGCGAAAGTGTTGTCGTTAATTGTGAAACAGGAAAAGCAGAGTATAAGGGGAATTTTAAGACAAAAGAGGAATTCCTTAAGTGTCAGATGGCAAGCTGTTCTGTACCATTTATATGTAATCCGGTAGAGATAGATGGATATCACTATCTGGATGGAAGCATTATTGATTCAATTCCAATTGCGAGAGCAGTGGAGAAGGGATGCGAGAAGATAGTTGTTGTCCTGACCAAACCAGAGGGCTCCAGACCTACAGATTATTCTAAGGTTAAGAAGCTTATTGACTGGAGCTATAAGAAGTATCCAAAGTTATGTGAGGCAATGGCGCATAGAAGACAGGCTTATGACAAGCAGGATAAATATATGAAAAAGCTGCAGGAAGAGGGAAAAGTATTTGTTATTCGTCCAGATGAACAGATGATAAGACATTTTGAAAATAACAATGAAAAACTTTTGCAGTGTTATCAGTACGGATATGACACAATGAGAAAGCAATTCAAGGCATTTGAGAAATTTATGGAAAACTAGAATTGTCATAGATGTAGTTACAAATTGATTATTAGTTTAAAATGGAGATATAATATGAAGGTTTTAGTAGTAAACGGAAGCCCTAAAGGACCAAAGAGTAATACTATGCAGATGACTAACGCGGTTCTTAAGGGACTTAAGGAGACAAATCCGGATGCAGAAATAGAGCTCCTTACAGTTAAGGATATGGATATCAAACCATGCATGGGCTGTATGAGCTGTTGGGGAAAAACAGCGGGACAATGTGTTATTAATGATGTAATGCAGGATGTACATGTTAAATTTATGAATGCAGATGTTATTATATACAGCTTCCCATTGTATTTCTTTGGAATGCCAGGCCCAATGAAAACATTTGTTGACAGAATTATGCCACTTATGGAGACATATAAGGGAAAGGTAAGAGATATCGGAGATAATGCTTTCCATGAATTCCGTTATGATGTAAGTGGAAAGAAATTCTATGTTATATCATCATGTGGATATGGAAGAACCCAGGAGATATATGATGCTCTTATCAAGGAGTTTAATTTCATATATGGAAAGGGCAGATATCAGGCATTCTTATGTCCACAGAGTGAGATGTTTGCAATTCCACCAATGGTAAATCAGATTAATGAGTATCTTAAGAGATACACAGAAATTGGTAAGGTTATGGGAAGAGGTGAAGATGTACCTCAGGAGATGATTGACTATGCGTCACAGCCAATGATTCCACAGCGTGCATTAGAGAAGCTGATGAATAATTATTGGGATGCAGTTACCCCGGAAAATCCGCTTCCAGCACCTAACCTTAGATAAGAGGCAGAATATGAAGACATATTATATGTTTGGTGATTCGCTTATGAGAGGTGTTATGCCAGATGAATCATGGAATTATCACAGCTCTGATGCAATCGGATTTGAAGAGATGCAGACACATTATAATATGAAGTTTGTCAATTATGCCATGCCTACATTTACATCCGAAAGGGTTAAAATGTGGATGCTACAGACGATGGGAAGACAGGAAAAGCCAGATGTTGCATTTATTGAGTGTGGTGGTAATGACTGTGATTATGATTGGAAATCAATCTGTGAAGGCAAATGTGACTATGAACACAGACACAGGGTTGCGCCGGATCAATTTAAGAAAAATTATGAAGATATGATACACATTTTGCAAAAGCAGGGAGTTGAAGCGGTAGCGGTTATAGCACCTCCAATTCCTGTTGAAGTGTATCTTTCACATTTGCTTGAAAGTGGAGTTGACAGAAATATTATGTCAGAATATGTGAACTCAGTTCAGCAGATGTATGATGAATTTGCTGAATATGGAGAAATTATGCGGCTGGCAGCAAAGGAAAATGGTTGTAGTGTATTAAGCCTTAGAGAAAGTTTTCTTGCTGTTGACGACATGTTGGCATATTATAGTAAAGATGGTATGCATCCAAATAAGAAAGGATACATGCTTATTCATGATGAATTTGCGAAATATTTTGCTTCGCATATGTAGAAAGAATGAGGGTTTAAGAATGTTTAATCTGCGTTTTAAATGCACTGTTATATCGAGCTGGCGTATGGTACTTCGCGCTGTGCCTAAAGCTAACAAGATGATTGCCAATAAGAGCAGTCATTCTGCAGAGGAGAGATTCGCATATGCACAGTGGATTATTGATTATATGAGGAGACGAGCCAGAACAAGAACTAAGGTATTTGGCAGAGAGAATATTCCTAAGGACAGTAATTACATAATGTATCCTAATCATCAGGGAAAGTATGATGCTCTTGGAATTATTCTTGCGCAGGAAAAACCATGCGGTGTACTGTGGGGAAAGAAGCAGGCTGAGAGGCTTATGAGCCGTCAGGTATGCGGTCTTATTGATGCAGTTGTTATTGATCTTGATAACAACAGGGATAAGGTCAGGGCAATCATGGATGTTACCAAGCAGGTAAAGTCTGGCAGAAATTTTCTTATATTTCCTGAAGGCGGATATACTGATAACAAGAATGAGCTTCAGGAATTTCAGGCAGGATGCTTCTCATGCAGTCTTCATACAAGGACACCTATAGTTCCAGTGGCATTGTATGATTCATATAAGTCTATGAACAGTAACACATTTGAAAAGGTTGATACCCAGGTGCATTTTCTTAAGCCCATTCTTTATTCTGAATATGGAAATCTTAAGAAAAAAGAAATCGCAGAGCTTGTAAAAAGCAGGATTGATGAGCGCTTGAAAGAGATAAAGGCGGGAACCTTCAACGAAAGTTATGAGCTTATTGGATAAGTGGAATAATAGTAAAAATACAGATTAATGAGTAGGTCTGATGCACCTTAATGGGGCATCTGACCTACTTTTTTTATCCGTCGCCCCAAATGGGGTAAAAAGTCAAGGTTTGTTAATAATTACAATGGTTGTAAAACCGATGTGTGTGATACGGATGCTGAAAACGCAGTATTTAAGCGAGTTTAAAGTAAAATAAATTGATAATTACAGAAGATTTGATATACTAAGCACCTTAATTTATTGTTAAAACTGCACAAAAATATAAGGCAAAAATTCATCAGGAGACGACATGTTTACCAATAGTGTAGATTGACTTGGGGGGGGGTATTGTGTTAATCTTAAGACAATTTCGGTGGATGTCCGGATTTTCAAAACAACTGACACTTTAAAGGGAAATAAGTGTCTGGCAACAAGGAGGCAATTTTATGAAAAAGAATAAGAAGAGGATTCTTGCGGCAGTCATGACTGTGCTTATGGCGTTGACATTAATCCCAACATGGCTGTTAGGTGGTGTATTTGCTACTACAGCGAAGGCTGAGAATCAGGGGAGTTTTGACTCAACTGGGTTTGAAACATTAAAGCTGGGAACTCAGACTAATAATGACAAGATAAAAGCAACATATGATGGAGGGAAAATAACATTTGATACAAATGGTAATAAAGGTAAAATGGCTAACACTGGTCAGTCAGGATTTATAACTTATTGTAAAAAGGTTAGTCCAGAAACATATGTGAAGATAAAAGGTTCATTTAAGGCAACAGATGCTTCAAAGGCAGATAATCAGTCTTCTTTTGGTTTAATAGCATTTGATACAAAGGGAAATGGAGATGCCACAACTGATTATGTGAATCAGATAGACATTGCAGCAGCTACAAAATGTGAGTCTACAGGTTCATGTATTCCTATAGTGAGAACATATTTGTATAATACTGATTCAACAGGAACAACATCTGCAGAAGATAGTAAATGTGATGCATCAAGAGCACTTGATACAAATGCTGATGTTTTCTCAAAAAATAATTATAATATAACATATAATTTTGAGTTAGAGAAAAATGTTAATGGTATTACAGTTACTTGGTACGACGATGAATGGAATACAGTTGTAGGAACATATTCAATGTATAATCCATCAAAGCTTCTTACACAGGATGACACAGGTGTATATATAGGATTTTATGCATCAAGAATTGGAAAAGTAGAAGTAACTAATTTAAGTTACGAAGAACATACTTTTACAGAAGAAGAGAAACAGGCAATCGATAAAGTTAAATGGGTTGATTATGATGAAGTAAGCATTAAGACATTTAATGGCACAACAACATCTGATAGTGATTACAGATATAGATATTATGGTAATATAGCAGGAACAATTACTGTTAAAGATGATAAGGGTAATACATATATTAAGGATAAATCTATTGCCATGAATGATACAATTGAATTTAATTTATCAGATTATGGAAAAGAACTTGCAGAGGGAAAAACAACATTTACAACAGAGATTACACCATATGATAATTCGGTTAATTCTGAAACTTTAAAGAAACAATACTCTGACAGATTATTACTTGAAGATTATAGTACAAGAGTTATCACAGATACTGTAGAAAGAAAAACAATAGCTAATGGTAATTCGGTTGTATATGTATCACCATCAGGAAATGCAGGAAATGCCGGAACACAGGAAGCTCCTTTAGATCTTCAGACAGCACTTTCATATGCTAATCCAGGAATGACAATTAAGATGATGGATGGAACATATATTTCATCAGAACCATATACAATTCCGTATAGTGTAAGCGGTACAACAGATAAGCATATAACACTTGAACCGGTTAATGCTGGTAAAGTTACAATTGAAGGAACAAAACTTAATGGTGGAGATTCTGCACTTTTTGTACAGGGTGATTATTGGGATATCAAGAATATCGAGGTAACAAAAGCTGGTCATTATACAGATCCTAAAAAAGGACTTTCAGTAAAAGCAGTAAAGGGAATTCATGTATCTGGTAGTTATAACACAATAGAAAAGTGTGATATCCACCATAATGGAACTACAGGTCTTCAGATAAGTTACTCAGGTGGAGAGCCTAAAGTGTGGTGGCCATCATACAATACAATATTAAATTGTGATTCATATTTTAATGTGGACGCAAAACAGAATGATGCAGATGGATTTGCAGCTAAATTATCTGTTGGTGAAGGCAATGTATTTGATGGATGTGCGTCATATAATAATGCAGATGATGGATATGATTTATATGCAAAGGCTACAGCCAAATATGGTCCAATAGGAGCAGTTACAATTAAAAACTGTGTTGCATATAATAATGGAATTCTTGAAGATGGAACATATTCTAAGGCATCAGGTAATGGATTTAAGCTTGGTGGTGAAGGTTTGACAGGAAAGCATAAACTTATAGATTCTGTATCATGGAATAATGGCGGAAGCGGAATTATGAGTAATAATGGTCCTGATTGTCAGGTATATAATTGTATAGCTGTTGATAATGGTGTGTTCTCAAGAAATGGTGGAAACGCAGACAGAAATAACTATCAGTTATCACCAAAGAATGGTACTAAGTATAATGGAACAACAGGCTATGTTTTAAAGAACAGCATCAGCTTTTACACGGATAAAATAAAAGAAACTGGAACAATGGCATGTGATAAATTCATATTATTAGGACAGGATGAGTCTGTAATATATAATAAGTCTAATTATCTTTGCAACGATATTAGTACAAAGATATCAGCAAACAGCAGTAATACTCAGGTTGCTGCGGACT
Organism: uncultured Lachnospira sp.; assembly: GCA_934343805.1. Taxonomy (GTDB): domain Bacteria; phylum Bacillota; class Clostridia; order Lachnospirales; family Lachnospiraceae; genus Lachnospira. The sequence goes on from CAKRIN010000005.1 coordinate 49,933, forward strand.
GGTTTGAGACAGTTGATTATACTAATGTTTCTCCAGTACGTAAAGAAGATGGCTCATTAGATATGAAAGGACTTTTTGTTCTTACTGAAAAAGCTAAAGCTATTATGGCTGAACAGAATAAGACAGAAGATAACAATGATAAACCAGGTGACAACGAGAACGTTAATAAAAAAACGTATGATATGGGTGATGCTACAGTAATTACTAAGGAAATGCTGGAAGAGATTAAGGGTAAAGATATTGAAGTTACATTTGATATGGGTGATTACTCATGGACAATTAATGGTAAAGATATCCCTGATGTTGAATTAGAAGATATTGATTTAAAGGTTACTAAAGACACTAACAATATTTCTGGTGATATCGTTAAAACTCTTTCAGGAGAAAATGATGTTATGCAGATTAATATCTCACATAACGGAGAGTTCAAGCTTACAGCAAAGTTAAATCTTAATGTAGGAACTAAACATTCAGGTGAGTATGCTAATCTATTCTGGTATAAAGAAGATGGAACATTTGAGTACATTGATTCATCATTGATTGATGCAGACGGAAATATTTCATTAACATTTACGCATGCATCTGATTATGTACTTGTATTTGGTGCAGAAATGAATCAGACAAATGCAGAATCTGCTAACAAATTGGTAAAAGAAAAAGCAGGAACAGAAGAGACAAGTAGTGAGCCAGCATCAGGCACAGGTGATTCATCAAATATGGCTGCACCAATCGCTATGATGATTGCTTGTATTATGGTAATGGGAACTGTTGTATTCTTTGAAAAGAAAAAGACAGTAAAATAAACAATATAACAAAAGAAGGTATTAGTAATAAATTAAGACCTCGGAAGTATGTATAAGTACTTCTGAGGTCTTTTGCTGATATATCACGAATAAATGTTTGCAAGGCACAGAAACATATGATACTATGAAGAAATCTGTTAATGATAAAGAATATAAGATAGAAAAGGATAACACATATGAGTTTACTTACAGTAACCGGACTTACACACGGATTTGGAGACAGAGCAATATTTAATAATGTGTCTTTCCAGCTTAACAGGCTTGATAAGATTGGTTTAGTGGGAGCTAACGGCGAGGGTAAATCCACATTTATGAATATAATAACAGGCAAGCTTATGCCTGATGAGGGAAAGGTTGAGTGGGCCAAGAATGTCAGAGTCGGATACCTCGACCAGCATGCTGTGTTGGAGAAAGGAATGACAATTCAGTCTGTACTTGCCTCTGCATTTGACTTTCTGTATGACATGGAAAATCAGATGAATGATATATATGCCAGCCTTGGTGATGCGTCGCCAGAGGAGATGGATAAGCTGATGGCAGAAGCAGGAACGATTCAGGATCTTCTTACAATGCATGATTTCTATATGATAGATGCAAAGGTTGAGGAAGTTGCAAGGGCATTGGGACTTACTGATCTTGGACTTGATAAAGATGTAACGGAGCTTTCAGGCGGACAGAGAACCAAGGTACTGCTTGGAAAGCTTCTTCTTGAGAAGCCGGATATTCTGCTTCTTGACGAGCCTACTAACTATCTTGATAAGGAGCATATTGAGTGGCTTAAGAGATATCTTCAGGATTATGAGAACGCATTTATACTGATATCACATGATATCCCATTCCTTAACAGCGTTATAAATGTTATTTATCATATGGATAATCAGGAATTGAATCGTTATACAGGTGATTATGATAATTTCCAGAAGGTATATGCAGTGAAGAAGGCGCAGCTTGAGGCAGCTTACAATAAGCAGCAGCAGGAGATTGCGGAGCTTAAGGATTTCGTTGCAAGAAATAAGGCACGAGTTGCCACAAGAAATATGGCGATGTCGAGACAGAAGAAGCTTGATAATATGGATATTATTGAGCTGGCAGCAGAGAAGCCAAAGCCAGAGTTTAATTTCAAGACTGCGAGAACACCGGGAAGATACATTTTCCAGACACATGACCTTGTTATCGGTTATGATGAGCCACTTTCAAGCCCACTTAACTTAGAGATGGAGCGAGGACAGAAGATTGTACTTACTGGTGCTAATGGAATTGGTAAATCTACATTGCTAAAGAGTATATTAGGACTTATTAAGCCATTATCAGGTGATGTTGAGCAGGGAGACTATCTTGAAATAGGATATTTCGAGCAGGAGACTCCGGCTGGAATTGAAACTACATGTCTTGAGGAGATATGGCAGGAATTTCCGGGATATACACAGTATGAGGTTCGTTCAGCCCTTGCCAAATGTGGTCTTACAACCAAGCATATTGAGAGTAAGGTTAAGGTTCTTTCAGGAGGAGAGCAGGCAAAGGTGCGTCTGTGTAAACTGATTAACAGGGAGAGTAACATTCTTGTACTTGATGAGCCTACTAACCACCTTGATGTGGATGCCAAGGATGAATTAAAAAGAGCCCTTATGGCATATAAGGGCAGTATACTTATGGTCTGCCACGAACCAGAGTTCTACGATGGTCTTGCGACTGATGTGTGGGACTGTGGAAAGTGGACAACGCGTATTTAATTGTATAATATGCGGTTGGCGCAATTAATCATTAAAATACTCAGGAAACATTTTCCTGATTGCATCTATATTTTCAGAATATCTGCTCATATGTCTCTGTGATATATGGGCAGCTTTTTCTTTGTCTTTTTTTTCGATTGCTGATACAAGTTCTTCATGGTCTTTCAGGATTCTTCCCGTTTCTTTGCAACGGAAACTTAATATTGTAGTTCGGTCAAAATGCGGAGCCATGCTTTCAACAAGGTTGTACCATACATTTTTGCCACACATTTTATACAGGCTGCCATGAAATTCTTTATCCAGTCTGAATATTTTTTCTTCGTCACCACGTTTAATATACATTTCCCATAAAGCTACATTTTCATATAAGGAATCGAGCTGGCTTTTTGTCAGCTTGCCACATGCTTCAACTGCAAGCTGTGCCTCAAGTACGCAGCGCAGGTCGCGGAGCTGTTCCACGATATCTGAATTAACATATGATACAAATGCTCCAATCTTAGGCTTTATCTCTATAAGCTTTGACTGGGCAAGCTCTAATTCTGCCTCACGAAGAGGATTATTGCTGACATTCATAAGTGAGCAGAGTTCAGATGCTTCAAGCTTCTGGCCAGGCAGCAGATTGGTGTGGACAATGTTGTCAATAAGCTGGCGTAAAACATAATCTTTTGCAGCTTCACCATCTTTTTTTTCTGTGATATTTAACATAATTACCCCCAAAATGTTAATGATATATATTTTATAACATATTTTTATCAAATTGTCTATTTTTTAACACTTGACATTTTATTAACAGATATATATTATATAGCACGAAATATATAACATACAGAGTAATATAAAAGATACGGAGGTTAATGATGAGTGATACAGAAACAAAGAACAAAAAGATAACTCTCATTCACAAGCTGGCATATGGAAGCGGTAATATGCTGGGAAGCGGAGCTTTGGCGATAAGCGGGGCATGGCTTTTATATTTTTACACGACATTTTGTAATATGTCGGTAGTTAAGGCTACACTTATATTTTCAATTGCAACATATCTTGATGTAATTCTTAATCCTTTGATGGGATTTATTACAGACAGCTTTTACAGAACTAAGCTGGGAAGAAAGTTCGGACGAAGAAGATTTTTTATCCTTACAGGTATTCCCCTTATGCTTCTTTATCCAATGCTCTGGGTAAAGAATATGAATTTCTTCTATTACCTTACAACTTATATTCTTTTTGAATTTGTGTATACAAGCATTATGATTCCTTATGATACACTTGCTGTTGAGATGACTTCTGATTTTAATCAGAGAACTTATCTTACCGGATTTAAAGCAATGTTTGGAAAGCTGGCTAACTTCTTAGGTGCAGCTATACCGGGTTTCTTCATCGGAATGCTTGGCAAGGATTCACCTTTGCCATTCTTTTATACAGGTGTTACATACTGCGTAATTATGATTATTTCACTTACATTCCTTTACTTTAATTCATGGGAAAGACCTTATGAAGATGTAGCGGAGGAGAATATTCCTAATTTCTTTGAGGGAATTAAGAAGCTTTTCGTTGATATTGCATCAACATTAAGAATTAAAACTTTCAGACAGCATCTTGGAATGTATCTGTTTGGATTCGGTGCGGAATGGCTTTTTACAGCGTGCTTTACTTATTATATAGTATTCTGTCTGAATCAGCCTTCAACGCTTGTTTCAGAGCTTAACAGCTTAAGCAGTATTTTACAGCTTATATCAACGGCTGTATTTATTGGAATTGTAGCAAAGAAGGGGTTTGCAAAGCCATTTATAGCAGCTCTTTCTGTTGTAATCGGAGCAATTCTGTGCTTCTTTGGAATATTTGTATTCCATATAGCTCATATTACAATTCTAGTATTTGGTGTAATGGTTATATTCGGTCTTGGAACAGGTGGCGTTTATTATATTCCTTGGACAGCGTATACATTTATGGCGGACGTTGATGAGGTAGTAACTAACAGAAGAAGAGAGGGCGTATATGCTGGAGCAATGACAATGGCTGGAAAGCTTATGAGGGCAAGTGTTGTCTTTATCTTAGGTCAGGTTCTTGCTGCATTTGGCTTTGTATCAGGTGCATCAACACAGCCACAGAGTGCAGTTAATGCGATAGCAGGTGTACTTCTTATTGGAGTAGGTGGATTAGCAGTAATCGGTATTATCTTTTCTTGCAGAATGAAGCTTAACCATAAGACACATAAGATCGTTATTGATGAGCTTGACAGAATTCATGCAGGCGGCAGAAAAGAGGATGTTTCTGAGGAAACAAGAAATGTAATTGAGAAATTAACAGGTATTTCTTATGAAAAATGTTTTGGAAACAATAATATTGGTTATAAGGAATAATATGCTATAACAGACAGCTATCTGAGCCGTAATGGCAAGGATAGCTGTTTTTAATTATATTATAATTATTCTATTGACATATAAAACTATATGTGATATTAATATATTAAAAGAATTTATCTGATTCTTTTGTCTAAAGTGATTTTTGTGATTACTTATCAGGCTGGATGTTCATTTTATGAATAGTCTACAGCAATAACCCTATTACTTAATAGAATAAAGCAGGCTTGTATTCATTATCTATAGATGTTAATATAATGTTAATTAGACACAATATTAGTATACATGTGCAAGGATATCAGCCTGGTAAGGAGGATATCTATGGCAGAGAAAAAAGACAATGTAGCATCCAGATTTAAGGATAATGTATTCTGTATGTTATACAGGGATAAGAGAAATCTTTTAGAACTGTACAATGCACTTAATAATTCAGCTTACACCAATGTGGATGATCTGCAGGTAACGACATTAAATGGTGGATCATATATGAAGTATAAGAATGATGCATCTTTTTTACTATGCATGAGTCTGTATATGTTTGAACAGCAGTCGAGCAAGAATCCTAATATGCCATTAAGGTTTTTACATTATGTGTCAGATGTGTTTAAGGAATTGTTTAGTAATGATATGCTTCATAGACGAAGCCTGATAAAGATTCCTGTTCCACATTTTGTGACGTTTTATAATGGTTTGGAAAAATGGATCGATGAAGAAGACGAAATTAAGCTGTCAGATATGTATGAAATTCCAACAGACAATCCAGAGCTTGAACTTAGAGTGCGTGTTATCAACATTAACAGGGATGCAGAACTACTGGGAAAATGTAAAACGCTCCGAGATTATATGACATTTGTCAAGAAGGTGCGCTATAAAATGGGCATTCAGGGCGAAGATGTGAGATTTGCAGTAACAGAGGCAATGGACGAATGCATAGAGGAGGATATACTTGCCGATTTCTTTGGGAAGCACAGGGAGGAGGTCGTCGAAGTGAGTATATATGATTATGATGAGGAGAAAGTAAGAAAGACATTATTTGAAGAGGCAAAAGAATTAGCAAAAGAAGAACTCAGAGAAAAAGTAGAGGAGGAAGTAAGAGAAAAGGTAGAAGAAGAAGTAAGAGAAAAGGTAGAAGAAGAAGTAAGAGAAAAAGTAGAAATAGAAGTGAAGACGGAAGTTTATTTGGAACAGATTATAAAGAAAGTTAAGAAATCACAATCGCTTACAGAAATTGCATCTCAGTTGGAGGAAGCAGCAGCAGATATTAAACCATTATATGATGCTGTTGTTGCGGCTGCACCAGAATATAATCTTGGTAAGATTAAGGAGAATCTGAAAGGAAGCACAGAATAGTAAAGATAAAGAACGGACAATGACAAGCTGTGGCCATTGTCCGTATTTTTAATTTACTAATATCAGATATAATCTGACACATAAGGAATTCTATGAAAGAGAATATCATCGAGATGTTCAATTGCTTCATCAGTTGCCTGGATTTTGTCCATTATATGCAGCTTTTCAGCCGTTTTATATCCAAGCATCAGTGTAGTTAATGTGCCGATTGACATAGATGCTTCATAATCTGGTTCATTGTCGGTTTCAGTACATTTACCATTGTCAAAAAGGAAAGTAAAATAGCCATTATTCCATGCGAGAAGGTCATCTTCTATATAGAGCCGGATGCATACAGATGGCTCGTCCGGGTCGCAGGCATATTTGGCAAAAAATTGTCTGATATCAATTATTCTGCCCATAGTGTAAGGTCGGATTGTTTCTTTAATATCACTGTCATCAAGTTCAAATGCAATAGGTTCACTGTAGTAATTGTTTCCACGGACTTCATCAATCATTGAATCATGTGCATGAATGAATTCCCATAAACCAAGCTGTGCTTCGCGGTTAAGATATATCATTTCTTTTACGTGCATAATATCAGAACTTATCATGTAAACCATATAGCCATAAGGAATATCATCCTTGGAATAATATATTGCGACAGAGGTATCGTCTTCATCCCAACGCCAGTATTCTTCCCATGCCAGGTTATTTCTAAAAAGACAGCCATGTGTTTTTTCTGCAAATTTAGTATGAAGTTCTTTGAACTCTATATCATCCCATGATACTCGTCTGACATAACCGGGTTCATTAAGTTTTCTTGGAATCTGTGTATCTTTGACAGTGTAAGTCATTTTATTAGAGATAATTTCCCATCCAAGACCACGATAAAGAGGAATGGAATATGGATATAACAGTGCAAATGATTTATGCGCATCTCTCATTCTTATAAGACTCTGGATCATAAGCCTTTTCATAATGCCATGACCTGTATATTCAGGATATGTACAAACACTTGTTACAAATCCCACACTATATTTTACACCATATATGTTCATATCAAGAGGGTAAACTGCAAATTGTGCTATAAGATCATCACCATTAAAACATCCAAGAACATCAGCCCTTTGAAGAACTGGAAATTTAGACTGGGTAATTTCATCATCTTTCCATCCGGTTTCAGCAAGCTCCTGCTCAGTTACCTGAAAAGCATATCTCAAAAGTGCATTGTATTCTTCCGCATCTTCTATAGTAAGTGGACGCAGAGTATAGTTATTTTCGTCATTTCTGCTCATTGCGTTTATTCCTTTTCTGTGTGCATTTTCGTACATAATATAGCACTGAGGACAGATATGGTCAAATACAGATTTATTGTTGCAATGTTGCATAATATTACATAATGTTATGTAATGGTGTTGGCTGAATTGACATGCAAAAGACACCATATATAATATAAGCATACATAAAGAAGCAAATCATGGAATCAGTAGGTAAGAGCAATCCGGATCAACAAGAGAAACAAGATAAGTAAGAGGGAAAAGCAGGTAAACCAGCAGAATAAGGAGGCAAGATAAAATATGGCGATAAAATCAGAAGCAAAGCTTACGACATTTGAGGCAATAAGCATGATTGTGGGAAACAGTATAGGAACAGGAATAATAGCAGTTCCATATCTTGCAACAAAAAACAGTATGATAGATGTTATATGGATGGTAGGAGCAGCTTATATTATAAATGTTATTCTTCACCTTATTATTGCAGAACTTTCGTATAACAATGGCGGCGTACAGCTTGTAAAAAGCTTTGAGGGGGAACTGTTTCATGGAGTTATGAAAAAAGTGTTCAGTTGGATTGTCTTTGCCGTGTATGGTCTTGCAATTATGATAGGTGTAAGTGGCAATATCAATGGAGGCGCACAGATATTTGTGAACTGGTTTGGAATTCCTGTGTGGGTGGCACAGCTTATATATTATGTAATTGCTGGAATTGTAGTATTTATGGGAATGAAAGCAGTAGGAGTTGCACAGAAATATGCAGTGATTCTTCTTATGGGAATAGTAGCAGTTATGACAGTTGGAACATTCATGCATCCGGTTAATACGTTCTACACAGCTCCTTTCCACTGGAATAACCTGCTTGCTCTGTATAGTATGGTTGTATTTGCGACATCGGCTAATCAGGCAGTTATTCAGGTTGTTAAAGGACTTGACGGCAATCCGGGTAAGATAAGAAAATCAATATTCATAGGATTTGGTCTGTCATCAGCATTCGTTCTTGTTGTTACGATGACAGTCCTGCTTGGAACAAAAGGAAATATAGATAAGGAGCTTGCATATATGCAGCTTGGGGAGAGCATTGGAAAATGGGCAGTTATTCTGGCAGGTATCTTTTCGCTTTTTGCATTGCTTACAACATTCTGGAGCAATACACTTGCATTAAGAGATGTTGTGCATGAGCAGATTGGGATTGGAAACAGAATAAGCTGGATTATAGCAACTGTTCCGTGTATATTATTTGCAATATTCGGAGTAAGCAGTTTTATTATACTTACAAGAATCATGAGCGGAGTCGTCGTGCTTGTTAGTATTATGCTGGTGCTTACATATGGTAAATCAAGACGAAAGGCCGGAATCAGTCCTATATGCGGAGTGATAGGAACATTGCCATTTCAGATTCTTATGGTGATTTCTACAATAGTATCAGCTATCGGAGCATTAATACCACTTAGCTAAATATATATCGCAGGTGACAATGCCCGGAAAAGAGGAGTGTTAATATGTATAATTCAAGGAATTTAAAGCAGACAAATGAAGATACGTTTACATATATAATTGATAAAAACCGGGATTTTAAAATATTGCAGCTTACAGATCTTCATCTTGGTTTCGGGCTGTTTTCAAAAAGAAAAGATAAGCTTGCGTTGGAAGCTGTAAGAAAGATTATAGCAAAATCAGAGCCGGATATGATTGTTCTTACAGGAGATTCAATATTTCCATTTCTACCAAAGGCGGGAACACTTAATAACAGAAAACAGGCATATAAGCTGATGGAGTTCATGGATAGCTTTGCCATTCCATATACTCTTGTATTTGGAAATCACGATTGTGAAATGGGTTCGACATGTAATAAAGGAGAGCTTGCACAGATTTATAAGACTGGGGAATACTGTATATTTACAGAAGGTAAGAAAAATCTTACAGGAACGGGTAATTTTTTAATAAATCTTACGGATATAGATGGAAATGTTTTATTACCGATGGTTATGCTTGATTCTAACATGTATGGAGAAGGTGGATGGTTTTATAGCGGATTTGACAGGATACATGATGATCAGGTGGACTGGTGTATGAAAAAGCTTGATGATTTGAAAAAAAATAATCCTGAAATTAAGGCGATGGCATTCTTTCATATGCCGCCAGCAGAATTTAAGGAAGCATACCGGAAGATGAAGCTGGGGGATAAGAGTGTAATATATCAGCATGGAAGTATAGCTGAGAAAAATGAACATTTTGGAATATCCAAATTTCATGGAACATTTTTTGAAAGAGCAGTAGAGAATGGAATCATCAAGTGGATGTTTTGCGGACATGACCATCTTAATACGTTATCTCTTATATATAAGGGAATACAGATGACATATGGTATGTCTATAGATTATCTTGGATATAAGCATATTGATAAAAGTTATATCCAACGCGGGGGAACATTGATTACAAGAAAGACAGACGGAGAGGTCATTATAAAAATGGTTCCTCTCGGGGCTGTAGTTTCTACCAGGGTCAGTGGTGTGAAAGAAGGAAAGAATAATGCAGAATAATAATTGCAACGACCCTGGTGTTGATATCAATAATCATGGTTATAGCTTATCATATAATAAAGCGGAAGGTTGTTCGTGGAAATCAATAATGATATCCTTTCCGCTATTGATCATAAACAGTTTAATGTAGTTGGTAACAAACGCATAGCCTACAGAAGTAATGTAGCTGTAGTCATTATCAAAGCCCTGTTCGCCAGATGCATACTGTTTATGATTAGTTATAAGATAATCTAACATTCTGTCGGCTGAAACACCGCGGTCATTATTAGATATTAATGGCCGTTTGATATCAGTCCTGTTCTCTCTTATATAATTCATGAACTTAATCTCATATATTACATGCTCAGACATTGGCTCCGGATACCATGAGTTATGTGGAAATGTAAAATAATCTTCTATGTAATGGAGCGCATATCCAAGGGAGAGAAAAGATAAACAACTCATCCGTCCATGCTTTTCGAGGCGGCGAAGTCTTCGGGCAGTCTTACTATATGAAGAATCCCATGTATGCCCTTTGATATATGTATGAAGAAGTATATCAGGCATAATGCTTCCCAGTCTTAAAGCAAGGTCGTGTCTTTTCTTAAGCTTAGGTGTAAGTTTCTTGGTTACGGTTACATGTCCGTATTTGTTCATTAGAATTCCTTTCAAATGAAATGTATTCATATCATGAATACATTTAGTCCTTAAGTACTATATGAAGTTAACACTTTTCATAATAGTTGTCTACCATATTATTGAAAATAATACATGAAAATTATGTAAAATTGGTTTGATATTCAAGCAAATAAAAATCTTACAAATAATTTACAATCAGCAGATAACACATTTTACAAGGCATATATATCATAGTTCCAATGTAGAGATACTATTAAAACAGAGGAGTGATATATATGCCATCAACTTATGCACACTACAGATTAGGACAGGAGGTACTTGATAATATATCAGGAGGAATTAAGAGTACTATTCTTGATCATAAAGAATTATATGATATAGGCCTTCATGGACCAGACATACTTTTTTATTATAAACCATTGTTCTCCTGCGAAGTTAACAAGCAGGGATATGACATGCATGCAAGAAGTGGAAAGACGTTTTTTAAAAATGCTGCAGATATATTAAAAAATCTGGATGGAAAATCAAAGGAGGCTGCACTTGCATATATATATGGTTTCTGCTGTCACTTTGCATTGGATGTAAGCTGTCACAGATACATAGATGAGAAAATTGAGGCAGACGGAGTAAGTCATACAGAGATAGAGGTTGAATTTGACAGAAGCCTTATGGAAAAAGATGGATACAATCCTGTTACGCATATATTAACAGGACATATTCATACAACATATGAAAATGCTGAAATTATATGCAGGTTTTATGATGGACTGTCACCAGAACAGGTTAAGAAGGCAATGGAGAGTATGATTTCATATAACAGACTGTTAATAGCACCTTCAAAGATAAAAAGAATGTTCATATATGGATTGCTGGGGATTACTGGTAATTATAAAGAAATGCATGGACTAATTGTGAATTACAAACCTAATCCAATATGTGAAGATAGCACAAAGAAACTGTGCAATCTGTACGATGGAGCAGTAAAGCTGGCTGAAATACTTATAAATGAGTTCAGAGACAGCGCATTGGGAAATACAGAGTTTAATAAAATATATGATTATACATTTGGATCAAAGCTTTATGACGACAGTGACAGTAAAGGCAACTCACAGGATATTATTGTTGAAGGAAGAGAGGCAGTATAATTATGAAAGGAAAGCTTACAGGAAAAGAAAAGAGATGGATAATGTATGATGTGGGTAACTCTGCATTTACATTGCTTATATCAACAATAATGCCAATATATTTTAATTATCTTGCTGGAAATGCCGGACTTTCTTCAGTTGATTATCTTGCGTACTGGGGATATGCAGCATCTATATGTACAATAATAGTTGCAATACTTGGCCCGGTGTGTGGAACGCTGGCTGATACAAGGGGATTTAAGAAACCGGTATTTCTTACTTCAATACTTATCGGAACTATCAGCTGTGCTGTACTTGGAGCAATGGTACAGTGGCTGGCATTTCTTATAGTATTTGTAATTGCCAAAGTGGGATTTTCTTCAAGCCTTGTTTTTTATGATTCAATGCTTGTTGATGTAACAGATGAAAAACGTATGGATTACGTGTCAACTCAGGGATATGCATGGGGATATATAGGAAGCTGTATACCTTTTGCAGTATGTCTTGTGCTTGTGCTTTGTGCAGACAGGATAGGAATAAGTATGGAACTTGCTATGGGCATTTCATTTGTAATAATAGCATTATGGTGGCTTGGAATGTCGGTTCCTCTTGTTAAGAAGTATGAGCAGAAACATTATGTTGAAAAACAGCCACATGCAGTGAGACAGAGCTTTAAACGATTAGGGGGTACATTTAAGAATATCAGAAAGGAAAAGCATGTGTTCATGTTTCTTCTGGCATTTTTCTTCTATATTGATGGAGTGTATACTATTATTGATATGGCAACAGCATATGGTTCAGCATTGGGACTTGATAGTACTGGCTTACTTCTTGCGCTGCTTGTTACACAGATAGTTGCGTTTCCATGTGCTATATTATTCGGGCATCTCTCATATAAGGTAAGCACAGAGAAATTAATTACTGTATGTATATTGGCATATCTTGGAATAGCAGTATTTGCAATATTCCTAAGAACACAGCTGCAGTTCTGGATTCTTGCGATACTTGTGGGAATGTTTCAGGGAGGTATACAGGCATTGTCAAGGTCTTACTTTACAAAGATTATTCCAGAAGAGCGGTCAGGAGAATATTTTGGACTTATGGATATATGCGGAAAAGGTGCTTCGTTTGTAGGTACTACTATTGTGAGTGTTATTTCGCAGATAACGGGAAATATAAATATCGGAGTCGGAATGATAGCGATTCTTTTCTGTATAGGAACAGTAATATTCTTCAAATCAGTGTCTATGAATAGAAAACATCAGAAGGTAAGCACAGATAAGGCTGAAAAGGTTGATACTTCTATTGTGGAAATAGGTGCGATTTAGTTCCGATTTTTACAATTTTAAATATTAATGAGGTCGTACAATTCAAAACATACAATGACTAAGGCAAAGGCGCCCAGCACAGTGAAATCCACTGTCTGGGTGCCTTTTCTGTATTATTAGGTTATAGATGCAGAGGGCCGGGAAGATATGTAGAAAGGATGGTAGTTATGGGAGCAAGAATAGAAGAACATCCAATATTGGGAAAACAGGAAAAAGGAAGACTTGTAACATTTTATTTTGATGGAAGAGAACTGACTGGCTATGAGGGAGAGCCTATAGCTGCAGCTCTTAAAGCACAAGGGGTTATGATACACAGATACACCAAAAAAGAACATAAACCAAGAGGAATATTCTGTGCAATAGGAAGATGTACAGACTGTGTTATGGTAGTCAATGGAAAGCCTAATATAAGGACATGCGTTACGCCTCTTGAAGAAGGTATGAAGGTACAGACACAGTATGGTGTCAGTGAAAAACCATTTGACGAGCAGTAGAGGAAAGGAAGTGTAAGTATGAAACGTTTTGACCTTATTATAGTAGGTGCAGGACCATCTGGTTTATCAGCAGCGATTGAGGCAGCAAAGAGAGGTCTTGAGGTAGTAGTATTCGATGAAAATGAGAAGCCGGGAGGTCAGCTGTTTAAGCAGATACATAAATTCTTCGGTTCTAAGGAACATAAGGCTAAGATAAGAGGATTCAAGATTGGACAGGATCTCTTAAAGGAAGCTGATGAAGCTGGAGTAAAGGTTGTTCTTAATGCAATAGTCTGTGGTATGTATCAGGATAAGGAGATCACAGTAAGAATAGGTGATGAAATACATCATTTCAAAGGTGATTCAATAATAATTGCAACAGGTGCTGCAGAGAACATGGTTACATTTCCTGGATGGACGTTACCTGGAGTAATAGGTGCAGGTGCAGCACAGACAATGATGAATCTTCATGGAGTTAAGCCGGGAAGTAAAATTCTTATGCTTGGTTCAGGAAATGTAGGACTGGTTGTAAGTTATCAGCTTATACAGTGTGGATGTGAGGTTGTTGCACTTGTTGATGCAGCACCAAGGATTGGAGGTTACGGAGTTCATGCAGCCAAGGTGGCACGTACAGGAGTTCCATTCTATCTGTCACATACAATTGTAAAGGCAGAAGGTGAAGATCATGTGACAGGAGTTACAATTGCAGAAGTTGATTCATCATTTAAATTTATACCAGGAACAGAAAAACATTTTGATGTAGATACAATATGTCTTGCAGTAGGACTTTCGCCAATGTCACAACTCCTTAAAATGTCTGGATGTAAGATGGAAGATAATCCAAAACGTGGAGGACAGGTTCCTATATGTGATGAATATGGAAGGACATCCATTCCAGGTGTATTCGTAGCAGGAGATGTATCGGGTATTGAAGAGGCAAGTTCGGCAATGATAGAAGGAAGAATGGCAGGAATTGCAGCGGCTGAATATCTTGGATACATTGATAAGACTGAACTTGATGAGAATTTAAAGAGTCTTGATGCAGCACTTGATGGATTAAGACAGGGAATGTTCGCTCCTAAGAACAGAGGTAAGCTGATTGAGAAGACGGAAGAGGGAATAGATATATCTACAACACTCCTTACAAAAGGATATGTCGCAGATGATGAGATAGAAAGATTCCCAGGTGTAACAAGAAGACCGGGAGTTCATCCTGTAATGGAGTGCACACAGAATATACCATGTAATCCATGTCAGGATGCATGTCCTAAGAAATGTATTAAGATCGGGGAAAAGATTACTTCACTTCCTGCTGTTGATGAAAGTGCAACATGTGTTGGTTGTGGAATGTGCGTTGCTTCATGTTCAGGACAGGCTATTTTCCTTGTAGATGAAACTTATGAAGAAGGATTTGCGAGTGTTACGATGCCATATGAGTTTCTGCCTTTGCCAAAGACGGGTGACAAAGGAATTGCTCTTGGACGTAATGGACAGAAGGTATGTGAAGCTGAAGTTATAAGTGTTAAGTCTTCACCAGCATTTGATAAGACTAATCTATTGACTATAAAAGTTCCTTCAGAATATGTTATGAAGGCAAGATTCTTTAAGAAGGAGGCTTAGATTATGAATGAAGTAAATGACCGCTCAAGAGATATAGGAGAATTCGTTCCGGCACCAGATGACGATATGCTCATCTGCAGATGTGAGGAAATCACAAAAGGAGAAATCAGAAAAGCAGTCCATGAAGGAATGTGGACAATGACAGAAATCAGACGATATTTAAGAACCGGTATGGGATTATGTCAGGGACAGACCTGTGCCAAGCTTGTTAAAGGGATTGTTGCAAGGGAACTGGGGGTGTCTCCGGCTACACTTGAACCAGCTACAAGCCGGGCTCCAATGAGACCAACTGAGATGAGAATTCTTGGCAAAGAAGCAGATGATAATAAGGAGGTATAGATATGGCAAATACAGCAGATGTAATAATCATCGGTGGTGGTATCATAGGAAATGCCATCGCTTATTATCTGGCAAAGAAAGGAAGCCGTGTAATTGTTCTTGAAGGAAGCGATCATATAGGTAACGGAGGTTCTTCAAGAAATGGTGGTGGTGTACGTCAGTCTGGACGAGATCCAAGAGAACTTCCACTTGTTATGTATGGCATAAAGAATCTGTGGCCTACACTTTCTGATGAACTGGATGTTGACTGTGAATATCATCAGGATGGTAATTTAAGACTTGGAAAGAATGATAAGCATAAGCAGATACTGGAAGGACTTACAGAAAGAGCTGTCAAGGTAGGACTTGATGTAAGAATGATAGATGGAGACGAAGTAAGAAGAATCAATCCATATCTGTCTAATGAGGTAACATGTGCAAGCTGGTGCCCTACAGATGGACATGCCAATCCTCTTACAACAACATTAGGATATTATAAGACAGCAAGAAAGCTTGGCGTGAGGTTTATTACAGGAGAAAAGGTAATTGAATTAAAGAAGATAAAAGGAAAATTAAGACAGGTTATTACACCTAATAACGTATACGAGGCAGATACAGTTGTTGTGGCAGCAGGATTTGAAAGTAAGGAAATCCTTGGAACTGTTGGTATTGATGTTCCAATGAGCAGAGTGCTTATAGAAGCTCTTGTTACAGAGGCAGAGCCGCATATGTTTGATCAGATGTTAGGAACAGCGGAGGCTGATTTCTATGGTCATCAGACAAAACATGGATCATTTGTATTTGGTGGTTCATCTGGATACGAAGGTGTGAATAAGGATAATGGAACACCAATATGCAGCAGTATTACAGCACCATGTATATGCAGAGGTATCATGAAGTATTTTCCGGATTTGTCTGATGCCAAGATTGTAAGAACATGGGCAGGATGGGCAGATCAGGTAAAAGATGGCGTACCTGTTTTAGGTAATGTGTCAGAAGTTCCAGGATTAGTTCTTGCAACAGGATTCTGTGGACACGGATTTGGTATTGCACCGGCAATCGGTCATGAGCTGGCAGATCTGATTGTAGATGGAAAGACAACAATTGACATAAATGCATTGCGATATGACAGATTTAAGGCTAAGATATGATTACATACAGAAAAAAGCAAGCGCTCAGTAACTGGGCATTTGCTTTTTTCGTGAATAATGAAGCAGAGGGAATAAATGCCTGAATGGCATATAGGGCAAAGAGGAGGCACTTATGGAATATAAAAAAGATAAACTACGGCCATCCCAGCCTTTTCTTGTATTAGAGACACAGCAGTTTAAGCAGGAAATATATCTTAAACAGGGCATATCACATTTCTATACATTTAAGCTCGACAAAACTAAGAAGATAACGACAGTTCCAGATAGCTGTGTTGATATGCTTTTTGAATACGGGGATAAAGGAATGACAGCCTATGCAATAGGCAGTCCGATAAAAGCATTAGATGTGGAATGGGAAGGAAATAAAGAGTATTTTGGAGTAAGATTTATGCCGGGAAGTATGCCTGTCGGACTTAATGTGACATTAAGGGAACTGGTAGAATGCCAGTTTTATCTGGATGATATACTACTTGATAACGAAGGTACATTTGTCAGCGGAATGGAAAAACAGAAAACATTTAAGGAAAGAATTAATTACTTTCTGCAAGAGTATACCAGGCTTGAAAAGAGGCAGGAAAAACCATTTGGGAAGATGGAGATATTGATGGCTGTTAAGGATCTTGCATATAATTCTGACGGACTGATGAGAGTATCAGAAATGGCAGAAAAAGTCGGATATACAGAGCGGTATATTAATAAGATATTTGTTGAGCAGATGGGATTTTCACCTAAGATATTCTGCAAGATAATCCAGTTTCAGAGAGCGCTTGAGTTTCTTAATTATGGAAGCGCAGATAAAATGACAGAGGCAGCTGTTAATCTGGGGTATTATGACCAGCCTCAGTTCATCAGAGATTTTAAGACATATTGTGGGATGACACCTAAGCGTTATCTGATGCTTACACAACATATAAGATATGGCAGTCTTGTTGAAAATGTCTCATAAAGGATGATATGTTAATTATGGTGAATACGGAAGGAAGTTGTTACCGAAGTGACAGCTTCCTTTTTGGGTGTTGTATTTGGTAAAAACAATGTGAATAAAATCAACATAAGAAGATATGGTTTAGTTAAGTTAAAAGATATGTGACTTTATAGATAAAATATGCTACAATAAGCGGGCAGAATTTAAGTGAACGGAGAGAATTACATGTCACAGTTGACGAGAAAAGCTATTATGCAATGTACACTTGAACTTGCTGAGAAGAAGTCACTGAAGAGAATCACAGTTAAAGATATAGCGGATTCGTGTGGTATTACAAGAAGTACATTTTATTATCATTTTTCAGATATATATGATGTCCTTGATGGTGTAGTCCAGGCTAAGATAGATGAATTCAATGAGGAACATAATGGCGAATTAGATAAAGTACTTATGGAGTTCATAGAGTACAGTATTATTCATAGAAAGGTATGGGCTAATCTCTATGATGCCAGAGGAAGAGAGTGGCTTGAGAAGTATGTTAAGACACGCATACATTATCTTGCGTTATTACAGATAAGAAAGATGTCAGAAGGTTATATTCTTTCTATTAAAGATGTCGAGATTATATGCAGTTTCTATGAAGAGGCTATATTTGGTCTGCTTATAAGATGGGTTATCAGAGAAGAAGAGGCTAAGACAGTTGATGAGATTAAAGATACTGTTGAGCGAATTGAGAAATTATTTGAAGGACAGCTTGATCTTATAATATCTAATATGAAAAAGAATTGATCATCATGAACTATAAGGCAATATACAGACAGAATTATATATAAAGTGAGGAAATGTATGAGCGATTTTTTAGTGAAGCAGTTTTATAAGCAGAGAAAAGACTTTGAGGATTCATGCGTGGACAGAGATGCGAGGTTATCTTTTCCGGATGGTGTAATATATAGTGAGAATATCGCATATTCGGATGATGGAAACAAGGCACACATGCTTGATATATACAGACCAGAGGATGCAGAGGATAAGGTTCTCCCTGTTATTATTAATGTTCATGGCGGAGGGCTTCTTATTGGCAATAAAGAATTTAACAGATATTTCTGTGCGCAGCTTTGCAAGAAAGGGTTTCTTGTGTACAGCATAGAATACAGGCTGATTCCAGACTGTATGATATATGATCAGTTTACAGATGTTTTCATGGCAATGGATTATATAAAAGACCGTATAGAATATGATGGTGGAGATTCATCGCATGTTTATATGGTAGGTGACAGCGGAGGCGCATGTCTTATCACATATACCAATGCTATTCAGAATAGCAGCAATATTGCGAAAGCAGCAGGTGTTGTACCATCCCGGCTGCATATTAATGCACTTGGAATAATAAGTGGTATGTTCTATACATCAAAATTTGACAAGATTGGAATATGTCTGCCAAAGTATCTGTATGGCAGGGACTATAAGAGAACAGCATTTGCGAAGTATGTCAATCCTGAAAACAGGGAGATACTTAATTCACTGGCTCCCATGTGGCTTGTGACAAGTCATAATGATCATCTTCGAAGATATACAATTAACTTTGAAAAGACTATGACAAGGGCTGGAAGAGAACATGAACTGGTTGTATTTCCTAAGAATAAAAAGCTTACGCATGCATTCAGTGTATTTGAACCATTTCTTCCAGAGAGTGGACAGGTTATTGATATGCTTGTAGAATATCTTAAGAAGTTCTGATATAATTATGGCAGAATTTGGACATTTTAGTATAAGTGTCCGAAATTAGTACAATTTTTAAACCCGTGTAGCGTTTTTATACACTACACGGGTTTTGTTATGCCCCAATTTTACAAAAATGTATATAATATGCGAGTGCTTTTCTTAATGGACGCACAATATAATTAAAGAAAAAGGATGGAATATTATAATGAGCACTAACGAAATTATGCCAAAGTTAAAAGACTTTTTATGTGAGAATTTAGGAATTGATGCAGATGTTTTAGAGTTTGATACACAGCTTTTCGGAGATGGAGAAATCGGACTTGATTCAATCGATTCACTTGAGATCATCGCTTATGTTGATGATGAGTTCGGTGTTCAGATGACAGGTGTTGGTAAGGAACACTTCTACAGCATTGAGACAATCGCTAAGTACATAGAGGAAAATGCATAATATATTCTGATTTCACAGTATATAACTTGGAGCCGCTTATGGCTCATACTCGCAGGATTCCTGCACCTAGTGGAAGTAAATGCCACCATCTACAAAGTTTATTACGGTGTGGGAAATCAAACGTGCTACGCTTGAACGAGATTTCCCACACCGAACTTTAGTATATGGTGGCATTAACATCCACACGGCTGGGAATATTTGAGCATGAGCCATAAGTGGCTCCAAGTTATAATAAGACGAAACAAGAATAATATAAAGCTAATAGAAAAAAGGAGTAATTATGACAGAGAATAATAACCGCGCAGTCATTACAGGTCTTGGAATGATATGTGCAATCGGTAATTCAGTAGATGAAGCGTGGAATAATGCCGTCAATTCGGTTTCAGGAATACATAAGACAACAACACTTGATACGACAGATTGCTACGCAGACCTTGCAGCAGAAGTTAAGTGTGACACACTTGGAGATTTTGAGGGAAGTGAAGATGCTGACCGTTCAGCACAGCTTTGCATCAAGGCAGCAGGCGAGGCAATGAAAGATGCAGGACTTGATGATTTTGCAGGAAATCCTAAGGCTTCAGTTATTATCGGAAGCTGTGTTGGAGGTGCAGTCAGCATTTCTGATTATTATGAGCATGGAAAGAAAGCAAGTGATATAACTAAGATGCCAATCTCATCAATAGCACCTCAGGTTGCAGGTCAGTGCCATGCAGGCGGTGTTGTTACTAATATTGCAAATGCATGCGCAGCCGGAACAATCAGTATTGCATACGCATGTGAGCTTATCAGAGCAGGCAAGGCAGATGTAGTACTTGCAGGTGGTTCAGACACATTTGCAGCAGTACCATATGCCGGATTCTTATCACTTCATGCACTTGACGCAGATGGCTGCTCACCATTCAACAGATGTACAGGAATTACACTTGGTGAAGGTTCAGGTGTCGTAGTAGTAGAAAGTTACGAGCATGCCAAGGCAAGAAATGCAAAAATGTATTGTGAAGTATTAGGTGCCGGTGTCAGCAGTGACGCACACCATATCACAGCTCCAAGACCAGACGGAGAAGGTCAGATGGAAGCTATCAACAGAGCAATTAAGAATTCGGGATTGAAAAAATCGGACATTGGATATGTTAATGCACACGGAACAGGAACAGCTAAGAACGATGATGCAGAATTCTTATCATTACATACAATATTTGACGGTGAGAACGATAACCTTTCAGTAAGCTCAACAAAGGCTATGACAGGACACTGCCTCGGTGCAGCAGGTGCGATTGAAGCAGTATTCTCAATCAAGGCACTTACAACTAATACAGTAGTTCCAACACTCGGATTTAAGGACGAGGATATGGATAAGCTTGCCGAGAAGGCTGGCAAGATAGATTTCTGCCCTAACAAGGCACATGAGAAAGAGCTTACAAGCGTAATGAACAACTCATTTGCATTCGGTGGCAATAACGCAAGTATTATCTTCAGCAAAGAGGCTGGCAATGTAACAGTTAAGGAAGAGAAGAAGCCACTTGTTATTACAGGTATTGGTGTGGTTGCACCAAGCGGTAACGGCGTAGATACATATGTTGCAAATGCAGTGAAAAACGAAGCTCCAACAGAAGCTAATTTAAGAAGTGCAGTCGGCAAGGAAGATTATGATGCACTTGGTCTTAAGATGTCATTCTACAGAAAGCTTGATAATTTCAGCCAGCTTCAGGCGGTATCAGGCATGGAAGCACTTAAGGACGCTGATTATGCAGTAACAGACGACAACGCAACAGATATCGGTATTATTGTAGGAACATCAGAGGGCGCACTTGGAACATGCTGTGATTTCCAGAGCATGATTACAGAAAAGGGCAACGCATCAGGAAGTGCATTCAAATTCCCTAACACTGTATACAATGCAGCAGGCGGATATCTTTCAATCTGCTCAGGAATCAAGGGCTACAATGTAACAGTTACTAATGGTGCACAGTCAGGTCTTGCAAGCATGGCATATGCAATAAGCGTTCTTCGTTCAGGACAGGAAAATGCAATGTTAGCTACAGGTTCTGATGAGAACAGCGACATAATGACAGAGCTTTTCGGTAAATTAGGTGTCACATCTGAAAATGTAGTAGCTCCATTTGCAGGAAATGACGGATTTGTATTAAGCGATGGTAGTGCTTCAGTTCTTATCGAGGATGAGGAGGCAGCCAAAGAGCGTGGTGCAAGAATTTACTGCCATGCAGCAGGTTACGGAATGGCTCATTCAAATGTTAAGTTCGGAACACTTACAGGCTCAGAGGCAGGTCTTACAAATGCAGTTAATAACGCATTAGAAGACGCAGGAATGACAATTGATGATATAGACGCAGTATTTGGTTTCGCAAACGGAATGAAGGCCGTTGATGATGTAGAAATCAAGGGCTTAACAGCAGTATTTGGTGACAAACTGGCAGAAAAACCGGTTGTAGAATTAAAGGAAGTTCTTGGTGAGTCAAGAGCAGCAGCAGCTACAACTGCAGCAGCACACGCAGCACTTATGTTTGCAGGAAAGATACCTTCACAGGAAGCATACAGTATTGCAGCAGATGGAAGCGTTTCTAAGACTAATGTAGAAGCTTCTAAGTTAAACAATGTACTTGTAGCTGCCTATGGTTCAGGTGGTTCATATACAGCAATTGTACTCAGCAGATAATAAGAAAGGACATACAGATATGAAAGTAGCATTAGTTACAGGGGCTTCCCGTGGTATTGGTAAGGCTTGCGCTATCCGTCTTGCAAAAGACGGATATGCCGTAGTCATCAATTACAGCCATTCAGAGGAACAGGCACAGAAGGTTCTTGATGAAATCGTGGCAGCAGGCGGAACAGCCATAACATATAAAGCAGATGTTTCAGACCTTAATCAGGTTAAGCAGATGGTTAAAGATGTAAGCAAGGAACTTGGTGGAATAGACGTACTCGTAAACAACGCAGGAATTGTAAGAGATGAGTACCTTCTCATGCTTAACAAGGATACACTTGATACATGTATGGATCTGAATGTTAAGGGTTACTTCTACTGCGCACAGCAGGCGGTACTTAAAATGTTCAGAAAAAAGAGCGGTGTCATAATCAACATGTCATCAGTAAGCTCAAAATTTGCACTTCCGGGACAGTCTGTCTACAGCGCAACAAAGGGTGCTGTTAATTCAATGACACAGACAATGGCTAAGGAGCTTGCAGGTTACGGAATTCGTGTAAATGCAGTGGCACCTGGATTTATAGAGACAGAAATGCTTGATGCAATTCCAGAAGAGAAGAAGAAAGAGTATTTAGATGCAATCCCAATGCATAAGTTAGGAAAGGCAGAAGATGTTGCCAATGTGGTATCATCACTCTGCTCAGACGCATTTTCATATGTAACAGGTCAGGTTATCGTGCTTGATGGAGGATTATCATTATGATGAACATATTTGAGATTAATAAAAGAATCGGACAGCGCCCACCTTTTCAGATGATTGAGAAGGTGTTGGAGCTTGAACCAAATGTAAGTGCCAGAGGTATTAAAAATGTATCAATCAATGAACCATATTTTATGGGACATTTTCCTGATGCACCTATAATGCCTGGAGTACTTATAATTGAGAGCTGCGCCCAGCTATGCTCGCTTGTAATCGATGATGGTGGAAAGAGCAGGGAAGAGGGCAAGTTATATGTGCTTCTTAAAGTAGACGGATTCAAGTTCGTAAAGCCTGTAATTCCGGGAGATACACTTGATATTACAGTTACAGCTACAAGAATCAACAAGGTTCTTGCAGCATTTGATGCGGTAGTTAAGGTAGATGGCAACATATATGCAAAGGGAAGCATGACATTTACAACAGTAGACCGCAAGGATATATATGGTGAAAACGCATAGAAACAGTTGACTTACAGATAGACGAGGAGATTATTATGGGAAAAATAGCAGTATTATTTTCAGGTCAGGGTGCCCAGTATGTAGGAATGGGCAAAGACATTTATGATTCAGATTCTGATGCAAAGAAGTTATATGACTTAGGCGAGTCACTCCGCCCAGGAACAGTTAAGGTGTGCTTCGAAGGAGAAGGCGAGGAGCTTACTAAGACAGAGAATACACAGCCGGCGCTTTTTCTTACAGACCTTGCATTTGCCAATGCACTTAAGGACGCCGGGATTAAGGCTGATGCTGTAGCAGGATTTTCACTTGGAGAGATTCCTGCACTTGCATATGCAGGAGTTTTATCAACAGAGGACGCATTTAAACTGGTAGTTATCAGAGGCACTAAGATGGGCGAGCTTTCTACAAAGTACGCAGGCGGAATGGCAGCGGCACTTAAGCTTGATCCAGAAGTTGTTGAAGAGACATGTAAAGAATTCAAGGAAATATGGCCAGTTAATTACAATTGTCCGGGACAGATTTCATGTGCAGGAAGTGCCGACGAGATAGATGCATTCTGTGATGCAATCAAGGCTAAGGGCGGCAGGGCAGTTAAGCTTGCAGTAAGTGGAGCTTTCCATACACCTTATATGAAGGAAGCAAGCGAGGAGCTTGAGAAGGCGCTTAAGACAATGACAATCAATGCGCCACAGACAGATATATATGCCAACAGAACAGGAAAGCCTTATCCAGAGGATACAGCGCAGATTATAGAAACAATTGCGCTTCAGGCTTCTTCAAGCGTAAGGTTTGAGGACACCCTTAAGAATATGTGGGCTGATGGAATAGACACATTTATTGAGGTAGGAGCAGGAAAGACTCTTACAGGCTTCGTTAAGAAGACACTTCCAGAAGCAAAGATGTACACAGTTACAACAGTAGATGCGTTGAATGAAGCAATTGAGAACATCAAGGCAGGAGAATAATAATGACAGTTAAATGTAACAAATGTAAAGAAGAAATCAACAAAGAGGATTTGGAGAAGAACTACTATATATGTCCGTTATGCGGGAAGTTAAACCGTATGCCTGCAAAGAACAGACTTCAGATGCTTACAGAAAAGTTTGATGTGATGTTTAATGACCAGGAATTTACAGATCCTATTGATTTCCCTTCATACAAGGAAAAGTATGAGTCTGCCAGAGAAAAGAGCGGCGAGACAGAGGGTGTTGTATGCGGCAGAGGAACTATCGGCGGACAGGATACATGCATATTCATTATGGAGCCTAACTTCATGATGGGTTCTATGGGAACAGTTGTTGGAGACAGAATTACGGCACTTTTTGAATATGCTACAAAGCACAGACTTCCAGTTATCGGATATACAGTTTCAGGGGGTGCGAGAATGCAGGAGGGCGCATTGTCACTTATGCAGATGGCAAAGGTTTCAGCAGCAGCCAAGAGACACAGTGATGCAGGACTTTTATATGTTGTATGCACAACAGACCCAACAATGGGCGGCGCTACAGCTAGCTTTGCAATGCTTGGAGATATAATCATATCTGAACCGGGTGCAATGATTGGATTTGCTGGAAAGCGAGTTGTAGAGCAGGTTACAGGTGAAGTGCTTCCGGATAATTTCCAGAGCGCAGAGTTCCAGTTAAAGAACGGATTCATAGATAATATCGTACCAAGACAGGAACAGAAAGCATATCTTGCTAACATTCTTGCAATACATGCAGAAACAGTAAGTGCATAACAGTATTGCTTTGCAATATAAGGAGAAAGATTAATCATGGCAAACGAGAATTTAAGTGTTTATGACAGAATCTGCCGTACAAGAAAGAGCGGCAGAGCAACTGCATCAGATTATATAAATGCTACAATAACTGATTTTGTAGAACTTCACGGTGACAGATGCTTTGCAGACGACCATGCCATTGTTGGAGGTATTGGACGACTTAACGGAAAGCCTGTAACTGTAATTGGAATTGAAAAAGGAAGAGATTTAAACGAAAGACTTTTAAGAAATTTCGGCTGCGTTCTTCCAGAAGGATACAGAAAAGCATTAAGACTTATCAAGCAGGCTGAAAAGTTCCACAGACCTGTTATCTGCTTTGTTGATACACAGGGTGCTAACTGCGGTAAGGGCGCAGAAGAAAGAGGACAGGGACAGGCAATTGCCAACAACCTGTACGAGCTTACAGATGTTAAGACACCTATTATATCAGTAATGATTGGTGAAGGCGGAAGCGGCGGCGCACTTGCACTTGCTGTTGCTGATGAGGTATGGATGCTAGAAAATGCATATTATTCGGTAATCACACCTGAGTCATGTGCAAGTATTCTTTTCAAAGACCCTAAGAGAGCGCCAGAGGCAGCAGAACATCTTAAGCTTACAGCTGCTGATCTTAATAAAATGGGTATCGTAGAAAAGGTTGTTGAAGAACCAGAAGATTTTTCAGAAGAGAAAGAAACAGCACATTTTATGAAAAAGCTTGCTGACGACCTTTCCAAAGAAGTAAAGAAGTTAGAGAAGAAGCCAGTTGATAAGCTTCTTGATGACAGATATGAGAAATATAGAAAAATAGGCCGTTACAGTGAATACAGTGAGGCAGTAGGAGAGGTTCCTGGTGCAGCACAGTTACTTGGTGCATCACAGTTTCCTGCAAGAAAGAGAAGAGGATTATTTGGACGTGGCTAAGATATTAGTTTTAAATGGAAGTCCACATAAGAGCGCCAGCACTACAATGGCAGTAACCAACGCATTTGTAAAGGGAATGTGCGAAGGTGGTGAATACGAGTCGGAGATAATTAATATCTCCGACTTAAATGTTACTTCATGCATGGGCTGCCTTTCATGCTGGGCAAGGACTGAGGGCGAGTGTGTTATCAAAAATGATGACATGCCGGCAGTTAAGAAAAAAATTGAAGAAGCAGACATTATAATTGAAAGTTATCCGTTGTATTTCTTCGGTATGCCGGGACAGATGAAGCTTTTTACAGACAGACTGTTAAGCATGATGTGTACTTACAGGGGACAGAAGCCGCCTGAAAATGGCGAGTCATTTCACGGAATAAGAAATCCGAAGCCGGGACAGAAGCTGGTTCTTATATCAGGATGTGCTTATTCGGAGTCAGAGTCAGTCTATGACTCACTTCTTAAGGAATATGAGTGTATATGTGGCAAGGACGGATTTACCCCGGTTCTATGTCCACAGTTAAAGACATTAGTTGAACTGGGTGCAAGTTCAAGACTTGACAGATATTTATCAAAGTATGAGGCGGCTGGAAAAGAGTTTGCTATGACAAAGCATTTGTCAGAGGAAACAAAGCAGAAGCTGTCCAAAGCTCCATTTTCAGAGGCAGTGTATAAGAATCTGCTTGATAATTTCTGGAGGGAGCAGAAGGAGAATTAGAATTAATGATAAAGATAGTTGTAGATTTGCTTGGCGCTGACAAGCCACAGACAGAACTGGTTTCAGGCGCAATCAGAGCAATCAATGAGAATAAAGATTTATATGTGTATCTGATGGGAAGGAAGGCCGAGCTTGAGGATTTCCTTGCCAATGTAACTTATGATGAATCGCAGCTTGAGATAGTGGACTGCACACAGGAGATAACGAATTATGATGACCCGGTTGACGCTTACCACGATAAGACCGATTCGTCATTAATCAAGGGACTAAAAATGTGCCGTATGAATGAGGATATTGGCGGATTCGTGACATGTGGTGCAACAGGAGTTGTGCTTATAAGTTCTATCCTTATACTTGGCAAGTTAAATGCGACAAGACCGGCACTTTCAGTAGTGCTTAATGGTCGCAATGATAAGCCATTCTGTATAGTTGACTGCGGTGCTAATATTGACTGCAAGGCAGACCGTTTTGTCGATTTTGCAAGACTTGGTGTAGCTTACATGAAGACACTTGGAATCGAGAAGCCGACAGTTGCCACGCTTTCCAACGGAATTGAAGCTGGAAAGGGAAGTGATGTTATTAAGGAAGCGCATGAGCTTTTAGAAAAATGCGGTTTTAATTTCACAGGTAATATTGAAGGAAAAGAAGTATTAGATGGCAATGCTGATGTTGTTGTATGTGATGGATTTGCAGGAAATGTTCTTCTTAAATCAATTGAGGGAACAGCTAAGGTTGTATTTGATGACATAAGAAGAGCAGCAGCAGGTGCAACGGACGCCGAAAAGGCACAGCTTGAGGCACTTGTCAGCAGACTTGAGCCTAAGTTTGATTACAACAATGAAGGCGGAGCAATTCTTCTTGGAGTTAAGAAACCGGTTGTTAAGGGACATGGAGCGGCAACGGACAAAACAGTGTATAATACCGTCAAGATTGCTTATGGACTTGCAAAGAATAATCTTGTTGAGAAGATAAGCGAGGAATTTAAGAAAAAGTAACATCCATTGAGGTGATTGAATAATGCAAAGAGAGAAAAACAACAATTTTATTCTTGATTTCACAGGTGTATATGATGATGAATTTGCTAAGAAAAAAACATCACTTACATGGATAGACTGCACTGATATTACAGGGTGTGATATGTATGTATCAGACGAAGCTGAAAAACAGATAGGTGAAAGAGTTGATTCTGTTGGAATTCATGGAATACATTTTCTTGATTCGGGTAACTACCATTATGTTACTAAGATAATGACTGACAGAATTAAGGAACCGTTTTCTTTAGTTGTATTTGATCACCATACCGATATGCAAAAACCTATGATTGAAGGATTAACAAGCTGCGGAGACTGGGCAGGAAAGGTGATTAAAGACAATCCGTATATTTGCCAGCTTATTCTGGTGGGACCAGAGAAGAAAGATATTAATGCGATTGGGTTAAGAAGTAATAAACTTATAACATATTCAGCACAGGAGATAAGAGCCGGAGCAATAGAATCTAAAACAAACCAGATTGATTTATCAGTTCCTGTATACATATCTATTGATAAGGATGTTCTTGATAAAAGCATAAGTGAAACCAATTGGAGTCAGGGACATATGAAGCTTGATACATTAGAGCATATGCTTGGGATAATTATAAGAAACCAGAAGGTTTTAGGTATTGATATATGTGGAGAATGTGATACAGATATGCCGCTTCCTGAATATATGGAAGATGAGGAAAAGAACGGAGAACTTAATAAAGAATTATATAATTTTCTTTTGAAACGACTGAAAAAATATAGTTTATAAATATTTTATAATTCCGCAATCCCATGTAAATACTGGGGTTGCGGAATTTTTTAATTGGAAAATAAAAATAATTAGCACTCACCTCTTGACAGTGCTAATAAAAAGGTATATAACATAGCCAAGAACAAAGGAAGGGAACCAAAAGAGGTACGAAATTAAAGAAAGTACCTGATGGCTACTGAAACATCCCGGTTCCAAAGAAACAAGGTAACAAGATAATGATATATATTAAAGGAGGAATGACTTATGTTGATGCCTAGTATTTTTGGAGAGAATTTATTTAATGATGATTGGATGGACTTCGGATTTCCTGAAGTTGACAAGGCTTTATATGGTAAGCATGCAGGCAATGTAATGAAGACTGATGTTAAGGAAACTGACACAGGTTATGAAGTTGATATTGATCTTCCAGGATTTAAGAAAGATGAAATCAATGCACAGCTTGATAACGGTTACCTTACAATAAGTGCTGCTAAGGGACTTGATAAGGATGAAAAGGATAAGAAAGGTAAATACATCCGTAAGGAAAGATATGCTGGTGCTATGAGCCGTAGCTTCTATGTAGGTGAAGGTATCACACAGGAAGATATCAAGGCTAAGTATGAAGATGGTATCTTAAGACTTTCAGTTCCTAAGAAAGAAGCTAAAGCAGTTGAGAATAAGAAGTACATTGCTATTGAAGGCTAATGACTAATCATTTATTATTGAATTAGAAAGGGAGCGATTGTTATGGATAAGAATCCAAAGCATCCATTAAAGAAAAAGAAAGTACATCAGAAGATGAATGTTGCAGACCACAGTGTCGAGGAACAGGCAGCTTTTGGTAAGCATAAGAAACACACATATGAATAAATGATTTTAATCCCGTGGCGGTTGTATGACTGTCGCGGGATTTTTATTTAATCAGCAATTGCTAAATATAAAATTTTAAGAATATATGCCATAGGAAGCCGCGTGTGTGGTATTATAGGAACTGTTTAAAATATGTGGAAAGAAGGCAGGCGGAAAATGTTTAACAAAGAAGATAACACATATAACGAAATCAGGGAAAAGTCATTATTCCAGTGGCTTGATGAGATGGAAAAGCATGAAGACATAGCGGTTCGTGGCGGCGTTAAACTGACACGGGAATATATACAGCATTTAAAGGATGAAAATAAGAGGCTTGAAGAGCAGAATAAGCTGAAAAATGAATATCTTAAGAAGGTTGTTGGAAGATAGAAAATTTACAAGGTAGAATCATGAACATGCAGGTAATAAAATCCAGAAGAAGAACAATAGGAATAGAGGTTCATGCAGATGGGAAAGTGATAGTAAGAACTCCATTGCGAATGTCATCATCAGAGATTAACCAATTTATAGAAGAACATGAGGAATGGATCAGGCAGAAATTGGATTTTGTCAGACAGAAATCAGATAACAGACGCGGTACATGTGCACCGGGTATTGAATGTCTGTCGAAGCAGGAACTTGATAATATAAAGGATACATTTGAAAAGAGAGTACAGTTTTACTGTGATATAATGAACGTGAGCGTTGGAAGAATAACTATCCGTAACCAGAAAACAAGGTGGGGAAGCTGTAGTTCTAAAGGCAATGTGAATTTCAACTACCAGTTGTATTATATGCCGCAGGAGCTGATGGATTATGTTATTGTGCATGAGCTTTCTCACAGAAGATATATGAATCATTCAGCAGAATTCTGGGAAGAGGTTGAAAAATACTGCCCAGAGTATAGAGCATACAGAAAACAGTTAAAGGAATATGAACTTACTTAGAGGAGGCATTTTATGATAAGGCACATACTTTTTTGGAAATATACAGATAATATAAAGGCGGAACACAAGGAGGAATGGGCATTACATTTTCTTCAGGATTCAGTTGCAACCATGGACGGCAAGGTAGATGGACTATTAAAGATTGAGATAGGGCCTAATATGGCAGGTGGTGACTATGACCTTGTATTCTATGCAGAATTCAGGGACGAGGAGTCACTTAAGGCATTCAGGGAGCACCCGCTTCATGTTGCGCACAGAGAGCGCTGTAAGGATATAGTTACAGGAAGATTATGTGGAGATGTTAAGGATTATTAATTGTTATAAAATAGTACTAGTATAATATATTATTTGAAAATCAGCCTATCAGCACAGGTTGGAAGCAAATAGAAATGTTGCCAAAACTGGTGGGCAAATAGCTGGAGAAGCAAGAATGAGAATAGAAAAGAGGTATACATATGGAATTACAGGCAGTAATGGAGAAAAGAAGGAGCATAAGAAATTATAATCCAGAGAGAAAGGTTACTAAGGAGCAGCTTGAGGAACTTATTAAGGCTGCATCATATGCACCTTCATGGAAGAATCTGCAGACATCAAGATATTACTGCGTTTTATCTGAAAATGCGGTAAAAGAACTTAGAGAAAAATGTCTTCCGGAATTCAATCAGGCTAATTCAGACGGAGCAGGTGCATATATAGTCACAACATTTGTAAAGGGAATGGTCGGCTTCGATAAGAATACAGGCAGTCCGGTTAATGAGGCTGGTGACGGCTGGGGCTATTATGACCTTGGTCTGCAGAATGAGAATCTGCTTCTTAAAGCTACTGAACTGGGACTTGATACTCTGGTGATGGGTATAAGAGACGGTGAGGAGTTAAGAGAATTGCTTAATATTCCAGACAGTGAAAATGTTGTGTCTGTTATTGCTGTTGGCTACAGGGGACAGGAGCCACCTGAAAGACCTAAGAGAAAAGAGATTGAGGTTGTTGCGAAATTTATATAATGATTATAAATCTAGAACTGGAGCAAGAAAGCTAATAGATAAAATGATGAAAGCAGCACAATACAAGCAGGCAGACTTTGGAGTTATAAATTATGAGCATATTTAAAAAGAAACACACACAATCCTATGATAAAATGAATAAGAAACCAGTACTAAAGACAAGCATATGCACAGGTGAGCAGGTTGCAGGATTTCAGGATATCCATACTGGTAAGATAGAGGAGATAATGCTGATTAAGCAGGCAGCGGATATAGAAACATTTAAACAAATGTATGGAATTGAAGGAGAGATACCAAAGGTTTATTAAATATTATACGAGAGGAGACACACAATGAAAAGCACATTAATAAAAGACACAACTAAATCAGAGAGAATCCAGTTAATAAAGGAGTGGGAAGAAACAGAAGGCTGCGAGAGCAGCGGAATAGATCTAATGACATATTTTAAAGACTACATTGACGGAGTGAAAGAGATATCAGAAGTCAATGCAGCCTTTAAT
Source organism: uncultured Lachnospira sp. (assembly GCA_934343805.1). Classification (GTDB taxonomy): domain Bacteria; phylum Bacillota; class Clostridia; order Lachnospirales; family Lachnospiraceae; genus Lachnospira. Next base: position 82,053 of record CAKRIN010000005.1, read on the forward strand.
GCAAGATATGTCTCAGAAATACCAGACAACGACTCATCAATGAGCTGTGGTATGGGCATGAGAAGATAGAAACAATTGAATCAAGGGAAATTTAATAATATAATAATTGCAGCTATATTTGATATAGTGTATAAAATATATGTGAATTTTTAATTGGAAGTGAAAATATGCATTTTATAAAGAAAAATATTATTATTCCACTAGTTGTATTTATAATCGGAATGAGTGCTGTGGCAGGTATTGTATGCAGTATAAATAACGAACAGAATAAGCAGAACAGAACAATGGCGAATCTTAACGCAATGACTTATGCCGAGCGTATGAAGACAGATATTATGAAAGGCATAGGCGTTTCGGACACATTAAGACAGATAATTATAAGTGATGATGGACAGCTTAATAAATTCTATGAGATAGCAGAAGAGATGATGACAGATTCTGTTCAGAGTATCCAGATTGCACCAGATGGTGTTGTGACAGACATTTATCCTCAGGAAGGTAATGATGCGGGAAAGATTGATCTGTTAAATGATAAAGATCGTGGTGAAATATGTCGTTATGGAAGAGATAATAAAGTTGTTACAATGCAGGGACCATTTCAGTTAAAGCAGGGTGGATATGGTATAGCTATAAGAAATCCTGTATACATTGAAGAAAATGGACATGAAGATTTTTGGGGATTTGCAATAGTTATAATCCGTGTTCCTGAGATTTTTTCTGATTCAATGAAGGCACTTTCTGATTTTGGTTATAATTATACATTATATAAAACTGCTTTTCCGTGGGAGTCTGAATTTGAAGAAGTGTATGGCTCGGAAGAAGAGTTAAAGAATCCTATTTCGTATACATTTGATATAGAAGACAGCAAGTGGAAGCTTGATATAATGCCATATAAGACTCAGTCTGAAAGAAGATATCTGTATGCGGCTGGAATAGGCGGAATTATTATTGTACTGCTTCTTACAGGGCTTACATGTGCGCTGCTTGTTCTTGACAAACACAGAAAGAAGTTTAAGAAGCTGGCTATAATAGATGCTTTGACAGGAATATATAACCGACATGGATATGATGAAAGAGTAACAAGGTATCTTAAGCAGAATCCGGATAATCATTGCGTAGGAGTAGAATTTGATATTGATGATTTTAAGGCTATCAATGATATGTATGGCCATGCTTATGGTGATGTGGCACTTAAGGTATTGTCAAAGGGAATGCAGAAGTTTTTTGATAAAAATGTGGTTTTAGGACGAAACGGTGGTGATGAATTCTGTATTTTCCTGCCAGACTGTACATGTGCAGATGTCAAGGAAAAGCTTGAGGAATTCACAAAGTTAAAACGTTCATTTAAGTATGAAGGTGAAGAGCAGCAGTTCACTATATCAGTTGGATACGCTGAATATCCGGTCCATGCTGACAAACCATCAAAGCTCATGCGTTGTGCTGATACTGCACTTTATGAAGTAAAACTTCGTGGAAAGAATGGCTGCATGGCATATAAGAACGGACTTAGAATGGAGATACGTACACAGCTTGGTTTTGCGCTTAAGGATATTTCTGAAAATCTTCCAGGAGCATTTATCATATACAAAGCAGATAAGAATGATGATGAAATTCTTTTTGCAAACCGTGAGTTTATCAGATTTGCAGGCTGTAAGAACATGGATGAACTGCTTGAATATACAAAAAGAAGTTTCCATAATATCATTAGAGTGGATGAACGGGAAGCTGTTATAGCGTATATATGGAAGCAGATAGATGAAGGACATACTAATGGTTATACACATTTTCATATGCAGAAAGCAGATGGCGGTCATATACAGGTGTCTGACCATGGAAGAATTGTTGAGAATGGACGATATGGAAGAGTAATATATGCATTGATAACTAATATGGAAACAGTGAGAGAAAATTATGGAAATTCAGAATGTAACAATTGAAGACGCAGAGGAGCTTCTTGATATATATGCACCATATGTTAAGGATACAGCAATAACATTTGAATATGATGTGCCTTCTGTAGAAGAATTCAGACAAAGAATCGTAAATATTTCAGACAGATATCCATATATTAAGGCAGTAGACAATGGACGGATTGTCGGTTATGCATATGCCAGCTGTTTTAAGGACAGGAGAGCATATGACTGGTCTGTTGAGACAACTATCTATGTGCGACAGGATTGCAAGAGAATGGGAATTGGCAGACTTTTATATGACAGACTTGAACAGGAACTTAAGAGTATGGGAATACTTAATATGAATGCATGTATTGCATGCCCTGTACAGGAAAGCAAGTACCTTAATGACGATAGTATCCGTTTCCACAGCAGATTGGGATTTTCTGAAGTTGGTCGTTTTCATGACAGCGGATATAAGTTTAACCAGTGGTTCGATATGGTGTGGATGGAGAAGATGATTGGGGAGCATAATGCAGAACCGGCAGAAGTCAGGTGGAGAAAGTCAGCCATAGCCTGAAACTATATCCAACATAAAATTTTATGTATTATACAGAATAATAATGAACTGATAACATAACATACAACAACAGTATGTTGCTTGTATAATTTATCAGGGAGGTTATTGGAATATGAGTACATTAAAGACACCATTTCGTTATGATTTTGTAGGAAGTTTCTTAAGACCAGAGAAGTTAAAGGAAGCTAAGAAGAATTTTGAAGAAGGAAAGATTACACAGGACGAGCTTAATCAGATTACTGATGATTGTGTCTGTGATGTTATTGCAAAGCAGAAGGCAGCAGGTTATCATGCTATAACAGACGGCGAGTTCAGAAGAAAGTTCTGGCATCTCGATTTCATGTGGGGATTTGAAGGCGTTGCACATGAGAAAGAAGGTGGCGGAGTACAGTTTAATGGAGAGGTTGCTGATCTTGAAGCAACATACCTTGTTGGTAAGGTAAAGGCTAAGGCACATCCGTTTGTAGAATACTTCAAGTTCTTAAAGCAGTTTGAAGATGACAATACAGTTGCCAAATATACAATCCCGGCACCAGCGCAGATGTATCAGCAGATGATTGTACCTCAGAACATTGAGCAGACAAGAAAGTTCTATGCCAGTGATGATGAATTAATTCAGGATATCGGATTAGCATATCAGGATGTGATTAAACAGTTTTATGCTGCCGGCTGCCGTAATCTGCAGTTAGATGACTGTACATGGGGAGCAATTGTAGGTGAGGCTGCAAAGCAGAGATATAAGTCTCTTGGCCTTGATATTGAAGATGTAAAAGCACAGCTTCTTAAGGTTAATAATCTTGCATTAGAGGGAAGACCAGAAGATATGGTTATTACTTCACACATTTGCAGAGGTAATTATCATTCAACATATTTCACAAGCGGTCCATATGATTCTGTTGCAGATTATGTATTTGCACAGGAAAATGTTGATGCACTCCTTCTTGAATATGATGATGAAAGATCAGGTGGATTCCTTCCACTTGCTAAAGTTTCACCAGATAAAAAGGTTGTGCTTGGACTTATTACAACTAAGACCCCAGAGCTTGAGAATAAGGAAGATGTTATTGCAAGAATTCATGATGCTTCAAGATATATTCCTCTTGACAGATTATGCTTAAGTCCACAGTGTGGATTTGCTTCATGTGAGATTGGCAACAAGCTTACAGAAGAACAGCAGTGGGCAAAGCTTGCATTAGTTAAGGAAATAGCTGAAGAAGTGTGGGGATAATTATATAAAACATAAAACTGCCATCCGTTTAACATTAAGTATAGCGGATGGCAGTTTTTATATGGAATGTTTAGTTATAGGCTGTGTGTATCAAGAACTTCTCTTCCAGTCACAGGATCAGTAATACCAAGTAACGCCATAATAAGCGCCATTCTTATATATTTACCGTTCTGAACCTGATCAAAATATGCAGCTCTTGGATCATCATCGACATCAAGAGAAATTTCATCAACTCGTGGGAGAGGGTGAAGAACAGGCATATCTTTATCAGCCAGATTTAATTTTTCTTCGTCCAGAATGTAGACATCTTTTAAACGGAGATATTCCTCTTCATTGAAAAATCTCTCTTTCTGTACTCTTGTCATGTACAGAACATCAAGCTTAGGGAGAGTATCTTCAAGGCTTGACACTTCCTCATAAGCAGAATTAGATGGATTCAATACATCGTCTCTCAGATAATCCGGAATCCGTAATTCTTCGGGAGATATGAAGTAGAATTTATTATCAGAGAAACGGGTGAGGCTGCTGACAAGGGAGTGTACTGTCCGTCCGAATTTCAGGTCACCACAGAAACCTATAGTCAGATTATTAAGCTTTCCTTTGCGTTGTCTTATAGTCATCATATCAATAAGTGTCTGTGTAGGGTGGGCATGACCACCGTCCCCGGCGTTAATTATAGGAATACGTGAATACATAGATGCCTGCAGGGGAGCGCCTTCTTTTGGGTGTCTCATTGCAATTATATCTGCATAGCAGCTTACAACTCTTACAGTGTCAGCAACGGTTTCGCCTTTAGAAGCACTAGACTGTGCTGCGCTGGAAAAGCCAAGTGTCTGTCCTCCAAGACTTAACATAGCAGATTCGAAAGATAAGCGCGTTCTTGTGCTTGGTTCGTAAAAAAGTGTAGCAAGCTGTCTGCCATCGGCAACATGCTTATATAATTGTGGGCCAATGGATATCCTCTCTGCAAGATCTAATATATTCATAGTTTCTTCAACGGAAAGGTCCATAGGGGTTATCAGATGTCTCATAGCCACTCTCCTTTTAATAAATATTCATCTCTCTTAGCACCAACAGATATAAAGTTGATTTCTGCATGAAGCATATCTTCAATTGTTGTAATGTAGTTACGCGCATTAGCAGGAAGCTCGTAAAATGTCCTGCAATGGGAGATGTCTTCTTCCCAACCGGGAACTTTGTATATGACTGGAGTGCATAGATCAAGGTTATCAGTCGGATCAAATTCAACTAAAGAGCCGCTTGGGTCATTGTAGCCTGTTATTATAGGAATTTCTTTCATGGAACTTAATACATCAAGTTTGGTAAGCGCGATTTTGTCTGCGTTCTGGCATCTGAGTCCGTATCTGCCTGCGACTGCATCAAAAGGACCAACACGGCGAGGACGGCCTGTTGCAGCACCGAATTCGCCTCCGGCTGCTCTTAAGTCCTGCTGCCATTTTTCTGAAACAGCATTTTCAGCAACAAATGGTCCTGCACCAACGCATGTAGAATAAGCTTTAAGCACACCAACGACATGGTCAGCGTGTCTGCCAGGGATTCCTGCACCGATAGGACCATAGGCAGATATAGTGGATGAACTTGAAGTATAAGGGAAGATACCGTAATCAATATCTCTTAATGCACCAAGCTGTGCCTCAAGAATAACCTTTTTACCACAGGATAATGCCTTGTCTATAAATGTGCCTGTATCGCATATGTATTTGCTGAACTTTTCTGCCTGTTCCCTGCACCAGTCAAGAAGTGCCGGATATGACATAGGCTCCTGATGATAACAGCCGGCAAGTTCGAGGTTCTTGGATTCAAGAATAGTTTTAAGTCTTGCCTGTACAGCTGTATCATCCAGGTGAAGCAGGTCGCCAAGACGCAGAGTCTTTTTTCTGTATTTGTCGCTGTAGGCATATGCTATGCCTCGTCTTGTAGAACCGAAGGCAGAGCCGGTTTTTTCCAGTCTGTTTTCCTCAAGTTCGTCCTGAATCCTGTGCCATGGCATAGATATTGTAGCTTTTTTTGATAATTTCAAATGTTTTGGATTAATCTGTATTCCTCTGTCTTCAATCTGTTTTATTTCATTGGCAAGATGTTCAAGGTCAACAACCATGCCATCACCAAGAATACATATAACATCAGGATGAAGAATTCCTGATGGCAGCAGATTAAGAACGAATTTCCCCTGATTGGTTACAACGGTGTGACCGGCATTATTGCCGCCCTGATACCTGACGACTATATCCGCATTTTCAGCAAGAAGGTCAATGACACGGCCTTTGCCCTCGTCGCCCCAGTTAATACCTGTTACAGAAGTAAGCATAATAAAATTTCCTCCTTATATAAATGTATAGTTAATATTAAGTGCAATAACGGAATGTGCGGTCCGTAATAATTCTGGCAAATATAAGTCCGAGCGGAAGTGCAACAATTATCATAATTGCTGATGTAAACCATGAGACCGCTTCTGTCAGGGACATTATGCCAAAATTGTATATTGCGCGGTATAAATAAAGTCCGGGTACCATAATAACTATGGAAGGGACTGTAAGTGATATTCTAGGATATCCATTATAATTTTTAATAAATGAGGCAAGGAGTCCGGCAGCGGCAGCACCAATAAATGCGGCAGCAGCGGCAGGCATGCCTGTAAAATCAACAAGTTCAAGACGCAGGGTATTGGCAATACAACCGATAAGAGCCGCCATTGCCGCCATTGGGACGGAACTGTTAAACATAATAGAGAATCCGAACACACCGCAGAAGCTGGCAATAAGTCTTAATATCAGATGTAACATTTTTCCAATATGTAATGTTGTAAATTCTTCTGGCTGTAAATGCAGTAATAAAGCCATAATCCACGCAAACACAGTAGCAACCAGTACAATAATTATTGAATATGTCAGCCTTTCAATACCAGACCGCAGGTCGAGCTTTGCAAGGTCAATGCCGCTGGTGATGAAAGGAAATCCCGGTATTATGAAAAGCATGGAACATATGTATCCGGCTTCATGTACAGAAGGAATATTAAACATCAGAATAGCAAGTTTAAGCAGAATCGCATATATAAGGCATGATGCAGATATAGAAACTGCGATATTCATGAATAGTGTAAAATGATGTTTAATAAGCTTTGTCCTTATAAGATTACCTGTTCCGGCTGCAATGAATGCGAAAAGCATCTCTATAGGACCGCCACCAAGCAGAAACGTGAATCCGCAGCATGCAAGAGCGGCGGCAAGTCCAAGCTTGACTGGTGAATACAGGGTGTGTATTTGTTCAATTTCATCAAGACGTTTATGAATCATTTCACCTGTAAGGTGGGCCTCTTCATTAGGAAAATTGTCAACAAACTGTTCCATTCTGTAAAGCTTGGAGGTATTAACACCAGTATTGGCAATGCTTAGCGACTGTGATACACAGTCATTACCATCAAAGCAGTTAAATTCAATAGACATAAGACCAACATCCACGGTACATGTTACTCCGAGTTCCTTGGAAAGCTTATTCATAGATGTACGGACACGCCATGCACCTGTACCACAGGAAAGCATAATCAGACCTACACGACCGATAACGGAGGCTTTTTCTATAAGGTCTGCATTAGCAATTAATGCATTGCTGTCGGCATCCGTATAGTCGTGCCACGGAATTTCCATATGATTTTTTTCCATAATGTCAATGTAATTAGTCCTTGGCATATATAATCGCCTCTGCTTTCTTAACATGGTGTTCAAGGTTTCGTAAGAATATAGAATTAGGAAGGAAAATTCCAAGTTCGTCAAAATGTTCATTGTGTTCAACGAATGAATCCTGACCATAGAATATGTATGCCATTGGAAGATTCTTCTCAAGCTCAAGCATAAGATCCCATACAGCACTATAGGCCTCTGCCTCGGTTTCCTTCATTCTGACAGTGTCAGGCAGCTCACGGATAAGCAGTATACCGGTACTTTTCTCAAGAATCTGTTGCTCAACTACGGATGGATCATTACCATATGTATGACTGTATCTGTAAGCCTTGGCAAGAAACATATTTTTATTATTATCAAGATTTTTATAAATGTTATAAAAATGCTGATAGTCTTTCTCGTGAACTGAGTCAGCAAATTCTGGGAGAAGCAAACCTTTATCATCTGTCATAATTATGGGATTTTGCTTTCCATCAGCGTTGAAGCGGTATGGGATTAGAAATGAATTTCTCAGTAAATCAAACATCGTATTCTGTGTTATAGCCATAAGAAATGCTGATAAATCTTTATTAGAATAGCAGTTAAATAACGCTTCGGCGAATTGAAGCGGAGAAAGTACTGCTTCAGAATCATCGTTGCAAAACAGATTGTTACAGAATGTCTGGAAAAGTTTATTATAAGCCCATGGGTCATTTAGAATTTTATCAAATAAGACCTCTGATTTTTCTTCTCTGGGAAAGATAGTTTTTTCTTTCATAATCATCAGCTCCTTCTTGTTTTTCATTTTCGGCTAGATTATACTATTGTGGTAGAAATAAGTAAAAGCTATAATTGATATAAATGCTATAATAATATGATATGTCAGATGCTAAGGAGTGATAGAGTGTGGACGTTAATTTTGAGTATTACAAGATATTTTATTATGTAGCCAGGTACAAGAATTTTACTAAAGCTGCGCAGGTATTAGGAAGTAGCCAGCCCAATGTTACAAGGGCAATGAATTGTCTGGAACAGCAGATTAATTCAACACTGTTTGTAAGAAATAACCGGGGAATACAGCTTACACCAGAGGGGGAAAAGCTGTATATAAGGGTTACAGCGGCTATGACACAGCTTATGGCAGCAGAAGAAGAACTTGCGGATAGTGCGAGTCTTTCACATGGCAGTATTTCCATAGGTGCAAGTGAGACTGCGCTTAATATATTTCTTCTTGATAAGTTAAAAGCATTTCACATGGTCAATCCCGGAATCCGGCTTAAGATATATAATCATTCAACGCCGGAGGCGGTTGATGCAGTAAAAAATGGACTGGTAGACTTTGCAGTGGTATCATCACCTGTGTACGCAGATTCATCACTAAAGACGGTGGTGCTGCAATCTTTTCAGGAAATACTTGTCGGAGGAACTACATTTACAGCATTGGGAAGTCAGGAATTATCAATAAGAGAATTGACGGATTATCCACTGATATGTCTTGGCAGAGAGACTATGACATTCAGATTCTATAAAGATTTATTTATGTCGCACGGGGTTGAATTAGAGCCTGATACGGAGGCTGCGACAACAGACCAGATACTTCCTCTTGTAAAATGTGAATTAGGACTTGCATTCTTACCAGAGACAATGGCACAGGAATCAATTGATAAGAAAGAGATTGTGAATATATCATTAAGGGATAATGTTCCAAAGAGAAATATATGTCTGGTCTATGACAGCAGACGCCCAGTGAGTTCGGCGGCAAGACAATTGAGGAAAACAATAGGGGAGATTAATTATGGGGAGAATTAAAGTATGTAATTTCGGCAGAATTATGCTGAAAATATTCTGCTGGACGACAGTAATATTAGCAATATATCTTATATTAGGTTTTACAGGCTGTTATGAAAAATGGTTTGGCGGTCCGGCCGGAATAGTAAAAGCACCAGTTTACTGGCTTATCCGGGCAGGGATAGGAATTCTTGTGGAAAGTATTATATTCTGGATAGGAATTATCATGGTGTATGTTACATCTGAGCAGCTTGGAATCAGATGGAGAGTGCTTGGAATCGTGTGTGGCTGGATACCGGTTGCACATCTTGTAATGCTTCATATTATTATAAAGACAGTTGGTGAGGAAGTCCGCATGGAGAAAATGCGTGCCAAGAGAAATCTGCAGCGTAAAGAACAGCGGATATGCAGTACGAAATATCCTGTTCTTATGGTACATGGTGTATTTTTCAGGGATTTTGAACATCTTAATTACTGGGGAAGAATACCGGCAGAGCTTGAGGCTAATGGTGCAGTGATTTACTATGGAAATCATAACAGTGCCGCGGCTGTGCGAGACAGTGCTAAAGAGCTGGCAGAAAGGATTCATCAGATTGTCAGTAAGACAGGCTGTGAGAAAGTAAATGTAATCGCACACTCAAAAGGCGGACTTGACATGAGGGCAGCAATTGCGCTTACAGATATTGCACCTTATGTAGCTTCTCTTACAACAATAAATACACCACACAGGGGCTGCCAGTTTGCTGATTACCTTCTTGGCAAAATTCCTGAAAAACAGCAGCAGATGGTTGCAAATGCATATAACGCTGGAGCGGCTAAACTCGGAGACATTAACCCTGATTTTCTTGCTGCCGTATATGACCTTACATCAGAAAAATGCAGTGAATTCAACAATGAAATAAAGGATAATCCCGATATTTATTATCAGTCAGTTGGTTCTAAACTAAACCATCCAGCTTCGGGAAGATTTCCACTTAATTTTACATATCCACTGGTGAAATATTTTGACGGACCTAATGACGGACTTGTTGGAGAAGAATCCTTTCGATGGGGACAGAACTATCAGTTTCTTACTGTCAGCGGCAAAAGAGGCATATCGCATGGTGATATGATAGACCTTAACAGGGAGAACATTAAAGGATTTGATGTTAGGGAATTTTATGTGCAGGTTGTTGCGGGACTTAAGAAGATGGAATTTTGATTTTTAAAATACAAATTATAAATTTTTAGTAAAATAAAATATTTGTAATTGACATATTTCTTGAAGATAGGTAATATAATATTAAAGACAGGTAACTTGAGTACCTGCCAAGCTAAGAAGTAAGGTGTTGTGCCAGAGAGCAGTGCCTTATGAGCTTTATACGGGTTTGACATTTACCACAATCTGGCTAGAAACCATAGGTTTTGAAGGAAAATGTCAGAGGCTCTGCTGATGTGAGGCAGAGCCTTTTTATATGTATAGGGGGATTGGAGTTTTTGCGAAATATTAAAGATTGTGTGAATGCATTTCTTTCGCTTTTAAATACGCAGTATGAAATTGTGTTAGGGAGAAAAGGAGTTGCAGTAACACTTAGAATTACTTTCGATAAAAAGGATTGCTTTCATTTAATGGGATTGCAATATCTCATAGACAGACCGGAATTGAATAGGGATAGAGAGAAGATTTTTGATAAAATATTAATGGGAGATATTATTACTAATCGGGTTGAGTCGTCAGATTTTTATGAGAGAATAAAAGAAAGAATTGATTATTTACCGTTATTAGAAATGTTATTAGATAGTAATGAGACGGTTTTTAAATATAATAAGAAAGCCAATATATATTCAAAGATAGAGGCTGATTTTCTTATGAAGAATAATATGGAAAATAGAAATTTATATTTATTTTTGTCACAGGGAAAAAATGATAATTATTATTGTAGGTCTTTTTTCCCAGAAGAGAAAAAAGATTATACTAAAAATCAGGCATTATGGACGATGTTGTATAAAAAGAAATGTAATACGATAACAGGAAAAGAGATTATTTTATATGACAAATTAACAACTAGTAATAAACATAAATCACTGGAAGAACGGGCAATGGAATTTAACGGTGAGCTGATGCTTGATGGGGAATATGATTGGGGAGAACCGGTTGGAAGAGAAAAAATATAAAAACTACTCGGCTGCATTTTGCACAGCCGGGTATATTTTTACATCGCATCTTCAATACATTTAACAATATAATCAGTGCCAAGTTCAGTATTCAGCGTAATATCAAAGTTGCCAGCAGCACCCCACATATGGTTAGTATGGTAGTTGTAGTTGTCGGCACGGCGCTTGTCCTCTTTGCGGATAGTCTGTTCAGCGTCCTTCTCAGAAAGATTAAATCTTTCCATCTCCGGCAATCATCTTGATAATTTCATTACAGTGTTATCATGTCAAATGTGGTTATGTCGGATAATTTATCTGTAAATGTTCTTATTTCAATCATAAAACGGTTAAAATATGGAAATATACAACTTGAAATGGACATATTTTGATTATTTTCGAGTTGACATATGGATATTTTATTATTATTATTATGTTAACAGATGTTCTTGTTTTTCATAAGGAGGTATTGCTATGACTATTCAGGAGATGAAGGAGAAGAAGAAGGAAAAGGGTTATACATATGCACAGATTGCTGATTTATCAGGTGTACCATTAGGTACTGTGCAGAAGATTTTCTCTGGGGAGACAGTGAGTCCAAGATACGATACGCTTATGGCATTGGAACATTTTTTTGAAGAACCGCTTGAGGTAAGAGAGCCTGTATATAACAGATATGAGAGGAACGGAAGTTATACTGTAGACGATTACCGTGCTTTGCCTGATGAACAGAGGGTTGAACTGATTGATGGATATTTCTATGATATGGCGTCACCAACCTTTGGACATCAGTCAATTGGTGGAGAGATTTATCGTCAGATTGCTAATTTTATTATGGAGAATGTTGGTAACTGTCGTCCTTTTATTGCACCGGTAGATGTACAGCTTGATTGTGATGAAAAGACTATGGTTCAGCCAGATGTCGGCATTGTATGTGATTCTTCTAAGATTCAGCGATTTGGTGTATATGGTGCACCGGATTTTCTTGTAGAAGTAATTTCTCAATCTACTAAGAAAAAGGACTACACTTTGAAGTTATCTAAGTATATTGAAGCAGGGGTGCGTGAATACTGGATAGTTGATTACATGCAGGAGAAGATTCTGGTGTATTTTTTTGAGAGTGATGTGTATCCTGTTATTTATGGATTTGACAAGCCGGTTCCGGTGAATATATATGATGGCAAGCTTAAGATAGATTTCACTAATATTGCCAAGTGGCTTAAGGATGGTATGGAGTAGTGAATCACCGAAATTAATTATATAAAATTTAAAGATGGAGGCAAAAATAAGATGAAACTTGATAAATTTATAGGAATGATGACAGGACATTTTGATAACAAAGAACAGTTTGATATGATGCAGAAGGCAGGAAAAATATATCCTTATGCAGAGCACATCAATACTATATGTAATGATAAAATAAAAAACATTCCTAAGGATTTTAATGGAAAATTTGTCGTTGAAGAAAGTTATTATGAAACCAGTGGAAAACGCCATGCATCACCACATATTTTCCTTATTATGGAAACTGACGACGGAATTGTTCTTTTTTCATATGAAATTCCAGAAGGAGAAGACAAGAATACATTTTCATATAATTCTATGAAGAATGTTGATTATGCTGAACTGAAAAAATCTGAAAAGTTTACACCGGCACTTTATCATGAAAAGAATGGAATCTGGGAGGGAGGCAGCATAAGCCAGTTTTCACCGGTAATGACATTTAAGCTTTGGGAAAAATTTTCTGATAGCTGTCTGGAAGTATCTGAAAGCATGGAAGTTAACGGAAAAAGAACTTTTGGATATGATGAACCAATTATTTATAAGAGGGTATAAACAATGGAGAGAGAATTCTATGATACGAGAAATTGAGAATAGAAGAAGTATAAGAAAATATAAGCCGGATGAGCTTGATAGAAAGCTAATTGAAGAGATTATATACAGTGCTTCTCTTGCACCATCTGCAAAAAACAGGCAGCCTTGGAAATTTATTGTATATCAGGGGGAAGAAAAAGATAAATTGGTTGATGTCATGCGTCATGGTATAAATTCAGAAAAAATAACTCATGAACTAATGCCTGAATGGGCATTTGCTATACCAGATGCTGAGAATACAGTCAGAATCATGCAGGAGGCTCCCTGTCTTATAGCAGTGCTTAATACTAATCAGCACACGCCATTTGCAAGTATTGAAAATGAGAAACGAATCGTTGAAATTTGTGATTCGTTGTCCATAGGTGCGGCAATTGAAAATATGATTCTGACAGCAACGGGATATGGATTGGGTACCTTGTGGATTGCCAATACTTGCTTTGCCTATAATGAATTGATGGATTTTATCGGAACAGACATTCAGTTGACAGGAATTGTTGCGGTTGGTTTTGCTGATGAAGCTCCAGTTAAAAGGCCAAGGAAACTACTAGAAGAAATCGTTGAGTACAGATAGGTAAATCGGGCTTTATCGCAAAGAATTGGTTGTCAGTACTAAGAAAATTCATAGCGACTTATAAATTTGCTAATATATTTCAAAACAAGAGAAGATTCATTAACATAATAGCATAAAGTAATTGCTGCATACAGCAAAAAGGAGAGCCCAATGTAGTCCCAGTTGCATTCAAGGCTATGGTTGAGAAGATGTTTAATGGTTCAATGTCAAAAATGTGATTATCACAGATAAGGAGTGAATATGCTTAAGTTTACAGAGGAAAAGATATTTACGCTGGCTCAGATACATTATGTTTTGATTCATCCTGACTATCAGGGACAGGGGATTGCTGGAAAGATGCTTGAATATATTAAGAAAAAGTAGAAAAATCAGAAAAACGCAGGATATATGGGAGTTAGTCACTATATCCTGCGTTTTGTTTATTCGTTTTTATATATTTTATTGTTAATCACTTTAACAATTCCTATAACATTGTAAGTTAAGAAAATGTTGATAGGAAGCTGGATTAGATTTTTGGTAAATCTCATTGTAAGATAAAACATAAATCCTTTGCCGTACATTATGCTGCACCAGTATGTTCCAAGAAGAACATTTACAAGAAGTGTATCAATAGTAAGGGCAAGCACAACTCTGATAAGGAATTTGAAATCTATAATTTCTAAAAGGCTGCGTTTTTCACCTGTTACTTTTTTCTTGGAAATTTTAATGTTGCAGTCATAGAAAAATAAACCATAGATAAGGCCAGCTAAAGCAGCACTTAATGTCCAGCCCGGAAAATATGGACCAGTTGGCTTAATGATATACTGGATTATATCACCAAGACCTCCGCACATGAATCCCATAACAGGACCGAACATGTATCCAATTGCACAGTTGGCAAGGAAAGATACTGAAATTCTGAGTGCCGGGGTTACATTAATAGATACAAAAACTGCTAAAACAGTGTGAAGTGCGACGAGAAGTGCCGCAGCAACAATTGACTTGAGACATTTGAATTCTTTTGCTGAAAATGCAAAATTCTTTAATAAAATTGACATAAAAATAACCTCCTTTGCAGTAGTATTCGCACTACATAAGAGGCTGTTGACCAGTATATGTAGCAGCGGGATGCGGATTATGTATCGCAAGAAATCTTTTCGTCCGTATGGCAACTCCCTGTCCATATGGCACTTAACGCACATATTCCTACTCTGCTTATATAATTGATTTGTACAGGCATTATTAAAGCACATATTCATATAAATGTAAAGCATTATATTAAGGCTGTTTACAATATATCATAAATTCTGTTTAGAATTAATACATCTTCTGTTGTACATAAGATGCATGGTCATGGCATCCTGTGCCTTGATTGCATTATGCTGTGCAATGGCAGTAGCTATTTCGCGGTGTGTTTCAATAGTTTCTATTTTAAGAACATTACCGGTTGTCTCAACAAAAAGAGGAATTGAGCTGTTGATAATCGGAATGAGTCTTGGGATAATAAGATTCTTGCTTCCCATTGCTATTGCGGTGTGGAATTCTATATCTTTCTGGGTATGATCTTTTTTCTGTTTTAGAAGCTCTTCAACTTCATCACACAAAGAAACAATTTTCTTAATATCATTATTATCTGCATATGTTGCAGACATAGCTGCAATAGCTGGCTCCAGTAAAAAACGGACTTCAAGCAGATCCTGGACAAGCTTTTTTTTGTCAGATATGAATGTAAATCCGAGAGGGTCATCAACTACACCGGGTGAGGATGCTACATATGTTCCAGATCCCTGCCTGATTGATACAATGTTGCGTGAAGCAAGTAATTTCATGGCTTCACGAAGAGAACTTCTTCCAATATTGAGTTCTTTAGCAAGATGCGCTTCATTAGGAAGCTTGTCTCCCGGCTGTAAATGTTCATTTAATATAAAAGATATTATGTCTTCGGAAATCTTCTGTGGAAGATTTCTCTCATCAGATTCAAAATTCATTATACGATTCCTATGCTCCTGTTTTAGTACTATCAATAATATAATGCTTCCGTTTAATTGTCAAAATGAAAAAACATAAAAATGTAAAAAATCCATGCAATTTCATAGCATTGACTTAACATTCTTTCAAATATATAATTTTATAACACCTATGGATTTGGTCACTATTTTGCAATCCACACATTATCATCATATGTAAGGAGCGTTATTATATGAATTCACCTCAGAAGAAGACAATAAAAGCTGGCGGTATCAAAACAATAACCAGCATTCCACATATATATGCCATTATTTTAATGGGTCTGTTTACATTTGTTTTCTTAAGTGTTGAATATATGTTTGTAAGCAGGATTTCACTTCTTGTATCGCAGCAAAAAGCCACTCTTTCCCAGAATTATGTACTTGGAGTCAGTACAGCAGGTTTTTTATTATATCCTCTGTTTAAGCATTTTTTAAACAACAGGCTTTACAAGCTTTTAATGATTATTACCGGATTACTATCTGTTTTTTTAACAATCAGCGCTAGCTGCGGTAAGTCCTTTGAATATATATTTAGTGGGGGAATTATTCTTTTTATACTTCTTGGCCTTGTTGGGAGTAATGTATATTATGTATCTGCGTGTATGATTAGAAACAGGCATTTGGCAAAAATAGCCGGCATTTCATATTTTCTGGGTATACTGCTTCAGTTCATCAATCATAATGCTATTCATATAAGAACAATACAGCTTGTTATATTGTCAGTATCTATGCTGATGCTTTTTATCTTACTGATAGAAAATGAATGTATTCTCAGCCGCTATAGCACTGACAAATATGCTGTTAAAACTATAATTGAAAGCTCAGCAAAAGGTAAAAAGCATAATATTTTATTATATATTAGCATTATAGTTCTTGTGATACTTATGGCTTGTTTATTCAGCGCTCTCGACAGTGCAGTAACACTCGTCCATTCCGACGGTATTGCTGACATAGGACAGGGAGCCAGAATCCTGCTTGCTTTCAGTGGACTTGCTGCCGGTTTTATATTTGACATTAGTAATAGAAAGTATACCGGAATCATCATGTACTGCATAATGATTCTTTCTACCCTGTGTATTGTGCTGCTTGAATTCTCCAAGCCTTTCATGGCTGTGCTTATTGTTTTCTATCTGTCTGCTGGATTTTTTGCTGTTTTCTTTACATCAGAATTCATGGAGCTTTCACGGTATGCCAGAATACCTAAGCTTTGGGCTGGAATGGGGCGGGCTGTTAACAATATTACTGCCGCTGTTATTGCCGGTTTTGTTTTACAACTGCTTTCCTCTGATAATAATCTTTTAAAGATTGTTCTTATACTTGTTTTATTTGTTTTAGTAAGTATTATGTCAGTAATATATACATTTGAAAAATATTATTTTGTACAACAGTTTACTCAGCATACAGATGAAGTAACAAACGAACAGGACCAGTTACATAAATTAACTACACAATACTCCTTTACCGAAAGAGAAGGAGAAGTATTTAGCTATCTTGTTACTACCGAGGATAATATCCAGACTATCTCAGAGCATATGCATGTATCAAGACGTACGCTTGAACGATACATTTCAGCTATCTATGAAAAAACCGGTGTGAAATCACGCGTTGGACTTATTAATCTGTTTAATAAATGTGTGTGATAAATTTGTTTTCCTGTTCTGTTTAGGGTTTAAAACAGCGTGGCGGACTTCCGCCACGCTATTTTAGTATATTGGCGGACTTCCCTTATATACTTTATACATAATGTTATATATATTGATAACAGCTTATATGTATAAGATTTATTATATGGGTTATTTGATTCCAGACAATTATTATTAAGAAACAGGAGGAAAAGATGTATGGTTAAAAACAAAAAAAGGCATATTAAAAAAATTGCCGCACTGGCAGGAGCAGTCGTGCTCGCTGCAGCCTCAGCAGCTTTATATGCTGCACCACAGGTAAAAGCCGCTAATGGACCATGTGATACTGGTGATTGGGCGTATGCTTATATTAATGTGAGAATTGGAGAAGAAAGTACTATTATATTTTCTTCAAAAGGCACTAATTCCTTAGAAGGAATGTCTTATGACAGAGAATCCAATACACTTACATTAAATAATTTTAAAAATAAGGCTGCAGGAATAGCGACTAATATGATGGGTGATGATTTCAAGATTAACCTTATTGGTGATAATGAAATCGGAAGTATAGGTTCATTTGGTGATGCATGGGGCGGTTCCATTAATATTTGTGGAAATGGTTCCTTGGTTATTAATGCAGACAAGGCAGATGATTATGGTGTAGCCCTCTTTGCAGAGGGAACTGATTCCGTACTTTCAGTTGCAGACACCTGTAATGTCACCATATATTCCGGTACAAAGGCAGTTGTGTATACAAGTGATAATCTCACGGACAAACCAATTAGGGATAAAGGTACATTAAAGGAAAATGTAAGCTATAATATTTCACACCCACTAGAAATATCACGATTATGTGCTAAGTATTATGAGTATGATCCTTATACAACTAATACAGTATATAAGAGTGAGACAGATAATACTTCATTATATTATATTAAGAAACTGACCTATATTGAGCCAGCTAAAGTAACTTATACAGTATATAAGCTTACTACAAAGGCAGCTCTGGGTGATGTATATTACGCAGAAAAGACCGGTGAATATGATAGTATTCCTGCCGGATACACAGAAACCACATTAGACCAGCCCATATCATATTATGAGTCAGATGGTGGAAGCGGCGGAACATGTCAGGTTATAATAAATACAGCAACCAAAGAAAAATATGTGTCTGCTTATGCGTATGAAAATAACGAGACATCTTATAGAATCTGTAAACTTCTTGAAAAACTTGGCATAGATGAAAAAAGTAATGATGAATTATGGCTTATTGATTATAACAATCCGGTAGCAACATACCAGCCTGTATGGGGAGATGATAAGCTGCCAGACGGCTACCAGTATGATGGAACAGAAATAGATGCTCTTTATAATGTCGAATGTGTAGCTGATAAGCTTACATTTACTGCTAAATCAGCTGATGATAATACAATAGTAGATGTATCAGATGGCAACACAACTATTAAGGCTGATGAAATCAAAAAGCTTATAGAAGCTAACAAAGCAAATGATGTTGTTATCAAATCCAATAATGATGTTACATTTACATTTGCCAAAGGAACTATGTCTGAAGTATCGCAGGTTGAAATCTATGACTTTTCAACAGCAATTACTTCTGATATAAAAGAAGCCGGAAATATGCCGGAAAATGTAACGGAGGATATATTCGTATCCAAGATAGTATACAATTATTCTGGTGCGCTTCCAGCCAGAGCAAGCATCAGATTAAATGTAGGAAAAGCCTATGCAGGTCAGACACTTTACTACAGCCAGCTCTTAGATGATGGCACCATAATCAGCATGATGTCAGCGATAGTTGATAATGATGGTTATATGACAGTAGAGCAGGACCACTGCTCAACATATCTTATAACAAGACAACAGCTTACAGGTAATTCAACAGAAAATGTAACTGAAGCTGCTGATAATAAGGTTGAAACACCACAGACTGGTGATAACAGCAATATTGTAATATGGCTTACATTATGTATTATTCTTTGCTGTGGTATAACTCTTTATATCTTTGCTGTAAAAGCAAGAAAAATGAATAGATAATTGAATGAATAATTGATAGCTGAAGCTGTTGAGTCATAATTTATGCCAAATACTACATCTCATTTATAACCGGTAGAATCTTAAAGCGGTTTAAAGAGGTGTAGTATTTTTTGTATTGAATCTGTTCTGGTCTTAGAATGTTCTGAGGATTCAGACTTCCAATCTAAAAGTCATCATACGATTTCTAAACCCTATTTTAGCAATATTAACGATATAATGCTTCTATTTAACTGCTAATATGAAAAAATGCAAAAAAAAGCACAAAAAATTTGAGTAATTTTACAGTATTGATTTCCTGAATATCGTGTATTATATTAAATACATCAGATGAATTTCGAAATAAATCTCAGAAAAAGACAAAAGTATTACAAAAAACAAAGGAAAGGTATGATGTATTAATTAAAATACATCGGATGATTAGGAGGTAAAACGATATGGAGCAGACAGTATTTGTTGCAAATCCAACCAGATTACTGATAGCAGCAGCAGTCGGAATTATTGTGTTACTGTTATTGATAATCAAATTTAAGCTTCATCCTGTTATATCTATGATGATAGCAGCTATTATCATAGGTGTTGGAGCGGGGATGCCGCTTACAATGATATCAGATACGGTTGAAAAAGGTGTTGGGAAAACGCTTCAGGGAATAGCATTACTTGTAGGTCTTGGTTCAATGTTTGGCGGAATTCTTGAGGTAAGTGGTGGAGCACAAAGAATAGCACAGACACTTATTGATAAGCTTGGTCAGAAGAAAGCTGGAATTGCACTGGGAATTACAGGACTAGTTATAGGAACGACAGTATTTTTTGAGGCCGGTGTGGTTGTACTTATACCACTTGCATTCAGTGTTGCAAAGCAGACAAAGAAGTCAACATTATATTATGCCATACCGCTTCTGGCAGGTCTTGCAAGCGGATACGCATTTGTTCCACCATCAGCAGGTTCTGTTCTTGTAGCAGATTCACTTGGAGTTAATCTTGGGGTGATGATTATGGTTGGTATCCCAACTGCATTGATATGTATGATAGTAGCAGGTGTAATATGGGGACGATTCATAGGAAACAAAGTGTTTACTAAATTACCGGTTAATGTGGAAGAGATTAAGGAAGACTCTAAGGAGCTGCCTCCATTTGGACTGGTGCTTGGAGTGATTCTTATACCACTTGTATTAATACTGGTGAGTACTGTTTCTAAATATATGCCGATTCCGGGCAATGTAAAAAATGTGCTGGGATTTATTGGAAAACCATTCCTTGCATTGACAATAGCAACACTTGCTGCAATGTATTTCCTTGGAATAAGAAGAGGTTATACAGGAGCCCAGTTAAAGAAGATACTTGATCATTCATTACGCCCGGTTGGAATGATACTTCTGGTAATAGCGAGTGGTGGAGTAATCAGATGGATGCTTCAGGATTCAGGACTTGGAGACATAATAGGTCCAGCGTTGGAGAAGAGCGGAATGCCACTTATACTTGTAGCATTTCTTATAGCATTACTTGTAAGAGCATCAGTAGGAAGCTCTATGGTTGCAATGACTATGGCATCCGGAATAATGGCAACTATGCCTGCAGTTATGGCAACAAGCATGTTATACAGGGCAGCAATGTGTTGTGCAATATGTGGAGGCGCAACAGCATTAAGCCATGTAAATGATGCTGGTTTCTGGCTGGTAGGAACATTTCTTGAGATAGATGAGAAAACTACATTAAAATCGTGGACCATTATGGAAACGCTTATAGGTATAACAGCATTAATTGTAAGTCTGATTATTTCAATATTTGCTTAGATATTATTAAAGGTCATTATTTGATAAGAAGATATAAAACAGGAGGATGCAAATGGTAAGAATACCGGTATGTTTGAACAATATGACTGATGCAAAGCATCTGGTACAGATAGCAGAAGGCTGCGATAAAGATGTAGACCTTATGTGTGGAAAGTATTTAGTTGATGCCAAGTCAATGCTCGGAGTGTTTAGTCTTCCACAGTTTGATAATGTAGAGATGTGTGTGGATGATAGCGAGGAAGATAAAGTGTACGAAAAATTGGAACAGATGAATTTATTAAGATAAAAAAGAAAGGCAGGTAATTATTATGTGTTTAGTAAGTCAGGAAATGAGAAAGTTAGCTCCAGAATTAGACCCTTTGAGAATCGGCACAGGCTGGAAGAAGGAAGATCTTGGAAAAGTACAGGTTATGGTAGAAAGTACATATGGTGATAGTCATCCGGGAAGCGGACATCTTAACATACTTGTGGAAGAGGTTCGAAAGGGAGTTGCTGAAGAAGGCGGATTCGGAGCAAGGTATTATTGTACAGATATATGTGATGGTGAAAGTCAGGGAACTGACGGCATCAACTATAGTCTTGCAAGCAGAGAAATGATAGCTAATATGATAGAGATACATGCAAATGCAACACCATTTGATGCAGGTGTATATCTTTCAAGCTGTGATAAAGGTGTTCCTGGTAATCTGATGGGACTTGCAAGAGTTAATATTCCATCTGTGTTTGTTCCAGGCGGCACTATGAATGCAGGTCCGGAGATGCTTACACTTGAGCAGCTTGGAATGTACAGTGCACAGTATGAAAGAGGCGAGATTGACGAAGAGAAGCTTGATTGGGCAAAATGTAATGCATGCCCTAGCTGTGGTGCATGTTCATTTATAGGAACAGCTTCAACTTTGCAGATAATGGCAGAGGCACTTGGATTAGCACTGCCTGGAAGTGCTCTTATGCCAGCTACAAGTCCTGACCTGTTAGCCTATGCAAGAGAAGCAGGAAGACAGTCAGTAAGGCTTGCAAAAATGAAGAATATGAAGCCATCAGATATAGTAACTATGGACAGTTTTGAAAATGCAATTCTTGTACATGCAGCAATATCAGGAAGTACTAACTGTCTGCTTCATATTCCTGCAATTGCACACGAATTCGGAATTGAGATTACTGGAGATACATTTGACAGATTACACCGTGGTGCACATTATCTTCTTGATGTACGTCCAGCAGGAAGATGGCCAGCAGAAGTATTCTATTATGCAGGCGGTGTTCCAGCAATTATGGAAGAAATTAAGGAACATCTCCATCTTGATGTAATGACTGTTACAGGAAAGACTCTTGGTGAGAATCTTGAAGAGCTTAAGGCAAATGGATTCTATGAAAGATGTAATAAGTGGCTTGATGATTTCAACAAGCGCTACAATGTAAATGTTACTAAGGAAGATATAATCAGACCATACGATAAGCCTATTGGAGAGAATGGAAGCATTGCTGTTCTTAAAGGTAATCTTGCCCCAGAGGGAGCAGTAATTAAGCACACAGCCTGCCCTAAGGAAATGTTTAAGGCAGTACTTAATGCAAGACCATTCGATAGCGAAGAGGCATGTCTTGATGCAGTAATTCATCATAAGGTTCAGAAGGGTGATGCTGTATTTATAAGATATGAGGGACCTAAGGGAAGCGGAATGCCTGAGATGTTCTATACATCAGAGGCAATAAGCAGTGATAAGGAGCTGGGTAAGAGCATAGCACTTATTACAGACGGAAGGTTCTCAGGAGCATCTACCGGTCCGGTAATTGGACACTGCAGCCCGGAAGCGGTAGATGGAGGTCCTATTGCACTCGTTGAAGAAGGAGATCTTATTGAAATCGATGTTGAGGAAAGAAAGCTTAACATAGTAGGTGCTGCAGGAAAGAGAATGACACCTGAAGAGATAGATAAGATCCTTATGGAAAGAAGAAAACAGTGGAAACCTAAAGAACGCAAATATAAGAAGGGCGTATTAAGATTATTCAGTGAACTTGCAGCAAGCCCAATGAAGGGTGCTTATCTGGAATACGATAAATAAGAATAGTAAATGTACAAGGGGTGGGAAGATTAGGTTCTTCCCACTTTTTTAATCAGCGTATTTTATCATGAATGTATTGTGATATAATTGTGATTATCATGATTTTATAGGAAGCATTTTGCCAGTAGTTTATTCATATATGTTTCATCGGAAAACAATGGGGTAAGTTTATTGTGCTTATGGACAGAATTAAGTATAATGAGTGCAGATAAGGGGGCAATATTGAATATGAAATACAATTTACCAGACCGGATATTAAGAGAAATTGTTTATTTTGCAAAGGAACATTCTATTACCAAAATCATACTTTTTGGTTCTCGTGCGCGAGGTACGAACACGGAACGGAGTGATATAGATATTGCTGTGTATGGTGGGGATTTTGATGGTTTTTACTGGGATGTAAAGGAAAAAACACATTCGCTACTGATGTTTGATATTGTACAGGCAGATATATCAATTTCAGATGAATTAAAAGAGGAGATAGAAAAGGACGGTGTAGTGATTTATGAAAAAGCTTGATAACTTTATTAATTGTCTGACTATATTAGCAAACGCGGATTTTAAGATGGCAGAAACTAATGATATATACCGGACAGGGGTTATTGGACAATTTAATCTTACTTTTGAACTTGCATGGAAAGCGTTGCAGGAGATTATGAGAAAACATGGTGTAGAAGATTCTTCTACCGGTTCACCACGAGAGATTCTGCAGCTTGGTTATAAATTTGGATTTATCAATAATTCCGAAACATGGTTGCTTATGTTAAAAAAGCGCAATACCTCTGTTCATATATATAATGAGGAGGAAGTAGATGAATTGATTCTACTGATACGCGACAGCTTTATTCCTGCGTTTACAGCTCTTAAAGATACACTTGTAAAGAAGTTGGACGAAGCAGAGAGTAAATGGGAGAAAAACTTATGAGGAAATAAAAAAAGCGGCAATACTGATGATTATACATGGTGGATTTATGGAAATCGGTGGAGTTCTTGGCATGATACCTGCTTTGATTTTAATATTGATGCAGTACTACGGGGATAAGAAAATAATAAATGAATAATATTTATTACCAATATGTTATAATCTGAATGGAGATTAATACATGTCGGAATGTGAAAATGCACATTTAGGAAGGATTGAATATGGCATTAGATAATAAATTCAATATAACTGATTCAGCAGAGCTTGCCAGAGTAGAAGAAAAGATAAGTAAGAAAAAAGCTGTTGAATTATTTGAAAATGGATATTTAGATAAATATGAAGCTGGGACTTTCAAAATGCTGGTGGCAATTCATAAGTATTTATTTGAAGATATATATGATTTTGCAGGAAATGTGCGGACAGTTAATATTGCAAAAGGTAATTTCAGATTTGCGCCAGTAATGTATCTGGAAGCTGCACTTGAAAATATTGAGAAAATGCCACAGTCAACATTTGATGAGATTGTTGAAAAGTATGTTGAAATGAATATCGCACACCCGTTTCGAGAAGGGAATGGAAGAAGTACCAGAATATGGCTTGATTTAATTCTAAAGAAGGAACTGAATATGGTTATTGACTGGAGTGCTGTTGATAAAGAAGACTATCTTCTTGCAATGGAGAGAAGTCCGATTAAGGATATTGAAATTAAATTTATTTTAAAACAGGCGTTAACTGATAAAATTAATGATCGTGAAGTGTATATGAAGGGGATAGATTATAGTTATTACTATGAAGGCTATGCCATATATAAGACTGAAGAACTATAAATATATCAGTAGGAGCAAATAATGACACACACAAACCGTTTTGATGGCAAAGGCGAAATCTATGCCAAAGCAAGACCGAAATATGCCGCAGAGCTTTTTGAATATTTGAAAAATGTATTGAATATTTCGGCAGGAAGTGTATTTGCGTATATTGGGGTGGTATAAGGAAAATATCGTTTGATTGTTCATGAAAGAATTTTATTTTTGGACAGTTTGGGGGATTAAAGCATGACATTAATAAGGACATTTTTACCTATAATTTTGGGTGGAACGATAATTCTTACAATTTTGATGCTGCCGGTGTATTTTATCCGGAAGAAAAAGAATCCTGATGATAAAAGAAATACAATTATAAGATTGATTGTGTTGTCATTTGCTGCTGTATCAATCTTTGTGCTTTTGCCTGGGTCGGGTTTGATTATGATGTATTTTGAGGATTTGTTCAGTTAGTGCGTGGTTTGTCTGGGGAGAAGAATGAATAATATGATACCTATAAAAGTGATATATATTATGAATTGATAGGAAGCGGGTATCTGGCACATGAAATTTTAAGGATGCCATCTGACGCTGAACAAATTATGTCACATTAATTTTACATTATTTTACATAAGATAGATAGCGCTTGTAATACTTCGCGGACCAGCCGGAACTGCAAAGACATTTTTGTCTATGGCAGCAGCACTTGATAAGACATATACTGATGAATTTACAAGACATACCAGTAGTACATCATATGACAAAATATATATCGGACGTGCAAATGTATCAAGTGATGAAGCATTCAACAGACTTATGTAAAGTAAAATGTCTGACAGTAATAGAAAATATAATATGGGTTTAAGAATAATAACAGCGTTCAGAGACAGAAGCAGCGGATAGGCTGCGGGACAGTTTCTGGACGCTTTTTTGAATATTCATGGTAAAGAAATGTTTTCATGAAATGACCAGATTTATGAAGAAGATATGGATGCTGAATCGGAAAATGTGAATCAGAAAATGGGCAGAAATTATTGTTAGAAGAGATTAAGAATGATAAAATGCATCTGTATGACTACATTCCTGATACAAAATACATCTATAGCTGTGAATTATATCAGGGGGTATATGGGCAGAGGATAAAAATGAGGGATTCAAGGAGAAATAAGAGAATGTCAAAGGATGAATATTTAATTACAGATGCGCCCCTTAAAGCACTGACTGTTTTTGCCATGCCTATGATTCTGGGCAGTTTTTTCCAACAGGTATATAATATGGCTGACTCAATTATTGTCGGTCAGTTTGTCGGATCATCTGCACTTGCGGCTGTCGGAGCATGCGCTGCTCTCACAAATGTATTTATTTGCGTGGCACTTGGTGCCGGGGTAGGTGCCGGAGTGCTTGTGAGCCGTTATTTTGGTGCAAGAAATTATAGTAAAATGAAGACCATTGTATCAACATCATTAATCAGTTTCCTGATTTTAAGTGTATTATTGGGAATCTTTGGTTTCGGGTTATCACATCCAATGATGAGTTTATTACAGACACCGGCTGATATATTGGATGAGGCAGTACTGTATCTTCGTGTTTATTTTGTGGGATTTCCGTTTCTGTTTATGTACAACATTCTTTCAACAATGTTTACTTCAATCGGTGAATCAAAGATTCCGTTGGTGCTTCTAATATTTTCTTCCGTCTTAAATATCCTGATGGACCTTTGGATGGTTGCTGGTTTAGGACTCGGTGTGTTTGGCGCAGCTCTTGCAACTTTGATTGCACAGGGTATCTCAGCGGTATTTTCATTTGTGATTTTCATTTGCCGGATGCGCCGGTATAAAAGTCACTTTGACTGGTTTGACAGGAAAGAGTTACGTTCAATGCTTCAGATTGCCATACCATCAATTCTTCAGCAGTCCACAGTATCAATTGGCATGATGATAGTACAGGCAGTTGTAAATCCGTTCGGCACACAGGCACTCGCAGGTTATGCTGCGACAATGAGAGTAGAAAATGTATTTTCACTTATATTTGTATCCATTGGAAATGCAGTGTCACCTTATGTTTCCCAGAATCTTGGCGCAAAGAAAATTGGGCGTATCAAAAAAGGATATCATGCTGCACTGGTGTTAGATATATGTTTCGCAGTCCTTGCTTTCATAGTCATTGAGACACTGCATACACACATTTCTTCGCTGTTCCTTGGTAAAGACGGAACAGCTTTGGCATATCAGGTGTCAGGAGATTACATGAAATGGTTAGGTTACTTTTTCATTTTCATGGGTATCAAGATGGCTACTGATGGAGTTCTTCGTGGGTTGGGAATCATGCGGCCATTTCTTATAGCAAATATGGTTAACCTTGCAATCCGCCTGTCAGTTGCTCTGATTTTTGCACCGCGTTTTGGTATTGCATTTGTCTGGCTTGCTGTACCGGCCGGCTGGTTTGCAAATTTTCTGATTTCCTATGTGGCACTCAGAAAGTCATGGCCGGCTGAAAAAGTTGATTGATTTTGATAAATAGTAATTTCCAATTTTTGTTTGACATTTTTCAAAAAGAAAAATATAATAACTTCTAAACGAGTAGCATACTAGCGTAAATCCAGTTTTGCTACTCGTTTTTTTGTGCGTCTGCTGTCGTACATTATGAAAATATATAATGCATTTTAAAGTGTGTAGCTTATCAGCGTAAGTCCAGCTTACGGGGTAAGTGCACACTTTTTTTATGCAAAAAAAGGAGGCTGAATCCTCTCCTCACCAAAGGGTTCGGATTTTGCTTCGCAAAACAAGGAGGACTATAAAATGGCAGAAAGTAACAAGATGAAGGAGATGCCGGTAAATAAGCTCATGGTTCAGATGCTTATGGTAGCAGTTGGAATCGGAACAGGTGTTGGAACAAATGCACTTCTTGCAAGAACACTTGGACAGGGAAATAGTAAAAAAGCAGCAAAGGTTGCGGGAAACAGTTTGTTTCTTGGGGTGATTATTTATGCGGTTTGTCTGTTGTTTGGAATTTTCGGAGTAAGAGCATATATTTCATCACAGACAATTGACCCTGAAGTTATATCAATGGGAACAGACTACTTAAGAATATGCTGCGTAATTTCATTTGGAATTATTTTCTTTTCATTATTTGAAAAACTCTTACAGGCAACAGGACGTTCACTATATTCTACAATCGGTCAGGTTGTGGGTGCAGTGGTGAATATTGTTCTTGATCCGATTATGATTTATGGTATTGGACCGGTTCCTGAAATGGGAGTGAAGGGAGCTGCATATGCAACTGTTATTGGACAGGTTGCGTCTGCAATATTATTGTTTGTATTTCATATGAAACTGAATAAGGAAATTGAACATGATGTAAAGTATATGAAACCGGATAGAGGAATAATCAAGGAAATATATGCAATTGGACTTCCTGCAATTATTGCACAGGCACTTATGTCAATTATGGTATATGTAATGAATCTGATTTTGAAATTCAGTCCTTCCGCACAGACAGCATATGGATTGTTCTATAAAGTACAGCAGTTTGTATTATTTCTTGCTTTTGGGCTTAGAGATGCAATCACTCCGATTATTGCATTTGCTTATGGTATGAGAAGTAAAAAGAGAATTCAGGATGGAATCAGGTATGGAATGCTCTATACAGTTGTATTAATGATTCTGGGAATTGCAATTACAGAAATTTTCCCTGGAGCTTTTGCAACTTTGTTCAATGCAGGACAGTCAAGGGAATATTTTATCGGAGCAATGAGGATAATCTCAATAAGCTTTCTGTTTGCCGGGATAAATGTTGCTTATCAGGGAATTTATCAGGCACTGGATGGCGGCATTGAATCATTGGTAATCTCTCTTCTGAGACAGCTTGTCATTATCCTGCCACTGGCTGGGATTTTTTCTGTGTTTGTCAGAAATGGTCAGATGGGAGTTTCCCTGATCTGGTGGGTATTCCCAATAACTGAGGTTATTTCATGTCTGGCAGGATATGTATTTTTAAAGAGAATCAGAAAGAATAAAGTAGATGTTTTAAATTAAGGAGGAATCGTAAATGAAAAAAAGGATTATTACAATCAGCAGGGAATTTGGAAGCGGTGGACGTTTCATTAGTGAAGAAGTGGCAAAGAAACTTGGTATTGCATATTATGACAAGGATATCATTGGACAGATTGCAGAACAGTCAGGATTGTCACCAGAGTACATTAAAGAAAATGCAGAGTTATCTCCAAAGAAAGGTTTATTTGCATATGCATTTGCTGGACGTGACATTACAGGAAAGTCCATAGAAGATATCGTATATGAAGCACAGAGAAAAGTTATTTTGGAGTTGGCTGGAAGACGGCATTTGCAGATTATCAGCAGAAAGTTGAAGATTGGAAGAAAGGCTATGACAATGTAGTTGTTTCAAAGGATAAGACAGAAACAATGTCGGAGAAACTTGATAGACTGCAGAATGAGGTGGAAAGTTCCAGGCAATATAATAAACAGAACCAAGCCAAATGGGCGAGATAAATTCTTCTGTTTTCCCAATTATATGGATTACTATG
>CAKRIN010000006.1 GCA_934343805.1 uncultured Lachnospira sp.
AGCATTCCACAACTTCTGTAACCCTTGAAAAATGGGCTTTTCTTGATATCTTCGTTCTTGAAAGATTATCTCTTTGAGAACTGTGGAGCACGACGTGCAGCCTTGAGACCGTACTTCTTTCTTTCCTTCATTCTTGGATCTCTTGTTAAGAAACCAGCCTTCTTAAGTGATGGACGGTACTCGTCTGAATCAACCTGAAGAAGTGCTCTTGAGATACCATGTCTGATAGCACCAGCCTGACCTGTGTATCCGCCACCGTGTACGTTAACGATTACATCGAACTTGTCAGCTGTCTCTGTGAGAGCTAATGGCTGCTTTACAACAACCTTAAGTGTCTCAAGACCGAAATACTCATCAAGTGATCTCTTATTTATTGTGATATTACCTGTACCTGGTACTAAATATACTCTAGCAATACTGCTTTTTCTTCTACCTGTTCCGTAGAACTTTCCGTTTGCTTTCTTAGCCACTGTTAATTCCTCCTTATATGTGTCCTTATATTAAAACTTTAATACTTCTGGCTTCTGAGCTGCCTGCTCATGATCTGGACCTGCATAAACATGAAGCTTTGTGAACATCTGACGTCCTAAAGGTCCCTTTGGAAGCATTCCCTTAACAGCAAGCTCGATAACCTTCTCAGGCTTCTTTTCCATCATTTCCTTAAGTGTTGTTTCCTTTAAACCACCAACATAGTCTGAGTGGCTGTAGTAAACTTTCTGGTCAAGCTTCTTTCCTGTGAACTTAACCTTATCAGCGTTAATTACGATAACATTGTCACCACAGTCAAGGAATGGTGTGTAAGTTGGCTTATTCTTTCCTCTTAACACAGCAGCAACCTGTGATGCTAAACGACCTAATGTATAATCTGCAGCATCTACTACATACCATTTTCTTTCGATTGTAGATGCACTAGCCATATAAGTTTTCATTAGTTTTCCTCCTGAAATATTGCTATAATGCTTAATTATTAATGTATATAAATGTCTCTCCGGGGCATTGGTGAAACACTTAAAACCTTAATTATGGGCGCACTTGTCACGCCACATTTCTGAATTATATAACACATAACCACGTGTGTCAATATACTTTTGCAAATGTTTTATCCAAAAAAGTTATCCACATCAGCCAATTTTTGCGTCATCCTTATCCACATATTCTATGCCAACAAGTGTAAGTCCCTGTGGAGGAGCAGTCTGTCCTGCAACAGTCCTGTCCTTTGCCTCTAACATCTGCTTCACATATTCAGGCTTGAATCTTCCTTTTCCTACCTGAATAAGCGTACCTGTAATAATTCTTACCATGTTGTATAAGAATCCATTTCCTTTAATACGTATAATTATCTCACTGCTTTCCTGCAGAACCTCAAGTGAATATATAGTTCTGACAGTCGATTCTGCCTGAGTTCTCACACAACAGAAGCTTTTGAAATCATGTTCACCAACAATATATGCGGCAGCCTCTCTCATTTTATCAATATCAATACTGCCTGCAACATGCCATGTAAAATTGCGCTTCTGAGGCAACGGCACAGCAGTATTAAGTATGCGGTATTCGTAAGTCTTTCTTGTGTTACAGTGCCTTGGGTGAAAATCTCCAGACACTTCCCATGAATCCTGAATAACTATCGAATCCGGCAGGAATCTGTTTAGTGCAAATGTGAATCTGTCTCCAGGTATTGTCGATTCCGTATCAAATACAGCTACATTTCCATATGCATGCACACCTGCATCCGTACGGCTCGCTCCGGTCACATGCACATTTTCACCTGTAAGCTCGTGAATTGCCTTATCAAGATACATTTCTATAGTTGGTGCTTCCGGCTGAATCTGCCAGCCAGAATATTCAGTTCCATCATAAGCTACGATAAGCTTTATTCTTCGCATGGCGTTCCTCCTTAAAAGCCAGAATCAGTCTATTATAAATGTGATATCTGCATGCTTTCTGATTATATTAACTTAAGCGTAATCTTAACTACAATAATGCATGCAAGATATAATGCGATAATAAGATATGCATTAATATCTCTTCTGGAGTATTTCAGCGGCTTCATCTTGGTTCTTCCTTCAGAACCGTGATAACATCTCGCCTCCATAGCCATTGCAAGTTCATTTGCCCTTCTGAACGCTGATATGAATAAAGGCACAAGAATAGGTATCATGGCCTTTGCCTTCTTAATAATATTACCTGACTCAAAGTCTGCGCCTCGCGCCATCTGTGCCTTCATTATCTTATCTGTTTCCTCAATAAGAATCGGGATGAACCTCAATGCAATTGACATCATCATTGCGATTTCATGAACCGGAACTTTAATGTATTTAAGAAAACCAAGTCCCTTTTCAAGCCCGTCTGTAAGGTTATTAGGCGTTGTTGTGAGTGTCATAAGGGATGAACCCATAATAAGAAAAATAAGCCTTATAACCATGAATACAGCCGTATTAAGGCCTTCATGCGTTATCGTCAGCTTCCATATCTTAATTAGAGGCGTTCCTGGCGTCAGAAACAGATTAAATGCCGCACTGATTACAATTAATATTACAATTGCCTTAAGACCTTTAACAATGAATTTAAGAGGTATCTTTGACAGTGCAATTACTATCGCCAAAAATGCTGCTACAACCAGATACAGCCATATATTACTTCCCAGAAACAGGGATATTACGAATATTAAGGTACCCATAAGTTTAACTCTCGGGTCCAGTCTGTGTATTACCGAATCTGCCTGATAATACTGTCCTATTGTTATATCTCGAATCATATTACTTCCTTTATCCCAGTGCTGACAAAATGCTTTCCTTCGCTTCATCTATTGTGATAGCATCTGTATTAACATCAAAGCCTGCCTGTTTTAAATCATTCATCAAATAAGTTACCTGTGGTGCTGCAAGTCCGATTGCCTCCAGCTCTTTATAATGCCTGAATACATTTCTTGGAGTGTCATCATATGTCAGCACCCCATCATTCATTACCATAATTCTGCTCACATAGTTAGCAACATCATCCATGCTGTGTGACACAAGAATAATAGTCATTCCTGTCTCTTCCCTTAAGTACTTGAGACAATTAAGGATATCATCTCTTCCCTTAGGGTCAAGGCCAGCCGTAGGTTCATCCAGAATAAGAACATCCGGTTTCATCGCAAGTACACCTGCAATCGCTACCCTTCTCTTCTGTCCACCTGACAAATCAAATGGCGACTGATAAAACATATTATCATCTATTCCAACCAGTCTTAACGACTCAAATGCCCTGATTTCAACCTCCTTCTGTGAAAGGCCAAGGTTCTTAGGGCCAAAACATACATCTTTGAATATCTCAGTCTCAAAAAGCTGGTGTTCCGGATACTGAAAAACCAGTCCTACCCTGCTTCTTAATTCTTTCATATTAAAGCCCTGCTCATATATATCTTTGCCATTGTAATATATATGGCCTTCAGTCGGTTTAACAAGACCATTAAGATGTTGTATAAATGTAGATTTACCCGAACCTGTATGACCAATAAGCCCGATAAATTCTCCATCTTCTATTGCACAGCTCACATTTTTCAAAGCCTGCCTCTCAAAGCCAGTGCCTTTTTCATAAATGTAGCTGATATTATCTACTATTATTGACATTGAAACCCTCATTTCTAACTCTAATGAGTTCCTCTGTAAATTCTTCCGAAGTCAATATTCCATTCTTTAGTGGAACGCCTTCCTTCTGAAGTTCATAGGCTAATTCTGTAACATGCGGCACGTCAAGTCTCAATTCCTTTAACTTTTCTACCTGCGAAAATATTTCTCTTGGTGTTCCTGACATTACCAGCTTTCCATCATCCATTACATAAAGCTTATCTATATCAATTACTTCTTCCATGTAATGAGTGATAAGTATAACCGTTACATTTTCCTGCCTGTTCAATTCATGGAGCACATTAAGTACATCCTTTCGTCCCAACGGATCAAGCATTGCCGTTGGTTCATCCAATACAATACATTTTGGCTTCATTGCTACAATTCCAGCAATCGCTACCCTCTGCTTCTGTCCTCCAGATAGCTTGTTTGGCGACTGGTTTCTGAAAGCATACATTCCTACTGCTTTCAGGCTTTTTTCAACTCGTTCCCATATTTCTTCCGTTGGAACACCAATATTCTCTGGTCCGAATCCAACCTCTTCATCAACAAGAGTTCCAACTATCTGGTTATCAGGGTTCTGAAATACCATTCCGGCAGTCTGTCTTACCTTTAAAGTATTCTCCTCTTCCCTTGTGTCCATACCATCAACCCACACAGTTCCCTCTGTCGGCATAACGAGCGCATTCAAATGTTTTGCAAATGTTGATTTACCAGAGCCGTTATGACCTAATACAGCAACAAAATCGCCCTGCTTAATGTCAATACTCACATTATCAACAGCCTTAGTTATTCCCTCAACATTACCATCTTCATCTCGTCTTATATATTCAAATGTGAGGTTTTTTGCTTTAACTATTCCCATATGACCTCCTGCCCTTTTAAGTCTTACCGCAGGTTCCAAAAAAAGCGGATAAGTTTCCTTACCCGCTTAAATTGCAATTGAAATTAAACTAATTCAAGAAGAACTTCCATTGCTGCATCACCTTTTCTTAAACCAATCTTAACGATTCTTGTGTAACCGCCCTGACGATCAGCATACTTAGGTGCGATCTCATCAAATAACTTATTAGTAAGATCTACAGTCTTAGTATTCTTCTTCTTTCCAGCAGCTGCTGTAGGAACTTCTGTAACTGTGTAAAGAACCTTATCCATCTGCTTTCTAGCATGAAGTCTTGAAGGAAGATCCTTCTTGATTTCCTTTTCTACTGTCTCATATACAGTAACCTTCTTGCCATCAACAACTTCCTTAACTCTCTTACCTTCAGCATCCTTCTTAGGAACCTTAGCTGAAACCTTAACTGTCTCAAAGTTGTCTTTTTCTTTAACTGCAAGTGTGATGAGCTTTTCAGCCATCTTCTTTACTTCCTTGGCTCTTGCCTCTGTAGTAACAATCTTGCCATTCTCGATTAATGCTGTTACCTGGCTTCTTAATAAAGCCTTTCTCTGGCTAGATGTTCTGCCGAGCTTTCTATATTTTGCCATGATTTACCTCCATTTGTAACAGCTATACATGCGCTTATGGACTTACTGCATAGCCGCCCTATCTACAAATTAATCTTCATTAGGTCTAAGATGTAAGCCCATTTCCTTAAGCTTAAGGAGAACCTCATCTAAAGACTTCTTACCTAAATTTCTTACCTTCATCATATCATCTGGTGTCTTATTGCAAAGCTCTTCAACTGTATTGATTCCAGCTCTTCTAAGACAATTAGATGAACGAACAGATAATTCAAGATCTTCGATGCTCATTGAAAGAACCTTAGTAGTCTCATCTTCCTGCTGCTCAACCATAATTTCAACCTTCTGAGCATTCTCTGAAAGATTAATAAATCCTTTCAAATGTTCACTTAAGACCTTAGCTGCGAGACTTAATGCCTCATCTGGATCTATTGTTCCATTAGTAAAGATATCAAGTGTAAGCTTATCAAAATCTGTATCCTGACCTACACGAGTATTCTGAACAGCCATATTAACTCTCTCTACTGGTGTATAGATTGAATCTATAGCAATAACGCCTGCTGGCTGGTCATCTCTCTTATTCTTCTCTGAGCTTACATAACCACGTCCATTAGTGATTGTAAGTTCCATTGTGAGCTTGCTGTCTGCACCATTAAGATGTGCAATAACAAGATCTGGATTGATTATTTCAATATCAGGATCTACCTGTATATCTGATGCTCTAACTACACCTTCGCCTACGAAGTCAATATGTGCTTCCTTAGGCTCAACAGAATTTCCGTTGTTCTTGATTGATAACTGCTTGATGTTCATGACGATCTCAGTAACATCTTCCTTAACACCTGGAATTGAGCTGAATTCATGAAGTACACCTTCAATCTTGATACTGCTCACAGCTGTACCAACTAATGAAGAAAGCATAATTCTTCTTAAAGAATTACCTAATGTTAAACCATATCCTCTTTCAAGTGGCTCAACAACAAATTTTCCATATTTGCCATCTTCTGATTTTTCTGTCATCTCAATCTTTGGCATCTTGAAATTAAAATCTGCATCAACCATGTATAGTCCCTCCTTTTTATGGGTTTTATAAGTTTTATTCTATATTTCCAATGCGGATTACTTAGAATATAACTCGACGATAAGCATCTCGTTTACAGGAACATCAATAACTTCTCTTGTAGGGATTGACTTAACTGATCCCTTAAGAGCATCTGCATCTGCCTCTAACCACTCTGGAACAAGTCTTCCATTAGTAGACTCAAGGATTTCCTTATATCTTGCTGATGACTTAGACTTCTCTCTGATTTCAATAACATCTCCAGCCTTTACAAGGTATGAAGGGATGTTTACGCACTTACCATTAACTAATACATGCTTGTGATCAACGATCTGTCTTGCTTCTTTTCTTGTTCTAGCGAATCCTAATCTGAAAAGAACATTATCAAGTCTGAGTTCGAGCATGATCATAAGGTTCTCACCAGTCATACCCTTCTGTCTCTCAGCCTTCTTATAATAATTTCTGAAAGGCTTCTCTAATACACCATAGATAAATTTAGCCTTCTGCTTCTCACGAAGCTGCATACCATACTCGCTAACCTTTCTACCAGCGTTCTTTGCCTTTCTTCTAGATTTCTTATCTATTCCTAAATATACAGGATCCATTTCAAGAGATCTGCATCTCTTGAGGACAGGTGTTCTATTAACTGCCATTGTAATCTTACCTCCCTAAATTAAACTCTTCTACGCTTTGGTGGACGGCATCCATTGTGTGGAACTGGAGTAACATCCTTAAT
The DNA here is from genome assembly GCA_934343805.1 of uncultured Lachnospira sp. Taxonomy (GTDB): domain Bacteria; phylum Bacillota; class Clostridia; order Lachnospirales; family Lachnospiraceae; genus Lachnospira. The sequence continues at coordinate 6,866 of CAKRIN010000006.1, forward strand.
ACTTGTAACTTCAAGACCAGCTGCTGAAAGTGCTCTGATAGCTGCTTCTCTACCTGAACCTGGTCCCTTAACCATAACGTCTACAGACTTTAATCCGTGAACTAATGCAGCCTTAGTAGCTGTCTCTGCTGCCATCTGTGCTGCATAAGGAGTAGACTTCTTAGATCCTCTGAATCCGAGTCCACCTGCAGATGCCCATGATAAAGCATTTCCTTCTGCATCTGTTAAAGTAACTATTGTATTATTGAAAGATGACTGAATATGTGCCTGTCCTCTTTCAACATTCTTCTTAACACGCTTCTTTGTCACTTTTTTTGTAACTTTCTGAGCCATGATTAACTAACCTCCTGTGAGTTTAACAATTATTTCTTCTTATTAGCTACAGTCTTCTTAGGACCCTTACATGTTCTTGCATTAGTCTTTGTCTTCTGGCCTCTGCATGGAAGTCCCTTTCTATGACGGATTCCTCTGTAGCATCCGATTTCCTTTAATCTCTTAATGTTCATGGCAACTTCTCTTCTTAAGTCACCCTCTACTAAATGTTCTGGATCAGCATCAATAACCTTAGCAATCTTTGCTACTTCTTCATCAGTAAGATCCTTAACACGTGTATCTGGATTAACGCCAGCCTCTTCAAGAATCTTAGATGCTCTTACTCGGCCAATACCGTAAACATAAGTAAGTCCTATTTCAATACGCTTTTCTCTTGGTAAGTCTACACCTGAAATACGAGCCATGTGTTCTTTAACCTCCGTTTGATCAATTAAATTAATATTAATAATATAGATAGAAAAATGTAGTCCGATTCCTACGCAGCTCGTTCTATGCTCTATCCCCCGCTTCGAACGCCTGAAATGTGTGCGTCACCTTCAGTCTACTATATTTGATAGCAATGAACACCGACAACTTATCCGGATGTGTCATCGCTGCAGCCGCAAAACTGTTCTCTGCCTATACATAATTCAGACAGAATAAGTCATAATATCAACTAGTGAAATTGATATCATAACGCAGAAATATGAGAAGTACTTCTACTTCTCTGCTTCAGGGAAATTAACCCTGTCTCTGCTTGTGCTTAGGGTTTTCACAGATAATTCTGATGCTGCCCTTTCTTTTAATGACTTTGCATTTTTCACAAATTGGTTTAACTGATGATCTAACCTTCACTGCAAAAGCCTCCTTTCAGACAAGTTCGGTTGATATTATAACACAACCTTTTCTATCAACGCAAGGAAAATTTTACAAAATTTATAAAGAATATTTTGTACATATACTCCTTTTGTTTTTATTTATCTCTCCAGATGATTCTTCCTTTTGTTAAATCATATGGTGATAATTCAATTGTTACCTTATCACCTGGAAGAATTCTGATGAAATTCATTCTTAACTTACCACTTATTGTGGCAAGAATCTGATGTCCATTCTCAAGTTCTACTTTAAAAAATGCATTAGGTAATTTTTCAACTACCTTTCCTTCGATTTCAATTACATCTGCCTTTGACATATAAGTTTACCTCCTATTATTTGGCACTGGTCTTAATCTGCTTAATCGCATATTTTATTTCTTCATTACTTATAAACAGGTTTTTCTCTATCTTTTCTGCAAGATCACTATCTTTTTGTTTTATTAGCTGAACATGCTTCAACTTTTTCTTTTTCAGTTTATCTGTCGGTCTTAAAATACCATCCGACAGATAAACATATACATTATCAGATTCGAGAATCATATATACAGTACCTTTGTCATGGCCTGCTATAGAACTTGCAAAATATCCTCTTATATCACTCATAAATCATCATCCTAAGTATTAGCCTAAGATTTTAACTATTGCATCAAACACATTATCCATTGGCTGTGTACCATCAACTTCCTTAAGTACACCCTTTCCTGAATAGTATTCGATCAATGGCTGTGTCTGCTCATGATATACTGAAAGTCTGTTCTTTACTGTCTCTGGCTTATCGTCATCTCTTAAGATAAGCTTCTCGCCACATGCATCGCATATTCCTTCAACCTTTGTTGGATTGAACTGGATATGGTATGTTGCCCCACAACCTACGCATGCACGTCTTCCAGACATTCTGTTTATTATATTCTCATCAGGAACTTCGACATTGATTGCATAATCAACAGACTCTCCGTTAGCACTAAGAGCCTTATCAAGTGCCTCAGCCTGAGGAATTGTTCTTGGGAATCCATCAAGTACATATCCGTTAGCACAATCTGCTTCCTTGAATCTGTCCATAATAAGATCTACTACTAATTCATCAGGTACGAGCTCTCCCTTATCCATATATGTCTTTGCTTTCTGTCCAAGCTCTGTATTGTTCTTAATATTAGCTCTGAAAATATCTCCTGTAGAGATATGTGGTATAGCATATTTTGCAGCTATCTTTTTTGCCTGAGTACCTTTACCTGCTCCTGGAGCACCTAACATAATGATCTTCATAATATTTTTCTCCATTCCAAAATCATATATATCCGTAATAAATCATAATACACAAAGGACTTACCTGGCATTATACCAGGCAAGTCAATATTTTATACTAATATCATCCGTGCTATAAGAATTATTCACTAAGGAATCCCTTATAATAACGATTGCACATCTGTGATTCTATCTGCTTTAATGTCTCAAGTACAACACCAACAATAATGATGATTGATGTTCCACCAAATGAAACAGAAGCATTGAAGAATCCTGTACACATTATCGGAATGAGGGCAATTATCAAAAGTCCCACTGCTCCGATAAATACGATATAATTAAGTATTTTGTTAAGATAATCGCTTGTAGATTTACCAGGTGTTATTCCTGGAATAACTCCACCCGCTCTCTTCAAGTTATCAGCAACCTCAATAGGATTGAATGTTATTGATGTATAGAAGTATGCAAATATTATAAGCAGTACTATGTATACTAACAAACCAATCGAATACTTAGGTGCTTCAACTCTGCACCAGTATGATGAGCTGAGATATCTGGTCCATTCATAAGATTTTCCAAACAACTGTGCTATTATAACTGGGAACTGCATAAGTGATGATGCAAAGATAATTGGCATAACACCTGCAGTATTAACCTTTAATGGAATGTTTGTTGACTGTCCGCCAACAGTTCTTCTTCCACTAACCTTCTGAGAATACTGAACCGGAATTCTTCTCTCTCCATCCTGAAGGAAGCAGACAAGAACGACCATAACAATAAGGATTGCTAATATTATTGCTGCTGCTAAAACACCTTTTGCAGGAGTCTTTGGTGCAACAAATGTGCTATACAATGTAGCGAAATCACCAGGCATACCTGATATGATGTTAATCAATAAGACTACTGATATACCATTTCCAACACCTTTTTCTGTGATTCTCTCACCAAGCCACATTAATACTGCTGAACCAGCTGTAAGAGCAGCTACAACTACAATTATACATACAACATAATGCAATGTGCTGAACTGTGCTGAATCTTTGATAAGACCAGATCTGCCAAATCCAACTGCCATAGCAATACTTTCTATTAAAGAAAGTCCAATTGTTACATATCTTGTAATTGATGCAATCTTCTTTCTACCATCCTCGCCCTCTTTCTGCATTTCCTCTAACTTAGGAATTGCAATTGTGAGAAGCTGCATAATGATTGAAGATGTGATATATGGTGTTATGCTCAGTGCAAAGAGGGACATTCTTTCGAATGAACCTCCTGTAAAAGCACTGAGATAACTTAAATCACCAGTATTAATTCCACTAAGTAAGCTACTAAAATAATCGGTGTCTACACCAGGGATAGGAAGTAAACTTCCAACTCTGACAACAACAAGAATTAATAATGTATATATTATCTTTTTTCTTATATCTTTGTTCTTAAAAGCGCCTACAAGTGTTTTAAACATATTAGATCACCTCGCAGGTTCCGCCGAGAGCCTCGATCTTCTCCTTAGCTGCAGCACTGAATGCATTAGCCTTTACAGTAAGCTTCTTTGTAAGCTCACCATTTGCAAGAATCTTAATTCCATCCTTAGGATCCTTAACGATTCCTGACTCGATTAATGTATCTACAGTAACCTCTGCTCCGTTATCAAAACGATCTAATACATTAACATTAATAGCAACGAATTCCTTGCGGTTTCTATTAGTGAATCCTCTCTTTGGAATTCTTCTATATAATGGCATCTGGCCACCTTCAAAACCTGGTCTTGGTGCTCCTGAACGAGCCTTCTGTCCTTTATGGCCCTTACCAGCTGTCTTACCGTTACCAGAACCATGTCCACGACCTCTTCTGAAATTATCGCTTAATACTGAACCTTCTGCAGGTCTCAAATTAGATAAATCCATCATTGCACCTCCTTATCTAAATTAGATTTCTTCTACCTTTAACATATAACCAATCTGCTGAATCTGTCCTCTTGTAGCAGCATTATCTGGAAGTTCAACTGTCTTATGCATCTTTGTAAGACCCATAGCTTCAACAGTTTTTCTATGCTTAGGAACAGCGCCGATTGGAGACTTAACTAAAGTTATTCTTAACTTCTCAGCCATTTTAACCTCCATCTCCTGCTTTGCAGGAATCACAATTTAATTAACCAAGGATCTCGCTAACTGACTTTCCACGAAGTCTTGCAACTTCTTCTGGAGTCTTCATAGACTTAAGTCCTTCGATTGTTGCTAATACAACGTTCTGCTTGTTGTTTGATCCAAGTGACTTTGTACGGATATTCTTGATACCTGCAAGCTCAAGGATTGAACGAGCTGGACCACCAGCGATAATACCAGTACCTTCTGGAGCTCTCTTTAATAATACTGTAGCTCCTCCGAACTTTCCAAGAAAATCATGTGGAACTGATCCGTTCTCATCGATTGGAACTTCTACTAAATGTTTGATAGCATCTTCTTTTCCCTTGCGGATAGCTTCTGGAATTTCAGCTGCCTTACCAACACCTGCACCTACGTGTCCGTTGCCGTCACCAACAACTACTAATGCTGCAAAACGCATGTTACGTCCGCCCTTTACAACCTTTGTTACACGCTTGATTGATACTACATTATCATTTAATTCTAACTGACTAGCATCAATTATTGTACGTTTCATACTGTAATCTCCCTTCCGCTTAGAATTCAAGGCCAGCTTCACGAGCTGCCTCTGCTAATGCCTTAATTTTACCTGCATAAATGAAACCGCCTCTGTCATAAACAACAGTCTTGATTCCCTTTTCTAATGCTCTCTTTGCTACGACTGTACCAACAGCAGCTGCTGCTTCAACATTATTTGTCTTCTCAAGCTCTGCCTTAACATCCTTATCAAGAGTTGATGCTGATACAAGTGTCTTTCCAACTGTGTCGTCAATAATCTGAGCATACATATGATTATTGCTTCTGAACACAGCTAAACGTGGTCTTTCTGCAGTACCACTGAAACGATTACGTAATCTTCTATGCTTCTGTTCACGAACTACTGTTCTTGATTTCTTACTAACCATTATGTTTTCTCCTTTAATTATTTCTTACCAGTCTTACCAACTTTACGTCTGATAACTTCATCAGCATACTTGATACCCTTGCCCTTATATGGCTCTGGAGCTCTCTTTGCTCTGATTTCAGCTGCGTACTGGCCAACTGCTTCTTTACTGATACCTTTAACAATGATGATGTTAGTTCCATCAAGAACTGTTTCAATTCCTTCTGGATCTTCCATTTCAACTGGATGAGAGTAGCCTAATGAAAGAACTAACTTCTTACCCTGCTTCTGTGCTCTATAACCAACACCGTTAACTTCAAGCTTCTTCTCATAGCCTTCTGTAACACCAATAATCATGTTATGAATAAGTGTTCTTGTAAGTCCATGTAATGACTTCATCTTCTTTAAGTCATTTGGTCTTGAAACAACGATTTCAGAACCTTCCTGCTTAATGTCCATCTCTGCTGGTAAAACTCTCTCAAGAGTTCCCTTTGGACCCTTTACAGTCACTTTATTATTTTCTGCGATCTCAACAGTAACTCCTGCTGGGACAGCGATAGGCATTCTTCCTATACGTGACATGCCGTGCACCTCCTAATTATAATGAGGGAAACATTCATATACGCTGAACTGCGATGGGATAGGATTCCCGTTTCCCCGTGTGTAAGTGTTCATTAATTACCAAACGAAGCAAAGAACTTCTCCACCAACGCCGAGCTTTCTAGCTTCCTTGTCAGTGATAACGCCCTTATTTGTAGATATAATAGCTACACCAAGACCGCCAAGAACTTTTGGAAGTTCTTCTTTGTTTGCATATACTCTAAGACCTGGCTTAGAGATTCTCTGAAGACCAGAAATGATCTTCTCATTCTTAGAAGCACCGTACTTTAATGTAATACGGATATCGTTGAACTTTCCGTTCTCAACGAGCTCATAAGACTTAATATAACCTTCGTCTAAAAGAATCTTAGCGATTGCAAGCTTCATCTTAGATGATGGAACATCAACTGTGTCGTGCTTTGCTGTATTTGCATTACGAATTCTTGTAAGCATATCTGCAATTGGATCTGTCATTGAAATTTTCCTCCTTATTTTAACTGGTTTCCTGTTACCAGGACTACGTTAATTGATTTTACCAAGATGCTTTCTTAACTCCAGGGATCTGTCCCTTGTAAGCTAATTCACGGAAGCAAATTCTGCAGATTCCGTATTTTCTTAAAACAGAATGTGGACGACCACATATTGTACAACGTGTATACGCTCTTGTAGAGAACTTAGGTGCTCTCTGCTGCTTAACCTTCATAGAAGTCTTAGCCATTGAATTTCCCTCCTTAATTATTTCTTAAATGGCATGTTGAATAATCTTAATAACTCACGAGCTTCCTCATCAGTCTTAGCTGTAGTTGTAATGATTACATCCATACCTCTAACCTTATCAATCTTGTCATATTCAATTTCTGGGAAGATAATCTGCTCTTTGATACCTAAAGCATAGTTACCTCTTCCATCGAATGAATCAGCGCTAACGCCACGGAAGTCACGTACACGTGGTAATGCAAGGTTTACTAATCTATCAAGGAACTCATACATCTTCTCTCCTCTTAATGTAACCTTACAACCAATTGCCTGACCCTCTCTTAACTTGAAGTTAGCAATTGAATTCTTAGCTCTTGTAAGAACTGCCTTCTGACCAGCAATTGTCTCCATTTCCTTAACAGCTGTGTCAAGAAGCTTTGAATTTTCCTTAGCTTCGCCAACGCCCATGTTAATTACGATCTTGTCGATCTTTGGAACCATCATTGGATTCTTGTAACCGAATTTCTCAGTCATCTTCTTAGTAATTTCATTATCGTATAATTCTCTAAGTCTACTCAAAATTATTGCCTCCTTCCTTTATTAATCGATAACTTCGCCAGTTGCCTTAGCAACACGAACTTTCTTACCGTCTTTGAAGTCATAACCAATCTTTGTTTCTTTGCCCTTTAATGAATAGGCAATATTAGAAATATCGATTGGTGCTTCCTGGTGGAGAATTCCACCCTGCTGATTAGCTGCGCTTGGCTTAGCATGCTTTGTAACCATGTTAACACCCTCAACTAATGCTGTATGATTCTTAGCATTTACAGACAATACCTTGCCCTCTTTGCCCTTGTCTTTTCCTGCGATAACCTTAACAGTATCACCCTTTTTAATTCTAACAGCTGACATTGTGGTACCTCCTATAATACTTCTGGAGCAAGAGATACAATCTTCATGAACTTCTTATCTCTTAACTCTCTGGCTACTGGCCCAAAGATACGAGTTCCCTTAGGAGTCTGATCATCTTTAATTATAACAGCAGCATTTTCATCAAATTTAATATATGAACCGTCTTTACGACGTGCGCCCTTTACTGTACGTACGACAACGGCCTTAACAACGTCACCCTTTTTAACAACGCCGCCTGGTGTTGCTTCTTTAACAGTAGCGACAATTACATCACCGATATTTGCATATCTTCTTGTAGATCCGCCCATAACTCTGATACAAAGAATTTCTTTAGCACCAGTATTATCAGCAACCTTAAGTCTGGTTTCCTGTTGTACCATAATACTACTCCTTTCAGTAATATCACAAATAAATTCTTATTATTTTGCTCTACTGATAATCTCAACTAATCTCCATCTCTTATCCTTAGATAAAGGTCTAGTCTCCATTACCTTAACAACATCTCCGATTAAACATTCATTGTTCTCATCGTGTGCCTTTAACTTGTAAGTTCTTTTAACGATCTTATTGTAAAGTGGATGCTTAACGTTGTCCTGTACTGCAACAACGATTGTCTTATCCATCTTATTGCTTATAACCTTACCTGTACGAGTTTTTCTTAAATTTCTCTCTTCCACAGTTATTCTCCTTTCTTAGGATATCTAAGTCTACATGCTTTAATTAAGCATTTTTCTGTGCAATTACAGTCTGGATTCTAGCGATGTTCTTACGAACTTCCTTAATTCTGCTTGTGTTGTCCAGCTGATTTGTTGCGTTCTGGAATCTTAAATTGAAAAGTTCCTTCTTAGCAGCTACTAATTCTTCATTTAACTCTGCAGCTGATTTTGCCTTTAAATCTTCTACATATTTATTAATTTTCACTGTTATCACCGCCTTCTAAGTCTGCACGTGAAACAATCTTGCACTTGCAAGGAAGCTTATGTGTTGCGAGACGTAAAGCTTCTCTTGCTGTTTCTTCAGCAACGCCTGAAATCTCGAACATTACACGTCCAGGTTTAACTACTGCTACCCAGCACTCCAAGTTACCTTTACCTTTACCCATACGAACACCGATAGGCTTACCTGTTACCGGCTTATCTGGGAAAATCTTTATAAATACTTTACCACCACGTTTAATATATCTTGTCATAGCGACACGGGCAGCTTCTATCTGATTTGATTTGATCCAACAAGGTTCTGTTGCAACAATACCGAATTCACCATTAGTGATCTTATTGCCTCTTGTAGCCTTACCAGCCATAGAACCACGGAACTGTCTACGATGTTTAACTCTCTTAGGTAGTAACATTACTTATCGCTCCCTTCCTTTTCTACGTTAGCGTTGGCATTATTCTTAGTAGGAAGAACCTCTCCTTCGTAGATCCAAACCTTAACACCAACCTTGCCATAAGTTGTATCTGCTTCTGCAAATCCATAGTCGATATCTGCACGAAGTGTCTGAAGAGGAATTGTACCCTCGCTATAGAACTCTGTACGAGCCATATCAGCTCCACCGAGACGTCCTGAGCAAGATGTCTTGATACCCTTAGCTCCCTGCTTCATTGTTCTGCCCATGCAAGACTTCATAGCTCTTCTGAAAGAGATACGATTTTCTAACTGCTGAGCGATGTTTTCTGCAACAAGCTGAGCATCCTTATCAGGTCTCTTAACTTCCTTGATATCAATGCTTAACTTCTTAGCAGATGTTAACTTCTCTACCTGCTTCTTTAAGTTCTCTATTTCAGCACCACCCTTACCAATTACGATACCAGGCTTAGCTGTATGAATAACGATCTTTAATCTGTCTGAAGCTCTCTCTGTTTCAATCTTTGAAATTCCTGCAACATATAACTTATTCTTGAGGAATTTTCTAATGTTATAATCTTCTACAAGGTTATCAGCGAAATCATCTTCTGCATACCACTTTGCATCCCAGTCTTTGATTACGCCGACTCTTAAACCATGAGGATTAACTTTCTGTCCCATAAAGACTCCTTTCTATCTCTTAGAAAATAATTATCTTTCATTTAAAACAACAGTGATGTGGCTCATTCTCTTCTCGATTCTGTAAGCTCTACCCTGTGCTCTTGGATGTACTCTCTTCATTGTTGGTCCCTTGTTAGCGTAGCACTCTTCTACGTATAACTTACTTGGGTCCATTCCGTTATTATTCTCAGCATTAGCTGCTGCTGACTTTAATAACTTTTCTATAATAGATGATGCATATCTTGGATTGTACATAACAATTGCAAGTGCTTCATCAAGGCTCTTGCCTCTGATAGCATCTAATACGAAACAAGCCTTCTGAACAGATACTCTAGCGTAAGATAACTTTGCGCTTGGTCTTGTATCCTTAACAGCGTTTCTTTCACGTTTAATCTGGGATCTATGTCCGTTAGCCATGGATTAAACCTCCTTTCAAAAATTCAAATTATCTACTCTTCTTTTCGTCTTTGCCGTGTCCTCTGTAAGTTCTTGTTGCAACGAACTCACCGAGCTTATGACCAACCATATCCTCTGTAACATATACAGGCACATGCTTTCTACCATCATGAACAGCGATTGTATGACCTACAAACTGAGGATAAATTGTTGAACGACGAGACCAAGTCTTAATAACCTGTTTGTCGTTTGCAGCATTTAAAGCATCAACTTTCTTAAGTAAGCTCTCGTCTGCAAATGCTCCCTTTTTAAGTGATCGAGCCATAGGTTGAAACCTCCTTATAATCTTCGTGAATAATAATAGTTACGATTGCAGGCTAATTACTTGATAGCCTTTCCGTTTCTTCTTCTTACGATAAGCTTGTTTGAAGCCTTCTTAGCCTTACGAGTCTTAAGACCCATAGCTGGCTTGCCCCAAGGTGTCATTGGACTTGGACGACCAACTGGTGCTCTACCTTCACCACCACCATGTGGATGGTCATTAGGGTTCATAACAGAACCACGAACTGTAGGTCTGATACCCATGTGTCTCTTACGTCCAGCCTTACCAAGATTAATAAGGTTGTGATCTCCATTACCTACAACACCGATTGTTGCGCGGCAGATAATTGGAACCATTCTCATCTCGCCTGATGGTAATCTAAGTGTTGCATACTTGCCTTCCTTAGCCATAAGCTGAGCTGAGTTTCCAGCAGAACGAACAAGCTGTCCACCCTTGCCTGGATATAATTCAATGTTGTGTACCTGAGTACCAACTGGAATCTCTGAAAGTGGTAAGCAGTTACCTACTCTTACTTCTGCACCAGCACCATTCTGTACTGTCATGCCATCTGTTAATCCCTGAGGAGCAAGGATGTATGCCTTCTCGCCATCTGCGTAGCAGATAAGAGCGATGTTAGCTGTTCTGTTTGGATCGTACTCAATTCCGATAACCTGTGCTGGAACGCCTTCCTTGTTTCTCTTGAAATCAATCATTCTATACTTCTGTCTGTTTCCACCACCATGGTGTCTTACAGTAATCTTACCCTGGTTGTTACGACCAGCATTCTTGCTCTTCTTAGCAAGTAATGACTTCTCTGGAGTACTCTTTGTAATCTCTGAGAAATCAGATCCAGTCATATTTCTTCTGGAAGGTGTATATGGGTTATAAGTCTTAATTCCCATTATTTCTCTCCTTTCGAGTCTGTGTAATATTGTTTTCTACACTTTAAAAGCTACTAATTAGAGACCTTCAAAGATTTCTATCTCTTTGCTGTCAGCTGTTAACTGTACAATTGCCTTCTTAGTCTTAGAAGTTGTACCAACTGCTCTGCCTCTTCTCTTCTTCTTGCCATCAAGATTCATTGTGTTAACTGAAGCAACCTTTGTTCCTTCAAACATCTTCTCAACAGCATCCTTAATCATTGTCTTATTAGCATCTGTATGAACTAAGAATGTATACTTCTTATCTGCCATATCAGCCATAGACTTCTCTGTGATTACAGGCTTGAGGATTACATCATAATACTGTACGTTTGCCATTATGCATACACCTCCTCTAATTTTTCAACAGCAGCCTTAGTAACTACTAATGTCTCATACTTTAATACATCGTATGTGTTGATTTCGTTAGTAGCTGAAACCTTAACTGTAGGAATGTTTCTTCCTGAAAGAACTACGTTCTTGTTTTCGCCTTCGATAACTACTAAAGCCTTATCAACCTTTAAGTTGCTCATAACTTCTGCGAATTTCTTTGTCTTAACTTCGTCAAGGTTAAATGCATCAAGAACTACGATCTTGTTGTCAGCAACCTTTGATGATAATGCAGAAAGAAGAGCGATTCTCTTTTCCTTCTTATTCATCTTAAATGAATAATCTCTTGGCTTTGGTGCAAATACAACACCACCGCCTGTCCACTGTGGAGATCTTGTAGAACCCTGTCTTGCGTGACCAGTTCCTTTCTGTCTCCAAGGTTTTCTTCCGCCACCAGAAACTTCTGAACGTGTCTTTGCGCTCTGTGTTCCCTGACGATTATTTGCAAGCTGGTTAACTACTGCCATGTGTACAAGATGTTCGTTAACTTCTACACCAAATACAGCATCATTTAATTCGATTGAACCAACTTCTTTGCCTTCAATATTGTAAACAGATACGTTTGCCATCTGTGTGGTCCTCCTTCCTTAGCAAAAACTACTTAGCAGCTTTTACTGTTTCTTTCAGTGTTACTAATGATTTCTTAGGTCCAGGTACTGCACCCTTAACTAAGATTACGTTGTTTTCAACATCAACTCTTACTACTTCAAGATTCTGGATTGTGATTCTCTTAGAACCCATATGTCCAGGCATTCCTTTTCCCTTGAATACTCTACCAGGTGTTGTTGCTGATCCGTTTGAACCCTGATGTCTGTGGAACTTAGAACCATGAGCCATAGGTCCTCTTGACTGGCCTAATCTCTTGATTGCGCCCTGGAAACCTTTACCCTTTGAAATAGCAGTTGCATCAACCTTATCGCCTGCAGCGAAGATATCAGCCTTGATTTCGTCCTTTACAGAGTACTCTGAAGCGTTCTCAAACTTAAACTCTCTTAAGAATCTCTTGTAAGGAACCTCTGCCTTATCAAAATGTCCTTTAACAGGCTTGTTTACTAACTTTTCTCTAATGTCAGCAAAACCAACCTGAACTGCATCGTAACCGTCGTTTTCTACTGTCTTAACTTGTGTAACAACACAAGGACCAGCCTGAAGAACAGTTACAGGTGTTAAAACACCGTCTTCGTTGAAGATTTGAGTCATTCCGACTTTTGTAGCTAAAATTGCCTTCTTCATTGATTTTCCTCCTGTTTAATCTACAGCGGACAAGATGATGTGTGATACACAGCGCATCCTGTCATCCTAGAACAGCTAATATAAGTGGAACCCGCACCACTGCTTGTTACTTCTATATTAAACCCTTAGGATTATTGCTTTAATAATGAAAAATTCCAGATAATGATTAGTTCATTACCTTAAGATTGATGAATACACCAGCTGGCATCTCTAACTTAGATAATGCATCTACAGTCTTCTGAGATGGTGATAATACATCGATAAGTCTCTTGTGAGTTCTCTGCTCAAACTGTTCTCTTGAATCCTTGTACTTGTGAACAGCTCTAAGAATAGTAACAACTTCCTTCTTTGTTGGAAGAGGTACTGGACCACTCACCTGTGCTCCTGTCTTCTTAGCAGTTTCGATGATTTTCTTAGCTGACTGATCAATCAACTGATGATCGTAAGCCTTCAGAGTAATTCTGATTACCTGATTTGCCATAAAAAAAGTCGCCTCCTTCGCACTTTATTGTTTAAGTACGACAAGCGGTGACTGTACACACTCCCACGCGTATCATATAGTCTCATTCATAATTCGACCCACGCGCGTCATTTCTGCGAATTGCAGATGATTTTGGTACAGTGACTTGTCGCCAGTTTCTTCGCCGGAGATATCCTCCAGCATTGACATTCGCTCCACGGAAAACCTGCTCTATTCAAGCAGCAACCTCACGCTTCACAGCTATCAATGTCACAGCAAGTATTAATATACACTACTCTTAATATAAAATCAACAACAAAAATTGTTTTTTTTTTAGAACAAAAGAGGTCCGTGATATTACTCACGGGCCTCTGTAATCTTCCTGCTATCTGTCTTAGAAATAAATTCCCAAATAAACTGAACTCATCTTCCACTTTCCATTCTCATACTTATAGTATACATATGAAGAGCTGTTAGAATTAGTCTTATCATAGCTCTTTGAATCATTGTTATACTTATATGTATATGAATATCCTATCTTGAATGATACCTTAACTGTTGGGCAGCCATCTTTAGAATCTACTCTGTATGAAGTTTCTGATAATGATGCATTAAATGTTGTAATCTTAAAATTACTAATCTGCTTATATGTTGGATTGAAATCATCCACAAGGTCCTTATACTCAGACTTAACAGATGATGGATCAGATGAAATAACCTTATCACTTACTGAAGAAAAATCACTCTTCTTCTGAGCTGCATTTATTAACGCAGTAACATCTTCTTTCGCCTGATCTTTAAGAGAATCAACCTTATCACTTGAAAACTTAATATCATATGAACTTATTGATGTTGAGAACTCATCATATGATGGATAAATAGTTTCTGTATACTCTTCTGTGAAATCACTAGTTACCTTAATTTCATTAGATCCATTAAATAAATATGGAATTTTATATACATCGTAGCTTGAGCTCTTATCTGTTGCAGCAGTATCCTTATATGACTCATTTACAGCAACTCCGTTAATTGTAAGAGCAAGTCCCTTAGGAACACTAACCTGGCAGTCCTTAACAGTAACACCCTCTGTGCTTACTTTGTATTTCTTGAAGAATAACATGTAATGCTTATCTGTTACTGTAAGTAATAAATCTTCTGTCTCTGCTCCAGTTGCTGTTGTATATACTACATTAACAGCCTTATTACCTGGAAGTCTTCCTATTGATGAGAAACCATCTGTAACCTTAACCTTGCCAACCTTCTGTCCCTTAGCATCAGCATGAACAGTTACAAATGCATCCTTAGTAAGAAATTCACTGTCTGGAAGCTTAATGAGTGAATATGCTGTAGACCAGTCACACTCTTCAACTGCTCTCACATACTTCTCAGCTGTCTTCTTATAATTAGTTACGCTGCTTCCTACGCAAAGGAATACAATAAATGCTACAATAACCGCTGCAACTGCTGATGAAATTATAATAAGCTTCTTAGTCACTTTAAATGGCAATTTAAACGACTTTGCTCCAGCTGGTGCTGCCTGCTGTTCTGTTGCATATGTTAAATGTGGTTCTCCATATACCTGCTGTCCATCAACTGGCTGCTGTGTATATACGCCCTGTGACTGATTATCAGCCTGGGCAACTGGTGTTTCTGTAACTGGTGCCTGAGCAGATGGTGCTTCTGGCTGTACCTGATTCACATCGACTGTAAGTGATGTTCCGCAATTTGCGCAAAATGCTGCGCCTTCTTCATTGTTTGTTCCACAATTAGGACAAAACATAAGTAATCCTCCCTCATATGATTAATATAGTAAAACCTAATTGATAATACCATATTCACCCAAAACTTTCAACATCATAACTTGCCTGATTTCTGTCTTTCAATTCTGTCTGCAAGATCATTAAGATATTCCCAGCGTTCCATCTTCTCTTCAAGCTGCTCTTCTAGCTCATTCTTTTCCTTTGTAAGTTCGTCAAGCTTAGAATAAGATGTTGCATTTTTTATAATCTCATCATCAAGTTCTGCAATTTTGTTCTCCAGCTTTTCAATATCATCATCTATTGTCTCATATTCCTTTTGTTCCATATAAGAAAACTTGAGCTTATCCTCATGATTATTATATGCCTGTTTTTTATTCTGCATCCCTGGTTTCTTTATTTTCCCATTCGATGAATCAGAACCGTTCTGGGATACATTATATATAGAAGAAACACATTTTTCTCTGTAATCTGTATAGCCTCCCTCATACTGTGTGAGATGACCTCCCGCTTCAAATGCAAATATTCTGTCCACCACTCTGTCCAGGAAATACCTGTCATGCGAAACTGTAATTACAATCCCTGCAAATCCATCAAGATATTCCTCAAGAATCTCCAAAGTTTCAATATCAAGGTCATTAGTTGGTTCATCAAGAATAAGCACATTAGGAGCACTCATAAGAACACTTAAAAGATACAGTCTTCTCTTTTCTCCACCGGAAAGCTTGCTAATAGGAGTCCATTGCTGCTTCGGTGTAAAAAGAAACTTTTCGCACATTTGTGATGCTGTCGCTTTTCCATCAGCAGTCGTAACATACTCTCCTATACTTCTGACAAATTCAAGAACAGTCTGTCCATCATCAAGCGGTTCATTTTCCTGCATAAAATATCCGATTCTCACAGTTTCTCCAACTTCAACACTACCGCTGTCCGGTTCAAGCTGCCCTGCAATAATTTTCATCAGTGTTGATTTTCCACAGCCATTATCGCCAACAATACCAATTCTGTCATCTCTTAGAAAAATGTAAGTAAAATCATCAATTATTGTACGTTCTCCAAAGCTTTTGCAAATGTTGCAAAGCTCTACAGTTTTTCTTCCAAGCCTGCTGCTGACCGAATTCATATCCATAAGCTGCTTGTCAAACTTTGCTCTCGCCTGCTTTGAAGCTTCTTTCATGTCCTCAAATCTGTCAATTCGTGCCTGCTGCTTAGTAGAACGTGCCTGGCAACCCCTTCTTATCCACGCAAGTTCCTTTCTTAATATGTTCTGCCTTTTAGCCTCTGTGGCCCTTTCCATCTCCTCCCTCTGTGTCTTTAGTTCAAGAAATCCGGAATAATTCGTATCATAGCTGTATAAAGAAGCCTTATCCAGCTCAACAATCCTGTTTGTTACATTATCAAGGAAATATCTGTCATGAGTAACCATGATAAGCTCTCCCTTAAAATTCTTAATAAACTGTTCAAGCCATAGAACCATATCATTATCAAGGTGGTTAGTCGGTTCGTCAAGAATAAGAAGTCTTGCAGGCTCAACAAGAGTTCTTGCAAGCGCAGCCCTCTTCTTCTGTCCACCAGACAAAATGTTCATCATAGCATCATGATTCTTTATTCCAAGCTTGTTAAGAATTTCCTTGGCACGAGGCTGGCTATCTGCATGTTTTCCCCGCATAACATATTGCAAAACATTTTCGTCATCGTAAAACAATGGCGTCTGTGCAAGATATGCTAGTTCGATTCCTTTACCCTTAACAACCTGTCCCTCATCCGGTTCTTCAATCCCGGCAATAATCTTCAAAAGCGTTGACTTGCCAGTTCCATTTACTCCGATAAGACCTATCTTATCTCCGCTATTAATGCCAAGGCTTATATTATTAAAAAGTTCCTTTTCTCCATAGGTCTTACTGACCTTCTCAACATTTAATATATTCACATTGATCTCCGTTATATAAATTATTTATCATCATCTGAAAGATTATAGAAATTCTTAAGCTTTTGTGCAAGCTCCGGATCTCTCTTCTTCAAATGTTCAAAATGCTTTCTCTTCTGCTCCATCATATGCTCATATGCATACGGATTGTGCATCTTCACCCGGGCAAGCATTTCCTTTCTGTGTTCCTTAAGCATATGAATTGCATCAGGATTAATCTGTGCCAGCTTTTTCTCAACAATAACACGACGCTCATCAATTCTCTTCTCAATATCATCAATATCAAGATTCGGATATTTCTTATCATCAAACAAATGCATCTCAAGTCGCTCAAGCAGTTCATCTTCATCAAATAGTCCGATTCTTCCCCATGCAGCATGCTTCTCTGCATCCACAATAACATTTTCTTCGTCCTTCTTGACATTGCCAATCTCTGCTGCCATCTCTGCTGCCATCTTCTCAAGCCATTCATCAGCATCCGCGCCAAATGCCCACTCAATCTCAGCAAGTCTCTCATTATCCTCATGCGCCTCGCCTGAATCTACCTGCTCATTTTCGCTCTCCTCAACCGGATAAGGCCTGTCAAGTCCTGCATCTCTTAATGCAAGTGGAATTGTTCTTCTCACAACTCCCTTTTCAACAAGTTCTTCCGCTCCCAGCTCTCTTAACTGATCATTGAGCGTGTGTGCGTGTTCCGTAATATAAAGACTTATATTCTTCTTTTCTAGCGATTTATATAAAGACATAAGTCTGTCAACCGCCGTTACATCAATAGAACCGACTCCTCCAGCGTCTACAATTACCCATTTAGTATCTTCGTCAACATTTTTCTCTATATCTTCAACAAATGTATTGATATTAGCAAAGAATAGTGCTCCATTAAATCTGTATATAACTGTGCCATTTATCTTCTTGACATTGCGGTATCTGTTAAGACTATAGAAACCTTCCTGTCCTGGTATTACTCCAAGAAATGTTCTTGGTGGTTCAACTGCTTTTACGATAACAGCAATGAATGAAAGAATTACTCCGATTACAACTCCATATATCGTACCAAATAGCAGAACCCCTAAGAATGCGCCTACAAATATTGCAAACTCTGTATGATCAGTTTTCCATAGTTTAACCGCAAGCCCAAACTCCGTAATTCCAATCAGTGCCGCAACAACAATTCCAGTAAGTATCGGCACTGGTAAATACTCAAGAACTGGTGTTCCAAAAAGCACTATAATAAGCATCGTCAGCGAAGCTGTAATTGACATAACCTGTGATTTACAGCCAAACTGGTCTGCAATTCCTGTTCTTGATACACTTCCATTCAGAGGGCAGCCTCCAATTACAGCGGAAGCTGCATTGGCAGCTGCATAAGACAGAATCTCCCTGTTATTGCTGACCTTATAGCCATATTTGTTAGCATAATTATTAGTTGCAAGCAGTGTCTGTGCCATTACAACTCCTGCCACAGACAATCCGAGAAGTATAATCTCTGATGGATTCTTAAGTACAACTGACATATCTGGCAGTGACAATCCCGGCAGTCCCTTCTCAACATGTGGAAGAAGCTTGACTCCAAGCCTGTCAATGTGGAAAATTCCAGTCGCAAACGCTCCAAGCACCATTAGAAGAACAGACATCGGGAACTTGGGAATAAACTTCTTTGCAACAAGTATAATCACAACTGTCCCTACTCCAAGCACTGCTGATAACAGATTAAACGATTTCATCTCCCCGGCTATATGTATAAGAAGCTTTATTGCCTCGCCTGTCCCCGCATTGCCTCCAAAAAGCTTTGCTGCCTGCATAAGAATTATTGTCACGCCAATACCACTTATAAATCCTCCCATTACTGGTGTTGATATATAATTGACAATCCTGCCTGCTTTAATAAAAAAGAAAAGCAGTAACCATAATGCTGCAACTAATGTTATTGCTGGAACCACTGCTTTGGCCTCATCAGATCCAGATGCTATGCCAAGCGTTGCAAGCGTCCCTCCAACAAGTGCTGCCGGAGTTGCATCTACTCCGAACACAAATTGTGGTGAAGATGTTATAAGTCCATATATAAGTACCGGAAGAATTGAACAATACAGTCCATATACCGCCGGAAGTCCTGCAATCTGTGCATATCCCATTGATATGGGAATAGACACAAGCGCAACTATTATTCCTGACAATACATCCTTTTTTATATTTTTAACACTTATATTTTTCAATACACATCGCCCCTTAACAAACATTCATTAGCTTTCCAATAGAAATATATTAACACAAAACCTTCTTATTCAAAACATTTTTGTATGATTGCAGTTATCAATAATTTCGTATATAATTATTTAATAGCATATGGGGGGTGCAACCAACCCGCAAGTTTAATATAGAAAAGGATACTTAATTATGTTTATAGCTGACAACTGGAAAGATTATGAAGTAATAGATACATCTAAGGGTGAAAAGCTTGAGCGCTGGGGAAAATACATCCTCGTGCGTCCAGACCCTCAGGTAATATGGGATACTCCCAAGAAAGAGCGTGGCTGGAAAGATATGAATGGTCATTATCACAGAAGTTCTAAAGGTGGCGGTGAATGGGAATTCTTTGACCTTCCACAGCAGTGGCAGATTCACTACAGCAGTCCATCATTTGAGCAGGAACTTACATTCAATCTGAAACCATTTAGTTTTAAACACACTGGTATATTCCCTGAACAGGCTGCTAACTGGGACTGGTTTGGCAAAATAATCTCTGACGCCAAGAAAAAGCGCGGCAATGAACCAGTCAAGGTACTTAATCTGTTTGCATATACTGGTGGTGCAACATTAGCATGTGCAGCTGCAGGTGCCAATGTCACTCACGTCGATGCTTCCAAAGGTATAGTTGCATGGGCCAAAGAAAATGCTCAGTCATCCGGACTTATTGACAAACCAATCCGCTGGATAGTTGATGATTGTGTCAAGTTCGTGGAAAGAGAAATTCGAAGAGGCAATCACTATGATGCCATCATCATGGATCCACCTTCATATGGCCGTGGACCTAAAGGAGAAATCTGGAAAATAGAAGAAGCCATACACCCGCTTGTTAAGCTTTGTGCACAGCTTCTTTCTGATGAGCCATTATTTTTCCTTATTAATTCATACACAACAGGGCTTCAGCCAGCAGTCCTTACTTACATGTTGAGCACAGAGCTTAAAAGTTTCGGCGGGCACTGCGATTCCCAGGAAGTTGGTCTTCCTGTTTCAAGTAATGGACTTGTCCTTCCATGTGGTGCTTCCGGCCGCTGGATGAAATAACTAATATACGACACCATCAAGTGACGGCGATTCTTCGCCGTCATTATTTATTCTTATCACAAGATGATTAGGCAGACATGTAATCGGCATTACGGAATCGGATATATATCCCATATGCACACACAGCTTGTCGGGACAGGTTGCATCAGATATTTTTATCTTCCCTTCCTCAACGCATATATCATTATAATCTCCATCCTTATATTCAATCCTGAATGTATATGGAGTCTTAACTCCACTTAAGGGCACTGTTTTAAGCAGTTCATTATCCCTGTAAATATACGCT
This sequence comes from uncultured Lachnospira sp., assembly GCA_934343805.1. GTDB lineage: Bacteria > Bacillota > Clostridia > Lachnospirales > Lachnospiraceae > Lachnospira. The sequence goes on from CAKRIN010000006.1 coordinate 27,528, forward strand.
GTCTTTCCCCCTGCATCATTTTTACTTTTCATATATATAATTGAAACTGCACTTGCGGCAACAAGGATAACAATTAACGCCACAATTGCGATAACTCTTTTTTTCACTATATTCTCCTTTTCCAAGAACATTTAATGTATGCGGTGAATTTATATATCCTGCATTGTGAGTTTTTTAGGAATATATTTATCTGCAAAGAAACACACAAGTCCCGTAAATAGTCCTGTAATAACTCCACTTATAACAAGAAAGGGAAGATATGCAAATATTCCCGATAACCTCAGAATAAAAAAGGCTGCAAGAATCTGTCCTGCATTATGTGAGACAGCCCCAAGTATTCCTGTCAGGAATATATACTGTCCTCTGAGTATTTTATTTACAACTGCCATAACAATAAGACACAGAAATCCCCCACTCACACTGTATATAAATGATACTGCCTGTCCTGTAAATATTGTTGCAAGTATTATTCTCATCGTAAGTACTATTGCCGCATCGCTAATCTTGTATCTTTTTAATAAAAAAAGTGTCACAATATTGGCAAGTCCTAATTTAACACCCGGAATTGGAACCAGCACAGGTATCGCTGACTCAACTACAAATATTGTCAGTGCAATTGTCGTAAACAGTGCAAGTGTAGTCAATCTTTTAACATTAAATGTTTTCTTCATTCCTGCCTCCACATAGATATTACCTATGCATTTTAACAGACAATCCATTTTAAGACAATAATCCGTTAAATTAATTCAAATTCATTCAAAATCAGTTTGACAGCCCGCAAAAATGTAGTATAATCATTTGGCTTTATAAATATACGAAAGTGAGGAAAATCTATGGTTAAAGACATGACAAATGGTTCACCATCCAAGCACATACTTGGGTTCGCAGTACCTATGCTGCTCGGAATGTTGTTTCAGCAGTTCTATAATCTCGTTGATACAATTATTGTTGGAAAAACTCTTGGCGTAGAAGCTCTTGCCGGAGTTGGCGCAACTGGTTCAATTAATTTCATGATAATCGGATTCTGCATGGGTGTATGCAATGGATTTGTAATCCCTGTTGCCCAGTGTTTCGGTGCCAGAAAGCCATCAGATCTTAGAAAATATGTATTTAACGGCTACATATGCAGCATTATATTTGCCATAGTACTTACACTTGCATCTGTTATATTTTGCAGGAAAATTCTTATTGTAATGAACACACCTGCTGATATTATCGATCACGCATATAATTACATTGTTGTAATATTTATCGGAATACCAACAGTATTCTTATATAATATGGTTTCAGGTGTTATCCGCTCACTTGGTGACAGTAAAACTCCAGTAGTTTTCCTTGTATTTTCTTCTATAATAAATGTTGCTCTGGATTTCTTCCTTATTCTTGTATGTAAAATGGGAGTTGCCGGAGCCGGATGGGCAACTGTGACATCACAGCTGATTTCCGGACTTACTTGTCTTATGTATATGTACAAGAAATATGACATACTTAAAGGTGACAAATCAGAAAAAGTACTTGATAAAAGATTCATTACTAATCTATGCATGAATGGCGTCCCTATGGGACTTCAGTACTCAATCACAGCAATTGGAAGCACAATTCTCCAGGCTGCTGTTAACACCCTTGGTTCTACATATGTTGCAGCAATGACTGCCGGTTCCAAAATGTTTAACTTTACATGTTGTCCTTTTGATGCGCTTGGTTCAACAATGGCTACATATGCTGGTCAGAATGTTGGAGCAGCAAAAATCAAACGACTTGGACAGGGAGTCCGTTCTGCCATGATTATCGGTTCAATCTATAGCATTATATCTTTAATAGCTTTGTATTTTACTACCGATTACATTGCTTTATTATTTGTTAGTGCTTCAGAAACAGCAATAATTGCCCTTACACGACAGTTTATACTTGCTTCTGCCTGCTTTTACATCCCCCTTACAGGAGTCAATGTTGTACGCTTCTGCATACAAGGTATGGGTTTTTCTGTATTCGCAATATCTGCCGGAATACTTGAAATGATTGGCCGTGCATTTGCCGCAATAATACTAATTCCAAATATTGGTTTTATGGGAGCATGTCTTGCTTCCCCAATAGCCTGGATCGCAGCCGATGCATTTCTATTCCCTGCATTTATTCACTGTTCTAAAAAACTTGCCAGACGGCATTCATAAATTAACAGCCCCTCAATTACATTCACACATTGTAATAATGAGGGGCTGTTTTTATTATATTATTTCATGACAAGCACAGCCTGTCTGTTAAGTTCTTCATATCTTGTCCTGAATGTTTCCATATCTCTTGTCACAATGCCTGCCATTGGATCAGAAACATATACTACACCTGCATCATAATCATAACCTATAACAACTACACAATGTTCCTGTGACCTCCATGTTAAAGTTTCTCCATCTGCATCGTATTTATAAGATTCATATGAAGGAAGCATTCCCATTGTATTCCACACTATCATAGGCAGACCTTTAGCTACATACTGAAAAACCTCATCAAGATCCATTCCGCTCACATTTTCTACAATCATATCTGCTGAATTATTATCAAAATACTTCTTTGCTGCATCAGCTATAGGCTGTGACATGCACCCAAAACCATGCTCAGATCTTGGATTTCCAAGAAACATTTTATAAAAGCTTCCACTTCCTTTTTCAAGATAGTCATCAGCCATAACTTCCTTGTCAACATCATATCCATAATAATTAAGCACTGATGTCAATGAAGTTATCTCACATCCTGTTGGAAGTTCAGGATATTGTCCAAGCCATTCAAAATCTTTAATTCTATAACTGCTTGCCACAATTGTTTCATTTTCTGTAACTATCTCTGGCTCATCAGCTTCCACATTTTCTGATTCATCGTCCTCCGCATAATCACACGCATCTGTATACATAATATCATCAGAAACATTCTGTTCTAAATCCCCTTCTACCAATGGTGTTGCACTCTTTACATTCAGAACTGTCATTATATGATCATAATTTCCCTGTTTATAATTCACATATACAGCAACTGCAGTTGCCATAATCATAACAAGAAATGCGGTAATTAATACTCTTGTTACTGTAATCTGTCTATTAGCATGTTCACTTTTATATCTTTTAATTCCATGTCTGCTCATATCCCCACCAATTTTAACCTTTCGTTAGCCCCCTAAAATAGTTCCCTCTATTTTTATATACGAAACTAACTTAAAATCAGTTTAAAATATAAGCCATAATTTATGTCTGAGTTTTCATCTGATATATTAATACAATCGTATTATCTGGCAATTATCTGTCATTCCATCCCAGAATCTTTCCAATGTCGTATTCCTGAATTTCGCTATAATGCTGCAATTCATGGCTCCATGACCGACTATAAGTATATCTTTACCTTCATTTATCTGTGGCATAACCACATTGTCTATAAATTCTCCTGTTCTTGCAAAAAGCTCATCAAAACTTTCTCCTCCATCAACTGTCACATACGCTTCTGGTTTTTTAAAAAGAGTATTAATCGGACAGTCCTTTATTTCAAATGAATTCTCTATCCCTTCATATATCCCAAAACCCATTTCAACAAGCCTGTCATCTGTATACACAGGAACATTTCTTCCCTGCAGAAATATGTCAGCCGTTTCCTTTGCTCTTACTAATGGAGATGAATAGCATACATCAAAATGTATGTCTGCATATTGTCTCCCAGCTTCTGCAGCCATCCTTCTCCCCTCATCATTAAGTGGAATATCCGTCCTTCCCTGTAATTTATGTCTTACATTCCAATCTGTTTTACCATGACGCATAATATACAACATATCCTCATCTCCGTTCCGCCTCGTCTTTTATCATCCACGTACATTTAACAAATATCTGCAAACGCAAAAAACAGCCCCTATTGTGCAAGCACAAGGGGCTGTTACTTATCGCCTTATTAGACGCTTATATCATTGCTTTCGCGCAGATTACTCGATGATAGATGCAACAGCACCAGAACCAACTGTTCTACCACCCTCACGGATAGCGAAACGAAGACCCTGCTCCATAGCTACGTTATGGATAAGCTCAACTGTCATCTCTACGTTATCACCAGGCATGCACATTTCTGTACCAGCTGGAAGCTCACAAACACCAGTTACATCAGTTGTTCTGAAGTAGAACTGTGGTCTGTAGTTGTTGAAGAATGGAGTATGACGTCCACCCTCGTCCTTTGTTAATACGTAAACCTGAGCTGTAAACTTGTGGTGTGGTGTGATTGAACCTGGCTTGCAGAGAACCTGTCCTCTCTGGATCTCGTCTCTCTGAACACCTCTAAGAAGTGCACCAATGTTATCACCTGGCTGAGCCTCATCAAGAAGCTTTCTGAACATTTCGATACCAGTTACAACTACCTTACGGATATCTTCATGGATACCAACGATTTCAACTTCCTCATTAACGTGGAGAACACCTCTCTCTACTCTACCAGTAGCAACTGTACCACGTCCTGTGATAGAGAATACATCCTCTACAGGCATAAGGAATGGCTTATCTGTATCTCTTTCTGGATCTGGAACATACTCATCAATAGTATGCATAAGCTCAAGGATCTTGTCACCCCATTCGCTGTTAGGATCCTCAAGAGCCTTAAGAGCTGAACCCTGGATGATTGGAGTATCATCGCCTGGGAAATCATACTCGTTAAGAAGTTCTCTGATTTCCATATCTACTAACTCAAGAAGTTCTGGATCATCAACCATATCACACTTGTTCATGAATACAACGATGTAAGGAACACCAACCTGACGAGCAAGAAGGATATGCTCTCTTGTCTGAGCCATAACACCATCAGTAGCAGCAACAACAAGGATACCAGCATCCATCTGAGCAGCACCTGTGATCATGTTCTTTACATAATCAGCATGTCCTGGACAGTCAACGTGTGCATAATGTCTCTTCTCTGTCTCGTACTCAACGTGAGCTGTAGAGATAGTGATACCTCTTTCTCTTTCCTCTGGTGCCTTATCAATATTCTCGAATGCAACAGCCTCACCTGTACCAAGTCTCTCATGAAGAGTCTTTGTGATAGCAGCTGTTAATGTAGTCTTACCGTGATCTACGTGTCCGATTGTACCAATGTTACAATGTGGTTTTGTTCTCTCAAATTTAGCCTTTGCCATTGTTTAAAATCCTCCTAAAAAATTTAGATTACCCAGAGGGGAATGTCCCCTCGGGCTTTGTCATAGCTGAAATCTATTATATTTCATTTGCTAAAATATTTCAACTATATTTTTATAGTTATTACTTATTTCTATCAGAAATAACCTTGTCCTGAACAGACTTTGGAGCCTGCTCATATTTATCGAAGAACATAGAGTAGTTACCACGACCCTGTGTCTTAGAACGAAGGTCAGTAGCATATCCGAACATCTCTGCAAGTGGAACAAATGCTTTGATCATCTTACCACCTGAGATATCTTCCATACCCTCGATACGTCCTCTACGTGAGTTGATATCACCAATTACATCTCCCATGTATTCTTCTGGCATAGTAACCTCAACCTTCATGATAGGCTCAAGAAGGGCAGGAGCTGCCTTAGCCATAGCATCCTTGAATGCCATAGAACCAGCAATGTGGAATGCCATTTCTGAAGAATCGACTTCATGGTATGAACCATCGTAGATATCTGCTCTAAGTCCAAGAACTGGGAATCCAGCTAAGATACCTGAATTAGCAGCTTCTCTGATACCATCAGCAACTGAAGGAATATATTCCTTAGGAATAGCACCACCAACTACTGAAGACTCGCAGAAGAGTACTGGAGGTTCGTTAATTAATACTGTGTTCTTTGTCTCAACTTCAAACTTATCAACGTTAGCTTCAAGTGGTGAGAAACGTACTTTACAGTGACCATACTGACCACGTCCACCTGACTGCTTAGCGTACTTACTATCAACATCAACTGCCTTAGTGAAGCACTCTCTGTAAGCAACCTGAGGAGCACCAACGTTAGCCTCTACCTTGAACTCACGAAGAAGTCTGTCAACGATGATATCAAGGTGAAGCTCACCCATACCAGCGATGATTGTCTGACCTGTTTCCTGATCTGTATGAGCACGGAATGTAGGATCTTCTTCAGCAAGCTTTGCTAAAGCTTCACCCATCTTACCCTGGTCATTCTTAGTCTTTGGCTCGATAGCAAGCTCGATAACTGGCTCTGGGAACTCCATAGACTCTAAGATAACTGGATGTGCTTCATCACAGATAGTATCACCTGTTACTGTAACCTTAAGACCTACTGCAGCAGCGATATCTCCTGAGTAAACCTTATCGATTTCTTTTCTCTGGTTAGCGTGCATCTGAAGGATACGGCCAACTCTTTCTTTCTTATTCTTATTAGAGTTAAGTACATATGAACCACCATTTAATGTACCTGAGTAAACTCTGAAGAATGCTAACTTACCAACGAATGGATCAGTCATAATCTTGAATGCAAGAGCTGCAAATGGCTCTTCATCAGATGACTTTCTTGTTACTTCGTTACCATCTTCATCAACACCTGTGATATCTGGGATATCTGTAGGAGCTGGCATGTACTCGATAACAGCATCAAGAAGCTTCTGAACACCCTTGTTCTTATAAGCTGTACCGCAAAGACAAGGAATAGCTGTACCCTCGATAGTACCCTTTCTTAAAGCAGCCTTTAATTCAGGAACTGAAATTTCCTCATCATTAAAGAACTTCTCCATAAGGTCCTCATCAAGTTCAGCACACTGCTCAACAAGCTTGTCATGATATTCCTGAGCCTGATCCTTTAAATCGTCTGGAATCTCACCAACAGCGATATCATCACCCTTATCTCCGTTGAAGACATAAGCCTTCATCTCGAATAAGTCAATAATTCCCTTGAAGTCATCTTCCTTACCGATTGGAATCTGTACAAGTACAGGATTCTTTCCAAGCTTTGTAATAAGCTGTTTGCATGATCCGAAGAAATCAGCACCCATCTTATCCATCTTGTTCATGAAAGCCATACGAGGTACATTGTACTTATCAGCCTGACGCCATACGTTCTCTGACTGTGGCTCAACACCATTCTGTGCATCAAATACACCTACAGCACCATCAAGTACTCTAAGTGAACGCTCAACCTCAACTGTGAAGTCAACGTGTCCTGGAGTATCGATAATGTTAATACGATATTCTGGCTGTGTCTTATCTGGCTTACCCTCTTTCTCAGGTGTCCAGTGACATGTTGTAGCAGCTGAAGTGATTGTGATACCTCTCTCCTGCTCCTGGGCCATCCAGTCCATAGTAGCAGTACCTTCATGAGTATCACCAATCTTGTGATTAACACCAGTATAATAAAGGATACGCTCTGTTAATGTTGTCTTACCAGCATCAATATGAGCCATAATTCCAATATTTCTGGTTCTCTCCAATGGATATTCTCTTCCAGCCATGGATAAAACCTCCTATAATTATAATTAGAATCTGTAATGAGCAAAAGCCTTGTTTGCTTCTGCCATCTTGTGCATATCTTCTTTTCTCTTTACTGATGCACCTGTATTGTTAGCTGCATCAAGAATTTCGTTAGCGAGTCTTTCTTCCATAGTCTTCTCGCCTCTTGCTCTAGAGAATGTAGTCATCCAACGAAGAGCTAAAGCCTGTCTTCTGTCTGGCTTAACTTCGATAGGTACCTGATAAGTAGCTCCACCGATACGTCTAGCCTTAACTTCAAGAACTGGCATAATATTGTTCATAGCTTCTTCAAATACTTCGATAGCTGGTCTCTCAGTCTTAGCTGCAACTCTATCAAAAGCACCGTAAACAATCTTCTGAGCTACTCCTCTCTTACCATCAAGCATAATGTTGTTGATAAGCTTAGTAACTACCTTATTGTTGTAAATAGGATCTGCTAATACATCTCTTTTCTGTGTATGTCCTTTACGTGGCACGGTTCTTCCCTCCTTAATAAATTTATTAAATCATAGGTACTCACAAATAAAAAATGTGTTCGCGCCGTATATATTAACCTGCAACCTTTTGATTAATCTAATTCCGGCACAATTCAAAATTTAATTTGTTCGTAAAAATCGGATTATTATACATCCGACTCTTGCAAATTATAAAACTTGCATGCATTCTTTCAAATGCGTGTCATAATAATTCAGGCTTAATTACTTAGCGTCCTTAGGTCTCTTAGCACCATACTTAGAACGAGCCTGTCTTCTCTTTGCAACACCTGCTGTATCAAGTGTTCCTCTGATGATGTGGTATCTTGTACCTGGTAAATCCTTAACTCTTCCACCTCTTATAAGAACAACACTATGCTCCTGAAGATTGTGTCCCTCACCTGGGATATAAGATGTTACCTCGATACCATTAGAAAGACGTACTCTGGCGATCTTTCTAAGAGCTGAGTTAGGCTTCTTAGGTGTAGCAGTCTTAACAGCTGTACAAACACCTCTCTTCTGTGGAGAAGAGATATCTGTAGCCTTCTTCTGAAGAGAGTTGTAACCCTTCTGAAGAGCTGGTGCTGTAGACTTCTTTTCTGTAGTCTTTCTTCCCTGTCTTACTAACTGGTTAAATGTTGGCATTCCGTTTTCACCTCCCGAAATTAGAATAATGAATGGTTGCATCTTAGATTCAACTAAGAAAATGTTTTGTTACCAAAACAGCGCAAAAATAGAGCTTGCCTATTCGCACGCTCTATTAGTATATATATTTGCAAATTCAGTGTCAAGCATTTTTTCAAAATAAACCCAAAAAACGTGTCAGACACATTAATGTCTGACACGTTTTATAATTACAGATATTTATTAATCTTCCTGTGTGAAAACAAGTTCATCTTCTCCAGACTCATCATTTTCATCAACATAGTTCTCACTGGTACTGATCTTAATGTCCTGATAACGCTTCATACCTGTACCTGCAGGGATAAGCTTACCAATGATAACATTCTCTTTAAGACCGATAAGTGGATCGATCTTTCCGTTAATAGCCGCATCTGTAAGAACCTTTGTTGTCTCCTGGAATGAAGCAGCTGACATAAATGATGTAGAAGCAAGTGACGACTTAGTAATACCAAGGATAATAGGAGTTCCTGTTGCAGGTGTCTTTCCTTCCTCTTCAAGTCTCTCATTAACTTCCTGGAATTCAATTGTATCAACCTGTGAACCTGGAAGGAAGTTTGAATCGCCAGCCTCATCAACAACTATCTTCTTAAGCATCTGACGAACAATAAGTTCAATATGCTTATCGTTGATATCAACACCCTGAATACGATAAACCTTCTGTACTTCACGAAGGAGATAATCCTGAACAGCTCTTACGCCAAGAATTCTTACAATATCATGTGGGTTCTCAGAACCTTCTGTGATTTCTTCACCCTTAGCAACAACCTGTCCTTCAACAACCTTTTCTCTTGTATCCTTAGATAATGGATAAGCCTTTGAGTTACCCTCATCATCAGTAATAACAATTTCAGTCTTCTTCTCTGTCTTAACAATACTTACCGTTCCGCCAAATTCAGCAAGTACAGCAAGCATCTTTGGCTTTCTTGCCTCGAAAAGCTCTTCTACTCTAGGAAGACCCTGAGTAATATTATCACCGGCAACACCACCTGTATGGAAAGTTCTCATAGTAAGCTGTGTACCAGGCTCACCGATTGACTGTGCTGCAATAATACCAACAGCCTCACCAACCTGAACAGTCTGTCCTGTTGCCATGTTAGTTCCATAACACTTAGCACAAACCCCAATATGTGAACGGCATGTAAGAATCGTTCTGATCTTAACCTTATCAACACCTGTCTTAATAATAGCCTCTGCTCTCTTAGGAGTTACAAGATGGTTAGCTGCAACAATAACCTCGCCAGTTGCCGGATCAACAATATCCTCAGCTAAGTATCTTCCTGTGATACGCTCCTGTAATGGCTCAAGAATATCTTCCTTGGCATCACTTGAATTAGTAGCTCTGTTATTAACAAATGAATAAACATACATACCAGGTATCTGCTTACCTACGCTACAATCAGTCTCTCTGATAATAAGATCCTGAGATACATCAACAAGTCTTCTTGTAAGGTATCCTGAATCGGCAGTACGAAGAGCTGTATCTGAAAGTCCCTTACGAGCTCCATGAGCTGAAATAAAGTATTCCAGAACGTCAAGACCTTCACGGAAGTTTGACTTGATAGGAAGTTCGATAGTGTTACCTGATGTATCAGCCATCAAACCACGCATACCTGCTAACTGCTTAATCTGCTGGTTAGAACCACGGGCACCAGAGTCAGCCATCATGAAGATATTGTTATATTTATCGAGACCCTGAAGAAGGGCATCCTTAATCTTGTCATCTGTCTCCTGCCATACGCGGATAACATTCTTATGTCTCTCCTCATCAGTAGCCTGACCTCTGTTATACTTAACAGTAATCTGTTCAACTTTCTTTTCTGCCTCAGCAAGAAGCTGTTTCTTAACTGGTGGCACAGTCATCTCTGAAATAGAAACTGTCATGGCAGCTCTTGTAGAGTACTTATAACCCATAGCCTTGATATCATCAAGAACTTCAGCAGTTGTTGTTGTACCATGAGTATTGATAACATGCTGTAAGATATCCTTAAGCTGTTTCTTTCCTACATGGAAATCAACTTCTGGAAGTAATAAGTTCTCTTCCTTGCTTCTATCAACATATCCAAGATCCTGAGGAAGAATTTCATTAAATATAAGTCTTCCAAGTGTAGACTCGATATTGCCAGAAATCTCTTCTCCGTTAATATTCTTAGTTACATGTACCATAATCTTGGCATGTAATGTAATAACGCCATTCTCATAGGCAAGAAGTGCTTCATTAATGCTCTTAAATATCTTTCCTTCGCCTTTAGCACCAGGTCTTTCCTGTGTAAGGTAGTAAATACCAAGTACCATATCCTGTGAAGGAACAGCAACAGGACCACCATCAGATGGCTTAAGAAGGTTGTTAGGTGAAAGAAGCATAAATCTACACTCTGCCTGTGCCTCTACTGAAAGTGGAAGATGGACAGCCATCTGGTCACCATCGAAATCGGCATTGAACGCTGTACAAACAAGTGGATGAAGCTTAATAGCCTTACCCTCTACAAGGATTGGCTCGAAAGCCTGTATACCGAGTCTGTGAAGTGTAGGAGCTCTGTTAAGCATAACTGGATGCTCTTTGATAACATCTTCAAGTACATCCCATACTTCTGGCTCAAGATGCTCAACACTCTTCTTTGCTTTCTTAATATTATCTGCAAGATTACGTCTTACAAGCTCTCTCATAACAAATGGCTTGAATAATTCAATAGCCATTTCCTTAGGAAGACCGCACTGGTAAATCTTAAGTTCTGGTCCTACTACGATAACTGAACGTCCTGAATAGTCAACTCGCTTACCAAGAAGGTTCTGTCTGAAACGTCCCTGCTTACCCTTTAACAGATCTGATAAAGACTTAAGTGCTCTGTTACCAGGACCAGTTACAGGACGACCATTTCTACGTCCATTATCAATAAGTGCATCAACAGCCTCCTGAAGCATTCTCTTCTCATTACGAACAATAATTTCAGGAGCTCCAAGCTCTATAAGTCTTGCAAGTCTGTTGTTTCTGTTAATAATTCTTCTATACAGATCATTAAGATCTGAAGTTGCAAAACGTCCACCATCAAGCTGAACCATAGGTCTTAAATCTGGTGGAATTACAGGAATTTCTGTAAGAATCATCCACTCTGGCTTAGTTCCAGCATTTTTAAATGCTTCTACAACTTCGATTCTCTTTATAAGTCTGGCAGCCTTCTGAGAAGTAGTATTGGCAAGTTCCTCTTTAAGTTTAACCTCTTCTTCCTCAAGATTAACCATCTGAAGAAGCTCTAAGATAGCCTCAGCACCCATACCAACACGGAATGCGCTGCTTCCATACTGCTCGCAGAGTTCTCTGTACTCTGTCTCAGTAAGAATCTTCTTGAAAGGAATATCTGTTTCGCCTGGATCAATTACGATATATGAAGCGAAATATAATACCTTCTCAAGGTTCTTAGGACCAATATCAAGAATGAGATCCATGCGGCTAGGAATACCCTTAAAGTACCAGATATGTGATACTGGTGCAGCCAGATGAATATGACCCATACGATCTCTTCTTACACTGGCCTTAGTAACTTCTACACCACATTTATCGCAGACAATACCCTTATCTTTAATCTTCTTATACTTTCCGCAGTGGCACTCCCAGTCCTTGCTAGGACCAAATATTTTTTCGCAGAAAAGACCATCCTTTTCTGGTTTAAGTGTTCTATAGTTAATTGTTTCAGGTTTGGTAACCTCACCATGAGACCACTCCAAAATATTCTCAGGAGAAGCAAGCTTAATCTGAATCTTATCAAATTTCATTGACTTATTTGATTTAATTTCTTCTGCCATTATAGTGCTCCCTTCTAATTAATATTCATCCGAATTACCATCGCCGTAATCATCATCAAAATCATCGGCCATATCGAAGTCGGCGTCATCAGCTGATTCTACAGCATCCTCTGTTCCATCTTCATTAAGAGTAACTGTTGACATACCGCCAGCCTTGTACTCTGCCTCTTCCTCTCTGCTGTTTCTTCTATATCCATTACCATCATCAAGAACCTTCTTGAAATCAGTAACTTCATATTCAGAACTCTCAAGAAGCTTAACTTCATTGTTATCCTGATCAAGAACTCTTACATCAAGTGCAAGTGACTGAAGTTCCTTAAGAAGAACCTTAAATGATTCTGGAACTCCTGGTTCAGGAATATTCTCACCCTTAATAATTGCTTCGTAAGTCTTAACACGTCCTACAACATCATCAGACTTAACAGTAAGGATTTCCTGAAGTGTATAAGCAGCACCATAAGCCTCAAGTGCCCAAACTTCCATTTCTCCGAATCTCTGTCCACCGAACTGAGCCTTACCACCAAGTGGCTGCTGTGTTACAAGTGAGTAAGGACCTGTTGAACGTGCATGGATCTTATCATCAACAAGATGATGAAGCTTTAAGTAATGCATGAATCCGATAGTTACAGGGCTGTCGAAATACTCACCTGTTCTACCATCTCTGAGTCTTACCTTACCATCACGGCCGATTGGAACGCCCTTCCACTCTGCTCTGTGATCTCTATGTTCTGAAAGGTAATCAAATACCTCTTTATTAAGAACGTCTTTATATTCAGCAGTGAATGTAATCATATCCTCTGGATATTCTTCGCCATTCTTCTCTGCCTCAGCCTTTTCAGCTGCAAGCTCCTCATCATCAAATGGGTGATTAGCATATGCATTTGCCATATCAAGAGTATCCATAATATCATTCTCATCTGCGCCATCGAATACTGGAGTAGAAATATTAAATCCAAGAACCTTGGCAGCAAGGCTTAAATGTATCTCAAGGACCTGTCCAATGTTCATTCGTGAAGGAACGCCCAATGGATTAAGTACGATATCAAGAGGACGTCCATTTGGAAGGAATGGCATATCTTCAACAGGAAGCACTCTTGAAACGACACCCTTGTTACCATGACGACCAGCCATCTTATCACCAACGCCAATCTTTCTCTTCTGCGCAATATATATACGAACAGACTTGTTAACTCCCGGTGAGAGTTCATCTCCGTTTTCTCTTGTAAATGTCTTGACAGCAACAACAATACCATAAGCACCATGAGGTACCTTAAGTGATGTATCTCTTACTTCTCTTGCCTTCTCGCCAAAAATAGCTCTAAGAAGTCTCTCTTCTGCAGTAAGCTCTGTTTCCCCCTTAGGAGTAACCTTACCAACAAGAATGTCTCCGGCTCTTACTTCTGCACCAACACGGATAATACCATCCTCGTCAAGATCCTTAACTGCATCTGAACCGGTAGAAGGAAGATCTCTTGTAATCTCTTCTGGTCCTAACTTTGTATCCCTTGCTTCTGTCTCATATTCTTCAATATGAATAGAAGTATAAACATCATCTCTTACAAGACGCTCACTAAGAAGTACAGCATCCTCGTAATTATAACCTTCCCAAGTCATGAAACCTATAAGTGGATTCTTACCAAGGGCAATCTCACCATTAGATGTAGATGGACCATCAGCAATAACATCTCCTGCTTTAACTTCATCACCCTTAAATACAATAGGTCTCTGATTATAGCAGTTACTCTGGTTACTTCTTGAGAATTTAGTAAGCTTATATTCGCGTGCCTTGCCATCCTTCTCTCTGATAACAATCTTGTTAGACTCAGAAGAAAGAACAACGCCATCAGCCTCTGCAACTACACACACGCCTGAGTCAACTGCAGTCTTGTTCTCAATACCAGTTCCGATAACAGGAGCTTCTGTCATAAGAAGAGGTACGGCCTGACGCTGCATGTTAGAACCCATGAGGGCACGGGTACAGTCATCATTCTGAAGGAATGGAATCATAGATGTAGCAACTGAGAATACCATCTTAGGAGACACATCCATAAGATCAATCTGGCTCTTATCGAACTGAGAAGTTTCTTCTCTGTAACGTCCAGATACAGTGTTTCTTACAAAATAACCATTCTCATCAATCTCTGCATTAGCCTGAGCTACATGAAAATCATCTTCCTCGTCAGCTGTAAAATAACGAACTTCATCAGTAACCCTTGGATTCTTAGGATCACTCTTATCTACGATACGATAAGGAGCTTCAACAAATCCATATTCATTAATTCTTGCATAAGATGCAAGTGAGTTGATAAGACCGATGTTAGGTCCTTCAGGAGTCTCGATAGGGCACATTCTACCATAATGGGTATAGTGTACATCTCGAACCTCGAAACCTGCACGATCTCTTGAAAGACCACCAGGACCAAGGGCTGAAAGACGTCTCTTATGAGTAATCTCACTAAGAGGGTTATTCTGATCCATGAACTGTGACAGCTGTGAACTTCCAAAGAACTCCTTAATAGCAGCTGTTACCGGTTTAATATTAATAAGTGACTGTGGAGAAATTCCGCTAAGATCCTGTGTAGACATTCTCTCACGGACAACTCTTTCCATTCTTGAAATACCAATTCTGAACTGGTTCTGAAGAAGTTCTCCTACAGCTCTGATACGTCTGTTTCCAAGGTGATCAATATCATCCTTAGTACCAACACCATATTCAAGGTGCATATTATAATTAATAGAGGCAAGAATATCTTCTACTGTAATATGCTTAGGTATAAGGTCAGCAATATTCTTAGCGATAGCTTCCTTAATATCCTCTAAAGATTCATTCTCAGCAAGAATCTGTTCAAGAACAGGATAGTATACATACTCTGTTACTCCAAGTTCCTTAGCTTCTTCTTCGCTGATGTCAACCCATTTTGTAATATCTACAGCACGGTTAGAAAGAATCTTAACCACTCTGTCCGACATTGTACCATCAGCAGCCTTAACCTCTGCTGTAATGAACACTGAAGGAACTGCTGCATCCTGAATAGCCTGCGCTGTTTCTCTAGTAAGCTTCTCTCCTGCACTTGCAATTACAGTACCATTTGCATCAACAACATCCTCTGCAAGAACTTGTCCTGTAAGTCTGCTCTTAAAAGAAAGCTTCTTATTAAACTTATATCTTCCTACATGAGCAAGATCATATCTTCTTGGATCAAAGAACATACCTGAAATAAGTGCCTCAGCACTTTCAACAGATAATGGTTCGCCTGGTCTTAACTTCTTATAAAGTTCAAGAATACCTTCCTGGTAATTAGTAGATGTATCCTTTTCCATAGTTGCAAGAAGCTTTGGCTCTTCTCCAAAAATATCAAGAATCTCAGCATTAGTACCAAAACCTAAAGCTCTGATAAGAACTGTAATAGGAACTTTCTTATTACGATCAACCTTAACATAGAATACATCATTAGCATCTGTTTCATACTCTAACCATGCACCTCTGTTAGGAATTACCTGACAGCTGTATAAGAAAATCTTACCATACTTATCTTTCTGTATATCATAATAAATACCAGGTGAACGTACCAACTGGCTGACAATTACTCGCTCAGCACCATTAATTACAAATGTACCTGTCTTAGTCATTAATGGCAGGTCACCCATGAATATTTCATGTTCGCTGATGCTTTCTGTCTCTTTGTTATGAAGTCTTACTGTAACCTTAAGAGGAGCTGCATATGTAGCATCTCTTTCTTTACACTCTTCAATTGAATACTTAACTTCGTCTTCACATAACGCAAAATCCACAAATTCCAGACTCAATCTTCCATTGTAGTCTGCAATTGGAGATATGTCATCAAAGACCTCTTTCAAGCCTTCATTCAAAAACCACTGGTAAGAATCCTTCTGCACCTCAATAAGGTTAGGCATCTCAAGAACCTCTTTCTGTCTTGAGAAACTCATACGCATTGCCTTGCCCGACGTTATTGGGCGTAATCTGTTTTTCTCCATTGACGTTTCACCCCTTAGTTTTCTTCACATTAATATATTACATTATCGGTAAATGTGCAGAGAATGAGCACAAGTTACCACAATAGTGCATTGTCCATAGTACATCAAAGCAAATTATATGTCAAGGGATTTTCAAAAATTTCCACGAATATTTTAAGAATAATTATAGATAAGTCATTCCACCTGTTTGCAGTGGACATAAGACATGGTCATACCATTTTAGAAAAAAGAAAAGACAGGAGCCATACAGCCCGCTGTCTTTTCTATTATATTCATCAGAACAATCAAGTAAATTACTTAAGAGTAACCTTA
The DNA here is from genome assembly GCA_934343805.1 of uncultured Lachnospira sp. Lineage (GTDB taxonomy): Bacteria > Bacillota > Clostridia > Lachnospirales > Lachnospiraceae > Lachnospira. The sequence continues at coordinate 44,243 of CAKRIN010000006.1, forward strand.
GCTCCAACTTCTTCAAGCTTCTTCTTGATATCCTCAGCCTCTTCCTTAGAAGCCTGCTCCTTAACAACCTTAGGAGCTCCATCAACAACATCCTTAGCTTCCTTTAAGCCAAGACCTGTGATCTCACGAACAACCTTGATAACCTTAACCTTCTGATCTCCAGCTTCTGTAAGCTCTACATCAAACTCAGACTTCTCTTCTGCTGCTCCAGCACCTGCTCCAGTTGCTGCTACTACAACGCCTGCTGCTGCAGATACGCCAAACTCTTCTTCACAAGCCTTAACTAAATCGTTAAGCTCTAATACTGATAAACCTTTAATAACTTCAATAATTTCCTGTGTTGTCATTATTATAATCTCCTTTTAATCTTATTCTTGTTTTGAAAGCTGCCATCCAGCTTTCATGTTAAAATCAGTTAAATACTGATTAAGCAACTTCCCCGTTCTTCTCAGCGATCTGCTTAATAACACGAGCAAAGTTTGTAATAGGTGACTGCATACTTCCAAGTAACTTTGAAAGAAGCTCCTCTCTTGAAGGAATAGTAGCGATAGTAGCAATTCCTGCTGCATCGTAGAATGTTCCTTCAACAACGCCACACTTTAACTCAAGAGCATCTGCTGTCTTAGCGAAGTTAGCTAAAATTCTTGCAGGAGCAGTAGCATCTGTCTTGCAGAATGCAATTGCATTAGTTCCTTCAAGAGTATCAGCGATTGACTCAAACTCTGTTCCAGCAACAACTCTCTTTACTAAAGTGTTCTTATAAACCTTATAAACTACACCAGCTTCTCTTAACTGCTTACGAAGCTGTGTATCCTGCTCTACTGTAAGACCGCTGTAGTTAACTACAACAACGCCCTGAGCGCCATCGAAATTAGCTTTGATCTCATCAATAGTAGATGTCTTAAGGCCTACATTCTTTAAAATAGCCATGAATAATTACCTCCTGTTAGATTCTTGCTTCTTTAAAGAAGCGATTTTGCCTAAGTGAAGATTATTCGTCTATAGTTTCCCTACAAACAAAAACCCTCTCCGCCAAAGACAGAGAGGGAATAGTTAATCAAATCCTTAAATCCTCGGTAGGCGTGTTACCTTTAACCCGCAGTTAAACTGCAAGGACCTGCTGTCTACGGCAAAATATTATATGTTAGTAGCTAATGCTACTCACAAGGTGATAGTATACTATCAAAATATATTGGTGTCAACCGTTTTATAAAAAATCTTATTAACCCACATACTTGGCTGTGCTTAACTTAACACCAGGTCCCATAGTAGAAGTAAGAACTACACTTCTAAGATAAGCTCCCTTAAGTGAAGATGGCTTAGCCTTAACGATTGCATCCATAATAGCCTGGAAGTTGTCTGATAACTGCTCCTCTGTAAATGAAGCCTTACCAATTGGCACGTGAATGATATTAGTCTTGTCAAGTCTGTACTCAATCTTACCAGCCTTGATATCATTAACAGCTTTTGTTACATCCATAGTAACTGTACCAGCCTTAGGGTTTGGCATTAATCCCTTAGGACCAAGTACACGACCAAGACGACCAACAACACCCATCATATCTGGAGTTGCAACAACAACGTCGAACTCAAACCAGTTATCGTTCTGGATCTTAGGAATAAGCTCCTCGCCACCAACGAAATCTGCTCCAGCTGCAAGAGCCTCATCAGCCTTAGCGCCCTTAGCAAATACTAATACACGTACAGTCTTACCTGTTCCGTGTGGAAGAACAACAGCTCCTCTGATCTGCTGCTCAGCGTGACGTCCATCACAACCTGTTCTGATATGTGCTTCGATTGTCTCGTCGAATTTAGCAGTAGCGTTCTTCTTTACTAATGAGATAGCGTCTGCTGCTTCGTATAATGTCTGGCGGTCAATATTCTTGGCTGCCTCAACGTATTTCTTTCCTCTTTTCATTATAAACCTCCTAGTGGTAATATCGGAAGGATTCTATCTTTCCTCCCACAATAATCATGAATCAAATGTAGATTAATCCTCTACAACGATACCCATACTCTTAGCTGTTCCTTCAATCATAGAAGTAGCTGCTTCGATAGATGCAGCGTTAAGATCTGGCATCTTAAGCTCAGCGATCTTCTGAACTTCTGCTCTCTTAATTGTAGCAACCTTAGTCTTATTAGGTACGCCTGATCCTGACTTAATGTTGCAAGCCTTCTTAAGAAGTACTGCTGCAGGTGGAGTCTTTGTAATAAAGCTGAAGCTTCTATCAGCATAAACTGTAATAACTACAGGTATGATAAGATCTCCCTGATCTGCTGTCTTAGCATTGAACTGCTTTGTGAATTCTACGATGTTAACACCGTGCTGACCAAGTGCTGGACCTACTGGTGGAGCTGGTGTAGCTTTGCCGGCAGGAATCTGTAATTTAATATATCCTGTTACTTTCTTTGCCATTTTGGCACCTCCTAAAAATAAATGTGGTAATTGGCGACCATCATATATTACTCGCTAATTCATTCTGGTCTCCCACGTCCCAGGATCGGGACTGTTTCTTACAGTAACTTCACATCTGTGAAATCAATTTCAACCGGTGTTTCACGGCCGAACATTTCAACATTAATTGTAAGGCACTGCTTGCCTTCATTAATGTTAGTAATTTCACCAACGGTATCTTCCCATGCTCCAGAAAGAATCATAACCTTGTCGCCGATTTTTCCGGCAAACTGAATAACAGGCTTAACTTCCTGCTCTTCCTCCAGGCTGATTCCAAGAGCCTTGATTTCTGTTGGTGTAAGTGGCACTGGCTTAGATCCAGGGCCTACAAAACCTGTGACACCCCTTGTGTTTCTGACAACATACCAGCTGTCATCATTCATAACCATCTTCACAAGAACGTATCCAGGAAACATTTTCTTCTGAGCAGCTTTCTTAGAGCCATCCTTAATCTCCACTACTGTTTCAAGTGGAACGATAACTTCAAGAATCTGATCGTGAAGATTTCTGTTTTCAACTGTCTTCTCAATGTTAGCCTTCACCTTATTCTCATAACCTGAATAAGTGTGAACTACATACCATTTTGCGTCATCCATACAATCACCTATTCCTTATTTTACAATGAACTCAATTCCAAAGCGGACAATTAAATCCACAACTGCAATGATTACACCTAATAATACGGATACAGCCAGAACAGCTCCAGTTTCTTTTGTAAGTGACTTACGGTCTGGCCAAATAATTTTTGAAAATTCAGCTTTCAAACCTTTGAACCAGTTCTTTTTCTGCTTCTTAGCTTTTACAGTATCACCCATGAAATACTCCTCACTGTACTAATTACTTTGTTTCCTTGTGTAATGTGTGTGATTTACAGAACTTACAATATTTCTTTGTTTCCATTCTGTCCGGATGAGCTTTCTTTTCCTTAGTCATGTTGTAATTGCGCTGTTTACACTCAGTACATGCCAATGTTATCTTTACTCGCACAACTTCCACCTCCAATTATTATTTTTGTAGGTGTTAAAACACCAATTGGTTTCTCTGCTGCCTTATCAATGTTGGGTTGTTGATTTATAGGCACACAAAAAAGACCGCTTCCATAGCCGTTCTAATATAGCACAGCATAAACTACCTCGTCAACAACTTTTTTAATAAAAATATAGTGACAAAAAATACTCTCCATATTATAATATTTATACAAATACATACGATATATATAAGGAAACGGATTTCCTTACATTTCACAGATTATTACAGACAAGGAGGTGACTGTTATGATCAGCAGCGTGTACAGCTATTATCTTTCCCATTACGGGCATAAGACTAACTCTAAGTACGATTCGCACTCAAAAGCACAACTGAAGAATACTTATCGTAAAGTGCAGAAGTCTAACAGCCGCACTCCTACATATAAAACTGACGTTTCCGAGGCAGCCCAGAAATATGCTATTGACCTGAAAGAGAACGCAAGAGAATTAAGCAATATTGCTAATGAACTTTCAGACAGTAACGGAGATGGCATGGTATTCAAAAAATCTGCTGTCTCAAGCAATCCTGATGCAGTCACAGCAACGTTTATAGGTGATAGTTCTTCTCCTGAAAGTGCCGGATTTGAAGTCGAAGTAAAACAGCTTGCAACAACGCAGATTAATACAGGCAATTACCTCCAGCCTGCTAATCGTGCCGTTAAATCAGGAGATTATTCATTTGATCTCAACATCAATAATCTTACATATGAATTTCAGTTTACAGTTGATGAAAGTGAAAGTAATTCAGATATCCAGAATAAGCTTGCAAGGCTTATCAACAGATCTAATATAGGACTAGCCGCAACAGTTCAGGAAGACAGCCTTGGCAATACTGCTCTGTCAATAGAGTCTGATATGACTGGTATATCCGGAATCCGTCCAACAATATTCAGCATCAGGCCTAATAATGATATTCACGACAATAGCCCTGACTTTGTTGAAGGATTTGACCAGCCAGCTACAGCGAATAACGCCGAATTCATCAGCACATTTGGTCTGGACAGAGTATCACAGTATCCAGGCAATGCCATATTTTCAATTAATGGCGACGAGCATACTTCTGCATCCAACGATACAACCATTAACAAAGCATTTGCATTATCATTTTGCAGCACAACAGATAGTCCGGTTACAATCAATCTTAAAGCAGATACCGACTCGATAGCAGAAAGTATCTCTGAACTTGTTTCCGGTTACAACAGGCTTATATCAATTGCCTCCGATTCTGATAATGATCAGTTTGAAGGCAACGCAAAGCTCAGGAAAGAATTTGCCAGGATATCCAAGGCATATCAGCCTCAGCTTGAAAAGAACGGACTCAGCGTAGACAATAACGGTTCCATAGAAGTTAATCGTGATGCTATATTATCTGCCGCAAACAATGGTACACTTTCTGATGTATTTAAGACATTGGATTCTTTCAAGAAGTCTATCCAGAATAAGGCTGACGATATATCAATTAATCCTATGAATTACGTTAACAACAAAATCGTAGCCTACAAAAATCCAACAAGGCCAGTTAATGATCCATATAATCTTTCTGCATACACAGGAATGATGTTTAACGGATATATCTAAAAAGGAACACCTGCCAGTTAACGGATAATGTCCGTTATACTGGCAGGTGTTCTTTATTGTTGATTGATGATTGCATTATAACCGTCAGATATGCTTTAAATATACTTTTCACCTGCATCATGCAGTGATTTAACAAATATACCAAGCTTGACCAAAGCTTTAGAAACAAGTGTATCGTCATTAGCAGTTAACGCCTCAGACAATTCTTTTACTGCACTATTAGCCTGTTCTTCATCAACAGCACATCCTTCAGAATTAATAAGCTCTTTCGTGCCGTTATACACTTCAAACAGCCAGTTGAGTCCTTCAATTATAACATTTACTGCATCATGTGTTTCAGGGTAACATTCCCCTGCAAGTTCTTCTGAAACTTTCTCTATGGCTCCCAACAGCTTCTCACTGTAAGGTACTGCTTCTTTAAGTACATCTATCTGCTGCTGTCTGATATCTTCCATGATTATGTCACCTTTCCTGTATAATCTCATAGCCTTTGAATTATATATCGTCACCTATGCAAGAAACTTTAACCACAAATGCATATTAACGACTCAATTACTTAATAATCTCATATATCTTTTCTTCATCTATGCTGCCATCAGCTCTTCTAGGCAATGGTTCCTTGCTGAGAATAATTTTCTGTATCTCCCAGCGGTAACCCTTCTTCTCATTATACTTATCAATTCTTCTCTTAAATACATCCTCTGTAGCTGATTTATCTATCGGAACAATTACAGCTACAAGCCTGTTATCATAAAATGTTATGAACCCTTCTGCTACACCATTAATATTGGTTATTTGTTCATTAGTCCTTATTCTGCTTATCTTTTCTCCTGTTGGAAGCAGAATAATATCAGGGTTCCTTCTGCTAAGAACAAGGCGTCCGCTCGAATTAATTCTTCCATAATCGCCTGTATGATATACGCCATTTCTTAACACTCTTTTGGTTTCAGCCTCATCATTGTAGTAGCCCTGCATTACACATTCCCCGCTGACAAGAATTTCTCCATCATCAGCAATTGAAACAGCAGAGCTATCAAACAGTGTATAAGATCCATCATACAACTCATTAATACCGACACATCCAGAAGTTTCTGTCATTCCATAAATATTATAAACATTAAGATCATTGTCACACAGATTCTCAAACAATCTGAACGGGCAGCTGGCACCTCCTATTATCACACTCTTAAGTTCCTTGTTAAAGCCATTAACGCTCCTTAAGTAATCTACCATTGAAGGAGTACCTACAAGAATAGACGGATTATAATAATATGTGTCCGCATCAATATGTCTGAGCCCTCTTCCTATACACACCTTGGCACCACAAGTCATCGGCCATATAAGACTGTATATGAGTCCAAATTCATTGTGAAGAGGAATCTGTGCCAGTACAATTTCCTCATCATTGCATTCAACTCTGCTGCTAATTGCCCTGGTAGTATTGAGTACATTCTCCACAGAAAGAATAACCGGTTTATCGCATTCATGTGCTGTTGCAGTAAACATGATAATATTACCTTCACTGGTATTCTCATCATATATCATTCCATCAACATCATCACGCTCTGCACTGCCAATAATAATAGAATCCTTATCCGATAAAATATACTGGTTAGTAGAAGTAAGCGTATAACTTACATCTGTTTTTTTCAGCAAATCAACTCTTGAATCATGTGGCAAAAAGAAATCAACAAGCACAAGATCCTTTCCCGCAAGTATTGTTCCATACATATTAACAATCCATCTGTATGAAGCAGGTCCAAATATAGCAATTCTTCTGCCCTCAAACTTCTGAAGATGCAGTGCCTTCTTCTTAACATCCTCAAAAAGCTTTGCATAAGTTACAGCCATTGTGTCATATACCACCGCAACTGCATCCGGCCTTTCTTTCGCATTAGTCTCAAGCATATTATATAACGTGTTCTTATCTGTCATGGTTTTTCCATCCTTTATAATAATCATCACATGTAATATAGTATTACATTTTCTTAAAATTATCTGCTATCTGAATCAATTCATTCTCCGTTACATTACATTTTAATAATTGTACAAGAAGCTGATAAAACTCCTTCATGCTCGTTGCAACATACGGATTGTCAAAACAATCAGGCATGCACTCCAGCACCTCCTGTTTCAAGCTGCAAAACATATCATATGGCGGTTTCTGAAATCTTAAACATATGACCTTGACTGTTCCCAGATACCAGGTAAACAGCAGATCCAGCTCCAGCTCATCATGATACAAGCCGAAACATCCTCTTGCATTAAGTTCCTCAAACAGCATCCTGTTAACACTCATTATATCCTTATGATATCCAACATCCTTTAATAAAACTGTAGACTTTGGATTAACAAAATAATGATAAAATACAGAATCAACAAATGCAATCTTTACCGCATACAAATGCAGCAAAGTTCCATAATATATATCTTCATATGCAAGTCCTTCAGGAAACGAAATATTATTATCAGAAAGCAATGAGCGCCTGATAATCTTATCCCACACAGCATAACTCATGGGATTGGCTACTATGAATTCCTTTCTCTTAACTTCAGAATCAATATTCATAACTTCAATTCTGCCCGTACCAGCTTTCGACTTGTCATAATCATTGCCGCGATCCCTTATGCTTTTGCACACAACAACATCCATCTTGCCATTCTCTGCTGCCTCAAGCATCTTTTCAAACATCTCAGGCTCGGTCCAGTCATCACTGTCTGCATATCCTATATATTCACCACTTGCATACGTCAACCCGATATTTCTCGCACGTCCCATCTTACCATTAACATCACAATGAACTGCAATAATAATATCAGGAAACCTGCTTTCCCAATCCTCAATATGTTTCCACGTATCATCAGTTGAAGCATCATCAACCAGAATTATCTCATATTGTGACTTATCAAGTGTCTGGCTTGTCAGCGATTCCACACACCGGTCAATATACTGTCCTACATTGTAGCATGGTACAATTACACTTAACTTCTTCACGTATATCCCCCTTTATAATTACCTGACACATATAATAATATAAAATTATAACATTTGACTTATGAATTGCCAATATCATTAATATATAATAAACTATATTACATAAAGCATATGTACGGCATACAGTGTTATGTGAAAGGGGATAAAATTCATAATGAAAATATTCATGTACAGATATGGAAGTCTGTGTGAACCAGATGTCATTGATGCTTTCAGGCGCATTGGTCTTGAAGTTGATGAAGAAACTGCAGAAATATATAACAAAAATCTGACGCCATCGCAATGTGCTGCCATAGTTGCGCCAAGACTTACAGGCAATAATTATTCATTTGTATTCACAATCAATTTCTTCCCCTGGCTGTCTGATATCTGCCAGATAACCGGACTGATATACATAAGTCTTATTGTCGACAGCCCTGTACTGGAACTGTATTCTAATGCACTATCCAATAATGTGAACAGAGTATTTCTATTTGACAGGTTGCTCTATAACGAATTCTGTCGCTATAATAACGGACATATTTTCCATATTCCTCTTGCCACAAATCTAATCCGCAGCAACAAGGTAATATCATCAGCCAGTAAGGATAAGTCAAGCCAATACAAGAGCGACATTTCATTTATAGGTTCAACATATCAGGAAAAATGTCCTTTCAACAATGCTGTCCTGTCTGACTATGACAAAGGCTTTGTTGATGGAATAATCAATTCACAGATATGGGTTTATGGTTATAACTTTATAGAAAATATACTTACTGATGAAACAGCAGAACGGCTTCTGTCATGCATACCATCACACTATGAATTCCCGCCAGGTTCAAGAGCTGATGTCAAAGCGCTTGTTGCCCAGTACTATCTTAGCGTGAAGGTAGCCGAACAGGAAAGGCTGAGGCTTCTTGGAATGCTGTCAGACTCATTTCAGGTCAATATATATACAGGAAGTGACACAAGCAGCATGCCACACATTCACAACTGTGGTTTTGCAAGATCGCTTGATGAAATGCCTCTTATATTTAATTGCAGCAAAATCAACCTCAACATAACAGCCAAGTCCATCCGCTCCGGACTACCACTCAGAATATTTGATGTATTAGGGGCTGAAGGTTTTCTTATAACCAACTATCAGTCAGAGCTTCCTGAAACATTTACTATCGGAAAAGATCTGGTTGCCTACGAAAGTCCCGAACACTTAAAAGAGCTCTGTACGTATTACCTGCGGCATGAAGATGAACGTCTCGAAATAGCCCACAATGGATATGAAACCATTGCAAAATACCACACATACGACATTCGTCTTCTGCAGATAATAGACAAAGCTTTCTCTTAATTAAAAACAATATTAAAAATCTCATTAAAGCGGACATCATATGTATGATGTTCCGCTATTTTTTCACTGCCACTTCTTGCTATAGCTTCCCTTTCGTCATCATGATCAAGGTAATACCTGCATTTGCAGATAAGATCCTCCTCTGACTCATACAATACCATGTCTTCTCCAGGAACGAAGAAATCAAAGAAATCTTCCTGATAATTAGACATAAGAAAACCTCCTGCTCCCATTATATCCATTCCTCTAAGCGGAATACCTGACTTTATACTTCTCAGAGTAATATTAAGATTAATCTTTGAATTTCTGAATACATACGGCATATCATCATAGTAATCTATAGGGCCACAGTTATTAACACCTGCAAGTCCCGGAGTCGGATTAGGTGTATACAGATTAATCCTGTACTGCTCTCCTAACCCCTTTCCAAGCAGTTTCATTATATCCATTCTTTCATCTGATGCCATCTTCCTCGCAAGAAAATAATCAGCATACAGATAAGAAACAGTTTCAACTCCATCCTTACTTGGTTCAACCGGATAATTCTTAATCATATCCTTAAGAACCTCGCCAGATAACAGCTGTTCAAGAAAGAAATATCCATACACCTTTCTCTGTGCCTTCATTATCGCATCAAGATATCCTTTTGTGAAATCATTTATGCCCTCAAGTCTGTCGAAAAGATTATGTTTTTCATTATACATTGATCCAACAAACGCAATGTCCCCCTTAAATCTGCCAATATTATGTGAACAGACCGTCTTATCAAGCATACGTTTCATTCTGTCAGCATTAACCGCTAACGGCGCATAATACACAGTATTAATGCCCGCCGTCTTAAGTTCCATATACTGTGTTTTGTCAAATATAAACACATAATTGCACGGATTGATAATAGTGTATGAATACAGCAGAACCTGTGGACTATCATACACAAATGCTATATATGGCACATTTCTTTTCTTGCAGTTATTAGATATTACCGGACTGAAATTAAATGTAAACACACAGTCAAAAGGCTTATTATCAACTCCCTGCCCGAATTTATCATCAAATATTTTATCAAACTCAGGACTTATTCTGTCTCTGTAAAGATTAGTTTCCACGACCACATATTTATGTCCATTTTTTTCAAAACATTCTTTAATATCTTCCGTCCCGAAATTCTTATATTCAAATATAAGTATATTCATTGTCACAGTTCCTTTCTGATAACATCAAACATTTTCTTAATCTGATGTTCATATGTAAACATATCAAGTATTCTGTCATGTCCATTAGCTGCTATCTTCTTTCTTTCAGCCTCATGTTTTATATAGAATACTGCCTTCTCACAACAGTCTCCGGCATCAATATATGATACAAAATCTTTTCCCTCTGTCATATATTCATTCAGTTCAGGACAGTAATTGGTAAGAAGAAATCCTCCTGCCCCCATTATATCTAACGCTCTCAGTGGAATTCCTGTCCTGATATTCCTCAACGTAACATTAAGATTAATTGCAGAATTGGCAAACATAACCGGCATATCACGCTCATAATCTATATATCCTCTCACTCTGACGCCCCTCATATCGCATCCTGATGACTGGGTATAAAGCGTCACATCGCATACTTTGGACAACTCCTTTAATATTCCTGTTCTCTCCATTGATGAAATATTCTTCTTTAACATATTAAGAATCATATCTGTGTCCTTTACAAAGAATTCCTCTTCCTTTGAAAAACTGACATACTTCTTAAGCCTGTCACACAGAGCATCGTCAAACATTTCCTCCAGGAGCTCACTTCCCGGCATGGCAAGCTGCGCAAGCTTAATTCCATTGATATATCCCTTTTCATACTCTGGAAGACCTGCAACACTCTCAACAAAATCCGGCTCGTTGTTATACAGATTTCCCATAAATGCAACGCCCTTATTAATAAGTGCAGGACTGACATTATCTGCGCATGCCCTGATCTGAGCATCTGTTCTTCTCACATTAACAGCCAACGGCAGATGATATATATGCTTCACGCCTGACTTCCTGATTCTTTCAACCTCTGAAAAATCAAAATGAAACATAAAATTATAAGGATTATATATCATTTCAGAATACATAGTCATACATGGACTGTCGTACGTCCATGATACATATGGAATCTTATTTCTCAGCGCAATTTTAGATATAACAGGCATAAAATTACATGAAAATATAAAATCATATGGTTTTCCACAATTCCTGGCATTATTCAGTTCATTTTCAACAATATTAAGAAATTCAATGTCCTTAATATAGCTCTTAATCTCATATGACAGAAGCTTTACCTCATTTCCGTAAGCTTTCATGGCATCACATACGTCGTTCTTAATAATCTCATTCCATGTATAATATAATATCTTCACGAATTTCTCCTTAAATGCAGTTTCTCATATAATCTGCTGCCATTTTCTCAAGTTCATCATCTGACAGGCCAGCACAGTCTATGAGCTTAAGACTTTCCATTTCTTCCTTTACCCCCGGATATCCGATATATGGATTGTCCTTATAATCCGGAATATATTTTTTAACAACATTTATCATGTATCTTAACATAACAGCCGGCATTGGCATTCTTCTTGCTGCCATAAAATAAAATGTTTCTGCGTAAAAAGAATGTAAAAAATACAAGTTAATCTCATCCCTGAATTCATCCATATATCCAGAATTGCTCATTCTTGTATACACATCCTGCTGCACCTGCAGATGCTGTACCATTGTTGAAGGATTATTCATGTAAGAAAGCATTGTACCATTCTCATTATATCTATAGTAATATAACTGTGCCTGTGTTACAGCAACTCTGTCTGCATAGAACTTCAACGGATATGTAAAAAGCGGCTCTTCATATGCAACATTTTCTGCATAGCGTACACCCGCCTCTGCTATCAGCCGGCTGCTGTATAACTTGGTTGTACATGACTCATTAAGTATAGATGAATCCAGAAGATACTTTTTTCTGTCCTTTGCATAATCATATATCTTCACATCAACATTATCTATATGCCTGTTATAATCGGATGGCAGCTGTTTCGTTTCCTTGTATCTGAACTGCACAATGTCACAGTTATTATTCATCATTATACTGGCAAGAATCTTATACATATCAGGATGTATCCAGTCATCTGAATCAACAAAGCTTATATAATTTCCTGTTGCATATGACATTCCTATATTCCTTGCCGTTCCCTGCCTTCCATTCTTATCACACAGCACAAGCATTATATTATCAGAATACTTCTGTTCATAATATTTAAGAACATCTACTGTGTTGTCAGTAGACGCATCATCCACCAGAATTATCTCCAGATGTGACAATCCTATCGTCTGATTAACAATACTTTCAAGACATTCACCAACCATTCTACCAACATTATGGCATGGTACAATTACCGATATCTTAACATCCGTCATATCATTTTTCATCTGCTATCTCCAACATATACTTTATTCTGTCGTCAAATCTGAACATTTCACAAACTTTCAGATATCCATTATGTGCAATCCTTTTTCTTAACTCTTCGTGTTCAAGATAAAACTGTACTTTAGCAATCATATCTTTCATATCCTCATACACCGCAACATCCTCTCCCGGAATGAAATATTCCATAAGCTCAGGCTGCATATTTGTAAGCACAAATCCGCCACACGCCATAATATCCAACACTCTCAGTGGAATTCCTGTCTGAATTGTGCATAAAGAAATATTAAGATTAATCTTACTGCTTCTAAACACAGCAGGCATCTTGTCATAATAATCTGCGTATCCACAAAACGAAGCCTTTTCAAGCCGTCCATCCGTATCATTCGAATAAACATTTACATTGCATCTGTCCGAAAGCAATGCAAGTGCTGTATATCTCTGTCTCCCCGTTGTTTCCTTGGCAAGTGTATACGATAATTCTCTTCCAGTTACCGAAAATCTGCCCTTACTTGCCTTTAAAAAGTCTGAATTAACCAATCCCAGCGTATCCGCTGTCAGCATCTCATCAATTATATAACCACCATTAATCTGTGACTGTGCTGCTATAACCCCCTCAAGATATCCTCTGCTATACAGACTCAGCCCCCTGCATAAATCCTGATATTCTGATTTATACAACTGCCCAAGAAATGCAACATCACAATCATAAATCCCTGTGTTTACCCCGGCAAAAACATCCGGGTCAGCAGCCAGTGCAAGATGCCTTGCTCCTGTCACCCCATCTGCAAGATAATAATCTGCCTGTGCCCTGTCAAAGAAAAAAATATAATTACATTTGTTCTTAAGAGTATCAAGGCGTCTGATATGAAGAGGTGAATCATACACCCATGATACATACTTAACCGAACAATCATTGCATATATCAGATATTACCGGCATGAAATTGACCGAAATCACAACATCGTATATACCAGCTGTAATTCTTTTTCTGAATCTGTCTGCAAATTCATTATCACTATCCCAGTCTCTGGCACAATCATAATACACTTCATATTCTATATTTAATCTTTTGAGAGCATTCTCCATCCCTCTCTGCATAAATGCATTCCACTGATAAAATAATATCATATGTTCCCCCATCATCTATATATTAAAAAAGAGCCAAAGCTGCGACATTACCGCAGTTCTGGCTCCTGATTTCTTAATTATATTACTGTAAGAGTGAAAGAACTCCCTGTGTCTGCTGATTAGCCTGTGAAAGCATTGACTGTCCAGCCTGTGAAAGAATATTATTCTTGCTGTATTCAACCATCTCAGTAGCCATATCTGTATCACGGATACGAGACTCAGCAGCTGATGTATTCTCACTTGTTGTATCAAGGTTGTTAATTGTATGCTCAAGTCTGTTCTGAAGAGCACCAAGCTTAGAACGCTCCTGTGAAACAGTATTAATAGCAAGCTGGATAAGTGACATAGACTTACCTGCAGCTGAATTGCTGCTTACACTTATGTTTGATGCCTTAATACCAATTGCTGAAGCTTTCATGCTGTTAATGCTTAAGCTAATAATCTGACCTGAAAGAGATCCGACCTGAAGACTCTTACCTGTAAAGTTACCATCAAGAAGGTTCATAGTATTGAACTGAGTTGTTGAATAAATTCTGTCTAACTCAGATGTCAGCTGTGAAATCTCTGACTGTATAGCCTCTCTGTCAGATGTAGTATTAGTATCATTAGCTGCCTGTGTTGCAAGCTCATTCATTCTCTGTAAAATAGAATGTGATTCATTAAGAGCACCTTCAGCTACCTGGATAAGAGATATACCATCTTCCGCATTAGAAGATGCCTTATTAAGACCTCTGATCTGGCTTCTCATCTTTTCTGAAATAGAAAGACCAGCTGCATCATCTGCTGCTCTGTTAATCTTATAACCTGATGATAACTTCTCTGTAGACTTAGAAAGGGCATTAGTAACTGTTCCCATCTGTCTGTTTGTGTTCATAGCTGATAGATTATGCTGTACTACCATAATAATTCCTCCTTGATATCAATAACTCCTTATAATCAATTTAAATATTGTTTATTTCTTATGTATTATTTATCGGAGGAAATATTAAATACTTAACCCCTTTTTAATAAAAAATCAAAAATATTTTTTAAGCGGTTAAAATATACTTCTTCACTATATTTTTCTACAGATTCACGACATATTTTTCTGTCACACAAAGGCATTTTCCCTTCATGTATATTATCAAGAATTCCTGCAAGTCCTATAGCATCCTCATATTTAAAGAAATAGCCATTCATGCCTTCTCTTACATAATCAGTAACACCATCAACCGGCGTCGATATAACAGTCATGCCCATTGAAAGAGCTTCTGCCCCAGTAAGCATAAATCCTTCATACTCTGATGCAGCTATCATTGCAGAAGCATCCTTACAACTCTCCCATGGATTATCCTGCCAGCCCATGAATTCAACCTGATTCTGCTGCCCAAGATACTTAACGATTTCTTTAAGTTCATCCTCTGACTCACCTGTTCCGACAATCTTAAGCTTCCACTTATGTCTTGCTCTGTATAAACCCTCAAGTATAATATCAACTCTCTTAACATCCTGCAGCCTGCCCACATAACACATAGTATTGGCATCCGGATCTTTCCCGACAAATGTCTGCATATGTACAGGATTTCCCGTCAAATATGTTATTGCCTCCGGACATACCGCCTTAACCGCCTCTTCATTACTCCTGCTTATGCACAGATGCGCATCAGCCTTTAACATCTCATTAATCCCGCCTAGCCCGGCTGCCTGATACTGCGATATATCGCTGTGAACCCACGATAATATCATAAAATGCGTATCAAGTGCCCTTCTCACCGTATCTGCCAAAACACACATAGCTGGCCAGTTCGTTGCCACACATATATCCGGTCTGCCATAGCTGTTTATAAATCCTGCATAATTTCTTGCAAAATGTGTAAGCTTTGAATTAATGTTATCATCCATACATTCGGCAAATGAATATGCTTTATTATATCCTTCAAGATATTTCATTCCCGGAGCCATATGAATAACTCTTATGTCATATTCATCACCAGGCAGCTTCCTTGTCCACGCCCGTATAACATTTTCAATTCCACCTGTTCTTCCACCAACCGGAGAAAGAATATCAATTGTTATCACTCTGACCTCCGTCTTATATTAACCATTAATCATTAATACACATAATCTTTACATAATCCTGTGACTTATCCCTCATAATTCGTGTGCCTTCCTGAATATTTGAGAGATTAAACTCATGTGTTATAAAACACTCTGGATGAATAGTCCCGGTTTTAAGCAGATTAATCACATAATTCCAGTCATCATCCATGTTTCCAGTGTATGATGAATTCCATGTTCCACTTAACTTTAACTGCTTTCTTAATATCTTCCAGTAAATATCCTTTGGTATATCCATATCAGAATATGGATTTCCAACAAGTACAATATGCCCTGCCGGAGCGCACAGTTCTATAGCCTGATTAATTGTTTCATTCTTTCCTACGCACTCAAAAACATAATCAGCATTTATATCCTGCGGACAGTAATGTTCATTATCTATACCAATCTTTGCCGCATATCTTTCCTGCGATTCCTTATTGCCATATACATATACATCATGAATTCCTGATGCTTTAAGAAGCATAACAAGCAGCATGCCAATAGTTCCTGCTCCAATAACACATACATTGGTGCCTTCTTTTATAGTGAACTGACGCATCGCATGTGCTGCTACTGCCATAGGCTCAAGCATCGCCGCCTGCCTGTAAGAAATATTCTCCGTAAGCTCAAGAAGATTCCACTCTGGTACCGCCACATACTCAGCAAGTCCGCCATTACAACGTGATCCCAGATAATTATAATTACTGCACATCTCATAATGCTTATCCTGACAGCATTTACATTTTCCACAAGGAATAAGTGGAAACACTCCTACTCTCTTTCCGAACCAGTCAGAATCTCCATTATATGTCTTAACAACTTTACCCGAGAATTCATGACCAATCACTATTGGATGAACGTGGGCTCCTGTCTTATATATTCTTGGAATATCTGAACCGCATATCCCTGCTGCCATCACTTTGACAATAACCCAGCCATCCTTTAGCTGGGGTTCTTCAATATCCTCATAGCGCATGTCATTAATGCCATATAACACCTGTGCCTTCATACCTGTTCTCCCATTATCCTCTGCTCAAACCTGTCATAATCAGACTTTGTTGTAATCTTATAATTACTCTCATCACCCGGTATCATAACGATATCCATCCCTGCCATGACTGCCGGCTCACTTGACCCATTAATATTCATAATATCATCCGGCATAAGGCTTTCATTAGCCTGAATGTATGGCTTAAGTCTGAATAGCTCAGGTGCCTGCCCTGCATATACATTTTCTCTTCTGATTAAAGATGTAATAGTATTTCCATTATCACTATAATATACTGTATCCTTCATAGGCAGTACTGGAAGAACCCCATCATGTCCAGATAACGCTTCTATACACTTCTGGATTAATTCTCCCGTAAGAAACGGTCTTGCCGCATCATGTATCAGTACATTAACATCTTCCTCTCCATAAGCCCTGCTTATTGACATAAGCCCATTATATACAGATAACTGCCGGTTCTTTCCCGGAATCGCATATCCTGCCAGCTTTCCAACCTTTTTAATATGATCCTGCCACACAACATCTGCCACAACCCATATACTGTCTATATATGCAGACTCATCAAGTGTTTCGAGACAATAATCAATCACCATCCTGCCACCACACATAAGATACTGCTTTGGTATATCCGCACCTAACCTGCTCCCTGTTCCTCCTGCCAATACTAATGCTACGTTCATAAATATGCCTTTCTATCCTAATAAAGCATTTGCAATGTCATTATATATGTAGTCTGATGCTTTGATTCCATTAATTCCTGCATAATCAAGTTCTTCCTCATACACGCGTTGTCTTATATCCTTTCTTGTATCATTGCCAGCCAGCACCACATCCTCAAGAAAAGTATCTATTCCATAATAATCAGTACCCTTAACTTTATAATGTACATCAATTATTTTCTTTCCAAGCTCATTAAATCTCTGTTCGGGTCTTTCAAGAAATAGCATAGGCTTTCCTGTATACAGATACTCTCCTACAAACGAAATAGAATCGTCTATCATTGCATCCGATGTATCAAACAATTCCAGATAGCTTCCCTCTTCCTGAACCCTTGCATTAGGCAGTCTGCGAAACTCATCAAGATACGCTTCATATTCATCAATTGATTTCATATATCCATGCTTAACCAGTCCATTCCTGAGATTCGGATGTGGCTTAAAAACAAATGAAATACTGTCCTTATACTTCTTAGCAAGATATATGTAAAAATACATGTTCTTGTCAAATGTAGAAAACGACAATACATTAGTATCCCCAACTGAAAAATGTGGTGCAATAATAACCTTCTTATACCCATTCACATCTCTGTTTTCTGGTATTTCCCACATATTTCGTATATCTTTTTCTGTATAACTGTGTTCATCATAGAAGTAATCCATCTTAATATATCCACTATTACGGACATTCTTTCCGCCAAGTGCCTCATACCTGATAAACTCTTCATAATCCGTCTTAGTCTCTGTATATACTCTCCAACACAGATTCATAAATTCCTTGTTATACATACATAATTCATCAAATCTTCCTGTCTGGGAATTACCAACAGTCAACCCATATGATATATATACATTAAGCACTGAAAACGGCAGATTAATAATCTGATAATTCTTTACCATATCCAGATACCATGGTGTAACATGAATAACTACATCAGGAACACCACCTATATCTTCCCATCCTGTAATCTCCTCTGTATCAGGGTCATACACATGCTCTACATTATAGCCATTCTCTTCAAAATACTTATATGTCTGGGAATATGTCTTTCCCCGTTCTTCCTTTGTCCTTCCGATTATAGGAACTGGAACAACAACTGGCAGAAACCTGTCATCATCTCTTAACATGTTATATATACGCTCTGCTGGCCACTCTGCTGCTGATATTGGAAGAAATGCAACCTTTATCTTCTGTCCATCACGCAGTCTCTTATCTATATTAGACTTACCACATCGGATTGCAGCATCATAGCAATAATTATAAAGCTTGTTTCCATCTTCCATACTGCCTGTAGCAAAAAACATGGCAACAAGATGGGCATATGTATATCCGGCTGCCTTTTCACCATCTGCAAGCCAGTTATTATCAACAGCCTCTGCAAGTTCTGTCGCAAGCCTGATTATCTCATCCTGCCCCATCATAACAGGATTATTGTCTATTATCATAAATTTCTTATCTCCCTTAAAATCTCCCCATATGGTCTGTCTTTGCCAAAAAGAAGTGTTGTTCCAAGCACGAACCCCTTAACCCCCATTGGCGCAAATGTGGTAATTTTATCTGCACTGCACGCTCCATCCCAGTACACCTCAAAATCCATCTCTTTACGGATATTAAGAAGTCTTTCTATCTTTTTCCCAACATAAGGAAGATACATCTGTCCTGCATTACCTGGATTAACAGACATTACAAGAACCTTATCTACAATCTGAAGCATCTCCATAACTGTCTCAACACTTGTCCCCGGATTAATTGCTATTCCCGGAACCATTCCTGCATCAATTATCTTCTGCAGTGTTGTTGACGGATGATACTCTGCTTCAGGATGGATATACACTGTATCCCCTTTCCTTAATGACTCTAGAAAGAGATTAATATGCGTATTAGGATGCTCTATCATAAGATGAACATCCATAGGCTTATCTGTAGCCGACCTTATATATCGCAGGTCATTAAGTGACATTGCAAAGTTAGGCACATAACGGCCATCCATAATATCAATATGAAATGAATCTACACCTGCTGCCTCCAATTCTCTTACTTCTTTACCAAGGTTGCCAAAATCGGCGCACATCATAGATGCTGTTAATTCTGTATACATATTACTCTCCATTCCTGCCCGTTTTCACACTATTTTCTCTACACCAGACCATACTCTTTCAGTAAGCGTAACTGATACTCTTTATCTGAAGCCGACTTCTTTAAATCTTCAGTTCTTCCATCTGCTAAAAGCAACGTAATCAACTGATTTAACAATCGCTGTCCTTCCTGGAGTCCTTCTTCTCTGCCTTCTTTTCTACCTTCTTTTCTGCCTTCTTCGCGTCCTTCTTCGCGTCCTTCTTCACGTCCTTCTTCACGGGCATCTTCTCTCTCCAGTTCTAACTGCCTGTCAAACGTATAATCGAGTTTCATATTCTTTGTCACCTCATTCCTTCGAGATATCAGGAATTTTCTTATCCTCCATCAGCATACTGAACACATCACTCTTGTACTCTCTGTTTCCATTCATAATTCCTTCTCCTTTTCTAATTACCGATAAAGCAGGAATTATAAATCAACCATACGCTCATTATATCATGAACTTTGTCCATGATCGCCATTCGCCGCTCGGGATGAACATGCATGTTCCCCCTCGCTAACGCTTATTATATCATACAATCCTGCTTTATACCCTATTAAAAGCAAGATTTTCATTGACATAAAGACATAACCAAGATAAACAGACCCTGTACCGCCCCATTGCCATATAAAATATAACAACCGCACAGGTAATATAGAAAAACCGCTTTTGTTGAATACATATCGTATATAATATATACTAATGCAATTCAACATATTTATCAAGCATTAATTGTTAAATCCCAGATCAAATATATACTTATTGCGATAATTCCCCTGATTTTCCCTGATTGCTTCGCTAACCCCTGTACACCATCCAGAAGCAAGAAAAGAATTGCACTGTGCAAGAAGTGCAATAGAAGCAGCATACTCCGCTCCAAGATTAAACCCTGTCTGCCTGTCCGGTTCACTTCTATGATAATCATACAGTAATTGTCCAGGTCTGGTTGAATATCTTTGCTGATCTGTAAAATACACTTTATCTCCGAATCTGTTGCGGAAATATTCAACATAAGATAAATCCTCAGTTGCTATGTATATATATTCCAATCCATCCCACGTACTCATAAGTTCATCTATCTTATCTGCCATCATTTCTTTGGTTGCATGAACCGGGTGATTCTTTAAATGTGTATTAACAAAATCTGTTCCTCTTGCAAGCACTCCAAGAGTTCTGTCAGGATATGGGAGATAGCTTTCTTTTTTCTCTTCTATATATCTAATCATTGCATCATTATATTCTCCGCAAGGCCATGACAAAACTGCATCCTCACTGATATTTCCCATAATAGTACTCTGTACACTTCCATTATAGAATCCTGGAGAAAAATACACATTCGCACTGTGCATAACCTCTTCCAGCGTATACCCTTCTGGCTGATTAAAGAATTTGCTCCATATATCATCACCTTCAAAATCAGAATAAAAGCTGTTTCCCGACATAGTAAGCCTGACTACAGGTACCATTCCCTTAGCCTTTACATACTTTGCACATGTCACTATTTTAGATAATATTGTAAAAAGTCCAAGTTTGTTATAATACCCATCTATAACAAAAAATTTCTTATCAGGATTAAGGCTGCCTAATGATCTATAATCCGAGAACATATATGTAAAAGACATGACCTCTTCATAATACATAATCCCATCATTATACCGGTCCATGCTTTCCTGATGTGGAAGTCCATCTATTACATGAAGGCATCTGTATCCTTCCATCAATTGTGTAAATCTTGAATCATCCGGCTCTGGTTCATAGAAACATTCCACCCCATCTATATCGTCAAGATACTCAATCATTCTCTCCCATTTACTACCAACAAGCACAAGTCTTTTTCCAGTCCATTCTCCTAACGCTGTCCTGCACAATTCAACAGAAAATTCATTGCAATCATAAAGAAATATGCAGTCATAACTATTAAGGAACCACATATCAACGCCCCCATCATATCTGTATCGGTGTGCATATGTGCCTCCCTGTAATTTAAGTATTGTGCTGTTCTTTCCATCCGGATCAGATGCCACTGCATACCCATGCTTTAATATTATGGGCAGCGCCTGCCTGTACATATCCGGTCCATATGGTATTACCTGCCCGGCATTAATTCCATCCGATTCAATTATCTGCCCGTATGTCAATCCTGTGTCATTATCAGCCTGTGAATTAATTGCCAGTTCTATAACCATAATAGCCCTCATTTCTGCTCATATTAAGCAATGATATCTTAAAACTCATTAAGCCAGTTTACTTACCATTTTCTGATAGTTATCTTTTGTCTTCTGCCGCTCTTCCTTATGCTTCTCATCAATCCATCCGCCATTAAAGTGATGTATTGAATGAGTATTCTTAGTTATACATGTCTCACCGCTCATATAATCATATGGCTGGAAATAATCTGATGAATAAATAGTCATTCCATCAATTGTCTGCGTTGTATTGTCAGGGATGAATCCCTCCTGTATAAACGGCATCGTCTCATAATATCCGCAGGTAGTAAGATTAAGACTTCCATCTTGCATAATAAATTCTTCATTTATTCTGAAATCCAGCATCTTCTTAATCATTGGATGATGGGGAACTGCTCCGCTACATCCACCCATATTAACATTTCCCCATTTCTCCACTCCGGTAAATGCTTCGTTTCCAAGAAGATCATCAAGATTCTTAATTATCTCTACATCTGTATCAATATACAGACCTCCATAATTATAGAGAATATCCAGTCTGGCTATATCAGGAACAAACCCCCATTTGCCCGCCTCATATGCCTGTTTCATGTATAGATTCTTCCCTACATCATAATTATCCTCATCCCAACGTACAATCTTATAATCAGGACAGAACCTTTTCCATGATTCAATACATTTTACAAGATACTCAGGCATCGGATTTCCCGAAAACCAGCAATAATTAATCACCTTCGGAATTCTGACCTCTGATGGTCTGTCAGAATAGCTACCCATTCCCAGCCGTCTTGCCCTGATTGCCAGTATAATCGGAATAATTACCCCAATATTTTCTTTTAATGCATTAATTGAATTAAGCATGTCAACTATTCCTGTATAATTGCTGTTAGTAATAAGAACTACTGCATTACAAGGAAGTTTGTCCAGAATCTCTGGCGATTTTATCTCTATATCCCTGTTTCCAATATGTATGGTCTGTTGCTGTTTTCTTCTATCTCCATCCACATAAAACAACAGATTGTCGAGCAGGCCTGTACTTGTAATCATATATGGCATAATAATCTGTCCTATCATTCCTGCTCCATAAATTACAACAGGGGAATTATTATATTGCACATGTTCCTTAACTTTTTCCAGAGAATCATATTTCAGAACCATACTTCCTCCTTATGCATACACTATATAACTGATATCATGTTCATCAAGATAATCGACAATATCAAAATATTCCTTCCAGTTAAATATCTTATACTTTTCAACTATGAGCTGATAATCGCCTGCTTTTTCATTAATTTCTTTGCAGAAATCCTCAGCTTCAGACTTTGTGTGAATATAACGTGGATTACTGTAATTCTTATATCTCGAAAACCTTCTGTTAGCACCATGTGCAGTACTTCCGGCATCATTTGGCCACTGCATGTAATCACCAAATTCCATTTCAAGCATTTTATCTGGGTTACCAGGTCCTAAGAACACCTTATTTTCAAAATTAATTTTCTTAAGAGGCAGTACATAATTCAATAAAAAATAACTATTGCACATTTTAATAAAATCTGTTTCCAAGCCATAACATAAATGTGAAGATTCCATTTTACTAACTATTTTACCACTGCTTCTTATCGCTTTATACCATTTATCTCTTTTAACAGCTGACTTGTCTGTATTACTATCAAATTCCTTTTTAAGCTGCATATCAATATCCTGCAGCTGTTCAAGGCTGATATCATCATTGTAATAATCTATTGGAAATATATCTAAAACAATTGGTTCCGGAGTTCTTTTAAAGAACACTTTTACAAACTTTCCATTAGAACAGAACGCATAATCATTACCACATTCATTAAGAAAGTCCGACATTTCTGAATACAACGTGTTTTCATCATAATAGGGCGCATCAGAAATATAAAATAAACCCTTATTTTTATAAAATTCCATCATTCTTTCGTATTCATTACGCAGCATCATGAAATCTATATCATCATCCCACGGAATAAATCCCCCATGCCTGACTGCTCCTATAAGAGTCCCACCTTCAATCATTATCTCAAAGCCTGACATCTTCAAGTCTTCGCTCAATCTATATGCTGACATGAGTAATTCTAATTGAAATCTTCTTGCACCACCTCTTGCCGGATTCAATCTTCGTATATCAGAAACCGAAACAAAGAACTCAACCTGCTCCTGTGCATGTTTCTCTTGTTCCTCTGCATAATAAAACATCAGTCTGTATATATCCTTTTCCATGCAGCTACTCAAAAACTCTCTAACCGATATACCTGAATCATTTATATATGACTTCAAAAATGTGTAATTCAATGCCATTTCTATACCATATTCTTTATTCAGCTGATATTTTATCTGATTAAAAAATTCTGGTTTCGCGGCAATAACAATCACACATTCATTTAGATACTTCTTTAATTCTGATGGTGGAATCACTTCTATTCCTTCTATCAGTTTTCCATGTAAATCTTCGTTGTTATCCGTCCAGAACATAACATTTTCTCTTGTGAAAAATTGTAATGCCTGCTTTCCATATAATCCCGTTCCAAAAATTATGACTTTTCGCATTCTTTTAATAGTACCATCCTTTGCTTATTAAGTCTGTCTCCCAGTGCATACATCAGGCTTGTAATATGTGGTTCTGTCTTATCAATTCTCCCGATAAGGCTTCTTTATAATTTGTTCAGATGATTGTCTTTAATAATAGTTTTCATTACATGCCATAAATCTTCTTCATTTTTATCCATATCAATAACATATTTCCAATCCTTTTGCCGATCATCTAAACCATCCATAACTCCCAATAAATCATTTGGATTATTAACAACTGCATCGGCAAAATCTTCTATCTCGCTGTAGAAATACTCTTTAATATCATTTCTGGTAGATAAAAGCACTAACCTGGCTTCAGGATTAAGAACCCTGCTTTCTGTTGAAGCACCCGATGTTGCATCACATAATAAAACATCTGCAATACTTACCGCTTTCTCAAAATCATAATTCCCATCAAGAACAACATCCGACAATTCATATATCTTTTTTAATCGTTCAGCCTGTGATTCTAATCTGAATGTACAATGATGAGGTTTTGTAACAATAAAATATTGTCCCTTCAATTTCATAATCTCATCATAATATGCCTCTACAGAAGGATC
The DNA here is from genome assembly GCA_934343805.1 of uncultured Lachnospira sp. GTDB lineage: Bacteria > Bacillota > Clostridia > Lachnospirales > Lachnospiraceae > Lachnospira. The sequence goes on from CAKRIN010000006.1 coordinate 69,463, forward strand.
ATGATCCCATGTTGGCAGATACACCAGAATCTGCTTTTCCGTGTTAATATTTAATTCTTTTACCACCTTATCCTTATTTTCTATTGAATACTTATATCCGTAATGTTTTGGATAGCCCACATTTATGATATGTTCTTTATTAATATAATTTTTCTCTGAAAGAATATCCTTTTGGAATTCTCCATTAACAAATTTATAATCAAAACCCATTGTGCTTTTAGGTGTAATTAAAAAATCATCATTATTAAATGCTGGTCCATATGCCAAGGCTATCTTTATGGAATGCGAATATTTTGTCAAAATTTCTACACCTTGAGTTGTAAAAACAATATCTGCTTTTTCATTATAATACTCAGAATATTCAACTTCTTTACTATCTAATATCTGCTTTGCATTTTTATAATCAACCCATTTCCCTGATGCATTTCTACTCTCATCTTCTAGCACAAAAATAGCATATACACCTTTCTCTCTTAGCAGCCTGTACAAAGGTAAAAAATGATATATTTCAAATGAATCAATAATGTAAAACTCTACAGTAACATATAAATCATGCATATAATCGCGTGTTGTAACCCCATAATCACTTGGAAATTCGTCATAATTTTTATACTCATATTTTATGTATTCATCAGAATTATTAGGTACATAAAATTTATATCCATCATAATCAACTGCTTTTAATGGGAAAATACAATCTTTTTTAATCCAGCTATCATTATTTTTCTTTATAGCCAGCATGCTATCTAATGAAAAATAAATATTTTCTCCTTCTGGGTCGAATTTATCATTAATTACTTTCAATTCATTTTTTATATAATTTATTCTTTCTACGGAAAAGTATATATTCATTATTTTATCGTTAATTTGAAGAATTTTATCTTTATACTCTCTAAATTCATAGTCTTGCTTAAAAGAATCAAAGCAAAATATATTACACACTTTTCTATCATATAAAGTTTTACCCCTGTTAACCTGCAAATAGTAAGGAAAAATAACCATAAAATTCTCATTAGGATACGCATTTAATAATCGGTCTATATATTTTTGTTCTGTGTGTTCTTTACGATAATCAACATCACTTATAAACACCTTATAATTCTCTTCGTAATAACCTATAAATTTATTATAGCTGTCTCTCATCATTCCAAAGTTAACATCATCATCCCATGGTATAAAGCCATTATTCCTTGTATATCCCAAAACATTTTCTGCAACCAGAAAAGGATGAATTTCATTTGGTAAATCTGAAAATATATCTTGTGCAAAAGATAACATTTCCAACTGTATTTTCCTTATGTATCCTCTTGCTGGCTTTAAATGGAATATATCTACATTATTCATCAAAATCTTATTTTTCTTTTCAAGAATAATTTCTTTTTTTTTGTAATATTCTAGCAGTGACACCAGATGTTTTTCTCTTAATTCAGAATTCAAACAAATTTTCCCGCTCAGGTAATCATCTATTTCTGAATACAAGACAAAGTCTTTTATATCATTTTGAAAAAGCTGTTCCATAAGCTCTTTCTCTCTGTTTTCTGACAGTCCTATAATAAGACTATACTCCTGAGCTATTGTTTTATATGTATTAAAATCCAATATCTTTATATCATATAATGTTTTCCCTCTTAAACCAGTGTTATTGTCCACATAAAAAGCTATATCTTTATCTTTTAATTTTTCATATGCCTTTTTTCCATAATTACCAGCCCCAAATATTATCAATTTATCCATATATATTGTCACTCTCTGCTTACCAAAAATCCGTATTCGTTTTATTTTTCATTTAATTTTTTCAATGCATATTCCTCTATCTGTTTCTTTTCTATATCTAAAAGTCGTTTATCTATATATAAAAATCCCTCATCATCTTTATGAATATAATCCAAACTTTCAAACGCATCTCTTCTATTATCTATCTGATAATATTTTACTGGTGTTCCATATACCAAAGATGGTATCGTTGCATGAACCATATCTGTATACACCTTATCAGCATTTGCATACAATGTTAAATATTCATATGGGCTATCCGATACAAACAAATTGTTTTTTGATAAATATCTTGTTTTACTTTCATCAAGTGTATATTGAAAATGCCAAGGATGTACATAATGCTCTCTATCTGTCAGTTCCAGAGGTTCATCAGATCTGTTAAATGTTGATACTATATAATTTTTATGTCCCAACCCCGCCGGATTATATTCATCATTCAGCCAGAATGCACAATCAAGCCCTTTTTTACACTCGAAATAATCAGAATATAAATCATATGTTTTTTTATCCCTTGTTATAATAAAAAGCGGTTTTAATAATTCCATTCCTCTAAGTACATCGCTTTTTTCTTTATCAGTATAATTTTCTCCTCCAACCCCTATAAATGCAACTTGTTTTCCTTTTCTTCTTAATTCTTTTGCAAACTCATATGTTATACAAGATCCATCATTTATAAATGCCTCACTAGTAGCATACATCCCTGCTAAAAAAAGAACATCTGGTTCATAAAAAGCATCATTTCTAAATGCTCTGTCTGATGCTGATTCTGGAAGATATGTGTTGGACATAGGAGATACGCACGCATAATGAATAGCATCATCCTTTTTTGCAAGATTATGAACAATAGCTTTAACTCCTAAGTCTATAAATGCCTCCCCAATATTAGTAAACCAACAATTATTATTTGAGCAAATATACATACGCTATCTCCTTTTCTCTATCTCCATCAATAATTCCTTCATAAAATAATCCTTTGGTAATTTTATATCTATTAATTCAATTTCATCTTTTTCCCAGATCAGACAAGGATTTTTTACGTTATTAGATATTATTAAATATCTCCTTTCATTTATTTTCTGTGCAAAATAATATGAATATATGCTTTCAATATTATTGTTTATTTCTATAGTGTCTACATTTCCAGACGTACAATCAAATAAATACATTATATTGCCATCTAATGGAAGACCATATATCACGTCATCAAACATAAAATAACACTCATACTGTGTAGTATTATCGTATTTGGCATTAATATATACAGTTTCTTGTGATTTATCATTTAAATTATACTTCAATATGCCATTATCAAGTTTCTGTGGCATTAAATAGATATAATCATCTTTAACTATAATATTGGTATACATACCGCTAGAAACAGATACTGGTATGTCTTCAACAACTCCATTAACCACATCATAACTTTTTACCAGCGAATTATTAAACGGGCAGAAATAAATTTTATTTTTTTCTATGCATGACCATTTATATGTGGCATGAATATCGCCAGAATATGTATAAATACCGATATCTATTTTTTTAATTTCTCTAGTCATTAAATCTATACATAATATGCTGTCATAATACGCTGGCGTCAGATAAACCTTATTACCTACTACATAACTATTGCTAAAAGGCTGATATTCACATACGTGTTCTGATCTTGGAATTTTCAGATATTCAATGCTGTTCTTATCAACATTATATATGGCAATCTTCTGATTATCTCTTATCGGAACAAACCATATTTCACCATTATAAGAAAAAGCCGACCAATAATTATCTCTCTCGTTTTCGGCCATAAAAATATTTTTAACATTAATCTCTTTTGTATCCAAATCATATACTAGCAATCCCCTGTTATCCGAGTCTGATATATATAGTTTACCATTGTATTCAGCTGCCGCATAAAATGTAAAATAATTTTTATCATCAAATTCTAAATCAACCATTTTCTACCTCTTAAAAACTATATGTTATTTTGTAATAATCCAAGCCTTAAACAACCCATCTGCTTCATAGCCATCATATGGTATTTTGTCTATTACCTTTAAAGATGAATCTGAACCTTTAATAGCATTTTCAAATATTTCATCATCAAACCACTGCTCCCATGCATCTATTTCAAGCATTCCAAGTGCTTTTACCGACTTATCTACAACTATTACCTTCCCGACAGTTTTAGTAACTCTCAACATCTCTTTGATGGCGTTTTCAGGAAATATTGCATGTTCCAGGGATTCGACAGCATACGTGATATCAAATGTATTGTCAGCATACGGAATCTGTGTGAGCACTCCATTCTCTTTTACGATTCTGTCTGATAATGTCCCCATTACCTTATCTGAAATATCTACCGCATATAACTGGGAATCTTTTACATCCTCCAAAAGATTAGTTAAGAATCTTCCTTTCCCACAACCGACATCAATTATCTTCATGCCCGCTTTATGCACAGAGTTAATTTCTTTAAGGATAACCTGATATCTTCCATCTTCCTTTGAAATTGATGATGAAAAACTATCCGCCTGTATATCAAACTCTAATCTGTTTTTATAAAAAACTGCATCCAGATAATACTTAACCGCCCAGCTTATTTCCCCATCAGGTATATAATCCGGATACTCCTTCTTATCTGTAGGTTTTGGATTATCAATTACGGCGTAGCTTCCAAACCATCCACCTGTTTCATTCTGAAGCTTTGCTGCATATGTTAATGCCTTATTTCCTCTTTCAATATCACCAAGCTTATACCATGTAATTGCCAGCTGGAACATTCCTGTCGAGCATACCCAGTCAACATCCTTGAATGCCGGAATATATCCTTTTTCATCGAGCATTATAGAAAGTTTATCCATTGCTTCTTTTGCAAGCTCAGTCTCTTCTATATCGCAAAGAGCCTCCATAACATATGAGTAAAAATGTGACAGAAATCCAAAGTTAAGAATTTCATCTCTATAATTACTAATGTAATAGTCAGTCACTTTTCTCGCCGCCTTCTCATATTCCGGTTTATCAAGAAGCTTTGCTGCATCTATCAATGGTGAAAGACAGTATAGATGTATCAGTTCTGAACACACTCCATCATTACCCCACGCTGCCTTAGAAGGAGTAACTAATCTGCCTTCTTCTGTAATCTGCCCTAATAACCATTCGCATCCCTTTATTAAGCTGTCTTTAACCTCAGGTTTTATTGGATATATAGCCACTAACCCTTTAAGAATCTGGGCTGTATCAAATACATATGGTTCTTTATCATCCGTATCATACCACGCCCCCTCTTCGTGCTGTATTGAACACAACCATCCGGCATATGTAACAGCCAGATCTCTGAATCCCCATCTTAAAAGTGTTGGAATATAATATCCACTGACTTCCGGATAACTCTTCTTGTACCGGGAATTATTAATTATTCCCTCTCCTTTTATAGAATTATTAATTATCCAGTTTTTGGCCTTTTCCGTAGTTTTTATCCAGTCAACCTGTCCGGATAATTCTGGTTTTTTATAATTGTTAACCATCTCAAGATAAGTTATATATTCCGTTATTCCGGCATTTTCTAATTGTTCCGCTAATATGCCTGCTTTATGGGCATCAACAGCAATTACAATCTGGTAAGTCTTTGCAAGTTCTTTCATATCATCAAAAGATTTTACAATCTTGCCATTAACAATCTTATCTTTCAGATCTGGATTATTATCCACATAACAATACACTCTTTCTTCCCCAAGATAATCCAATGCCTTAGCACCAAACACTCCTGCTCCAAACAAAACAACTTTTTTACTCATATCAATTATCCCTTTTCTTTTAAGCCATTGTAAACCAACCGGCATTTCTCCATTCCAAAATACATTAAGCAGCTCATCATGCCTTTCGGAATTCTGCAGCCACATTTCCTTGAATAATTCTGTCTTAATTCTGCCAGGAATCTTATCATTCATCTTCTGAATCATATTAAGTCTTAAGTCATATAGTTTCTCTCTTACCTGTATCATTCTGGTTTCTGATAAGCTTCTCTCATGACGTCTGTACTTATATAACAATTCATCTATATGACCTATCTTACTTATATTTCTTATTCTCAGCCAATACTCATAATCTTCCACTAAAAACCAGTCCGCACTATATTTGCCAGCTTCTTTGGCAATATCTGCCCTATACATAAAGCATGCGCCTATGCAGTTATTACTGAATATATCCTCTGGCTTAGATTCATATATTCCTGTTTCTCTGCCTTCTCCATCAATAAATCTCATATTAGAATATACAAGACCTGTATCCGGGTGCTCATCCAGATACTTAACCATTTTCTCAATAGCATCCTGCTCATATATGTTATCATCTGATGTCCAGGTATAATATCTGCCTGCTGCCTTTTCAAACCCATTATTAAGTGATGCTGGTATCTTACTGTTTACTTCGTTATGTATAACCTGAATTCTGTCATCTGCTTTTGCATATTCATTCATAATTTCAGGTGAAGAATCTGTAGAACAGTCATCAACAATTATTAAATTCCAATCCTTAAATGTCTGATTCACTACGCTTGCAATAGATTGTCTTAAATATTTTTCGCCGTTATATACAGGCATTACTATGCTAACAACTGCCATATTTTCTCCTATTATCTTAAAATTGCTGACACAAATAAATTATCCATATTAAAACTATTTATATATGGAATTCTTATCATATTTTCTATTTCAAATTTTTCTTCTAACAATGAAAATAATCTGCGTTCATCCCATTGCCTTACATGTGTCTCACTTTCACAGTTAGCCTGATATGGTACCGAAATCAATAACCTTCCCCCTGGTTTTAATACTCTCTCAATCTCTCTCAAAACCATCGTTGGATCAAAAACATGCTCTAAACACTCAAGGCAAGAAACAACATCCATGGTTCTGTCATCAAATGGTATTTTTTCCACTCTCGAGCTAACTGCATTTATTCCATGACTAACAAGCCTAAAAACTCTTTTTTCACTCAAATCTACCCCATACAGATCATATTTTTCATTATCTAAATTAAGTAACAGTTCCCCGTTTCCACAACCCAAATCACATATGCTGATCCTTTCCTTGTATTTCATTTCTATAATTTGTTTTATAAGTCTCATGGCTGGTCTGTAATCAAAAAATTCATCATCAAAAAGTTCATTAAATTCACTATACATTTTTGATAAATAATCATCTGCTTCTTCATATTTCCCTGAAGCCATTAATTGGACCAGATTTTTATTAGTTTCTGAGCAGTATGATTCTCTAAAAAAATTATCTCGGCTCCTGTCACTAAATAAGCTCCTTTTTATTCTTTTATCCCACATAAATTTTGACAAGATTTCATCGTCAATATATCTGACTACTTCTTTCCTGTAAAAGAAATTTTTATCGTTTCTTCCATAACTTTTATAACATTCAACGCCTAATGATTCCAACCAGTTTTCTGTTTTCTCATCATTAAACGTAAGTAATACGATAACTTTCTCTTTTTCTGCTGCCAGATGATTTCTGTCAAATACCTTAACCCCATGAATTGTAATTCCCACTTTATCAGTATCTGAATCAACAATATATTTTACCTGACAATCGCTTGGTTTATAATCCAAAAAATTCCTAGCATTATCCCCTGCCCCACATATTACTATTTTTTCATCAAACATCCCATACTCCTTTGTTATATATCAAAAACTTTATTACCACATAAATCCGAGAAATTTATTCTAATTATTTTATCTGTTCCAATGCCTATCCCAATCAAATACTCTTTCACATAATTGCATACCCTTTCATCAAGAATTGTAATTATCACTTTATCTGGATTGATATCGGCAATTCTTTCAGGATTATCAATTAATATGTTTTCCTTGTTAAGATCCTTCCATTGTTTATCAACAATAAAAAGTTCTTTAATTTTCTTATTTTGCTTTAATTGAGTATATATGCCTTTTCCAAAAGCTCCTGCTCCATATATAACAACACTTCCATTTATCTCGCTGATTTCCCTTATTAGATGAACCACTTTATCTGGTCTTTTTAATAACATTACAAACATGATATATTTGTTTAATTGTATTTCCCATTCCGTCTTCTTTTTCACTCCATTAATTGTTAATAAATCAAAATACAGTTTTTTTATTGATTCAATATCAATTTTCTTTCGCATCATAGATTCAGAATGCTGTCTGTAATGATACGGACAATATGATCTTATTGTTAGTGTTTCTGCTTTAAAAACAAGTCTATAAAAGAAGTCTACGTCTTCCCCAACAGATACATCATTGCTCACTTCTTCCATCATTTCCAGAAATAAAGTGCGCTTTATCAATTTGCAAACAAGATTCGGTAATAGACCAAATTCAAAGAAATTATCTGCACATAGCATTTGTGGTATTATATAATCTGAAATTTTATCTTTTTCATAAAAACCATCTTTAAACTTATTTGTTTTTTTCTTGATTTTATAGCCATATTCTTCAACCAACCCATATGCAATAATATCTGACTTAAAATCTCTTAAATTATCATATGTATCTGCATCAATCCAATCATCCGCATCAACAAATGTTATATATTCACCCGTAGCTTTTCTTGCACCATCTTTACGTGCTCTGACTAATCCTTGGTTTTCTTTATTTATAAGAATAATTCTATCATCTTCTTTTTTGAACTTCTCACATATATTCATACTAGAATCAGTTGAACCATCATTTACAAGAATTATTTCTAAATCAGAATATGTCTGCTTTACAAGACTTGTTAAACATTGATTTAAATATTTTTCTGAATTATAAATTGACACTATTACAGATATCATATTTTTTCTTTCTTTCATCTCCATAAATAATTCCCTAACAAAAAAATCCGCTGGTAGTTTTAATTCAATGCCTTTAATAAAGCATCAACTATATATTTAGAAGCATTTCCATCTCCATAAGGATTACTTGCCTTACTCATCTTGATATATGTTTCGCGATTATCCAGCAGCTCCTTAACACCTCTGTATATAGATTCTTTCTCAACTCCAACCAGCTTTAGCGTACCTGCCGCAACCCCCTCTGGTCTTTCAGTATTCTCTCTTAATACCAGAACAGGCTTACCAAGAGATGGGGCTTCTTCCTGCACGCCTCCACTATCTGTCATTATCAGGAAGCATTGCTGTATATAATTATGAAAATGATATACATCCAATGGTTCTATCAGCCTGATTCTGTCATTATCCCTGAAATACTCATAAGCTATCTCCCTGACTCTGGGGTTCTTGTGTAACGGATATATAACCTTGACATCAGGATACTCATCCACAATGGCATTAACAGCCTCAAATATGTGTTTCATATTCTCACCAATATTCTCTCTTCTGTGCGAGGTAAGTAATATAAGTCTGCTGCCCTTTGCCCACTCAATATTGTCATCCGAAAAAGATTCATCCACTGTAGTCTTTAACGCGTCTATTACTGTATTCCCGGTAACATATATATGTGAATGGTTCTTTCCTTCTTTAAGAAGATGCTCTTTTGCAGTTTCTGTAGGTGCAAAATAATAATTGCATATTAAATCTACAGCCTGCCTGTTAAATTCTTCCGGATATGGCGACTTCATATTATATGTTCTTAGGCCTGCCTCAACATGACCAACAGGAATATTTCTGTAAAACGCCGCCAGAGCCGCTGCAAATGAAGTTGTTGTATCTCCATGCACAAGCATTACATCAGGTTTTTCCTTATCAAGAACCAGATCGAGTCCTTGCAGCACTTTTGACGTAATGTCTGCAAGCGACTGTTCTTTTTGCATTATATTAAGATCATAATCCGCCGTTATCCCAAACAATCCATTTACCTGATCAAGCATTTCCCTATGTTGTCCTGTCAGACACACAACACACTCAACCTCTGGTCTGTTCTTCATCTCTAATATTAGCGGACACATTTTAATAGCTTCTGGTCTCGTACCATATACAGCTAGTACTTTCATATATATTTCTCCATAAAAAAATTCCGTGTATTTACCCATACACGGAATTCACACATTCAGTAAATATTGCATCCTGACTTCCATGTCTATAGGATATATGTTTCTTCTACATATATCTTATATATCGGATGTCATCCGCCCAATATTAACCCATTATTCTATTTAATATGCCTATTTATTAATGCATTTTTATAACTGTTCTCCAAGCATTTGCTTTAACTTCTGCGTAAACACATATGCGCCAAGGTAATTAAGATGATCTTTGTCATAATAATACTTCTTATCCGCAGTCATTTCATCCTCCAGATAAGACGTGAATCTGAACGGATATCTGCTCCTTAGATCCTCTATAACTCCCATAAACTGTTCTTTCCACTTAATATAATATAGCTCTCTCTTATCAAGAATCCCTTTATATATTGGAAGAAGTATTATATCTACTTTAATGTCAGGCCACTTACTATATATTAATGCAAGCATGTCATTCATAACAGACACATTTTCACTGATAGTTTCGGGATACTCATTGCGTACAGTGCTTGATGTTACCTCATACTCTTCAACAAGGCTGTCCGTAATCATCTCCATTCTCTGTTCGACCCTGTTAACACCTCTGTAATCGGCATACCCATTCATATAATATGTGTCCGGGAACAAATCCTTCCACATCCCAAGCTTACTTATATCCAGTCCTTTATATTTGCTATATAGAAGATAATTGCGGACTTCCTCGAGGCTGTTTTTATATATTTTATTGCGTGTCATATTATGTCCATCAAGATTGTAACCGCCCCACATAAAATATCTGTATATATTCTTAGCAAGAGATGTATCAAAATTAAAATATTCATAATCATACATATCTATAATTATATGTTTGAGGTCTTTTATCTTTTCCCAGTAATTATCAATGCAATACTCAAGAGTCTTATAATTATAATATATATCCTGTGATGAAACAGCAAGATTAGCATAATGCCCCTGTAATCTGTCCGCAAGTATTCCAACCTCTGCATGTGACAAACCAAGAATCAATCCATCATATGAATGATGTAAAGGATTACTCATAACCAAATCTGCCCTCATGGCAGGCAACATTGCTTTATGCCATAAAATATAATCAAATACTGTACAGCTGTCATTAGTAACAATTGTCTTAATCATAGCTGTAATATCTGCCGATAACTTATCATCATCAAACATAACAACTATGCAGTCATAATCATTGATACCCGAATCCGTAAGCAGTTCTGGTCCAAATGTGCCATCCCAATAATAGACATCAACCATATGAGCAGTATCATCTAATGCCTGCAATGCATAATCCGTAAACAGCTTTTCTCCAATAACAAGTATATTCATTCCTACACCTCATAATTCATTATCATTACAGGCTTGTCTGCATTTCTGTACTCCTGAACCACTGAAGATATATCACCATAATATGCATCACATGAATTAAGTATATCCTTGTCTCTGTCACTGCATATATGTCCGATTTCTTCAATTCTGTATTTATCCCTGATTGTATTTATCTGCTCACTAAGATTCCTGTCTATATCCTCCATAACAGTATCAACAAGGTTCTGAACACACCAGATAACCTCTATCTTATCTGAGTATTGTTTAAATACATCTAATACATTCTTTATCTTGCCCGCCGCTATCTCTGAATTCTGCATAAGTCCGCTTATTGAAGTATAGAACAAAATCTTTATTTTTCCATTGCCTTTAACAACGTTATGTCCCTCATTCTTCATCCAATCCGGTTTAACATATATTTTATCTTTCCATATGTTTTCAGTTTCTTTGCCTGCGAATTCAGTCAGCTTCTTTATATACATATTACGCATATTCTCAGACTGTACATATACCTCATCAGAATTTACTACACCAGGTACTGTGCAGAAACAACCCATATTCTTATACTCCCGTTCATTAGAAGAATTAAACTCTTCAAGTGTAAACGACTGTATATAGACAAGTTTGTTAGTACAGCACTTTAACCTGTCTGAATAATATTTTTTCTCAATTCCTATTGCTTTATTTTCATTATCAAACGGATTCTGTATATATATAATGTCTGGATGATGCAGAGCAATATCATATTGTGCTAAATCAATAGCACCAATATCTGTTGTAAAGTTCCCCAGTTCATTTACTTCTTTCTTTATGCTTCCATCATATTCTTTATAAAAATACGGAAGTACAGCAACAGCCACTTCTGTGTCCTGTTCCTCTTTATATTTCTTCCATACATTCTCTATATACTTCCACTCAGAAACCTTACTCACAAGAATAAGTACTTCTTTCTTTTCAATAATATCTTTTTCCAGTATTCTTCTTACATTGTCATACTCAGCTTTTATATCAGCATTATTTCCCTGATACATTGTGTATATAACATCACAGAAACGTTCCAGGCATCTTACACTTTCCGTCCCTTCGCCTTTTATCTTCTCGATAAGGTTTCCCATATCAATCACTTCCTGTTGCACATCAACAAGTTTCTCTTTTATGACTTCTGTGTCCTGTATATGTCCGATTTCTTCAATCTGTCCTCCAATATTATCAAGCTGCTCTTTCAGATACTTTCTATAACCTGACAGCTCTTCAGAATCAGCTTCTCTTACTGCCTTTTTCTCATCATATGTATACTCAGGCAGTTTAAAATCCATAAGCGCTTCAAGCTGTCTCTTCTGTGATTCATAGAACGGATAATCATGACCGCCTGCATTTCTGACAAGCTTCATATAATCGCCATACCTCCGCTTTAACATAGCATCAAAGCCTGCTGGCACGGGTATAGTCGTATTCTCAAACGGAATTCTTACAAGCTTCTCATAAAACTTCTTTGGAATTCTTAAATGTCTTCCATACAGGCTATGTGGCATCATCTGCGTCATTTCCGTACATTTTTCATGTTCAAATGATGCAAATACACTCTCAGCCACATTATATAGCTGTATTCTTTCCTGCTCCTTATCTTCAATTGAAGTACAATTAACATGAAGCATATTATTAATTCTTCCCAGTGCCTCTGTCTCCTGTGCTTTGCTAAGCCTTCCATCGCCAATTGCATCTGCCACCGTGATAACATACTCTGCTGTTTTTTCACATTTTTCCTGCAACACGGCATCATCTGAGACATTATCATGGACAAATATATCCAGTCCTGCAATATATGGAAATCCATGGAACCTTCTTAAATGTTCATCCTCAAAGCATATTCTGTTTTTGCACACCACCCTTGCAAGAAAATGATGAAAATCTTTCTGCGTGTTAAATGTAAATATCTGAAAACCTTCTTTAAATTCTTTAGGCGCCACCTCACAGAATTTTCTATAGTCAGTTCTCATCATTCCAATATCCAGATCATCATCCCATGGAATAAATCCAGCATGACGGACTGCTCCAAGAAGTGTTCCCCACTCTGCATAATATTTTATATTGTACTTACAGCATATGCGATCTACCTCACATAATACATCCAGAGCCGTAGCCCATGCTCTCTTTATCATTGATGGAACATAGAAACCATCTCTTACTTCATCTTCAAAATAACTGTCTGGAAACTGCAGCATAATATCTCCATTCTTACCCGTTTTTCTTAGCATCTCAAGTTTGTGCGTTATAAATATACATTCTCTATCATAACCGGCTTATTAGCATTTCTACACATCTGTGCCTCTGCTCCTGCCTCACCATAAAATGCATCGCACGCCTTTACAGCGTCCCTTAACTCTCCATTGCCCACGATATATTCATTGTACTTTCTTAAAGCGCACTGATAGTCCATAAGAAGTTCTGAATTCTCTCCCTCCAGAACCTCTTCCATATTGCTTTCAAACGCAAGCAGGCACACAATCTCTTCTTTATATTGTTCAAACACTTCCATTGTACGTCCGATTTTTTCAAACATTTCATGCTTATGTTCAAGCACACCATTAGTGCTTATATAGTAAAGTATTATTTTCTTATAACTTCCATCGCTTCTGGCTGCCTGATTTCTCCATTTCCCAGGTATCCTGTTATATCTTAACGGATTATTATTATCATTTACCAGATACTGCGCACCATTTGCGTTAAGCTGATTCTCCCACAGCTGCCTGCTTTCTTCTCCAAAAAATCCTGTGAGCTTTCTTATATACAGATTCCTTATATTCTCTGACTGCAATATAACTTCATCAGCATATACCACTCCCGGCATTGTCACATACGAATTCATACTGACATCCGCTCTCATATCCTGGGCATCAATCTCATCTGTTGCAAAATAAGGTATATATATAAGCTTATCTGTATGCATAAGCAGATTCCTGACATAATAACGTGGGTGTATAGTTGCTGCAACATTATATCCGTCATATGGATTCTGAATAATTATTTCATCCGGATCATCTTTCTCATAATTATATTCATCCTCTGACAGCACATTAATATAGTCCGGATACTCTGCGCTTGTACTGTATTGTTCAACAGTTCCATCATAATTTTTATAATAATATGGAACAGAAACAACCTTTACATCTACATCTTCCCTGTCCTTATACTCTCTCCACAGCCCATCCATTGCATCCCAGTGCTCTGGCTTAAATGGCATGAACACAACATTTTTCTTTTTCTTTTTATTATCCAGCGCCTTTAATACTTTTCTCTTTCCGCGCAATATTGCAACGTGTTCCTTAAATGTTATAACATCTTCAAGCGTATCTTTAAATTCATTAAGACCTGACTCTGATTTTTCCCTGATAATCTCTCTCTGTTTATCAAAGAATGGATAATCATGTGAATCCCATGTATGAACCAGCTTCATGTAATCCCCGTACTTTTGTTTAAGAATTGCATCATACCCAAATGGTACAGGAATTGTAATGTTTTCAAAAGGAATCCTGACCGCCTTCTTATAATACGAATTACGGAATTTATAGGCTTTATTCTTCTGCCATATAGCCCTTATAGTCAGTTCCTCTGTTTCGTCTTCTGTATAAAGGCTGCATAACTGGTCTACAAGTATATTTAATTGCTGTATTATATCTTTTTCCCTGTCAATTCTTACTCCGCATAACTGTTCTATACTTAAAAGATTACTATTCAGTTTTTCTAAGTCTTCTCCTTCAATAGCTTCATTCTCTGAATCTTTCATTCTCATAAACTTGGCTACTGTATTGACAATATCTATAACAGTACATAAATAATCGTCTTCTTCCCTGTCCGGTGCAATAAAATCCAGCGGAAATATGTCTATCCCCGCAACATATGGAAAGCCATGATATTTATCAAGGTATTTCGCACTGAAATCTATTGTTCTTCCACTGATAATTCTTGCCAGCAGATTATCATTATCCTTATCACTTTCTATATTATATATCTGATAGCCTTCCGGCATAATATTCTTAACATTTTTAACAAATTTATTAAAATCAGGTCTTTTCATACATATATCCATATCATCATCCCATGGTATGAATCCATGGTGTCTTACTGCTCCAAGAAGTGTTCCCCACTCTGCAAAATACTGGATTCCATTCTCTCTGCATGCTTTATCAACATCATTGAGTACCTCGAGCTGCGCTGCCCATGCATGCTTCATCTCTGCTGATACATAGAAACCATCTCTTATCTCATCTTCAAAAAAACTTTTATCAATTTCCATATATGTATGTTCCCCTGTCTGTAATTAATATCCTTATCTGGTTGCAAAAAGAGCCGGTGCAAGCACCGGCTCTTCTGCTTATAGTAGTAGTTGTTATTAACCGAGAAGTGAAAGTACTCCCTGTGTTGACTGATTTGCCTGAGCAAGCATTGACTGTCCAGCCTGTGAAAGGATGTTGTTCTTGCTGTACTCAACCATCTCAGATGCCATATCTGTATCACGGATACGTGACTCAGCAGCCTGAGTATTCTCAGATGTTGTATCCAGGTTGTTGATTGTATGCTCAAGTCTGTTCTGAAGAGCACCTAACTTAGATCTCTCTGTAGAAACCTTAGTAATAGCAGCCTGAATGATAGACATTGAAGTACCAGCTGTTGCATTAGAGCTTACTGCAATCTTAGTAGCTGAAACTCCGAGGCTAGAAGCATTCATCTTACCGATTGAGATACCAATAACCTGACCAGAAAGTGAACCAACCTGAAGGCTCTTTCCTGAGAATGAACCATCTAACAGATTCATTGTGTTGAACTGTGTTGTAGAGTAGATTCTATCAAGCTCTGAAGTTAACTGTGTAATCTCAGACTGGATAGCTTCTCTATCAGATGTTGTGTTAGTATCGTTAGCAGCCTGTGTTGCTAACTCATTCATTCTCTGAAGAATTGAATGTGTCTCGTTAAGAGCACCTTCAGCTACCTGAATAAGTGAAATACCATCTTCTGCGTTAGAAGAAGCCTTATTAAGACCTCTGATCTGGCTTCTCATCTTCTCTGAGATTGAAAGACCAGCAGCATCATCGCCTGCACGGTTAATCTTGTAACCTGAAGATAACTTCTCTGTTGACTTCTGGAGTGCGCTAGACACTGTACCCATCTGTCTGTTTGTGTTCATTGCTGATAAATTGTGTTGTACTACCATAATGTTTTCCTCCTTGAAAATAAATTTTGACGCTGCATCCTTGCGACGTCGTGTTATGGTTTACAAGAAACTCTTTAGTTTCCTTGTACTTTATATATCGGACCTAAGTACCAAAACTTTAGTCCGTAATATAAACTTTTTTAAAAATGTTCCACCACTTCATTCTACTGCTTGGTATCCATGAATTGTGGCTCACTGCTAAGCTTATTCATATTCTGATAATAAGACTTTGCCATTGAAGCGCTTCGCTTGGCTTCCTTATGTTCCTGTCTTTCTCTTCTGAACATCTCTTCAACTTTTACCTTGTTACGCTTTTCCTGAACCTCAATTCTGGTTCCTGCCTCTGTAACCTCGGTTATAAGCTTCTTCATTGCAGCAATCTCCTGCGCGTATTGCTCCTTATTATCATTAAGCTCATCTCTTACCCTGTTAAAAAGTGTCTGAAAGCCTTCATCAAGCTTATCCAGTTCATCTATGCAGCCGCCCTTTGCTTTCATATTGGCATCAAATGCTTCACTGTCAAACTCACTGGCAGAAAGGATTTCATCCTGCTGCTCATTATAAGATATTATATCCAGCAGGATTTCCTTCTTCTTGTTAAGGCTGTCTATCATCATCTGAAGATAATTATCTGTCATGTCTGCTCCTACTGATTCATACCTCTTGTGCGGTTCATAACTTCTTTCCATGTATCTCTCATGCCCCTGATTTCATCAAGTGCCTTATTAAGAATCTCTGGATCTTTCTTTATATTAGCATCAACCAGAAGCGAGTATATATAATTATATACATTTTCAAAATCCTTAGCTACCGGATACTTATGATTAAGAGTAACCTTGAACTCCGTTATAATATTCTCTGCTTTCTTAATATTAATGTGAGCTTTCTCATAATCCTTTTTCTCTATAGCCATAAGTGCAATATTGCAAAACTTAATAGCTCCCTCATAGAGCATCAATGTAAGCTCTGCCGGACTCGCTGTAAGAATCTTATTCCTGTTGTATTCCTGTGCAATATTCTGATTAAATGCCATATTCTCCTCATTCCCCACAGAAAATATAATTCTGTGTGATCATTTTATTAGGTAACTGTTATCCAAAAAGCCCTGATAATGATGATGACTGTGCATTCATCTTAGCAAGTGCTGATTCCATTGCAGAAAACTTACTATAATAGTAATCTTCCCATGTAGTCACCTTATCCTCTGCCTCAGATATCTTAGTATTATATTCTGAGTACTGTGTATTCATCTGCTTATCATTGTAAATAGTGTATGCACTGCTTGTAGATGATGTAGCCATTTTATTACCAAGATCCGTATACAGTTTAGTTGATAACTGTGAAAAGAAATCTATTACAGTATCCGGATCACTTGCTATCATGGCTCTTAACTTATCTGTATTAGCAGATGTATATGTATCATCCTTATTACCATCAATATGAAGAACTCCTGTTTCATTCTCCGGTGAATTAAAATAACCAAGTGTAGATATTCCAAAGCTTGATAACGAATAAAGCTTGCCATTAACATTAAATGATAATGCCATGTCATTCTTCATCGTATCCAGAACACCGCCAAGGGTTGAATCCTTTCTAAGAAGTGAATCCTTTATCTTGGTTTCCCACTTCTCTACTTCATCATCAGACATTGCATCTTTCTCTTCACTTGTAAGCGGCTCATATCCTTTAGCGCTTGATGCATTATATGCAACATCTACAGACTTAACAAGATCATTGTACTCCTTAAGGAATCCCTTGATCATATCATATATTCCATCAACATCAGTATCTGTTGTTATAGATACTTCATCTGTTCCAGTACGTTCAAGAGCCTGTATTGTGAGTCCGTTGATTGAATAATTATTAGTGTTATTAGTAAACTTGGCACCATTAAGTTCAATCTCTGAATCCTCTCCATCAATTCTTACAGCTCCACTTGAAGCTGCTCCATTAACTGCTGTTGATGCCATCGCTATCTTGGAATCAAGCAATGCCTTAGCCTGCGCTCTCCTTGAATCATTGGTGTCATTAACTTCATTCACCACTTTTTCATTAGCTTCATCAGCAACCGCCTTGCCATCATCACCAATTGTCACATAATCCTTAGTATCTTCAATAACCTTAGTATTGTCATCATATACTTTAATCATGGATTCATTAGACGCCTTTTTTCTTACATCTGCATCATACTTGTCCTTGACGCCATCTTTTTCCATAGCTTCTGTATCATACTCATATACAATATTACCATCCGAATCCTTGACAGTATTACCTTCAGAATCTTTTTTCTCTGATTTGTAAGAATCATATGCATCAAGCATCTTAGGAGTGTCTTCCTTAATCCTGGCAATGTAATCTTCGAGTGTATATGTATGATCCCATGTATCATCAGCTTCCATTATATCAAGCTTATTCTTAGCTGCATTGTACTTGTCTGCATAACTCTTAGCCACATCTTTTGCAGTATCTTTAGTATACATGCTCTCAAGTTCAGCATTATAATCATCACTTCCATCAACTAATGCTGCTAATCTGTTGTATTCGGCTTTATCAGTAACACTTACAGCATATATTCCAAGCTTCTGTAAAGCTTTAAGTCCATTATCATTATTGGCAGTAAGTGAGAAATCCCCGTCCTTGCCTGATACCTTGGAACTTATGAAGAAACGTCCATTAGCCTCATCAAAGCTTGCATTAACTCCTGTATCCTTTAACTTGGCCACAAACTGATTAACATTCATATCCTCAGTAATATCAATATTCTTAGTACCTGAAGACGTCTTTATTGATATAGAACCATCTGTTGTTCCTATTATATCCGACAACTTGGTAGAGCCAGTAAACTTGCTTCCATCTGCCGCCTTTATCTCTCCACCAGTAAGATATCCTGTTGAAGCAAGCTGCTTAACCTTAAGCTTCTGTGTTCCATTAACAGCAGAAGAACTTGCCGTAACCTTAGCATACTTATCATTAGAAACAGATGAACTCTTAAGGCTGTAATTAGCAGAAAATCTTGTATTAGAAAGCTTTCCACTATAGAAATTGTAGATACTTGTGTTCATTGTTTTCCACTTTTCCTGTTTCCATGAAAGCTTAGTCTGTGCTTTTACAAGGTTATCTTTCTTTAAATTATATGAAGATACAAGGGCTGACACCAATGATTCTGTGTCCATACCTGAAACCATACCTGATAATCTGATTGGCATATTCTACCTCCTATCTTCTCTCATCAACAAGAATACCTGCAAGCTCCCATGCCTTAGCAAGCATCTCCAACGCTTTCTCTGATGGGATCTCCTTAATAACCTCGTCAGTATCCTTATCTTTAATCTTAATTGCTATTCTCTTAGTTGGCTCATTATAGCTGAATTCTGCAACAGTATTATCATTAAGGATCTTTCTTATATCCTTAACATCAGCCATAGATTCTGCCTTCTTCTCCTGAGCTTTGTCATTATCATATGCGCTGTTACCATTCTTTTCGCTTTCAGCAGCCTGTCCTACCGATACTGCTACATTAGATGCAGATGACTTGGATGTATCAGCGATAACCTGATTACCCTTATCAGTAGTGGTTGTTGTGTTAGCAGCCTGTGAAACCTGCTTTACTGCCTGCGATGTCTGTGTCTGATAACTAGACGCTGCCGCTACTCCATTAACTTCAATTCCCATGATATTCCACCTCCGTGTGAAAACAAAACTTTATATTCGTTACATTCATGTTGTACTGCATATATCGGAAAATGTTAAGCATTATTTAACCCCTCTGCAATAATTGTACTTAATTTTGTACAATTATTATTTCTTAAAAATCTGATTAAGTGACTTCACATCAACAGATTCTGCAGCCTCCTTGTTAGAATCAAGAATCTGCATATATACTTCCTTACGATATATCGGAACAGCCTTTGGTGCAGATATACCAAGCTTTACCTGATCCCCTTTAATCTCAATAACTGTTATCTCTATATCATCATTAATAACGATTGCCTCGTCCTTTTTTCTAGATAATGCCAGCATACTACGCTTCCTCCTTTTTAAGAATATCGTATATAGGATATCTCACCTGATAATCTGAATTATCAGCTATTAACTGTACGCCCTTCATTGTGTCAACATTTATAATAATCGGTGCCTTAAGATTGATTGTCATCTTAGTAAGATCCTGTGGAACTGTAAGAGCACAGAATACCATAAGTTCTGCATTCTGGATATCTTCGCCAAGCGTAGCAATTATCTCATCCTCAACTATAGGATCATAATTCTGGTATACTATCTCCGGCTTCATAATAGGCAGCGCAAGTGTTGGTTCATCAACCGCCTGAAGCCATACTATTGATACATCCTCTTCTCTTTCAGCATCATAGACAAGTGTATACTTCTTCCAGTCCTCAAATCCTATGATTCCTTTTTCAAATGTGATTATTTTATCATCACTTACTTCGATTTCTCCAAACCATTTAGTCTGTACTTTCATAAATGTCTATCCTCCATTCATATCATTTCATATATTAAACTGCAATGCCTGTTAACCAAGGAAATCAAGCAGAGTCTGCTGTACGACCTTGCTTGCTGCAGATAAAGCTGCCTGATATACAAGCTCAGCAGAAGTGTAAGTAACCACTATCTCTTCAAGGTCTATATCTTCATTCTGTGACTTAAGATCTGTAAAGTTCGTCTTCTGCTCTGTCAGTCTTGTCTTGGTAAGATCAAGACGTGTCTGTCTGTTTCCTATATCAGCTTTGGAATTAGCAATCTGCTCCTGATAGCCCTGCATCTGTCCAATTCCGCTTTCAAAGGCTTTTTTCATTTTATCTTTTGCAAGATCTCTCTGCTTGTTAAGTCCTTCCAGTATGCTTGAAAGCTTCTCCTGTGAAGCATCATCACTATACTGTTCTTCCTTCTGCATTGACTCTACCTGCGATATCTGATCATTAAGATCCAGAACATTCTGCACAGCATTAACAAGATCATCAACATTTCTTCCAAGATAGATGCCGAAAGCTTCACTTGCCTCAGTATTGACCTTTAACTTCTGTGAAAAATTCACTATGTACTCGATATCTTCGCTTTTTTTATTATATTCTATACCTGTATTATTATCAACACAGTCAAAATACATAGTAGGATCTATATCACCTTTTATGAAATTGCTCTTATCATATGTTACAGAGAACTCATCATTCTCATACACTGACTTGTATACATTTTCTCCAAGAAGCATTTCTCCGGTTGTAGCATTGATAGCTATCTCATTATCTCCTGGTATGTAATTATCGTCTGTGGTAGTTACAATGCTTACCTGATTCTGCACAACTGTTCCATCTGATTGTGTGATACTTGCTGTAAGTGTTCCATTAGTTGTAACTGATCCATCTGCATTAATTGTAATATCTGTACTGTTACCAGCTCCCATACCGATAGAGAATTCTGTTCCATTAATCTCATCATATGCAAGCTGTATTCTGTGAACATCTGATACATTAGGAGTAATAATATTACCATTGACATCCGTCTTAACTGTAAGATTAAGAATGTCCTGATTACTATATGCATTAGTATAAGCTGTCTTTGTTGAAAGGTTGTCTCTTGTAAAATTCTGCTTAATGGTATAATCCACATCTTTCGCTGTTGCATCCGACTGGTATGTAAGAGGCTTATCTGTTGCATGTCCTGTAAATACATACCTTCCCGCATAATCGACATTTCCCTGTTCATAATAGGCTTCTACCAGCTTATTAAGACTCTCCGCAAGAGTATTACGCTCAGACTCTGAATATGAATCAGTAGATCCCTGTACACAATAATTATAAAGGTCATTAAGTATCTTATTACCCTCATCAAGTGCATCGTGGGTAACACTCAGCCATGATGATGCATCAGGTATATTCTTTCCAAGATACTGTGTAACCTCATCCAGGCTTGAACGCAGTCTTAATGCCCTTATAGCAATAATAGGGTCTTCAGAAGGTTTGCTTATCTTCTTCTGTGTAGAAAGTTCTGTACTAAGTGTATTGAGCTGTCCCTTATTAACCTGGATATTAGATATTGAACTATTAATCATCATCTGGTTGGTAATTCTCATGTTATCCCTCCTCGTGTCTATACTCCGGTATTATTAATCAATCTGTCATATAACTGATTCATAACCGTCATCATCTTAGAACTCAGATTATATGCCTGCTGGAACTTAACCAGATCCATAGCTTCCTCATCAGTATCAACACCCATGATAGATAGTCTCTGATTCTGTATAGTAGTCTGCAGATTCGTATAATTCTTAGTAAAATTCGTTGCCTTGTTAGCATCTATTGACATATCACTGACAATACTCTCCAGGAAAAATGATCCTGTTCCACCATCAAATATCTTGGCATCCTTAGTATTAATGAGATCAACAATAAGATCTACATTAGCCTCTCCGTCGCTCTTATTATATTTAGTTGCAAGCAGATCAGCATTATCTATAAGATCCTGATTGATTGTAACATTAATAGCAGAAAGCGCCCTGGTATTGTCCTTTGTTACAAACAGCGGAATTCCTGATGCCGAACCATCAGATGTAACTCCCTTATTGAGAATTTCATTAACAGATGCTGCAAATATCTGTATAAACTGGTTTAGCTGTGACTGATAATACGGAACACCCTTATATTGAGTATTATTATCTACCTGTGATTGTGTATCTGTAAGGATATTGCCATCTGCATCTCTTTCATATACCTCATTACCATTGGCATCTGTAGTCGTAGCATATTTCTCTATCTCGCCATTGCAGCCATCTCGCAGATCTATAAGTGCCTTAAGCTGTCCTCCAAGTGAATCACTATATATATCAAATGCCTGTCCATTTTCCCACTGAAGATCATAAAGCCCTGCAGCATCTGATGCATTTCTTGGTTCATCTCTTGATACAGTCTCAAGTGTGTGGTAATTATATCCGTCTACCAGACTGTTGCCATTAATAGTAATCTGCATGTTGGTCAGATTATTTCCCATATCAGTCTCATTAACAGTTATATTAACGAGCTTGGAAAGATCATCTATTAATGCATTTCTCTGGTCTTTAAGGTCGTTGGCATTACCATAATTAGCCTGTATCTGATTAATCTGTTTATTAAGGGATGCTATATTCTGTGCCAGTGAATTAATCTGCTGCACTGCATCCTTAACCTCATTATTGGCATCAATCTGCACGTTACGAAGATTAGTTGATAATGTATTAAAATAATCCGTAAGACTCTTTGCATTATTAATAAACTGGTTCTTTGCAGATGTATCAGATGGTGTAAGATCCAGCTGGTTCAAAGCAGCAAAGAAATTCTCATATTCTGATGAATATCCCTTTAATGTAAATTCGTTAAGATAATTCTCAATCTGTGACATATAACTGTACTTTACACTGTACTCACCATAATTAGTATTGTTATTTCTATACTTCTCATCATAATATGAATCTCTTGTCTGGTTAATAGCATCGACTATAACTCCGGCTCCAAGTGTTCCATATGAAGCATATGCCCTTAAAGCTTCCCCCGCCTTTGTTGATGCTGATTCTTTCGTATATCCTGCCGTATTAATATTAGCAAGATTATGAGATGTAACATTTATCGAGGTCTGCGCTGCCTGAAGTCCTGTATATGCAATTGTCAGTCCAAAAAAAGTTGAAGCCATAATTATCCTCCATATTTGAAAACACTTATTAATTATGCATTGCCAAGTGATGTAACAAGATGCTCAAGCATCTCGCTTACAACATTAACATATCTAGATGCTGCATTATATGCCTGCTGATATTTAATCATCTTTTCAAGCTCTTCATCTGACGATACACCCTCTGTCTGAAGTCTCTGATTATCATAACCGTCAACCATAGTCGTCTGATTGCTGACATAGTTAGACAATGCTTTTCCCATAGTAGCATATTCGCCTATGAAATTATTATAAAAAGACATGAAGTTCGACTTGGCGTAATTCTCCGGATTAAGCGATGCAAACTTTTCACTCCATACATCAACAAGTTTCTTGGCAGTATCAAAATCCTCCTTGCCCTGAACTGTTGAAAGAGGAATCTTTCCTACATTCTGCGATGCTTCCGGATTAATCTGAAGATTTCCAAGCTTATACAATGATTCATAGCCTGTCTGGTTCAGATTGTTCCTGATGTATATTGTCTTTCCAGCTGCATCAGTTGCTTTAACATAACGCTCTGTTCCTTTTCTTGAAAAAAGTTCAGTTCCAACTGTTTTATCATCATCCATTCCATATCCTGTACTATCCATATCAAGCATAGAATATGTATACGAATCTATTGTAACCGCGTTACCTCCGATACTGTCATACAGTTTTTCTCCTGATTCATAACTGAATGTTCCATCTCCATTATCAGTTCCTTTTACTTCTCTTCCATATCTGTCATACAAAACAGCCTGTGATACAGAATTATATGTATATATATCTGCCTGAATCTCTGTTCCATCAGCTCCTGTATAAGGAGTTGTCCTTACCTGTGTAACCTCTGGGCATAATATATCATTGATCTTCTCTACTATTCCATTCACAAGCTTGTCAAAGCCAGCCATGGCACTAAGGATTGCTGATGGTTCAACATATGTATTGTAATACTTCTGATCCTCCATGTACTTATCATATGCATCCTGATATGCTGCTCTTCCATCTGCAGTATTCATATCATAGTCAGCACTGTCAGGTGCAACCGGAACAACTGTATAATCAACTACCATATTGCCCCTTGCAATAAGCAAGCCCTTCAGTTCCCCCTTATCAGTGTCATCCATATTAGATGCAGACTTTCCATCCTCGTACACATCCCGTTCATATCCAGGCCATGTAGGAATAACAAGATTCGTTCCTTCTACAACTCTGGTTCCCATAGCAGCAAGTCTTCCAACTGTAACAAATGGAATTCCCTCTGCTGTTATAACTGTCTCTCCATTATCAGCTTCATAATATGTTATATCTATATATTTGCTAAGTTCATCAATAGCTGCATCTCTTTCATCTCTTAAGTCATTGGCATCTTCTATTCCCGGTGCCTCAATCTTAGCAATTTTCTTATTAAGGTTATATATTTTCTCCCCAAGGCTGTTAATTGAATTAACCATATTCTTAACCTGTGTATTAAGAGTTGTCTGGTAATCCCTGAGTCCTTTATATACAGCCTCTGACTTTTCTATAAATGCTGTTGCATTCTGGATAAGCGATGATCTTGCAACTGTACTTGTAGGATTCTTTGCAAGCTCATTAACTGAATTGTACAAATCAGTCAGATATGATTCATATGTAACGCCCTGCATCTCTCCAAACTGATCTTCTATCTCCTGAACTGCCTTATACTGGCTGTCATAATACCCTAATCTTGAGTTCTCACTTCTGTATGCCTGGTCAATAAACTGATCTCTTATTCTTCTTACTTCCGAAACTGCCACACCAAGTCCATAACTTGCATAACTAACCTTATCCTTGGAATTAACATCAGCATACTGCGTATCTGAAAAAGTAACCTGCTGTCTTGTATATCCTGATGTATTAATATTAGACAGATTATGGGCCGTTGTATTAAGTGCTGTCTGTGAAGTTCTAAGTCCCGTTGTTCCCACAAACAACGCTGCCATTCCATTAGCCATAAGGTCACCTCTTTCTTCCAAATCATATTATCTGATATGTATATCGACACATTTTAAAATAAAAACACCCTTAGGATTAAAAAAAGCCACATTCTCTTTTAGAAAATGTGACTTAATTTCTCTGTTTAATTGTAATCTGACCTCAAAGACATCCTACTGTTTGGCATCAAAGCTTCCACTTCCCAGACTGCCACGTTCTTCGTAAGCACCCTTTCCATAGTTAGCCGTCTGTGGCGCCATAGTGGCATTCCTTGCCAGATTAATCTCGAAATCTATCATGTCCATAGATTCCTTAAGCAACAGCTTGTTGTTATCATTCACCTGTTTAAGCTGCGTTACAGTCTTCTTGAGATTAAGATATGACTGTTCAAGAGCATCATGCTCTTTCGGCTTCTTCTCCAGAAGCTGCACTATCTGTTTTACTTTCACATCTGCAGGTGAAATATGGAGAATTCTGCATATATCTGAAACGCATGCCTGTCTCTGATCATCGATTCTGTTAAGCTCGTCAATCAGCTTCTGTTCTTCTCCAAATATCTCCTGAAGAAGCTCAACATTACCTTTCACAATAGCAGAGGTCTTATTATCAGACAAGTCCAGAAGCTTCTTGTACTCCCTGTTCTCATCATCCAGAATATTAATTAAAGAATCAATCAAACTTGCCATCTAATAAACCTCTCACTAAAATGTTAATGTTGAAACATTATTCAATATCTTATCTGCAACCGCTTCTGAACTAATATTGTAAGTTCCTGCTGCCATACGTGCCTTAATGTCAGCTATCTTATCTTCTCTGACATCAGATGCCTGACTAACAGCTGTTCTGGCTGTCTGATATGTTCTTGCTGTATCTGAAATCTCAAACTTATCACTTGCCGTAGATGTCTTAGCTGCTGACTTAGCTTTAGAGATCTGGCTGGTCTGATAAACCTGATTCACAGCATTATAAGCATCTATACGCATATTAACCGCCTCTCTTTCCATGAATTAAAGCAACATGTTCTTGCCTTATGTCATAGATATCGGACAGTTTCTTACAATACTTTATAGCCAATTGAAAAAAAGTATTAGTAATTCGCAATTACTTATTTATGATTACTTATCAAGGAATCTCATTCTTGCCTTCTGTCTCTTCGCACGCTCCTCATCCGGATTACCTATTCCCACAGCCGAACCATACATGCTTCCAAGCTTATTAGCCATACTCTCTTTACATTTGTCACAGAATCTTCCTGTCTTAATACTCCTTCCACACACTTCACACGCAATTCCTATAGGAGATTCTTCACTGAATGTAAGTCTCTCTTCTCTTATCCACTGTTCTATCTGCTTAGTGCTTACATCACACTCTTCCGAAATCTGTCTCATGTCAGATCTTGGATTCTCTTCAATATATTCCTTAACTTCCTGAAACTTATCCTCAAGCTTCCTCATACATTCAGGACAAAGTCTGTATGTTCCTCCTATATAATTGTACAGTCTTCCACAACTCTTGCAATTTCTAACTTCCATCGTTATATCCTCCTGATACGCATGTTATATATACTCTCCCGGCTTCATGCCCACACGGGATTCTTAAGTGCTTCTTATTCAGTCCTGCTCCAGTCTGACCTAAGATCTGTCAGAATCCATCTCCAACACACAGACTTATTCCATAAACCCTCTGTACCCCGGCATCTTTCAGCACTTTGGCACATGCATCAAATGTAGCTCCTGTTGTATATATATCATCCACGATTAATACTTTTCTATATATTACAACTTTTCCCTGAACTTGGAAAGCATTTTGAAGGTTTTTTACGCGCTGGGCATTGCCGAGTTCTTTCATAGGAACTGTTTTCTTAACCCTTACAAGACTGACATCATCAACTGGTATACCTGAAAGTCTCCCCAAATGTACAGCTATAAGCTGCGCCTGATTATACCCACGGCTGCGTAATCTTGAACTGTGAACCGGAACCGGGATAATTACGTCCGGCTTCCACATTTTAATCATATGTCCACATGCCTTCATCATTTCTTTTGCATATACATCAGCATATTCTCTTTTATTATAATATTTGAATCTATATATAGAATTCTTCACCGCACTTGAATATTCATACACCGCAGCTGCCTGGTCATAGGAATGTTCATGTCTGCTGCAGTCCGCACAGAATTCCTGTTCATTACTTCTTACAGGCTTTCCACATTTCAAACACACAGGCTCTTTAACATAACTGACAGCATCCTGACAACTCCTGCATATATCAATACGCCTGCCGTTATAATAATGTTTTGGCTGTCCACACACCGGGCATGCCGGTGGCAATATAATATCAGTAACACAGTTTAATATCTTTATATAATCCATAATCCCCCATTTAATATCCTGCGCTGTTAATCCTCATCCTCCAGCAGCCGTATTTCGCGGATTCTGTCTGAAAGTGATGAATACCTTCTGGTCTCCGATACATTTCCTGCCATAAGTCTGAATATATCCTCTTCCCCAACGAGGCAGACACATTTTCTGGCTCTTGTCACTGCTGTATACAATATATTCCTGTTCATAAGCATCCTTGGTCCCTGTGACATAGGGATAATAACCGCCGGATACTCACTTCCCTGCGACTTGTGAACTGTTATTGCATATGCAAGTTCAAGTTCATCCAGCTGTGAAAATTCATATGTAACATACCTTCCATCTTCAAATTTCACAGTGACATTCTCATCAAATGTACTGATTCTTTCTATTACACCAGTGTCACCATTAAACGCTCCTGTCCCCTGCTCAGTAGGGATTCCGTAACGGCTGCGTTTCTCCCATGCAAGCTGATAGTCATTCTTTATCTGCATGACCTTGTCTCCCTCACGGAAAGTAACATCTCCAACCTGTTTCTCACTCTTAACCGCATCTGCCGGATTAAGAAATTCCTGCATAATTTTATTAAGACGTTCTACTCCGACATTTGACTTCCTTGATGGCGTAAGAATCTGCAGATCATATATATCCGCGCCGACATAATCCGGAAGCTTATCCCTTATAAGCGTCTTCATCGCATTGATAATGTTGTCCGCACCATTTCTATGAACAAAGAGAAAATCCTTGCTGTATTTATTAAGAACAACTTCTTCTCCCCTGTTAATCTTATGCGCATTAATAATAATCTCACTCTGTGCCGCCTGTCTGAATATTCTTTCAAGCTTAACAACAGGAAAACATTCTGATTCGATAATATCCTTCAGGACATTGCCCGGTCCAACGCTCGGCAGCTGATCCACATCTCCCACCAGAATAAGCTTGGTTCCAATTGGTACAGCCTTAAGAAGCGAATTCATAATACTTATATCTACCATTGACATCTCATCAACAATAATCACATCTGCCTCAAGCGGATTATCTTCATTTCTTTCAAAATACATAGATAACCCTGATGCTGCCGACTTACGTTCTCCTTCAGGAACGCCACCGCTTATCTCCAACATTCTGTGAATTGTCTGCGCCTCATATCCACACGCTTCTGTCATTCTCTTGGCAGCACGCCCTGTTGGCGCTGCCAGACGGATTTCCAGACCCTCAAGTTCAAAATATTTGATTATGGTATTAATAGTTGTGGTTTTTCCTGTTCCCGGACCACCCGTCACAATTACCAGACCATTTCTTACAGCCTTAGCAACAGCTTCTTTCTGTATATCATCGAGAGATATCCCCTCTTTTTCTTCTATCTTCTCAATCCTGTCATCAATAAATTGCTGATCTTCCTCAATCTGGACGTCAAGATTATTAAGCATTGCCGCCACATTTGACTCCATATTATAGTACATACGGGCATATATGCATTTCTCACTACCCTTCATCTTGACTACAATCTTCTTGTCGATAGTCAGATCCATCAAAAATCTGTCATAATCCTGTACATCAATAAGCAACAGTTCATTAACCTGTCGTACAAGCATATCGAAAGGCAGGTATGTATGTCCCTGGCTTGTTGCCTGATTAAGCACGTAAAATATTCCACTCTTAATCCTGAAGTCAGAATCCACCTTAATGCCAACCTTTGCCGCTATCTCATCTGCCGTCTTAAATCCGACGCCTTCAATATCATCCGCAATCCTGTATGGATTCTGTTCAAGAATTCCATATATATCATTGCCGTATCGTTTAAATATTTTATTAGCCAAATTCATCTGGATTCCATAACGCTGAAGAAACATCATTGCCTTTCTGATGTCCTTCTTGTCAATAAGCTGATTGGCAATGTCCATAGCCTTCGCCATACTTATGCCTTTAATCTCAGCCAGACGCTCCGGTTCTTCTTCCATAATCTTAAAGGTATCATCGCCAAATGTTTTAACTATACGTTCAGCCATCTTCTCGCCTATACCTTTAATTGCCCCGGAGCTAAGATAACGCCTTACAGATGCTGCATCATCCGGCGCTCTGAACTCATAAGATGTGATCTTAAACTGCATGTAATAAACTGCATGCTTAACAAATTCGCCTTGTGCTGTAATAAATTCACCTGTGTTGATATAACTCAGTACTCCAACACAGGTGATCTCCTCTTCATCATATACAATATTAAAAACCGTATACCCATTGTCTTCATTTCTGAAGATAATATTCTCCACAAAGCCTTCTACATATTTCACAGACTCGTAATCCAATCTGTTATCTCCTTTATGTTAAATATTATGTATATTACTCTTCCGTCTTAGCAATATCACTGACCGAATAATTTCTCTTCATCTGCTCATAAAGCTTCTGTGCTATTCCAAGTCCTTCGCCCTGATTAGAATCAGTCATAAGCTTTGCATATGAAGATACCATCTCATCTCCAAAATAACTTCCAAGTGTATTAAGAGATGTATCCTCAGTTCCACCTATTCCTGCCATCGATGTAAACAGGTTGCTGTCCTCGTCATCTGAGTCAACCTTTGCCATCTTCTCCATAGACTTAAGAACCTGTTCAAGAAAATAACTCTCAAAATCCTTGCATACAGACATAAGTTCATCATCAGACGCCTTGGAATAATCAGTTCCTGTAAGCTTGTTAGTAAGAGAACTTGCCTTAGAATCATACACATCCGAATAATTAGTATTGCTAAGTCCTGTAATAGATTCGCTCATATCTTACACCTCTTATCTCTTAAGGTTGTTAGCCTGTTCCATCATAGTATCCGATGTTGTTATAGCCTTAGAACATAATTCATAAGCTCTCTGCGCCGTAATAAGATTAACCATCTCGGTTGCAACCTGAACATTGGATGCCTCCAGATATGACTGTTTCAGGGAACTTGTTTTTCCAACAGCATCATAATCTTCATTAAGAGCTGCTCCAGATGCATCAGTTTCTGCCAGATAGCTTCCTCCGATCTTATCAAGTCCTGCCGGATTAGAAAACTGGTACAAACCAATCTTAATGCCTATAGGCGCCGGATTATTAGTTTCATCAGGATACAGAAGATTACCATTGCCATCAATAGAAATCTTACCCGTCTGATAATCCCCGGATAAAACAATTTCAGTTCCGTCAGAACTAAGCACCGGATATCCCTCTGCTGTACATAACATTACACCTTCAGTTGCTGTAGACCATGTGAAATGTCCATTTCTTGTATACACAGCATCGCCTGAATTAGTATCCCTGACAGAGAAAAAACCCTCTCCCTGAATAGCAAAATCAGTGTTGCTATCAGTAGCATTGAGTGTTCCCTGTGTATATATTGATGTAACAGATGCTACTCTTGAACCAAGTCCTACCTGTGCTCCAACAGGCTTATTCTCTCCATTAGCAGATGTTGTCTTACTCTGAAGATTCTGATAAAGCAAAGACTTGAACTGGGTTGACTCCTGCTTATATCCAACTGTATTAACGTTGGCAAGATTATTAGCAATTGTATCTACGCTTGTCTGCTGGCTTATCATACCTGATGCCGCAGTCCATAACGATCTCATCATAATATCAGTCCTCCATTCTAAAAATGTCTAACAGTTCCTAAATCTCAGATATAGATACCATCTTTCCAAGCATTTCATCGATAGTATTCATAATCTTCTGATTACTTTCAAAATCTCTTGCGATAGAAATCATATCTACCATTTCTGTTACCACATTAATATTGGAAGCCTCCAAAT
Source organism: uncultured Lachnospira sp. (assembly GCA_934343805.1). Lineage (GTDB taxonomy): Bacteria > Bacillota > Clostridia > Lachnospirales > Lachnospiraceae > Lachnospira. Next base: position 101,551 of record CAKRIN010000006.1, read on the forward strand.
ATCCCTGATTAACTGTAGCTGTAGCTTCTGTCTCGGTTGCCCCGTCCACAGCCCTGTAAAGGTTCTCACCATATGCCTCAACATAGTCATAGTCTTCAAAATTAACTATTGCAAATGTATCGACATACTGACCATCGGCATATATCTCGCCGCTTTCCTCTACAGATAGTTTATCAAAATCTGTAGGTAACTGTATTGGACCATTCTCGCCCAATACAAAATCACCATCCTTGGTTACCAGATAACCATCCCGGTCCATCTGGAAAGATCCGTCCCTGGTATAAAGTGTTGATGTCTCTCCAGCCTTATTAGTGAAAGAAATTGAGAATAATCCCTCTCCACTCAGCGCAAAATCAAATGTGTTGCCCGTATTCTGGAATGAACCCTGGTTCCAATCCCTGAAGGATTCCCCCACCTTAGCACCCAGATTCAGAGTTCCAATATTCTGGTTAATATATCCTACAGTCTCATCCTTAACCTTAATGCCATAAACATCATTAAATGACTGAGTTGTAAGACCTTCTTTCTTATAGCCTGTCGTTGTAGCATTAGCCAGATTATTAGATACCACATCAAGTCTTTTCTGCTGAACTGTCAAGCCAGAGTACGCAGTATAAAGCCCTTTTACCATAAGCCCGCCTCTTTCTTGAAAATATTACTTGTTACTATTTAACTTCATCTCTATAGCCAGCAAGGAATTCAATAAACTTACCAGTACCAATGGCAACACATGTCATTGGATCTTCTGCTGTCATAGTATTAATTCCTGTCTTAGCTTCAATTAAATCTTCAAGTCCTGAAAGAAGACTTCCGCCTCCTGTAAGGACAATTCCTCTATCTGCAATATCAGATGCAAGTTCTGGTGGAGTCTTCTCAAGAACACTGTGAACAGCTTCAACAATCTGTGAAGTTGCCTCTCTTAAAGCTTCCTCTGTCTCCTCTGAACTTACTTCTACAGTCTTAGGAAGACCTGTTACAAGATTTCTTCCTCGTACATTCATAGTAGTAACCTCTGCTCTTGGATATGCAGCGCCTACCTTTATCTTAATATCTTCTGCAGTTCTTTCACCGATAAGAAGATTATGTTTCTTTCTCATGTATCTTACAATAGCTTCATCAAAATCATCACCGGCAATCTTAATAGAAGTACTTACAACAGTTCCTCCTAAAGAGATAACAGCAATATCTGTTGTACCACCACCGATATCGACAATCATATTACCGCATGGTCTTGAAATATCGATACCAGCTCCGATAGCTGCAGCAATAGGTTCCTCAATAATAGCAACCTCTCTTGCTCCTGCCTGAAGAGTAGCATCCTCAACAGCCTTCTTCTCAACCTCTGTAACTCCTGAAGGTACACATACACTGATTCTTGGTTTCTTAAGCATTCTCTTGCCAATAGCCTTCTGGATGAAATACTTAAGCATCTTCTCTGTTACAGTATAATCAGAAATAACACCCTGACGAAGAGGTCTTACAGCAACTATATTACCTGGAGTTCTACCAAGCATAAGTCTTGCTTCCTCACCAATAGCCTTAATCTTATTAGTATCCCTGTCAAATGCAACAACTGAAGGTTCCTTAAGAACAACTCCTTTGCCCTTGATGTACACAAGAATACTTGCAGTACCTAAATCTATACCAATATCTGTTGATAACATGATAATTCCCCTTTCCTTGTCCAAAACATTTCCCGGTTCAAGCCCGATATATTCAGATAAAACATTAAGTCTAAAATTAATAACAGCCAAATAACCATGGCTAATCAACATTATATACATAAAAAGAGAAATTTAAAAGACCTAAGTTCAAAAAAATTATTCTTATTATAGTTGATATTGGATTTTTTAATATATTCTTCAATATATTTTTCAATATATCCTGCATATACGCATATATCTGTATATATATCAACATGCCTGTTAATGTCACGGGGAATCCACATAATACCGCTATAATTACACATATTTCCATATGCATTCACATAATTGCACGTATTTTCATATGGTTATATATCGGCTTAATCACATTGCAGCTTAAGTGCCCTGGTAGGTTTTTTAAAATACATTTAAAAATAATAGTATTTTAAAAAATTGCAGAAATTTCATAACAATTTGCTAAAAAATTTTGATTTTATTAAGTATACATATTATAATATGGTGAATTTTGATTTCACAGCTTAATGTAAAATTACTATTTAAGCTTAGTATCAGGAGGCAGATATGACAATCCGTGTATTAGATAAAAACGACAAAGCAGCGCTTAACCAGCTCATTTCCACTATTGAGAACTCTCTTCCAGTTCCTGAATGGTGGATACCAATAGATGATATTGAAAAATCACATTTCTTTGATGCTGACTGGACCTGCTTTCTAGGCGCATTTGACGACAATAATAATCTTGTCGGAGCAAGTGCCCTTTTCTTTAACGAGCATGAATTTGCTGAAGAAGCTGAAAAGCTTGGTCTTGACATACGCTCTACAAATGTGGCTGAAATCGGCCGCTGTATGGTTCACCCTGACTTCCGTGGCCACAACCTCATGTGTGAACTAAACAACCGCCTTCGCACAATCGCCCGCAACCGCGGCATTGACACAATACTTGCCGTTGCCCATCCGGACAACATCGCCAGCAATTCGTCATTCCTCCGCCTCGGCGCAGAGCTTAAGACGACCACTACTGTATATGGATCATTCAGACGAAATATGTATATTGTACCCTGGTAAGTGATGGGTACAATTACCTACAGCTCTTCCTTCAGGCACTCAAGCAGTCCCTTACATCCTGCCAGAACATCTCTGTAAGTTGCCTCAAAATCTCCGGTATACCATGGATCTGCCACATCAAGTCCACTTCCCGCAAAAGTAAGCAGCTTATATATCTTCTCATCAGGATCTCCACCCGATATCCTCTGCATATTCCGGATATTCTCCGTATCCATCCCAATAAGGTAATCATATTCCTCATAATCATTCAGAGTCATCTGCGCTGCCCTGTGAGGAATAACCGGAATCCCTTCTTTCTTCAACTTGGCAACAGTGCCATGATGCACCCCATTCCCAATCTCCTCGCGGCTTGTCGCCGCCGAATTAATATAGAACTTATCAGCAAGTCCCTCTTTCTCAACTAAATATGTCATAACGCTTTCTGCCATAGTGCTTCGGCAGATGTTGCCGTGGCAAATAAATAAAATCTTGATTTTTCTCATATTTCCAGTATTTTCGGGCTTTTCAAGCCTTTTTACCTTTCTTCATTTTTCACTTATTCTGGCATATTTTGGCATATCTTTGCATATTTTTGTCATCAATTTTGGTAAAAACTTTGGTAAATTTCAAGTCTGTACCAAAGGCAAATCTGCCATTGGGTATCGACAGGTAAGAAATTGGGGATTAAGATAAATACTGGCATTCAGCCATTTTTCTCTCATTTTCATCAGGTCATTATGAATTGATTGCTTTTTGAAAATCTTCCTGTGCATCCTGAAATTTAACATGAGTATAGGTATTCATCGTAACACTGATATCCGAGTGTCCCATAATATACTGAAGCATCTTCGGATTCATTCCCGACTTAGCCATATTAGAACAAAATGTATGACGACACACATGCGGTGTGATTGGCGGCATCTGAACCTTATATATGCTATTGTACTTTTCCCGAATATGCTGGAAATACTTTTCCCAATGTAATGCCACCATAGGCATATCATTCTTATCAAGGAATAAAAATCCTGTCATTCCATCAACCATCGGTTCAACTTTGGGATTGACCCTGTCCTTAAGTATTCTCTTGAAACAAGCCACCACCTCATCAGACATTGGAACATATCTCTCGCCACTTTCTGTCTTAGGCTTTTCAATGATATACTGCATCTGACTTGTTCTCTGTAATTGATGATTTACCCGTATTCTTTTGTTTTTAAAATCCAAATCTGATTTTGTAAGTCCACAGAACTCTGATATACGAAGTCCTGTGTTAAAGAGGATAAATATTGCATCATAGTACTTGCAAAAATGCGCATCCTCTTTTATGAATCTTAGAAATTCCCGCTCCTGCTTTCTTGTGACAGCTTCTCTTCTCACACTATCATTCACAATCACATTGACTAATTCAAATCCAAATGGATTTTTGCGAATCAAGTCATCTTCTTCCGCCATCTGAAATGCCGGTCTTAATACACCACGGATAGTATGAATTGAACTATAACCTTTTCCATCTACCCTCTGAAGCTTGATCAACCAGGCTTTCGCATCCGATAATTTCACTTTGTCGATTCTTTTTTTGCCAAAATCATCTTTTTTCAGCAGATTAATTACCGTCTTATAACCAGCATAAGTACTCTGTCTGACCCCTATTTTAAGGCTCACATATTTCTCCACTAATTCAAGAACTGTAAGCCCTCCACCTCCTGGAACAAGTCCATTAAACATATCCTGTTCCAGCTGTTTTTCCTTTTCTCTTAAAGAAAGCTCCATTTTCTTTCCTTTAGGTATTGGATCATTATGGTCCAAACGCCAACTATATAAATTTCCTTCATTTCCATGAATATCTACATATCTAAAACGATAACGTCCATCTGCTCTCTGGTACTCTCCTTCGTGAAGAATTCTATTGCGATTATCTCGTCTTTTCTCACTCATAGCTTTGTCTCCTTTCAAAAAAGAGAGCCCTAGCATGGTTATTGTACCACATTTGTGCCCCCTTTTCTACTACTTTACATATTAAATTGCAGTTGACTCTGCCAGAAATTGCTCAAATTGCTCTTTCTTAAATAAAACTTTGTTTCCTACTAACAGATAAAACTCCCCATTTGGATGGATATCTACAATTTGTCTAAGCCTCTTTTCACCAATGTGATAAAACTGTGCCGCTTCAGTTACAGAAAGCAAATATCGCTTCCATATAGGAATATCTATACTCTGATTCTCTAATTCATTTTCATCATCCATCATATTCTCCAATCTGCAGCTGCCTGATCAACATCGCATCAACCCTCTTTATTGCATCTGTGCTGACAATCATCCCGGCAGTCTGTATTATCTGTTCCTCATTAATTGTGACCAGCTGCTCCGGTAAAAACATTGTTGTATGTCTTAAAAATCCTCTAATTTCTGAAGGCTCAATATTGAAATGTACTGGAATATAATCCTTTTTCAACTTAGTTGTCCCCGGAACAACTGTGTATACAGGTGATTTTCCGTTTGCTTTGTCGCAGCTTATTACAATACATGGTCTCCTTCCAGCTTGTATATGCCTGAGTCCACTTTTTAATTCAGCCCACACAATCATATTTCTCTTTATCTTCACTGCAGATCACCTCTCTTTGGTGGAATATACAAGTCAACCTTGGGTTCCTTTTCATCTACACTGAATAATCTAAACCCTGCTTCCCTTACCACTCCAATTTTTAAATAAGAATCTGCTATTCCGTCCGAAATAGCATCGAGATTTGCCACAATAAGTGCATCTGCCTTTCCTGCTCTCATATATCTTATTGCCTTATAAAACACTTCATCCCTTAATCGTCGTCCAAAAATTCCTCTTCGGAATACTTTCATAGGAATAAGATTGTTATTGTCAGCAAATTCCATGATTCGTTTCAACTGCTTATTTTCCTTTTTTTCTGCTGCAATACAGTCATACTCCTCATCAGAAGATAGCATCACGACACACTTTATCGGCTGTATGGTCAGTGGCTTTTTCTTTCTTCCTGCTCTCCTCATTTCAAACCACTTCCTTTCTTGCCTCTAAGCCTTCAATAAAAATCAAACATGTAGACATTGCATATTCTCTATCATTTGGTTTAAGCATCTGCAATTTATCTTCCAATACAGACAGATCTTTATTCTCATGTTTTTCCCTGCTTTCAATTCCAAACAATGTATTAGGATCTACTCCATACTTTGTTACAATCTTCAGCATAAGTTCCAGACTCATCCGATGTCTTCCCTGCTCAATTTGCGAATAATGAATATAACTTACATCAAGGCTCTCCGCCATATCATTCTGTGTATATCCATATTTATTTCTAATACTTCTCAAAGTATCACCAACTGCATAAATATCATATATCATCCTGAATAACCTCACTCTCTAACCGATTCCTGATGTATTCCACTGCCTCAGCCTCTGTTGGGCATTTGATGACTGGCTTCCCATAGTCATCAAATACCACTGTTTCAGAAGCAAATACAATGTAGGAATACCTGCCTGAATTCCTAACACTCAATCGCATAATTGTTGTACCTCGCACTCATAGTACCAAGGTCAAATATTGTCACACCCAAATCATTTATGCGTTCCATCATTGACTTTAAATCTTCCGGATTTCTTGTAATCTCATAAATATCTTCTACGACAAGTACCTTGTAATCTGAAATCTCAAGAATTTCCATCAGCTGACGCATCTGAGGTCTGTCAACCGATGTAGATGCTCCATCATCTACAACAGTCTGCTCACACTCAATTCCCACACTTAATGCATATGTCTGATCAAGTTCTTTCTGTCGGTTCACATTATTCATACTCATCATTGACTTTATAAACAAAAGTCCTTTGTAAAGTTCTTTTCCGTTATACTTTTTCATGGCTATTACCTTCCTTAATTGAAATATTAAAGAAAGCATTGTGCACGCCGCTTTCAAATTCTGTGCTGTATCTCAAGCACAAGTATATTGTAATCTGCCACACCTTAATTGCCGACCGTGTACAGGCGACAATTATGT
>CAKRIN010000007.1 GCA_934343805.1 uncultured Lachnospira sp.
AGTACTATGTTACGGTTCTACAGAGAGAGGCATATATGGTGGAAGTGCCTTAGAATACGGATATGGGAAAACCACCTCCGAGCGGCCCTAATAAGGCACGGTGATTCCGTTATAATCATAATGAGATGTTCTCCTGATTGAGAGAATAATAAGGGTGGAACCGCGGATTGAATATTCGCCCCTTATACAGTAAGCTGGAAAGCCGCTGTATAAGGGGCTTTTTTGCGAGAGTAACGCGTAAGCTCTGGAACATGAGCTACTCGCGAGCAGCGATGAGAATAATATCAAAAATATTAACACAAAAGGAGATTTATCATGGTTAATTTTAAAGAAGATGAAAGACTGAATACTCTTAATCATTCATGTGCACATGTTATGGCACAGGCAGTTAAGCATTTATATCCACATGCTAAGTTCTGGGTTGGACCAGTAGTTAAAGAGGGATTCTATTATGATATAGACCTTGGAGATAATGTAATCAATGATGAAGCGATTGAAGCTATTGAGAAAGAAATGAAGAAAATCTGCAAGGAAGGCAAGAAGATATACAGAAGAGAAGTTTCTAAGTCTGAAGCACTTGAGATGTTCAAGGATGACATGTATAAGCTTGACCTTATAAGTGGACTTGAAGACGGCAACATTACAGTTTATGACCAGGGTGATTTTACAGACCTCTGTCGCGGACCTCATGTTGATAATACTAAGCTCTGCAAGAACTTCAAGCTTGTTAAATATTCTGGTGTATACTGGAAGGGCGATGCCAGCAATCATGTAATGCAGAGAATCTATGGTGTATGTTTCCCAACAGCAGAGGAACTTGAAGAACATCTTAAGCTTCTTGAGGAGGCAAAGGAACGTGACCACAGAAAGATTGGCAAGGAAATGGAACTTTTCATGTCAGATGATTTAATCGGTCGTGGACTTCCAATGTTCTTACCAAAGGGATATACAGTATGGCAGGAGCTTGAGAATTACATTAAGGACAAGGAAAGAAAGCTTGGATACCTTCATGTAATGACACCATGTGTAGGTACAGTTAATCTTTACAAGACATCAGGACACTGGGATCACTATAAGGAAAACATGTTCCCTGCTATGGAAGTAGAAGGCGAATCATTTGTATTAAGACCAATGAACTGTCCTCACCACATGATGATATATGCTAACAAGATGCATTCTTATAAGGACCTTCCAATAAGAATCGGTGAGATTGCACATGACTTCAGATTTGAGGCAAGTGGAACATTAAAGGGTATTGAAAGAGGAAGACATTTCTGCCAGAATGATGCCCATCTTTTTGTGACACCTGAGCAGATTGAATCAGAATTTGCCAAGGTAGTAGACCTTATATTCGAGACATATAAGGATTTCAATATTACAGATTACCGCTGTGTTCTCTCATTAAGAGATCCAGAAGATAAGGTTAAGTATCATGATGATGATGAAATGTGGAACAATGCTGAGAACGCATTAAGAAAGGTTCTTAATGATATCGGAATTGAGTATACAGAGGAAATCGGAGAGGCTGCATTCTACGGACCTAAGCTTGATGTAAATGTTAAGCCTGCTATTGGTAATGAATATACTTTATCAACATGCCAGCTTGATTTCTGTCTTCCATCTAAGTTCAACTTAACATACATTGATAAAGATGGACAGAGAAAGACACCTGTAGTTCTTCACAGAGCTATCCTTGGTTCTCTTGACAGATTCATGGCTTATATACTTGAGGAGACAAAGGGTAACCTTCCATTATGGCTTGCTCCTGTACAGGCTGTAATTCTTCCGGTTAAGAATGAAGATGAGGAGTTAAATGCTTATGCACATGGTCTCTATGATTATCTTGCAGATAATGGAATCAGAGTTGAGATTGACGAGAGAGCAGAAAAGCTTGGATACAGAGTAAGAGAAGCTCAGGTTAAGAAGATTCCTTATCTTATTGTACTTGGCAAGAATGAAGCAGCAGAAGGAACTGTAAGCTACAGACTCCACGGAGAGCAGAAGTCAACTACAGTATCTAAGGATGAATTTGTTGCAATGCTTAAAGATGAGATTGCTACTAAGAAGAATAACCCTGCTGCAGTTAAATAATAAAAGTGCATTTTAATAATGTGCTAAATATAGTGTTTGGAAAGCGTGGCAATATATAATCCTATTATACATTGTCACGCTTTTGGATTTGTATGGAATGATAATAGGAAGATAAATGGCTGGATATTACAATAAGAAGAAAAAAAAGAAATTTGTACCAAAAGATTTAGCAAGTCTTAAGGAACTTAAGATAAAGACTGCATTAATGGAGAGTATTCCTGAGGATATAACACAGTTATACCCGGAGGCCAGAAGTATAAAGAGACATTTTATTCTTCATATAGGTGAAACTAATACTGGGAAAACACATGATGCACTTGAAGATTTTTATAATGCGGATTCAGGAATGTATCTTGCTCCCTTAAGACTTCTTGCGCTTGAAATTCAGGAAATGAGTATTGCAAGGAATGTAAACTGCTCATTAACAACAGGTGAGGAGAGGGATATAAGGGAAGGAGCAACACATTTATCGTGTACAGTAGAGAAGATGGACATGAGCAGACATTTTGATGTCTGTGTAATAGATGAAGCTCAGATGGTGTCAGACAAAGACAGGGGATGGGCATGGACAGAGGCTATACTTGGTGTCAATGCGGATGTCATACATATATGCATGTCACCTAATGCAATACATATAGTTAAAATGCTCATAAAAATGTGTGGGGATTCCTATATGGATATAAGGCACAAGCGTAATTCCAGACTTATAATGGAGGACAACGATTTCATATTTCCTGATGATATACAGGATGGAGATGCACTGGTTGCATTTTCACGAAGAAAAGTACTTATGCTTGCAACACTGCTTAAGAAGGAAGGATACAAGGTAAGTGTTATATATGGCTCTCTTCCGTATAGTGTAAGAAAATCAGAGGTCGCAAGATTCTTAAGCGGAGAAAGCCGGATAGTTGTATGTACAGACGCAATTGGAATGGGGGTTAATCTCCCGATAAGGCGAGTAATATTTACTGAGTCAAGAAAGTTTGATGGAAAGACTAAAAGACCACTCAACATGGGCGAAGTTAAGCAGATTGCTGGAAGAGCAGGAAGAAAGGGCATGTATGATCAGGGATATGTCAATTCTATAGAAGAACGTGAGCAGATAGGCGGACTTTTACATGGAAAATATGAACAGATAACAAGCTGTGTTATACAGCCTCCTAGAAAAGTGCTTGATATGCCATACAGTTTGTCAGAGATATTTAAGATATGGTTAAAGACAATTGAGAAGAAATGTTTTTCGGTTGCAGATTTAAAGAACCGGATCAGACTGGCTGAATATATTGAGAAAAAACATGGTAAAAAGATAAATAAAGATTTAGAATACAGTCTTATTAACATACCATTTGATGAGAATAGTGAGAAGCTAAAGTATTTGTGGCAGGATCTGGTTGATATGACGGCAGATGGAGAGCCAGTAAGCAGAATGTGGTATTATGTGGATACAGATTCGGAAGATATAGAAACAATGAAGCTGGATGATCTTGAACAACTCTACAAAAAGCTGGATCTGCTTAATTCATATTGCAATGCACTTAATATATCAGAGTATAATGAACGTATAAGAATGTTTAAGGAAGAGATATCTGAAAGGATAGTCAGCGAGCTCACTAATGGGGAATTCTTTAACAGATGCAAGCGCTGTGGGAAAAGACTTGAATGGAACAGCAGATTTGGAATGTGTGATAAATGCTTTGAGATAAACAGACTCGAAAGAATACGATATAGAAACAGAATATTATAGATTACATAAGAATCTGGATAGATGAGCGTGCAGTGTTCAATAATATATATGTAATAGAAAAGTCTACATTTGCACATATTTGTAAAATATCATATTTACAACTGACAATATATTGGGGATGTGATATATTATAGACACCAAATATATGTCTTCATAAAATGTAGATATATTTGGAGTAAATATAATAGTTTTTGCGATAATGCTATAATAAAGATAATAAAAGAGGAAAAGAAAATGAGTGATAATATTAAAGGAAGAATACATCAGGTAGAGAGCTTTGGATCTGTTGATGGACCAGGGGTAAGATATATTGTTTTTCTTAAAGGATGTCATATGAGATGCAGATACTGCCATAATCCTGAGACATGGAAAGAAGAAGGCGGAACACTGGAGACAGCCCAGGAGGTATTTGATAAGGCATATCGTTACAGAAATTACTGGAAAAATGGTGGGGGCATCACTGTAAGTGGAGGAGAGGCACTTCTCCAAATTGAATTCGTGACAGAGCTTTTTGAAATTGCAAAAAAGAATGGTGTGCATACAACTCTTGATACATCTGGAAATCCATTTAGCATGGAACCGGAATATCTTGCTAAGTTTGATCGACTTATGGCTGTAACAGATTTGTTCCTTTTGGATATTAAAGAGATAGATGAAGAAAAGCATAAAGATCTTACAGGATGGACTAACAAGAATATACTTGAACTTGCACAGTATCTGTCAGATAACAATAAGGATATGTGGATAAGACATGTACTGGTTCCGGGAGTAACTGATTCTAAGGAAGATTTAGAGAAGCTTTCAGATTATGTGGCAGGATTAAAGACTGTTCAGCGTTTTGAAGTTCTTCCATATCATACTCTTGGTGTATTTAAGTGGGAAGAATTAGGAGTGCCATATACACTTTCAGATGTAATGCCGCCAACAAAGGAAGAGATAGCAAGGGCTAATGAGATTTTGAAAACAGCACAATATACAGGTTATCTTAATAATAAGTGATATCTGTAAGGCTTGGCTATATGGAGGATAGAAATGATTGTTCGCAAAAGCAAAGTAACTGTACTGTGGATTGCAGTTATAATGGCTGCAGGACTGCTGGGAGGATGTGGTACTGCAGGTAAGAATGCTCAGGAATCGGAAACTAATAATAATGGTGATGTGCCTACATTTTATTATGATGATACTGAGAGTACTTCAACAAAAGAGGAGACTAAAACCGAGGAAACGACAGAAGAGACAATACAAGAAACATCAGAAGAAACATCAGAAGAGATAACACAAGAAACGACAGAAGAGACAACGCAGGAGACTTCTGAAATGATATCGGAGGATAATCAGGTAGATGCTCAGCCTGATAATAAGCCTGAAGAAAGTGCAGAACAGACACAACAGCAGACTGCTCCAGTTGTTAATATCAATGATCAGAGTTCGCTTCTGGAAGCGGCCAAGAGAAACACTGTTAATTATTCGCAGTATGCTAATGAAGTGTTAAATCTTGTTAATGCATATAGAGCAGCAGATGGAATACCGGCGCTTGTCCTTGATGAGAATTTATGTAATGCAGCTAATATGAGATCTATAGAGATGGATTATGGCAATTATTTTGAGCATGCAAGAAAAGATGGATCAAGTTGTTTCTCGGTACTTGGACAGTGTGGAATTACATCATTCAGAATATGTGGAGAGAATATTGCAGCTGGGCAGAGGAGTCCGTCAGAAGTTGTTGAATCGTGGTATAATTCTCCAGGACATAAAGCTAATATGCTCAATGCTGAGTTTACAAAGATGGGACTTGGATATAGTAATAGCGGAAATGGCGAATATGGTACATATTGGACACAGCTGTTTTTTGGATAATAATTATTGCAATAAAGAACAGGGGCATATCTTAGATATGTCCCTGTTCTCATTTAGAAAGAAAGGTATGAAAAGAAAGATTTCTTATGAAATAGCTTTCTTGATAGCTTCAAATGTTTCTTTACTTATGTCATGTTCAATTCGGCATGCATCTTCTTCGGCAACCTTAGGATCAACCCCGAGTCGTGTGAGCCATGAGGTTAAAAGCTGATGACGCTCGTAAATCATTTCGGCAATTTCTTTACCGGATTCGGTAAGGTATATGTAACCTTCTTTAGTTACGGTAATATGATTAGATTCTCTAAGATTCTTCATTGCAATGCTTACGCTGGATTTCTTGAAGCCAAGCTCGTTGGCAACATCTATTGAACGGACAACAGGAAGCTGCTTGCTTAGCATTAATATTGATTCCAGGTAATTTTCAGCTGATTCATGAATGACTGACATAAAATATATCCCCCAATATTAACTACGATTATTTATATATAGATTATAACATGTTGCGTGGGTTATTGCAAACAGCACAAATATTAATTAATAATAAAAATTATAATAAGACAGGCTAAAAATTGTATATACGTATTGGGAAATGTTGCAAATAAAGTTAATGCAGTTTAAAATATAGAATAATTAATGTCAGATATAATATATGTAAGAGGGTGTTTTTTTGAATAGTAATATTGAATGGATAAAAGATCTGAACTGTCTGACAGATATACATGTACATCTTGATGGTTCACTTTCTTATGAAACAGTTAAATATCTTGCCAGACTTCAGAAAATAGATATTGATGATAATGGAGAGTTAAAGAATATCCTAAGTGTGGAATCGGACTGCAGGGATCTTAATGAATATCTGCAGAAGTTTGAATTTCCGTTGAAACTGCTTCAGACACAAGAAGCTATAAGGTATGCTGTAAGCGAACTTATAAGGGAACAGGAACAACAGGGAATAATATATAGTGAAATAAGATTTGCGCCACAGTTACACACACAGAAAGGACTGACACAGAAAGAAGTGGTAGAAGCTGCGTGTATGGGGATTGATGATTCTAGAAAATACTGGAGAATGTATTCGGATCATAATCTGATATTATGCTGCATGCGCGGAAAAGATAATGAGGCTCTTAATTATGAAACAGTTGATGTGGCAAAAAGATATGTGGGGAAAGGCAATGGAACTGTTGTTGCAGTAGATCTGGCTGGAGCAGAAGGACTGTATCCAACAAGTATGTTTTCGGGTATATTCAGAGAAATATATTTATCAGGAATACCGTTCACAATCCACGCAGGGGAAGCTGCTGGAGTGGAAAGCATGAAATATGCTATTGATTTTGGGGCAAAAAGAATAGGACATGGTATCAGATCAGTTGAGAGTGATGATATGGTTGAATATCTGGTTAAGAATGATATATATCTGGAATTATGTCCGACAAGCAATCTTAATACAAAAATATATCAGAGAATAGAAGATTATCCGGTTACAGAGCTTATAGAAAGAGGGGTGAAAGTTACTGTTAATACGGATAATATGACTGTTTCTGATACGAATGAAGCAAAGGAAATGGCTTTGCTTGCTGATACATTTAATCTGGATAAAAGGAGTATCAGACAGCTGGTTATGAACAGCATAGAGGCATCATTTACTGATGAATCAATTAAGAACCGCCTGAGAGCAATAGTAGAGATGGAGTTTGCACAGGTGATGGGAGTAAGAGGTTAGAATATGGGTGAAGTTAATGAATTATTTACAAAAGAGAATGTTGAGAAGATTTATGTTCCGGATATAGTCAAAGATGATCTTCTCAGTATTATAGAGGAAAAGCTTAAAAAAGCAGGGTTTTATTACAGAGTTGCTTATCGTATTAAAGCACCTGACTCAATGCTTAATAAGCTTATTCTTAAGGACTATAGAAGACCGGGTACAGATAATGAAGACAAAAAAATGCAGGATCTTATAGGAATAAGAATTATTCTTTATTACGCTGATGATGTTGATATAGTCAGAAATTTTCTTGATTCAATATTTTCAATGCCGGGCGTTTGGAATACAACAGAGGCCAGTGAGTATGAATTCAGGGCGATGAAGATAAATGGTATATTTAAGCTTCCTGGATATCTTAGCAAGACAATAGTTAATCCTGAACTTAGTGAATATGTTGATGATACATTTGAAATTCAGGTAAGAACTAATTCTTTTGAGGGCTGGCATGAGATAGAGCATGATATGAGATACAAGGGCTCTGCTTTTGGAACCGGCAATGAAGCACTAGCAAGAAAGATGAACAGTATTCTTGCAACATTGGAGCTGTGTGATGATTCAGTTGTCGGACTGATTGAAGATTTAGGACATCAGCATTATAAGGACAGAAAGTGGAATTACATGTTGAGATGTCATTACAGATTGAAGTTTACAAGCGAACCACTTCATCCGTATATTGAGGAAATATTTAACAACGATACAGAGCTTGCCAAGAAGTTCTATAAGTTTAAGAGGGAACCACTTATAAAGCAGTTGTGGGATAACACAGGAGATAAGGGAAACGAAATTACAGTTAATAATATTGTTAGAATAGTTAATCAGATAGGACCGGATGATGATCGGCTAAAAGAAGCATTTGCAAGAATCGAGCATGAGAAGAAGCAGGAAACAGATAATATAGGCAAAAGAAGAAGATTTGAACCGTTTAAACAACTGGGTTCATATATGGTATTTAAGGCGGATACATATATTGATCTTAGCAATCTGTCCATGCAGGATGCATTCAGAAAGGCCACAGGATATATATATTCATGGGTTAAGTCCCGCTTTGAGGATGTTTTTGAAGACCTTCCAGACAGTGCACAGTCATATATTAATGTTGAACCTGGATATTCGGTTAATCTTGAATATGACAGCGACAGCATGTATTTTAAAGAAAAAACAACACATCTTGATACTAAAATACCTACAAGGGTGTGGATATCAGAAGCGGTAGTCTGCAAAGACAAAGACAGATTAAGGTTCAAGGTTTCTAACAGATATGCTGAACCATCAGAAAGATACAGAGATAATGAAAATGTCCTGTTTTCACGTCCGAATTTCTTTGGCGAAATTGCAGATAACATAGGTATAGTTGATGTTGAGAGAATGAGGGAATCTGTTCGTTATGTTGAGGACAGCAGGGATTATGATGAACTTACAACTTTGATTGCTGATGAAAACCGGGCATTTCCTGTTGTCGTATTTATGGCTACAGATGGAAGATGGCTTGACAAGTTTGACATGAACTATTTTGCATATCTTGTTGGATATTATGCTCACATAAAGATGATAAGAAGTCCTTATGAATCCCGCAAATTTGCAAAGGATTATGGGCTTAAAATGGACGAGTGCGCAGATTCAATAACTGTATTTTATCCTGGAAAGGAACCATACACGAGCTATAAAACAGACATATTCCATACAACATTTGAAGTTATAAAGGTTGAAAAGAGAAAGTATTGGAATGAAAATGGCTGTAGAGCATACAGAAGGAAACTTGTTTCTGAGATAAGAGAGAATAATGTTTTATAATGGTATATGGGGAAAACTGAATGGAAGAATTAGGTATATGTAATAACTCCGGAGCTAAGACAGTTCTTGTGGTTGATGATAATGAATTTAACAGGGAGCTTGTCAGGGATATACTTGAAGACGAAGATATAATAGTGTATGAAGCGGAAGACGGAATGAAAGCTGTTGAAATTATAAGGTCAGATATTCATAAGAAAATAGATGTTGTTCTTATGGATATCAGAATGCCGGTTATGGATGGAATTGAAGCAACGTGTTTAATCAGGAAGGGGAATGGATTAAATGCAAATGTGCCGATAATAGCAATGACTGCCAATACATTTGAAGCAGATTGTAAGGAATTGTTATCCAAGGGAGTGAACGGAGTGATTGCCAAGCCGGTAGATGTCAATACGCTGGCTGACCAAATAGCAAAACTGGCAGGATGGTAATAAGACCATTCTGCCAGTTTTGCTATATATGTATAATGAATGACTATCGTGATTCGCCCATAAAGAAAAGAGCAACTGTTCCAGGGCCGGAATGTGTACCGATAGTTGGACATATATAGTTAATCCATATATTGTCTATTCCAAAGCGTTTTTTTACGAGATCAGCAACAAACTGAGCGTCTTCTAAACAGTCTCCATGACTGATGAAAACAACATCGTTCTTATCCCGATATGAACCAATAAGTTCTTCCATGCGGTCAACTAAAGCAATCAGAGATTTCTTACGTCCGCGTACTTTTCCTATATTAATAAGTCTGCCTTCATTATCGACATGAAGAATAGGCTTGATGCTGGCTAATGTACCAATAATAGCAGTTGTTTTGGAAACCCTTCCGCCTCTATATAAGTGGTTGAGATCATCAACTGTAAAATTATGTACAAAGTTAAGAATATGTTTATTGAGAAAATCTATAATCTCATCCATTGATTTTCCGTTTTTCTTCATTTCAACGGCTTTATAAACAACAAGACCTTCACCCATTGATGCAGATAAAGAATCTATAACTACAACACGGGCATCCGGATGTTCTTCCATTACTTCATCAGCAGCAATACATGCATTATTATAGCTGCTTGACAGGGCAGAAGAGAATGCAATATGAAGAATGTCATAACCTTCATTAACACGTTTTTCAAAGATTGTTTTGCAATCCTGAGGATTACAGGCCATAGTTGTAGGCATTTCTCCATTTCTCATTCTGGCAAAAAATTCTTTTTCGGGTATTATATTATCTGTTCCATATACAACTTCACCAAAAGCATAAAAAAGAGTGTGGATATCTATATTGTTTTCTTTTACATAACTATTGGGAAGGTCAGCAGTTGTATCTGTTGATATTAAAAAATCTCTCATAAATATGAAATCCTTTCTTGATTTATTACTTATTTTATAATATCATTAGCAGAGTCATAATCCAAGAGATATATTTTTATTTTTAGTGGAAATTTTGATGAAATATTTTGATAAAATAATAAAAATGTGTTGACATGTAAAATTTCATGTGATATTATGCAATGGTTGTAAAGCAAAGCAGAGTGTCCACTCTCACCTCAGCGCATAGGGCGTCTCGGGTTGATATTTAAGAATTACACATCACAGTATGTGTTTTGATTAAAGAAAGTGGATAGCTATGCTATTCACTTTAATTTTTTATATGGGGGTGTACCGCTATTAACGAGTTAATGATTAACGAACAGATTAGATGCAAAGAGGTTCGTGTTATTGGAGAAGAAGGACAGCAGCTTGGAGTTATGGCATCAAGAGATGCTTTAAACATGGCTAAAGATGCAGGAGTTGATTTGGTTATGGTCTCACCATCAGCTAACCCACCTGTGTGCAGAATAGTAGATTATGGCAAGTTCAAGTACGAACAGCTTCGTAAGGAAAAGGAAGCCAAGAAGAAACAGAAAGTTGTTGAGGTTAAGGAAGTTCGTTTATCACCTAATATCGATGTCAATGATCTGAATACAAAGTGCAACGCTGCCAGAAAGTTCATTGAAAAAGGTAATAAGGTTAAAGTATCATTGAGATTCAGAGGAAGAGAGATGGCTCATATTGATAGTACGAAGCACATTCTGGAAGACTTTGCTGAGAAACTTAGTGATATAGCAGTAATTGAAAAGGCTCCAAAGATGGAAGGCAGGAGCATGATGATGTTTTTAACTGAAAAACGTTAAAATAAATAACAATTAACAGATATTTTTAGGAGGATTATTATGCCAAAGGTAAAGACAAAAAGAGCAGCTGCAAAGCGTTTTAAAGTAACTGGAACAGGTAAGTTAAAGAGAATGAAGGCATACAAGAGCCACATTCTTACAAAGAAGTCAGCTAAGAGAAAGAGAAATCTTAGACAGGCAGCTATGACTGATGCAACTAATGTTAAGACAATGAAGAAGATTATGCCTTATCTCTAAGATTAATGGTATAACACATTTATTTAGAGATATAGTTTAAGGAGGAATATATAAAATGGCAAGAATTAAAGGCGGATTAAACGCAAAGAAGAAGCATAACAGAGTATTAAAGCTCGCTAAGGGTTATAGAGGAGCAAGATCTAAACAGTACAGAGTTGCAAAACAGTCAGTTATGAGAGCTCTTACAGAGAGCTACAAGGGTAGAAAGCAGAAGAAGAGACAGTTCAGACAGTTATGGATTGCCAGAATCAATGCTGCTGCAAGAATTAATGGACTTTCATACAGCAAGTTTATGTATGGTCTTAAGTTAGCTAATATTGATCTTAACAGAAAGGTATTATCTGAGATGGCTGTTAATGATGCAGAGGGATTTGCTAAACTCGCAGAGGTTGCTAAGTCTAAGCTTGCATAATTAATCATATTTTTGAATATCAATCATAATATATAAGCTGTCGTTATTACGGCAGCTTATTTTGCGCTAAAGGCATTATTAAATATGATTATTTTGTGAACTAATGCTGATAAATATGGATAAAAAATCTTTTATATGGTATAGTATGAAAGTCAATTCTTTACCCTGATGAAAGGGCAAGAGCGGAGGTTTTATTGTGAAAAAGAGTTTTTTGAAGAAAGTATCAATAGTATTAATGTCAGCTGTAATGCTATTGGGAACAGCATGTAATAACAAGATTAAGGTCAGCTATGATTATAATGTTGATGATTATGTTGAACTTGGACAGTATGAGAATATAACTGTTGATGTAGATAAGACATCAATAGAAAATAAGCTTATCGAGAATAAGATCAAGCAGGATGTTGAGGATAATACAACATATACAGAGGTCGACAGGGGAGCTGTGGAGACAGATCAGATTCTTGTGACATACACAGCATCTACATCAGGAGTTGCAACAAGCGGACTTACTAATACAGATGGTGTTACAATGATTCTTGGAACAGATAAGCTCGGTCTTAACCTTGATGAACTGGATGAAGCACTTTATGGTATGAAGCCAGGCGAAACTAAGGTCATGGTTGTTGATATTCCTGGGGATTATAGCAATTCAATATATGCTGGAACTAAAGTTGTATTTGAACTTACCATGCAGACAGTTTCACAGGCCAATGTCCCTATGATAACAAATGCATATGTTAAAGAGGCATTTGGATATGATACAGTAGAAGAGTATCGTGAATCTGTTAAGGAAGAACTTAAGACAAAGATTGATTCACAGGTTGAAGATGAAATGCAGGGGAAAATACTTTCTGCTTTACAGGATACATCTAAGGTTTCAGGATATCCGGATTCATTATTTGAGGAACTTAATGACAGATATAACGAGTCTATTGGTTTTTATGCTGATTTTACAAATATGTCAAAGGATGAGTATTGCCAGAGCCAGTATGGACTTACATTTGATGAATATGTAAAGAAATCAGCTGCTCAGCAGCTCATAATGGAAGCGATTGTTAAGAAACTTAATATAACTATAAGAGATTATGATTATAAGGGGGATCTTTCTGATTTTGCTTCTGATAATGGATATTCAGATGCGTCTAAGTTTGAAGAAAAGTATGGAAAAGATAAAATAGTAAAAGCTATGCTTATACAGAAGGCACAGGATTATGTAATAGATCATGCTAATGTAACATATAATTAATATCTGGCAGGAATATAATTAAAAGCAGGTAAGCGTTATGATTCAGAAAAAATCTTAATCATAACGCTTACCTGCTTTTTGATATATCCGATATATTATTTTGTTCCAGTTGAACCGAATCCACCAGTACCACGTTCAGTGTCATTTAGCTCTTGAACTGTATTGAAATCAGCTGTTACATATGGAGCAAGGACAATCTGAGCTATACGCTCTCTAGGTTCTATGGTTACAGGATTCTGGGAATGGTTATGAAGCGCTACTATTATCTCACCTCTGTAATCTGAATCTATTACACCGACTTTATTGGCAGGAGCAACACCTTTTTTGCATGCCATTCCGCTTCTTGCATATATAAGACCAACAAGTCCTGTCGGAATTTCCATGGCAATACCTGTTTTGATGAATTCTGTTGCGCCTGGAGCAATTGTAACAGCTTCAGACAAGCCTGAATATAAATCGGCTCCTGCAGAAAATTCAGTGCCATATGTAGGGATACAGGCATTTTCATTTAATTTTTTGATATTAACTTTTTGTGACATAACAATCCTCCATTTAGTTTTTAATATTAATTATATAATAAAATTATTTTGCCGGCTTCTAACGATTCTTTGACAAGAATAGTACGCTGGTTAGAGGAACCTTTGAACTTTAACATCATATCTTTCTTATCTTCCTCAAACTTGCCATCAACAATTACATCTATGTATTTCAGTAATTCATTGGTTTCTTTCCATTCTTTACACATGCGGTCAACAATATCTTTATCAAACAGATATCCTGTAAAACACCAGATGCTTAATTCGGGATATACTTTTCTGACTTCCCGTAAAAGTGGAAGTAATCCCTGCTGGTTACAGTGTTCAAAAGGCTCTCCACCGAGCAGGGTTAATCCAGTAACATAATCTGGTGCAAGAGAATCAATAATTTCTTTTATTGTTTCATCTGTGAAATCAGGACCATAATTGAAATCCCATGCAATTTCGTTAAAACAGCCTTTACACCTGTGAGTACAGCCGCTTACGAAAAGAGAAGTGCGGACACCGGGACCATTGGCAATATCGCATGTTTTTATCTCTGCATAATGCATATAAACCTCCTTTGAAAGTATATCCAAATAGGACAATAAATCTGTATTATAGTTAAAAAAGACTATAATAACCCATGAAACACTGAAATATAAATGCTATATTAAGCATATAGAAAATGTTTCAAATCTGATGTACAATTATAGCAGATTTATTCGTGACAAACAATGGAGGGTATGATTATGCATATTTATTTTGACAAGCTTTACAGATATGACAGGATAGAGGAGCCAGCGGGAATTGCTATTCCTTTTAAAGAGGGTGAACTGACATCAATAGATAATATTGCAATTAAACAGAATGAAAAGATGTGCATGGTTCAGCCAAAAGTTACATCAAGACATGCGGATGGAAGTGTCAGATATCTGTATGTTGATTTTTTGGCAGATATTCCGGCTAACAAAGGAACTGTTCTTGAATTTGAGAAATACTCTGACAGACAATACAATGGGGCTGAAGGCGTATTAGTGAAAAAGACAGACTCTGGGCTGCTGGTTGATACGGGGTGTATTAACTTTACCGTTGATAATAATTCAGACAGTATATTTGAATCACTGTATGATGGAAGAAGATATTATAATTCACGGAATTTTGAGGGACCATATCTGAAAGATGATTCAGGTAAGTATGATGTTAGTATTAATACATGGGAAGTTCTGGCAGCTGGACCAGTAAAAGCAGTCCTGAGAGCGCACGGAACTAATACACATGGCAATAAGAATATTGAATTTGAGATAATACTTACAGCATATGCAGGTAAATCGTGGGTTGATATGGGTTATAGGATTATTAACACGACAGATGATGAGTTGCACATAAAGTCTTTGGTCTTCTATGTTAAACCAGATCCGGATGCAAATGTTAGTGACGATTTATTTGATATGCATATTAATGCCGGTAATGATTCTACAGGATGTGGAGATGTACTTACTGATAATTCCAATGAGGATGGACCGGTATTTCATACACGGGGAACGGCTGAATTGGAGATGATATCGCATAAAGCTCCTGTAAGTTCAATAAGAACAATAGTGGGAAGTTCCAATTATAAAACGGATTTCTATATTGGAAAAGGTGGAGTTCAGGTTAATAAAGTTATAGATGATTCATATCTTGTAAAAGAGGCTAATGAGCATTTTGCGGAGGTGTTCTATGGAACATTTATGGCAGATTATACAGATAAAGTGGATGGAGTGTGTGTGACTGTGTTTCAGGCACAGCAGAATTATCCTAAAGCCATAAAAGCATATGATGGTGGAATAGCTGTTATGCTTGTTCCAGAGGATATAGGCAATGTTGTTATGCAGCCAGGAATGGCAAAAGAACAAAGGGTTCTTATGCATTTTCATGAACCTGAAACTCCAATGTGGGAACTTGATAACAGAAGTACAATATATCAGATGCCAGACAGACCATGCATATCACCAGATGTGTTCAGGAATGCAGGAGTAGGTCTGGATGTGTATCCACAGCATCTGACAGATGAGGTTGAAATAGCTTTAATTTCAAAAGCGGATAATCATTCAAGATGTTATGGCATGATTAACTGGGGTGATTCGGTTGATATGGGATATACCAAACAGGGAAGAGGTGGAGGAAAACTTGTATGGAGCAATAATGAGTATGATTATCCACACTCATGCGCACTTATGTATGCAAGGACAGGCGTGAGAAGATTTTTGGATTATCTTCTTGTTTCTGCAAAACACCAGATGGATATAGATGTGTGTCATTATAGCTCTAATCCGTTAAGGATTGGCGGACAGTGGGAGCATACAGCAGGGCACTGCAGGAATGGAGTTATGGTATGCTCACATGAGTGGGTAGAAGGAATGCTTGACTATTACCATTTTACAGGAGATGAGAGAGGCCTTGAAACTGCAATTGGTATAGGAGATAATATTTTAAGGCTTCTTGATACCCCAATGTATGCTAAGCCGGGAGAAGCCAATGCGAGGGAAACAGGATGGGCCTTAAGAGCACTTACAGCATTGTATGTTGAGACCAGGGATGGTAAGTGGCTCACAAAATGTGAATGGATAATTGACAGCTTTAAGATATGGGAAGAGGAGTATGGTAACTGGCTTGCTCCGTATACAGATAATACTCTTATAAGAGTTGGATTTATGATTTCTGTAGCAGTTGGAAGTGTAATGAGATATTACAGGGTATTTCCGAGAGAAGACATTAAACAGATGCTTATAAGGGCTGTTGATGATATGGTGGAAAATTGTACCCTTGATAACGGATTGTTTTATTATAAGGAACTTCCGTCACTTTCAAGAAATGGAAACAATACGCTTCTTCTTGAATCACTTGCAATAGCATATGAGTTAACAGGTGATAAGAAGTATCTTGAATATGGTTTTAAAACATTTGAGACAAACATAAATAATACCCAGAGGGCAGGAGTTGGTTCAAAGCAGATTATAGACGACACAGTTATGGTTGCAGGTGACAGCACAAAAGGATTTGCACAGAGCTTTATTCCTCTTGTTACATACTATAAGGCTCTTGGGGATGCAGGAATGATGGATAAAATCAGACTGTACGTGTAAATGCTGCTATATACAGAGTTTATTACGATGAGAGAAAGCAAACAAATTTCGCTTGGGCGAGCTTTCTCTCATCGTTTTTTGTATATAGCGGCATTTATGCCTGCACAGCTTGGAAAAGTCGCAGATATTTACTGGTTTTTTCATGTGAGATATAGTATAATCTTTCAAAAGTGTTTGTTTTTGGAGGAAAGGTGGTTTTTTATGAGAATTGGAATAAGAGCACATGATGTTGCATACGCTCCACTTGAAGAGCTTATACCTAATATACACGCACAGGGATTTCATTGCATGCATATAGCACTCAGCAAGTCTATTAAGGAATTTAAACCAGGGGTTGAGACGATGACTCCCGGACTTGCAATGTATATTAAAGAATTATGTATAGAGAATAAAGTAGATGTTGCGGTACTTGGTTGTTATCTTAACCTTTGCAATCCTAATCCTGAGAAGCATAAGGAGATTGTTGAAAAGTATAAGGCACATATAAGATTTGCAAGTATTCTTGGCTGTGGAGTTGTCGGTACTGAGACTGGTGCGGTTAATGAGGAGTACAAGTATGAGCCGGCTAATCATAGTGAAGAGGCACTCCAGTGCTTTATTGATAATTTAAGACCAATTGTTAAATATGCAGAACAATTTGGCGTTATTGTGGCAATAGAGCCAGTATGGAAGCATATTGTATACACTGTTGAACGTGCAAGAAAGGTGCTTGATGCTATTGATTCACCTAACCTGCAGATTATATTTGATCCAGTTAATCTGTTATGCGTTGATAATCTTGCACAGCAGGACGAGATTATTGAGAAAGCATTTGACCTTTTATTAAAGGATATTGCTGTTGTCCACTGCAAGGATTATATTGTTGAAGGCAGTGAGCTTAAGTCCGTGGCAGCAGGTACAGGAAAGGGTAATCCGGTGACACAGGGAGGCCTTAATTATCCGCTTCTGTTAAAGAAGATTAAGGAACATAAGCCATATGTACATTGTACTCTGGAGAATACTGTTCCGGAAAATGCAGTAGCTACAAGAGAATTTATGGAAAGAACATATGCCAGTGTATAAGTAAGTGACATATATTAAGAATTATATTGAAATCAGACACTGGAAATTACCAGAGAATGGAGGCATGTATGCCAGAGAATATTGAATTACCAGGCACAAGCCATAATAAAACTAATCAGGTTGAGAGAGCTGTGGATACACCAGCTGATTTTACAAGCCCTGAGGAACTTTATAATGATCTTATTACTGAAATAAAAAAATATCATCCCTCAACAGATCTGTCTGATATCCAGAAGGCATACGATACAGCCCGTAAAGCACATGAGGGACAGTTTAGAAAATCAGGAGAACCATATATTATTCATCCATTATGTGTTGCAATAATTTTAGCTGAACTCGAACTCGATAAAGAATCAATTATAGCAGGTCTGCTTCATGATGTTGTTGAGGACACTGTAATGACAAGTGAAGATGTTACAAGAGAATTTGGTGACGAGGTTGCATTGCTTGTTGATGGTGTAACAAAGCTGACACAGCTCAATTATCAGCATGATAAGATTGAGGTTCAGGCTGAGAATCTTAGAAAAATGTTCCTTGCGATGGCAAAGGATATAAGAGTAATTCTTATAAAGCTTGCCGACAGACTTCATAATATGAGAACAATGCAGTATCAGTCGCCTGCAAAGCAGATTGAGAAATCAAGAGAAACAATGGAGATATATGCTCCAATTGCACACAGGTTAGGTATTTCCAAGATCAAGGTAGAACTTGACGATTTATCAATGAAGTATCTTATGCCAGATGTTTATAATGATCTTGTTGAGCAGGTTAATATAAACAGACCAGGCAGGGAAGCATTTATTAAGAGTATAATTAAGGAAGTAGGCATGCATATAAGTAATGCCGGTATAGAGGCTGAGATTGATGGAAGAGTTAAACATTTCTTTTCAATCTACAGGAAAATGGTTAACCAGAACAAGACACTTGACCAGATATATGACATATTTGCAGTAAGAATTAAAGTGGATACTGTAAAGGACTGTTATGCGGCACTTGGCGTAATCCATGAAATGTATAAGCCTATTCCTGGCCGATTCAAGGACTATATTGCTATGCCAAAGCCTAATAATTACCAGTCACTTCACACAACACTTATTGCATCTAATGGACAGCCATTTGAAATACAGATAAGAACTTACGAGATGCATAAG
Organism: uncultured Lachnospira sp.; assembly: GCA_934343805.1. Taxonomy (GTDB): domain Bacteria; phylum Bacillota; class Clostridia; order Lachnospirales; family Lachnospiraceae; genus Lachnospira. The sequence continues at coordinate 19,171 of CAKRIN010000007.1, forward strand.
ATTGCTGAATATGGTATTGCTGCACACTGGAAGTATAAGGAAGGCAAGACAGGAGAAAAGGACAACCAGAGTGAGGAAGCAAAGCTTAGCTGGTTAAGACAGATTCTTGAGTGGCAGAAAGAAATGTCAGATAATAAAGAATTCTTATCATCCATCAAGAATGATCTGGATCTTTTCTCAGACAGTGTTTATTGCTTTACACCTTCAGGTGATGTAAAGAACCTTCCGGCAGGTTCTTGCCCGATAGATTTTGCGTATAGTATTCATAGTGCTGTAGGTAATAAGATGGTAGGTGCAAGAGTTAATGGCAAGCTTGTTAATATCGATTATGTCATCAAGAATGGTGACAGAATTGAAATTATAACATCTCAGAATTCCAAAGGACCAAGCCGTGACTGGCTTTCAATTGTAAAGAGTACACAGGCTAAAAACAAGATTAACCAGTGGTTTAAGCAGGAGTTAAAGGAAGATAATATCCTAAAAGGTAAAGAAATGGTTGCAAACTATTGTAAGACCAAGGGAATCATTCTTTCTGATATTACCAAGCCGGAATATGTCGAGAAGTGTCTTAACAAATATGGATTTAAGGACTGGGATTCTATTCTTGCTGCGGTAGGACATGGTGCACTTAAAGAGAGCCAGATTGTAAACAGACTTAATGAGGAACATTTAAAGACTAAGAAGGCAGAAGTTACAGATAAAGATGTACTTGAGGAGATTGTTGCCGCTGAGTCCAAGGAAAAAGTAAAGAAAAAAGAAGGCAAGGGTGGAATTGTCGTCAAGGGAATCCATGATGTTGCTGTAAGATTTTCAAAATGCTGTAATCCGGTTCCGGGTGATGAGATTGTCGGCTTTGTTACAAGAGGAAGAGGTATATCAATTCACAGAACGGATTGTGTCAATATAATTAATTTTCCAGCTAATGAACGTGCACGTCTTATTGAAGCTGAATGGGAGCAGGGACAGACTAATAGTGATACATATGAGGTTGAAATCAATATTTTTGCTAATAACAGAACAGGTCTTATCGTTGATATATCAAGAATGTTTACAGAAGCAGAGATTGATGTCAAGTCTATGAACTGCAGACTTAATAAGAAAGATGTAGCAACTATTAGTGTAGGCTTTGATATTCATGGCAAGGAAGAACTTAACAGGATTATTGATAAGTTAAGAAAGATAGACGGAGTTACTGATATTACAAGAACTGCCGGCTAAGAAAGGTTTGCAGATTATGATTAAGATAGAATCAAGAGTATTGGGACCGGTAGCAACTAACTGCTATCTTATAATCAATAAAGATAATAATGAAAGTATTATTGTTGATCCGGCAGATTCACCGGAAGCTATATATGATATGGTTGTGCGTTCTGGAAGCAAGCCACAGGCAATACTTCTTACACATGGACATTTTGATCATATTGGTGCTGCTAATGAAGTGCGTGAGCATTATGGAATTAAGATATATGCTTCATGTGATGAGGAAAAGCTTCTTGCATCACCAGCAAGAAATCTGTCAAATGCATATGGTATGAGCCTCAGGGTGACAGCAGATGTACTTCATAATGATGGAGATATTCTTGAACTTGCAGGACTTAAAATAAAGGCAATTCATACACCAGGACACACAGCAGGTGGAACATGCTATTATATTGAATCAGACAAGACACTTATGTCAGGAGACACACTTTTTGCAGGCTCTGTTGGAAGAACAGATTATCCTACTGCAAGTTCTGCTGCAATGATGGAATCGCTTCATGATAAACTTTGCAAGCTTCCTGATAATACAGACGTATATCCGGGACATGGCGAGTTTACAACGATTGGATATGAAAAGCAGAATAATCCGTTTATGTGATGTGATGTCTGCAAGCGAAAAGGAAGCAACGCGAAGCGTTATTTACTTTTCACGGGACATCAACGAGCAAACGCCTGCGAAGCAGGCTGGAAAGCACGATAGTGCGGGTTTGCGAGTATGAGAGCGTAAATATCAGTGCGAAAAGGAAGCAACGATGATATATATTAAGATTGACAATGATGTATTTTATGATGATGCGGTTGTACTTGTCCGATCGTTTTATCCAAGAACTGATGTTACGGCACTAAAGGCAGATTCCAAGCCGGAAGAGAATGATGAGATATTTTCAATAGAAGTGCCGGATATCACAGGACTTGATAAGAAGAATGCCCACGAAATATTTAAGGACAGCTTATATAGGAAGCTTTCAGCCAAGACAGGGAAGAAGCTGCCATGGGGATATCTTACAGGAGTAAGACCTAGTAAGATTGCGTATACAATGCTTGAAGAGGGCGCAACCGAAGAGCAGATTAAGAAACATTTTATGGATAAACATTATGCGAGTGAGAAAAAGGCAGACCTTGCGCTCACAGTAGCAAAGAAAGAGCTGAATATACTTACAGATATGGATTATAAGACAGGCTATAGTCTGTATATTGGAATTCCGTTCTGTCCAAGTATCTGTCTTTACTGCTCATTTTCATCATATGCACTTGGTGCATACAAAGATTATGTTGATAATTATGTTGATGCACTTATTAAGGAGATAAGATTTGTAGCTGAATCCATGAGGGGAAGAAGACTTGACACAGTGTATATGGGTGGCGGAACACCTACGACTTTAAGTGCTGAACAATTGGACAGAGTATTGACAGAGGTTGAGGAGGCATTTGACTTGAGCAGATGCCGTGAGATTACTGTGGAAGCAGGCAGACCAGACAGCGTGACACCGGATAAATTCAGGGCCCTAAAGGCTCATAATGTGGGAAGAATATCAATTAATCCGCAGACAATGAACCAGAAAACACTAGACCTGATTGGAAGAAAGCATACAGTTGAAGATATTAAGAATGCTTATGCAATGGCAAGAGAAGCCGGACTTGATAATATCAACATGGATATGATTCTTGGACTTCCGGGAGAGGGCGTGGATGAGGTTTACCATACACTTAATGAAATTAAGATAATGAAGCCCGAAAGTCTTACGGTACATTCACTTGCAATTAAGAGAGCTTCAAGACTTAATATATTACGTCAGCAGTACACAGAGTTATCAATTGAGAATACAGACAGTATCATCACAATGACTGAGCAGACAGCAAGAGATCTTAACATGCAGCCTTATTATATGTACCGCCAGAAGAATATGGCAGGCAATTTTGAAAATGTAGGCTATGCAGTTTCTGGACTTGAGTGCATTTATAATATTCTTATTATGGAAGAGAAACAGACTATCGTGGCGTGCGGAGCAGGAGCATCGACTAAGGTTGTGTTCCATAATGAGGGAGACGAAAACCATTCTGTAAGGATTGAAAGAATTGAGAATGTTAAGGATGTCAGAAGCTATGTCGAGAGAATTGATGAGATGATTGACAGGAAGAGAAAATTTTTTGAAGACAATGTCATTTGATTAATAATAAAATAAATCAGAGGATAAGAGGAAACACATGAAGGAATATGATAAGTATCTGAGGCTTTTGAAAGAAAAGTATCCCACAAAGCAGTCAGTTTACCGTGAACTTATTAACCTGAATGCAATTATGAACCTGCCTAAAGGTACAGAGCATTTTATGAGTGATCTCCATGGCGAGTATGATGCGTTTTATCACATAGTCAATAATTGCTCAGGAGTAATAAAGGAAAAGGTGACAATGCTTTATGGAGACGAACTTACATTATTTGAACAGCAGGAGCTGTGTACACTTATATATTATCCAAGAGAGAAACTATCAATACTTGCGGATGAAAATAAGATAACTGATGAATGGTATAGAAATGTACTTGACCAGTTGATTCAGATTGCAAAACTGTTGTCTTCTAAATATACAAGATCCAAGGTAAGAAAAGCAATGCCTGTGGATTTTGCGTATATCATAGACGAGCTTATACATGCACAGAAGGATGAGGATGACAACAGAAGTGTATACCATAAACAGATCATGGAAACAATTCTTCGGCTTCACAATGGAGACGAATTTCTGATAGCACTTACTGATTTAATTAAAAGACTGGCGGTGGATCATCTTCATATATTAGGAGACATATATGACAGAGGATCACATGCAGATAAAATTTTAGATCTTTTGATGGATCATCATAGCGTTGATATCCAGTGGGGTAATCATGATATATTATGGATGGGCGCATTTTGTGGAAATCCAGTATGTATGGCACTTGTAGTCAGGAATAATATTAAGTATAAAACAATGTCAATACTTGAGAATGGATATGGAATAAGTCTTCGTTTTCTTCTACAGTTTGCAGTCAAAACATATTCAGAAGAATGTGTTGATGACGCAGTATATAAGGCTATTTCTGTGATTTTATTTAAGCTTGAGGGGCAGCTTATTAAGAAACATCCGGAGTACAGAATGGAAGGCAGACTCTTACTGGATAAGATGAATCTGGATAATGGCACAGTAAGAATTGGTAATAAAGATTACTTCCTTAATACTACCGAATTTCCGACAATTGATAATAATAATCCTTATGAGCTTACTATGGAAGAAATGTTTCTGATGGGAAGATTCAGGGCAGATTTTGTTAATAGTACTGCACTTGGAAAGCATATTGATTTCTTATACGACAAAGGTAACATTTATAAGATATATAATGGAAATCTTTTGTTTCATGGCTGCGTGCCACTTGATGAGCAGGGGGTGTTCGACGGAATTGTTGTGGATGGTAAGTCATATGCAGGTTGTGAGTATCTTGATTATTGTGAGTCAATGGTTAGACAGGCAAGGACAGGAAGTTCAGATGCAGTGGACTTTATGTGGTTTTTGTGGAGCAATATATTATCACCAGTGACAGGAAGAAACATTAAAACATTTGAACGAACCTTTCTGGATAAGGAGAAAAATGCTGACTATAGGGATGTGATAAAAGAAGACAAAAATCCATATTATACGCATTATGAAAATGAAAGAATCTGCAAGATGATTTTAAGAGAGTTTAATCTCTATAATGATAATGCACATATTATCAATGGACATACTCCGGTGAGAACAAAAGAAGGACAACATCCGGTAAGGGCGAATGGAAGACTTATTGTTATAGACGGAGGCTTCTGTGAGGGATATCATGATGCTACAGGAATTGCTGGATATACGCTTATTTATAATTCCCACGGAATGAAGATAAAAGAGCATCATCCGTTTATGAGCATTAATATGGCAATCAATAGTAACCGGGATATAGAATCTGAGTCGCAGGTTGTTTATGTGGAAAAACAAAGGATATTTGTAAAGGACACTGATAATGGGAAAAAGATATCGGAAGAAATTAACGATTTGATGAATCTGTTAAAAATGTATAATACATAATATAACTTATGTGATATATTATTATAAGGAGTTGCAAAATGGAAATATATGAAATGATTGATTTACAGGATTGTCCAAGATGCTTTGGACCTTCTATATTAGAGGAGGAGGATCACTCATATTATGTGATGTGTATGGATTGTGGTTGTCAGTCTGCACCATTTAGTTTTAAAAATGATGAAGACAGACTGGATGCAGCAAAGAGAACTGCGGAATTGTGGAATACAGGTAAAGTAATCTATACAGGACGAACAGAGTAACATAATAGATCATTAGGAGATGTTTAATTATGAAAAGCAAAGAAGAACTTTTAAATATGACAATAATAGAATTGAGACAGTATATTAATTCTTTATCAAATCCTGAAATAAAGGAAGTGGCTGAGATATTTGAAGAGGATGATATAGAAAGAGATCCTCTTGAACTTCTTACTGCTTCTAAACTTTTTGATTATATGAAATATGTGAATGGGGCAGTTGATATTGAATTTTAGTCTTTCATATTGTCATTTACGATATAGCTTATTGCAGAGATAGAGCAGCTACAGAGCAAAGAGATGAGAAGTTTCTTAAAGTCTATCATACGCTGTATGAGAGTAAATAAATATTAACCAGGAGGATTATTGATGAAAATAGCAGTAGCATATGAGAATGGACAGGTTTTTCAGCATTTTGGACATTCTAAGAATTTTAAAGTATATGAGACAGAAGGAAATAATATTGTAAAGGCAGAAGTTATTGGAGCTGATGGTGCTGGTCATAGCGAACAGGCAGCAGCACTTAAAAATATAGGAGTGGAAGTTGTAATCTGTGGTGGAATCGGCAATGGTGCAGTTACAGCACTTTCAGAAGCTGGAATAGATGTGTATTCAGGAGCGTATGGAGAGGCCGATGCATCAGTTGAGGCATATCTTAATGGAGATTTAGCTTCAGCAGGTGTTAATTGTGATCATCATCATGACAATGGAGATGGTCATGGCTGCGGACATTGTGGTAATCATGATGAAGAAGAGAGTGGTTGTGGACATGGATGTGGAGGCTGCGGCGGTGGCTGTGGTACATTTACACCATCATTTGAAGGACCAAATGTTGGAAAGAAGGTAAAGGTTCATTATAAAGGAACATTTGATGATGGAACACAGTTTGACTCATCATATGACAGAGGAGAACCACTAGAATTTACATGCGGAGCCGGAATGATGATTCAGGGATTTGATAAGGCTGTAGCGACTATGAATGCTGGTGATGTTATAGATGTTCATCTTATGCCGGAAGAAGCATATGGCGAAGCAGATCCAGAAGCTTTCATTACATTGCCTATAAGTGAGCTCCCAGGAGCAGAAGAACTTAAAAGAGATGATAAAGTATATCTTCAGAACATGTATGGACAGCCATTCCCTGCAAGGGTATCAGCATTAACTGACACAGATATTACATTTGATGCTAATCATGAGATGGCAGGAAAAGAACTGAATTTCAGAATAGAGCTTGTTGAAGTATTATAATAATAATGAGGAGCACCGTACTAAGAAAAACTAGTGCGGTGCTCTACTTTTTATCAGGGCATCATAATAAATATGACTAATTTACATTGCTTTAGCGCGGTTGTTTTTAGGATTAGTTAAAGTGTAAGGATTCAGAATAGAAGATAGTTCTTTCTCAGATAATAAATGTTCTTCTATAACAAGATCATGAACACTTACCCCTGTTTTTAAAGATTTTTTTGCCAGCTGGGCTGACTTTACATATCCAAGATATGGACAGAGGGCGGTAGCTATTCCTGCACTACTTTCCATAAGCTGTCTGCAATGCTCTTTGTTAGCAGTTATACCTGATATGCAGTTAGTTACCAGTGTATTAACAGCACATGTCAGAGTTTCTATTGATTCAAATATGTTATAAAAAATAACTGGTTCAAATGCATTTAATTCCATCTGTCCAGCCTCGGCAGCCATTGCAATAGCTGTATCGTTGCCGGCAATGTTAAATGCAACCTGATTGACAACTTCTGGGATTACAGGATTAACTTTACCTGGCATGATTGAGCTTCCATTTTGTCTGGCTGGAAGATTTATTTCAGACAGGCCTGTTTTAGGTCCGGAAGATAACAGACGCAGATCATTGCACATTTTTGATAAATCAAGGGCACATGTCTTGAGAGTGCCGGATACTGTGACAAAACAGTCAAGGTTTTCTGTCGCGTCAAACAAATCATCTGCCTGAGTAAGAGGGTATTTAGTGAGTGTGCCAAGACATGGAACAATGCTGTCAAGATAGAACTCTGATACATTAATGGCCGAGCCTATAGCAGTTGCTCCAAGATTAAGAGTATACATTTCCTTTCTGACAGCTTCTAATCTTTTCATATCACGGTTAATCATTGATGCATAACTGTGAAAGGTCTGTCCCAGTCTCATTGGAACAGCGTCCTGAAGCTGTGTTCTGCCCATTTTTATTATATCATCAAATTCATCAGATTTAGCAAGAAGAGATTTGCTCAGATATCTATATGATTTAATCAATGGATTTAAAAGATCAAGAACAGTAAGCTTTCCGGCAGTAGGGATAACATCGTTAGTTGATTGCGACATATTGACATGGTCGTTAGGATGTACTTTATCATAAGTTCCAAGCTTTCCTCCAAGAATTTCATTAGCTCTGTTGGCAATTACTTCATTCATATTCATGTTAGCACTTGTTCCGGCACCGCCCTGAATAGCATCCACTATAAACTGGTCATCAAATTGGTGGCTGATAACCTCATCGCATGCCTTTGCAATTGCTCTGGCTACATTACTCTCAAGATTACCAGAATTGCAATTGGTTATTGCAGCAGCCTTTTTTATTGTTGCCAGATTTCTGATAAATGTCTTATTCATTGTTGTACCTGTTATTGGAAAATTTTCTTTTGCACGTAAGCTCTGGACGCCATAGTATACATCTGCAGGTACTTCCAATGTTCCAATTGAGTCTGATTCTAAGCGGGTTGTCTTTAACATATTAATCCTCTTTCTGCCTTTGGCTATTTTATTATTAGTTTTAAGTTATCCCTCGTATTTGATTTCTTAAAACGTTGCTAAGAATATCACTCTGACTGTGAGAAGTAAATATTATTAATCAAAATGCGAATAAAGTCGTAGATATGGATAAAATAACTTTATAAAATTAAGAAAAAGTTATGATGTGACTTTACAATAGATGAAAAAATATGCCAGAAAAACAAATGGATTGACAGCGAAAATAGATAATGATAATATCATAAAAACATTTAAAACTCAGGCAAAGGAGCCAGCAACATGGCTTTTTGTCTGGGTTTTTCTTTTTTTAAAAACAAAAAGGAGGTGCATTTATATGGTACGAACATTTTGTCTTAGCAGTGAAATTGATTATAGAGAGGTATATTTAAACAGTGACTTATATTATAAATATTATGAAATTGATAATCCCAATAATCTTGATATAGTTGGATTCCCAGATGGAATGATTGATATTCAGGTTGGATTATCAAATGGGGAAGTGGCAATTCAATTCGTTGGAAGTTTTCTGGAGGGAAAGATTGCGACAACAACATCTTTTGAAAGATGCTTTGGTATAAAATTAAGACCTGATGTGATTCCGGTGTGCCTTATAGGTAAAATGGAGCTGCTTAATGAAAATATGAGAATTGATGTTGAGGAGCTTCTTGATATAGATAGAGAAATGGTGCAACAGATTTTCGAAGAAAGTTGTTCTGTTGAGAAAAAAGTAGAAATTATGAGTACAATAGTTAAGAGAGAATACATTCAAAAACAAAATGAAATAACTGCTTATGTTATTAATGTTGTTAATAAGAAGCAGGGCAATGTTAATGTTGCGGATATAATTAATGGACTTGGCTATAGTCATAGGTACAGTGATACAATATTTAAGAATAATGTTGGATTTACAATAAAAAAATATGCACGGATATACAGACTGCAGGAAGCAATGAATATGCTTGTAGATAATGTGGAAAATGTATGTTATGAATTGGGATATTATGATCAGTCACATTTTATCCATGACTTTAAGAAGTTCTCTTCATTTACTCCCACAGCTTTTAGGAATGTAATAGGAGTAGGCTATATGAAAATTGTTTAAAAAATATAATGGTCATTTTTTTACAATACGATGAAGTGACGAAAAGATAGTATATTAGCAAGCAAAGGCGCGAAGGAATAAAATCCTGTTGCGTCTTTTTTTATTTAGTTAAGGAGGTATGTATTATGTCAGATGTTATGAAGTTTGAAGATTACAAGCAGTACTTTAATCCGGTATTTGCCAAAGCAACAGATATTGTTGCAACAAAAGGAAAAGGATGTTACCTGTGGGATGTGAATGGTGAAAAATATCTTGATTTTGTTCAGGGTATTGCTGTTAATGCTTTAGGACATTGTTTTCCACCAATAGTTGAAGCTGTTAAGGAACAGGTTGGAAATCTTATAGATGCATCCTTTAACCTTGTTAATTATGAGTCAACATTAAAACTTGCCAAAAAGCTTACAAGTGTTGCTCCTGAAGGGCTATCTCAGGTGTTTTTTACTAATGGTGGAGCAGAAGCTACGGATTCAGCTTTAAAGATGGCTATGGCTTATTCAGGAAGAGCAGCCGGTATTGCATTTATGGGTTCTTTTCATGGAAGAACATGTGGAGCAACATCAATCACAGGTTCTAATTCAAAGTATAGAAGACATTATGAAGGACTTATGGGAAAGGTATATTTTGCTCCATATCCTGGAAGAGATCTTTGTCCACCAGAAATACCAGCAGATAAAAGAGGCGAATATTCATTGTTTGAACTTAATAAGCTTCTCAGATATATCGTATCACCAGAAGACGTTGCTTACATATATATGGAGCCAGTTATGGGTGAAGGAGGTTATGTTGTTCCTCCTAAGGAATTCATGCAGGAAGTAAGAAAAATATGTGATAAATATGGAATCCTTCTCATATATGATGAAGTTCAGGCTGGATATGGAAGAACTGGAAAGATGTGGGCAAGCCAGAATTTTGATGTTATACCGGATATTATGACAGTAGGAAAAGCGATTGCCGGAGGACTTCCAATGAGTGCTGTGCTTACAAGACCTGATATTGCAGAGAAATGGCCTGTAGGAACTCATGGAACAACATTTGGCGGTAATCCTGTTGCAGCTGCAGCAGCCTGTGTAGTACTTGAACAGTATGAAGATGGATCATTACTAAAGAATGTTAATGAAATGGGAGAGTATTTAAGAAGTGAATTGAAGAAACTTCAGGAGAAGCACCCGATTATATATGACGTAAGAGGTCTGGGACTTATGGTTGCTATAGAATTTGCACAGGCAGATGGAACACCTGCACCAGAGATATGGGCTAAGGTCAAGGCAGAATGTCTTAAGAGACATATGCTGACACTTAATTGTGGAGTTCATGGCAATGGAATGAGATTTGCCACACCACTTAATGTTAAGAAAGAAGAGATAGACGAAGGTCTTGGAATACTTGATGAGTCATTAATTGCATTAGGCTTATAAAAATGTTGAAGGGAGAAATATATATGAAACAGGTTACTTTAACAGCGGATATGCTTGTCACAGGAGATGGCGCATTAAATTATCTTGAAAATGTTGATTATACAAAAGCTGTAATTATTACGGGTGGTTCATCTATGCTGCGAACAGGTGTAATAGACAGAATAAAAAGTATTATGAAAGCTGGAAACAGAGAAATAGCTGTTTTTTCAGGAATATCAAAGAATCCGACAACGGATCAGGTAATGCAGGGACTTGAATTTATAAAAAAAGAGCAACCTGATTGTATTATTGCAGTTGGTGGTGGATCAGCAATTGATGCTGCTAAAGTAATGCTTATTTTTTATGATTTCCCTGAATATAATTTTGATAATGTAATCCAGCGTATGGGAGAGCTTGATTCCTTAAAGACAAAAACAAAGTTTATAGCGGTTCCGTCAACTTCTGGTACGGCATCAGAGGTAACGAAGGTTAGCGTAATTACATATGCTAAAGACCAGATAAAGAGACCTATAAGATCAATTAATATGTTTCCAGATATAGCTATTCTTGATCCGGATCTGCCAATGACACTTCCTAAGAGAATAGCTGCGGAAACAGGAATGGATGCTTTAACACATGCTTTGGAAAGCTACATTAATAAAAATGGAAACGATTTTACAGATGCATTAGCAAAAGAAGCGATAGAAGGATTGATTAACTGGCTCCCAATATCTGTTAATGAAGGAACAAAAGAGGCAAGGGAGCATGTGCACAATTATCAATGTATGGCAGGAATGGCATTTGCCAATTCAGGTCTTGGTGTGGTTCATGGTATATCACATGCATTAGGTGGGAAATACAATATTGCACATGGTCTTGCCAATGCAATAATACTTCCATATTCCATGGATTATAACAAAAAAGATACTGATACAGCCAGAAAGTATGAAAAGCTTTCAAGGATAATTGGATGCAGTATTATAGAAAAAGTCAGACAGGTTAAACGTGAGGTTGAGATTCCTGAGACGATTAAAGAGGCAGGAATTGATGAGGATACATTTAAGAATGATAAAGAGTTTCTTATAGAAAGTGCCATGCTTGGCCCAACAGGAGTTAATCCTGTGAAGGTATCAAAGGAAGACATGAGTAAAATACTTGATTGTATTTATTACGGAAGACAGGTGGATTTCTGAATGATACATCTAAAGGAAGAGGTGATTCATTAATGGTTAAATATATATTTAAAAGATTAGGATATGTTCTTATAACATTAATTATTCTGTCTGTGTTTGTTTTTACGCTGATACATATAACACCAGGCGATCCTGCAAGAATAATTCTTGGACAGGATGCTACGACAGAAGAAGTAAGTGCATTAACAGAACAGCTGGGATTGAATAAGCCTTTGATTCAGCAATATTTTGACTGGGCATTAGGGGCATTGCATGGAGATCTTGGTACAAGTTATTCAAGAAAAGGAAGTGTTATGAGTGAGATTGCAACTGCACTTGGCCCTACAATGGAGCTTGCATTATGGGCACAGCTTTTAGCTACAGCCATAGCAATTCCGTTGGGAATAATAGCCGCCAGAAAAAAAGGAAAAATTGCTGATTCAGGAATAATTGCATTCGCACAGCTTGGAATATCAATACCATCGTTTTTATTAAGCCTTATTCTTGTGATTGTTTTTTCTGTAAATCTTAAACTTCTTCCGGTTGCAGGATATAAACAGATTGCGGCAGTAGGGTTGCAAAGACATATTGAATATATGATTCTGCCAGTTATATCACTTGCAATGATGCAATGTGCAATGCTTACAAGAATGACGAGAGCATCTGTTATAGATGTAATTAATATGGATTATATTAAAACAGCAAAGGCTAAAGGCGTAAAACAGAATGTAATTATGTATAAACATGCTTTAAGAAATGCGTTGATACCAATTCTTACTGCTATAGGACAGTCATTTGCGACATTGCTTTCAGGAGCAGCAGTAGTAGAGACAGTATTTGGTATTCCTGGGGTTGGACAGCTGATAGTAAGCTCTGTTACAAAAAGAGATTATCCTATGATTCAGGGAATAGTACTTGTTGTCAGTCTTATATACATTTTAATTAATCTTGTCATTGATTTACTTTATGGTGTGGTTGATCCTAGAGTAAGAGTGACAGGCAGATCAAAATAAAGGCGGTGATTATATGAGTGATAATAAGAAAAATAAAAAAATATCTAAAGACGGCCTTAAGGAGTACAGAAAGCTGGTGCTTAAGAATTTTCTGAAGAAAAAACTGGTTGTTGCAGGTTTTGTAATAACAGTAATCATGGCTCTTATAGCTATATTTGCACCAGTCATAACACCATATGGAATATATGATATAGATGTATTTAACAAACTTGCAGCACCAGGAAATGGACATATATTTGGCACAGATAATCTTGGAAGGGATGTGTTTTCAAGAGTATTGTATGGAGTCAGAATTTCAATGGAAGTAGGATTATTTACAGCATTAATTTCTTTTATATTTGGAATAGTTCTTGGTTTGCTGGCAGGATATGTACACTGGCTTGATAATCTGATTATGAGGATATGTGAAGCATTAAATGCAATACCTGCAATACTGATTGCAATAGCACTTGTAGCAGCATTAGGAGCATCTATATTTAATATTGTTGTAGCACTTGCAATAGTATATGTACCAAGTATAGCAAGAGTTGCAAGAGCGTCAACACTTTCAATAAAAGAAATGACATATATAGAGGCGGAAAAAGCACAGGGAGCAAGTCAGTTCAGGATATTATTCAGACACATTGCACCTAATATTCTTTCACCTGTCATTGTCCAGACAACATATATATTTGCTTCTGCAATTATTATTGAAGCATCTCTGAGCTTTTTGGGAGCAGGAGTTCCAGCACCAACACCTTCGTTAGGAAATATGCTTTTTGAGGCAAAGTCATATATCTATAATGCGTGGTGGATGACGATATATCCCGGCATATTTACAATATTAATTGTGCTTGGACTGAATCTTTTTGGAGATGGGTTAAGAGATATAATCGATCCAATGTCTAATTAATAATATTTAATATACCTGCAATGAAAGGGGGAATTGTATATGGAAGAATTATTAGAATTAAAGAATCTTAAAACATCTTTTAAAACCATACGAGGAAAAGTAACAGCAGTTGATGGTGTAAGCTTTTCTATAGGAAAAGGTGAAATAGTTGGTATCTGTGGCGAATCGGGCTGCGGAAAATCTGTTACATCACAATCAATTATGCGTTTATATGATGAAAAAAGTCTTGCGAGCTATGAAGGTGAAGTGCTTTTTCAAGGTGAGAATATACTTAATAAGAGTGAAAAGGAAATGCAGGATATCCGTGGAGATGGAATTGCAATGATATTTCAGGATGCTTTAAGTTCACTTAATCCCCTTTATACGGTCGGAGATCAGATCGCAGAAGTAGTTCTTAAGCACAAGAAGGTTAAGAATAAGAAAGAGGCATATAAAGTCGCAGAAAAAATGCTTCGCTTAACTGGAATTCCGGCACCAGAGGAAAGAGTTAATTCATATCCACATGAGATGTCAGGTGGTATGAGACAGAGAGCAATGATAGCAATGGCTCTTGCCTGTGAACCCAAACTTCTTATAGCAGATGAGCCGACAACAGCTCTTGATGTAACAATACAGGCACAGATAATGAAACTGATAGTTGATCTTAACAAGGAACTTGGAATGGGAATAATGCTTATTACCCACGATCTTGGAGTTGTAGCACAGACATGTCAGAGAGTAATTATTATGTATCTTGGACATATTGTTGAAGAGGGACTTGTAACAGATATATTTGACAGACCTTTGCATCCATATACGATGGGACTCATTAAGTCAATTCCTACCCTTGAAACTAAAAAGGGAGAGAAACTATATATGATTAAAGGTACAGTTCCAGCTCTTAGTGAGATGCAGACCGGCTGCAGATTCTGTGGCAGATGTCCATATGCAACTGATAAATGCAGAAAAGAGGATCCGGAGCTTGTAAAGATAAATCAGACACAGAGTGTGCGTTGCCATTATGCAGGGAAGCTGCCATCATTAAATGATACAGTAAATGATAATGAATAGGAATAATCAGGGAGGAAAACGCTATGGAAAGACAAAAAATTCTTGAGGTTAAGAATCTGAAAAAATATTTTCCTATACAGAAGTCTGTAATAAGGCAGGTATATAAGAATGTTAAAGCGGTCGATGATGTTTCATTTTCTATATATAAAGGAGAAACATTCAGTCTGGTAGGAGAGTCCGGATGTGGAAAGAGCACAACAGGAAGAACTGTTATAGGGCTGCTGAAGGCTACACAGGGACAGGTGTTATATAATGGTAAGAATATTGCTAATTTGAATAACAAGGAACAGAGAAAAATAACGAGTGAATTACAGATGATTTTTCAGGATCCATATTCTTCACTAGATCCAAGAATGACGGTCGGTGAGATTATAGAAGAGCCGCTACTTGTACATAAAGTATGCAAAAACAAAAAAGAACGAATGGAAAAAGCAATGGATATGCTTAAGAAGGTTGGATTAAGAGAAGATCAGTACTTCAGATATCCACATGAATTCTCAGGAGGACAGAAGCAAAGAATCGGAATAGCCAGAGCACTTATATTAAATCCAAAGCTTATTGTATGTGATGAACCTGTATCAGCATTGGACGTATCAATCCAGTCACAGGTTCTTAATCTCCTTAATGATATGAAAAATGAATTTGATATGACATATCTTTTTATATCACACAATATGAGCGTTGTCAGATACATATCGGACAGGATAGGCGTAATGTATCTTGGACATCTGGTAGAAGTAGCTCCGACAGAGGAGTTATTCAATAATCCGCTTCATCCGTATACTAAGGCACTGTTATCGGCAGTTCCTGAGATTAATCCTCATATAAAGAAAAATAGAATTATTCTTGAGGGAGATATTCCATCACCTATTAATCCTCCATCTGGCTGTGTATTTCATGACAGATGCCCAGAGTGTAAGAAAGTGTGCAGTGAATTCCAGTCACATTTACAGCTTGTCTCTCCACAACACTGGGTAGCATGTATTGATCATCAGACCAATAAGAACAAAGTGGGGTGATGTCAGGTGATAATGCTTCAGCAAATGATAATATTATTTATAGTTATGATGACCGGACTGTTAGCCAGTAAGCTGGATATTATTAAAGGTGAAGCAGTAAAAAAACTGACATCACTAGTTGTTAATATTACTAATCCATGTTTTATTCTTTCCAGTGTAATAGGAGATGAGGTTGTTGATAAGAGTGAACTGTTATTAATGACGGGAATTTCAATAAGCATGTTCGGGGTTCTTATAATTATAGCTGTATTTCTTCCTGTTATATTGCACGTCCCAAAGAAATCATATGGAGTATATCGTGCAATGCTTGTATTTAACAATCTCGGATTTATGGGTGCACCAATAATATCAGGAATATATGGAAGTAAGGCTTTACTGCTTCTGGTTACATTTATTCTTCCATTCAATGTTCTTATATATACATATGGAGTTGCCGTGATTAAAGATGATGAACACAATGATGGCTTCAGATGGACAAATATATTAAATCCGGGTGTTATTGCGGCGGTTATGGCTATATTTATATATTTGTTACAGTTAAAGATTCCGTATATATTATCTAACAGTATACAGCTTATAGGTAATATAACAGCACCAATGAGCATGATGATTATTGGTGCATCATTTGCAGATATTAATTTTAAGAAAATATTATCGGATTATAAATTAATGATTTTCACAGTTATTAAATTAGTTATTATTCCGGTTGTCAGTATTCTGGTTCTTAAAATGTTTGTTAATAATCCGATGATACTTGGTGTATGTGCAGTAACGATGAGCGTTCCGGTTGGAAGTATGGTTCCGATGCTGGCGACTATATATGGTGGAGATTATGAACTTGGTTCAATTGGAGTGGCTGTTACTACTTTAGTGTCTGTTATTACTATGCCGGTTATATTTGTTATATTCGGATTATAAATGAAGGGATGATGTGTATGGAACACAATGAAATAAAGAAATTAATAAAAAAAGACTTCTTTAATATGAATGGTCTTATTGGAACTACTGGAAGAGAGCAGGAAGTTATCAGATATTGCAGGGATATTGTACAGGATTACGCAGATGAAACTGAAATTATGGACACAGGTAATCTTATTGCAACTTTTTATGGTGATATGCCAGGAAAAACTGTGATGATCAGCGCTCATACAGATGAAGTTGGATATATAGTAAAGAATATAACAGAGAGCGGATTTATCCTTTTTGAAAAGCTGGGAGGAGCTAATGTCAAATCCATTCCATCCCACAGGATGCTTATTCAGGGTAATAAAGGTGTGGTTATAGGAATTGTAGGAATTACACCGGGACATATTCAGAAAAGTGATGAAGAATACAAGGTTCCGTTGATATCAGATAGTTACATTGATGTTGGTGCCGCAAGTAAAAGAGAAGTATATGAACTTGGAATTGATATAGGAAGCAGGATTGTTCCAGACAGTCCGGCGATAGAATTGAATAAATCGGACATTATTACAGGGCGAGCCATTGATGACAGAATAGGATGTGCAGTGCTTCTTCATATGTGCAGAACTATGGACAGAAGCAGAATAAAAGGAGTCGTAAAGATTGTGTTTTCTGTAATGGAGGAGATATATGTCATTGGTGCTGCTATGGCAAGTTCGTATATTAATCCAGATTACCATATACTTATTGATACATTTGTTGCAGGCGGAACTCCTGATATTAAGCCGGAAAGACTTAATATTGATATAGGAAAAGGTCCCGTAATTAGTTATATAGATGTTATTCCTGGTGTGGGGGCGTCATTGCAGAATGACAGGCTTGTAGATGCAGTTAAAGATATAACGGATAGTAATCATCTTCCCGTACAATTCACAACTATGGCACAGGACAGATATGGTGGTGATGCGATGGCAATATTAAGGAATGGTAATCAGAGACCATGTCTTACACTTACAATTCCCAGAAGATATTCACATTCGCCATCTGAGGTGGCAGATTTGAATGATGCGGAAGTTACATATGAAATATTGATGAATATGGTAGAAAGAGATATTAAGCTGGAATTTTTGTAGATAATTATAAGTCATATGGCTTTAATTATATATTTTATATTATTAAGGAGGAAGTGCTATGAATATTTTAATGGATCAGGTGTTTTATAATGGAAAGATATACACCATGGTTAAGGAAAAGGATTTTGTTGAAGCTGTTGCTGTATATGATGGTAAGATTATGTGGACAGGAAGCAATAGTGAGGCACAAGGCATTGATGCAAAGAAAAAAATTGATTTGCAGGGGAAATGTGTGCTCCCGGCGTTCAAAGATACTCATATGCATCTTACTCATACGAGAGACAGGTTCAAGCAGGTTGATCTGAGTGAATGCTATTCACTTGAAGAGATTAATAATGTGTTAAAGGAAAAGGATAAGCAGCTTAATCCGGGAGAATGGATTGTAGGTTACAGAATACATATTGAAAAGTTATCAGATGGAAGATTTCCAGACAGATATGATCTGGACAAGGTATCAAAAGAAAGACCAATCTATGTTACAAGTTATTGTGGACATGCAGCAATGGCTAATAGTAAGGCACTGGAGATTACTAAGATAGATAAGGAATTCGTACCGCCAGAAGGCGCATTTGTTGACAGAGATGAAAATGGAGAACCTACAGGAATATTAAGAGAACATATTTCGGCATATATGATGCAGTATATTGGTCCAATGTTTAAAACATATGAAGACAAGATGGAAGGATTAAAAGAAATACTTAATAAATATGCTTCATATGGTTACACAACAGTTCAGTCGAATGAGATGCAGCCGGATGGAGAGGAAACAGTTCGTCAGTTAGTAACATTAAAAAATCAGGATAAACTGCCTGTAAGAGTCACTATTGATTATACTAATTTTACAGGCAATTATCTAGGCATAATATCTGGCTTTGGTGATGATATGTTAAAGGCTGGATCACATAAATTCTTTATAGATGGCTCATTGAATTCACATACTGCAGCTTTGAAAGAGCCATACAGCTGTGAACCTAAGACAAAAGGGCAGCTTATCTATGAAACAGATCAGGATTTTATTAATGCCGTCAAGACTGCTTATGATTATGGTAATACAATTGCTGTTCATACAATAGGTGACTACGCAATGGATCTTATGATAAGGGCAATTGAGAATTGTTATGTCCCAGGAGATACAAGAAGATTCAGGATAATACATGCAATGGTTGTTAATGAAGAACAGCTTGAAAAGTTAAAGAAACTTCCAGTTATTCTTGATACACAGCCTAATTTCCTTCTCAACTGGGTTAATTCATGCAAACAGAACATCGGCGAGGAGAGAGCCAGATTATTCCTTCCATATAAAACATATCTTGAAAAGGGACTGGTCGTAACAGGAGGTTCGGATTCACCTGTTGAGGTATTTGATCCATTTGTTGGAATACAGTGTGCTGTGACAAGACAGGATATGTCTGGAAGTCCGGAGGAAGTATTTGAACCACAGGAGAGGATAAGCACATACGAAGCAGTATGTTTATATAACAAATATGCAGCATACAGCTGTAATGAGGAAAATTATAAGGGAACTGTTGAGTGTGGAAAGTATGCTGACTTTGCTGTACTTGACTCTGATATATTTGAAACAGAACCATCAGAAATAAAGAATATTTCTGTATTGAAAACAATTCTTGGTGGTAAAGTTGTTTATGAAAAGTAGAGTGCTACTTCAAAAAATTACAATAACAAGTGGATTATATGAGTATAATGATGCTTAACAGAAAACGGTAGCAAAGTTCTATGCGGACAAAGGCGTTTGCAAAACATGTGGGTGCATGTTTTACAAATGCCTTTATTGTTTTTTGTATCTTATTGTAGTCAATAAGAAATGTGAAATAGAAGGAGGAAGGTTTATGAAAAGATTATTTAAGAAACTGGCAGCAGTTGGTACGGCATTAACGATGATACTTCCAATGGCAGCATGTGGAGGCGGAAGTGGAGCAACACATAGTGATACATTAAAGAAAACAATTAATGTAGCATTTGATGCACAGCCAAATACATATGATCCACATGCTTCAGGAGCAACAGCCGTAGCACAGGTTGCAACATGGATATTTGAAAAATTATTTGAACTTGATGAAAATGGAGAGCCTAAATGCCAATTATGTGAAAGTTATGATGTAAGTTCAGATAATACAGAATGGACATTCCATATCCGTACCGGAGTAAAGTTTCATAATGGAGAAACGATGGATGCAGATGACGTTGCTGCTTCAATGAACAGATGGTATAGTAAGAGTACTATAGCACAGAAAGCAATACAGACTACGTCACAGTTCGAGGCAGTTGATGATTCTACAGTTAAGATTAAACTTGATGCACCATGCCTGTTATTGCCTTATATAATTGCAAATGATGTTCAGCAGGCATCTATAATGCCTGAGTCAGTTATTGATGTTGCGGGTAATAATAATCTTTCAGTAGATCAGCTTATTGGTACAAGTTCACTTAAATTTACAGAATGGGTTGTTGACAGTTACATCAGACTTGACAAATTTGATGATTATGTACCATTTACAGAAGAATATTCTGGAGACTGGGGAAACAAATCAGTTAACTTTGATACAGCGATGGTATATATTGTAACTGACTCTACAACAAGAGCTAATGGTCTGGAAACAGGCGAGTATGACATAGCATTTAATATCCAGAATGCTGATGTTACAAGACTTAATGCATCTGATAATGTAAAGGTGGAAAATTATGGCCAGGGTGATATGACAATTACAATGAATAAGTCATCAGGAGCATTATTTAATGATTTCAAATGGAGACAGGTTATTGGCTATGCAGTAGACATTGCACAGATGATGGAGGCTGCTTATCCTACCATAGATGGATATTGCCCATATGTAGTTGATGGTTCTTATTTTGAAGGAGATTCACCATGGCATACAGATGTATCAGAAGCAGTTTCACAGAATGTATCTAAAGCTAAGGAACTTTTGAAGGAACTTAATTACGATGGTACACCTATAAGAATGGTTACAACAGAAACATATCCTAATCAGTACAATGCAGCACTTGTTATGAAGCAGGAACTTGAAGCTATTGGTCTTACAGTAGATTTACAGGTATATGAATGGGGTACTTTACTTACAAAGATTGCTGATCCTACAGCATTTGACCTTTATCCAATGTCATATCCTTATGATGATAATCCGGCAAGTAAGAATTATATCAGAAAGACTAATACATCAGGTTATACAAATGATGCGACACTTGACCAGTATATTCTTAATATGAATTCTTTATCATCATATTCTGATGCACAGGAGTACTGGAAGACAACAATCCAGCCATATTGTATTGAAACAATGCAGATAATACATTTAGGTGATTATAAAATAAATGTAGGTCTTACGAAGAACGTTGAAGACTTCAGATTTTATCATAATATCCAGCTGGGTGGAGTTAAAGTATACGAAGATTAGTATGTAGCAGAGCTAAAATATTTGCAGTGAATTAATCAGGCGGAGGAGAAATCCAAAGCCTGATTTTTGTATTTATGGGTAAAAGGACATAAAAATACAACATAATTATATATAAAAATTATTGACAAAAAATAATCGGGGGGGGGTAAAATAATATAGAGGATTTAATATGATTGATTATTTTAAAATATTAAAAATTACAGAAGATGCTGAGCCGGAAATTATAAAAGCCTCATACAGAGCATTAGTGAAAAAATATCATCCAGACAATAAAGATATACCGCAGGATGTATCTATACAACAAATGCAGTTAATAAATGAGGCGTATGATGTATTGAGCGATAGAAATAAAAGAGAAAAATATATAAATGAATTAAGAACTCAGAATGGTACATATTCATCTAATACAGATAAGAAAAATACATTTACAGATGAAGAATCAGATAAAAATGAATTATTACATAATAAAATAGTTATGGTAATGTTAATGGTTCTGGCTATTTGTTTTATGGTATGTATTATTTATTTTGGAATACCAGAAATAATAAAATTTTTTAAACAATTAGGTCAATCATTTAATGATTTTATAAAAACGTTTAGGTAAGGAGATTATTATATGAGGAGAAAAAATAAAATATTTGAAATAATAATTTTATTGTTAATATGCATTTTTCCATTAGCAATTTCAACAGGCTGTGGTTCAAATAGTTGTGTAAGATTAGAAATGTGTGGAGATGATGATACGAGATTTTTATTTTATGCAAAAGGAATAGATGAAAATGGAGTGGAATATACAAGCTGTGTAGGTCCTGCAGGATGTTTAGGAATTGGAATTAATTCAAAATGCTGGCCGACAGAATGTACAAGTATAAAGACATCTTCAAATGGCACTGAAAAATTATCAGGATGTGTTGTGTATTACAATGAGGCAGGATGCATTGCTAATTCAAAAGTGAAAAGCAATGGAAGTTATACTAAAGATGCAACCTGTTTTGGAATTTCTTTAGCTGGAAATCAATACAAAGAAAAAATAGCAGAAAGTACACAGGCAACACAGACATCTACCTGTTTTGGAATTTCATGCGGGCAGAAGACAAAAGTTGAAGAGAAAAATTATAATGAGAAAATGCCAAGATCATTTACAAAGGGATGTTGGTCAAGTGATAAATAGGTGTAAGTAATGTTACCAGAGATATATTTAGTTATACCATCTTATGCGTTGATGGCAGCAATAGGATTAATATTTGCAGTTATGTATATATATTTTAAAAAAGATGAAATAGGATTATCTTTTTTTGATATTATTCAATACTTGTTGTTTAGTATAATAATTGGCTTTTTGTGTGCAAGATTGCTATTTGTGATAGGGATTATTCCATCTGTAGGAATAACGAATTTTAATAAAATTGTATATTATATTTTGAATGGCGGAATAGTTTTTTATGGTGGTTTAATAGGAGTAATTATATCAGTATTGATATTGTCCAGAATTAAGAATCAAGATGGAAAGAAAATATTGAATTATATAGCACCGGCTATACCACTTTTTCATGCATTTGCAAGATTTGGCTGTTTATTAGCAGGCTGCTGTTACGGAACAGTATCTAATTGGGGCGTGATATTGGCAAATGAACCAGAAGTTATAAGATTACCAGTTCAAGCTTTTGAAAGTATATGTAATATTATTATTTTTGTGATTTTAAGGATACATATAAAAAAGAAAAATAGTGATAATAATATGTTTTTATACCTGACGTTGTATGCACTTTGCCGATTTGTTTTGGAATTCTTCCGGGGAGATACTATAAGGGGATTATGGATATTTGGGTTATCAACAGCACAGATTATATCAGTTATAATTGTTATAGTTCTGGCTGTTTATAAAATGCGGAAGCAAAATTAAATATACACAGGAGGATAATAATGTTTTGTGAAAAATGCGGAATGAAAGTGGAAAATAACTGGGTAAATTGTCCAAGGTGTGGAGCCAGAATAGGTGGGACTGATATACTGCAGGAAAATATCAAGCAGGATACAATTGAAAAAAATGAACAAACACAATCTACATATAGTTTCATGGACTGGGTTAAGTTCAGATTAATCTTGGCAGGTATCGGAGTAATATTGATGGTGATTTGTGTACTACTTGTTGGTATTTTTGGCTGAGTCTATATGAATAAAAAGGGGTGGTTAATGTGTTTTGTAAGAACTGTGGAAAAGAAATTGCGGACAATGCACAATTTTGCAAGTTTTGTGGAAAAGAAAATATAGCTGCAGCAAGTAGCGGAGGCAATATTGATAGTGATTGTGTTAAAATTGATTCATCGGCATTTGGTGGAACAACGATTGAAGAACATACAACATTAAATGATTCAGAAGACAGGAATAAAGGTCGTCTGATTATGAAAATAGCTGCTGTTATTGTTATTGCATGTTTCTTTTTCCCAATGTTTACTGTATCATGTGCAGGAATTGATGTAATGGATGTAAGTCTTGTTAATATTTTTGCTGGAATAGATAATACAGATGAAACAGAGTATTACGAAGATTATGAATATGATTCTGACGAAGAGGATGAAGAAGTTGGAGCTGATGGCATGATCGTTTACCTGGTAGCTCCAGTAATTGCATTTGCTTTATGTATGAAGAAAAAGAGTAAAAAAGTTTCTGAACAGGATATTGCTGCAATATTTATAGCAAGTGCATTGTCACTGATAGTGCAATATACATACATGACTGGTCAAATTGCTGATGTATATGAATATATAAAAATAAAACCATTATTTACGTATTATTTGTACATAATAGCCTGTGCAATAGGTGCTATTTGTGGCATCAGAACTGCCCAGAAGAAACAGACGATGTGTATTAGTGATGAACAGATATCAAAACATATTAAAATGACTTTGCTAATTAAAACGATATTGATGTCTCTTGGAGGTACATTCGCTATGGTTGCAATTTATTATTTGTTGAATGATATATAATAATACAGTAAATTATATGGTAATTTCCATGACATAGTTATATAATATGAAAATTGGCAGTTTTTTATTATGTTGGAGTATGGATTATGGAATTACTTGATGTTGTTGATGAATATGGAATGCCTACAGGCGAGAAGGTTGAGCGTAAAATTGCGCATAGTGAGGGAATCAGACATAGAACAGCTCATGTGTGGATTGTAAGAAAATCCGATGAAGGTGTAGAAGTGTTGCTGCAGAAAAGAGCTATGAACAAGGATTCATTTCCGGGAAGATATGATACTTCTTCGGCTGGACATATCCAGGCTGGAGATGAACCGGAAGAGTCTGCTATAAGAGAATTGCATGAGGAGCTTGGAATTAAGGCGTCAGTTGATGATTTGCAGTTTGCTGATACATTTGTAATCCAGTATGATAAAGAATTCTATGGCAAGATGTTTAAGGACAGAGAGGTTGCATTTGTATATATATACACAAAAAATGTTAATCCAGATGAGCTTGTTTTGCAGAAGGAAGAACTGGACGGGGTAGAATGGTTTAACCTTGAATATGTATATAAAGAATGTAAAAAACATAATCAGAAATTCTGTGTACCAATTGGAGGACTGGAGATTGTGAGAGAATTTGTGAAGAATGAAAGCTTCTGATACTTGAAGTTATGGCTGGGATGTGAGATAATGTGCCAGGTTAGCCAGGTAAAACACACTGACTGCCACACATAAAGACAGATTATGGAGGATTGTTTTATGTCAGATATACATAGCGTAGATGTTGAGGATGATCAGTTTGCATATCGTTATGATACACAGCTTCTTATTGACAGAAGAGATGAAGATTTAGATGAGGATGTAATTGCAGATTATATCACTGAGCATTTTGAGGGAAACTGCCTGATTGCAGCAGGTGATGAGGATCTTATCAAGATACATTTCCATACTAATGAGCCATGGAAAGTACTTGAGTACTGCAGTACTATTGGCGAGATATATGATATTGTTGTTGAGGATATGATTCGTCAGTCAGCAGGACTTCATGGATAATAATTGTAAATTGGGCTTAAGGCTGTATACAAGTGATGGATATCACGAGTATACAGCTTTTTTAGTATGATAAAGTAAATGTGAAATTTATGTTAAATAATTGACACTAATGTGCCGATAATCTAAAATATATATAAGATATGAAGAAATTTGAATATATATGAGTGAATATGGTGAAATGTATAATTCCATTATTTATATACGAAGAAAGAAGGGAATTACCATGAAATACAATTTTAAGATAATGTCGGCTCTGGCGGTATTAATGGCTTTGATTATGATAATACCCGCTGTTAGTGTATCAGCAGATCCGGTTTACAATGGAATTACAATTGACGGAGATTTTTCTGATTGGGATGCTGTGACAAAATATGATGCTGAGTGTCCTAATGAATGGCATAAGAACTGCTTATCACAGGCTGCAATGGTGTTTGATGGAGATTATGCATACATATATATCAAGGATGGAGATGGTCCTGACTGGGAAGGTGCCTTTGGTGCAGGGTTATATAGTAATGCAAGATATTCAATTGTAACAGATCTTGGATATGAGCTGGTTTTTCAGCTGACAAGGGATGGCAAGGTTAATGGTGTTGATGGTATTGAATGTGTCCATGCAGACAGACAATGGGAGATATCGGTTCCTAAAAGTGTAATACCAGAATACAACAAGACTATTTCATTTGGTTTATATGAGATGGAGCCATTTGTAAAGGATGTTGCCAATCTTAAGGATGATGGTTCAGATGATAATGTAATATATGATATTAGATATGACGGATTGTATGGGGACTGGGACAGGTATCCTCATGTAAGACTGGGATATACAACAGCCGGAACACATCATAATATAGCTGATGGATATGGTGCAATATATAGTGATGGCAATATTGTACTTGGACATGTATTTACAGAACTACCTGCACATCTTAATGAGAAAGGTGGAGAATTAACATCAGCAGTTTCGTTTAAACTGAATGATTCAAAATATTTTTATGCAAGAATGGTTACTGTTGATGAGAATGGTAATATTAACTGGAATCCCAGAACAAACGGATTAGATAATGGTACATATGAGTTCTATATATTTGCGGGTGATGAAGGTCATGATATTACCAATATGTCCCAACTTAATGATTATATCAGATGTTATGGTAAGATGATGGTAACCATTGGTGATAGCAAAGATCAATGTGAATATTACATTGACTTTAATGAACTGGCTAAGAAATATGGCTGGGAATCAAGTGATTTTAAACAGATAGAAGCTCAGTTTGGAAGAATAGGACAGCAATGGATTGGAACTGCCGGAGCATCTTCGGGTGCCTGGTTAGGGCTGTTTATATGTATATGTGCCGTATGTGGGGTAGTTGTTTATAAGAACAGGAAAGGTAATAAGCAGGTAAAGAATTAATGAAACCAATTATGGTAATAGCTATTATTGTTATCTGGCTGTATATATTATCTGTACTAAAGAGAGCAAGGCTGCATGCATGGGAATTTGTGTGGGGAAGCCTTGGACTGTTTGTGATAATGATGCTTACAATTCAACCGGTTCTTACCATGCCATTGGCAAGGTGCGTTGCGGCTATGGCAGGAATTGTTGGAGATATTACCGGAACATTTACCGCATATTTCAAATATGGAATAATATTTATACATACAGGAGTTACATCAACAACTCTGCTGATTGATTTTGAGTGTTCTGGAATAATAGAGATTATGGCATTCATATCATTATTGGCTTTCTTTAATGTGTACAATATAAGTGAGAAGATAATGATAGGAATAGGTGGATTTTGCTATATAATGCTTTGCAATACGTTAAGAATCATAATGATATGTATTGCTGTTCATTTCGGAGGAATGGATGTTTACTATGTTGTACATACATTCATAGGAAGAATATTCTTTTATGTTCTTAGTATTGCTTTATATTTTTACGTGTTTACCAAACCACAGATTATTAAAATGAAAGTAGGAAATTTCTCATATGGGAATAGTAAAAGTAATTCTTAATTCATTTCTTTTCTGGGGTGGGTGGATAATAATTCCCTTCATAATGGAAATTGTACCTGCCCTGGGAAGTATATATTTTCTTATCAGGAGAAATCTGCGGCATAAGCGCAATCTGAAAAAGTTAAAAGTTTTTCCAGAGATTTCGCTTATCATTCCTGTGTACAATTCTGCTGATACATTATATGGATGTATCAAGTCGATTAATGATAGTACGTATCCCAATGACAAGATTAGAATATTCCTTGTTAATAATAAGGGACAGGATAATAGCTTTGAAATATATGCAGAGTGTCAGAAAAAGTTTCCAGAACTGCTTATGCAGTGGATGAATGCTGAACAGGGAAAGTCCAGGGCACTTAATCTTGCTTTATACAATAGTGAGGGAAAGTATATTATTAACCTTGACAGTGACGGAATGCTTGAAAAGAATGCACTGATTAACATGATAACCAGGTTTGAGAACAATACAAACATTAACTGTATGACAGGAGCGATACTTACAGTTCCAGAGAAAATCAAGGAATATAAAAAGTTTTTTCCAAGATTAATCAGAAATCTTGAGTTTATGGAATATGCACAGGCATTTCTTGCAGGAAGAAGTTATGCTTCAGAACTTAATTCTGTATATACTTTATCGGGAGCATTTTCAGCTTTTAGAAAGTCGGTTGTGTTAAAGTCATGGATGTATAATACAGATACTATATGTGAAGATACACATATAACATTCCAGATGCGCTATCTGCAGAATGAGAAAGTAGAAGTGTGTGAAGAGGCATTATTTTTTGTTGATCCGATAGAGAATCTTAATAAGTTATATACTCAGAGACAGCGGTGGCAGAGAGGAAGCCTTGAAGTATCCAAAATGTTTATGAATAAGGATTTTAAGCTTACAGGAATATTTAAGGATATTGGAATAAAGACTTTGTTATATGATCATACATTTGCATTTCCAAGAATGATATGGTATCTGGCATTAATGTGCCTTATTGTTATTGGATATTCTGGAAAGACTGTTCTTATGTCTACTGGTATAATATTTTTGTTATACATAGTTATAGGATATTTGTATTTTATAACAGTTGCATATTTTCTAAGGATTAATAAGGATATAAGGACATATTACATTAATCACTGGTGGTGTGTGCTGTTTCTTTCGCTTTTTAATTTTGTAATATTTTTTATAAGACTGGCAGGAATAATTAATAGCATAGAAACGGATAGTTCATGGAAGACTATGACATTTACAGAAGAATGTCATGCATTTGCAGATATTATAAGAAGTGATTTTGCCAAGCCGGTGGCTATAATCAGAAATATACGCAGGACTATTAATTATTATGAAGAATCAGATTTTATTGGAACAGATAACAGTAAAGTGATGAATACAGAAAATGAGCAAAATTCCGATAAGGAGAAATGAGGCTTATTATGAGAAAGCACAATCTGAAATTACATAATAAAAGAATATTAAAGTCAGATAATAAACACATCCTTGGATTTACAACGCTTTGCGTTATATTATTTTCAATAATTGCGGCACTACTTGCGTACACAAGAATTATTTCATACGAAGATGGTATTCTTGAAATATGTGCAAAGCAGCAGGATGCATATGTACAGCTTGTACTTGACCAGATTAACCTTAAAAGTAATCGTGATGATGAACAGATTATTAATGAGATTCTTAGTACGATGGATGCCTCGTCTAATAAATACTGGATATTCTCTAAGAACCAGTCAATGCTTTTTGTTAAGGATGTACTTGAAACTAACAGATATAAGGGTATAACAGCGGCATCATATTACAGTTCTGACAGTGCCAAAGCTTTTCTTGATAATCTGCAGCTTGATTATGTAACTCATGACAATATTATGATTAATGAGAAAGTATATATTGCATCGGGAGTATCATTTGAATATAAGGATGAAGAGTATAAGCTGTGTCTGCTTACAGATAAGAGTGTCCTTCTTGATAATAACAGCTATTTGCAGATTAAGATAGAAATGGAAACATTTGTTGTAATAATATTACTTGCGCTTGTTGTCACTTCTATGATATTTGCTTATACAGTTAAGAAACTGAGCATAAAGAACAGTTTGCAGGATGATAATATTTCATCTCTTAATGTAATGTTGTCAAAGATGAATGACAGACTTATGGAAAAGGATTTACATGATACCAAGGATAATGTGTGGGAACAGAATGCCATTAAGCCGTTTATGGACAGAATAGCTGAACGTAATATTACGCCAGTTACATTTGTTCATATTCATTGCACTGATGTAACATACAGAGACAGATTTATATCAAAGGCTGTGATAATGCTTGACAAAAATGTTTTACGTTTCAGATATTTGGAATGTGATATTGTATTGTTGTGCGTTCAGATTGATATGAATCGCACAAAGGAGAGTATTAATGTCCTGAAAGATGAGCATACAATGATAGACAATGTTGAGAATATTGCAGGCAGAGAGGATGTACTTAAAATTCAGAAAAAATACAACCTGCATGATGAGGATTGATTTTGTTATCAGGAAAGAAGGCAGAATATGGCAGTTAATTTGTATCGGGAATACAGAATGAAATTCTATCTTAATATGAGACATTACATAATTATTAATGGAACAAAGGGTGAGATTCACCCTCATACATGGGAGTTTGCCTTAGATATAAAATTTGGAAGAAGTTCGTTCGTTGAATTTAATATATTTGAAAAAGGAATATCTGAATTTCTGGAAAAATATCAGAATAAGGTACTGAATGAAGAATACCCTTTTGATGGAATGCTTCCAACAATTGAGAATGTTACAGATTATTTCTCACAGAAATTTTATGAGATAATATATGATATAGGAGGAATGCTTACTAGTGTTGAAGCAAGTGAGACTCCAACCAGAAGTTATATCGTTAATATTTCAGAACAGGAAGAACATGAAATTATGAATAGAAAGGCTGATAAACAGATATTGTCAGAAGTTATGGATTCTGTACTTGATGAGATAGCAGCCGATAATAAACAGCCAGAGTAGGCAGATTGGAGTTACAGTTGAAAAAGAACAGATCAACATATTTGCTTTTTCTTATGCCATTGATATATGCAGCTGTATCTGTAATTGTTGTGTGGTTTGTCAGAACAAGTGGAACATATCCGCTTGGCTCAGATACAATGTATCATATATACAGGGGCAACTATGTATACAATTCCATAAAAGCAGGTAACTTGTATCCGATGTATGATCCGATGTGGTATAACGGCGTTGAATTATTACGTTTCTGGGCGCCATTGCCTGCTTATTTTATTGCATTATGCCAATTGATTGCAGGTGGAAGCCAGATGGGTGGCTACCTGGTGTTTGTAGGAGCAATATGCTTTTGGGGAGCTTTACCATGGCTTTTTGCAGGCTATAAACTGGAAAGACCATTCCTTGGAGCATTTATGGGACTGATATGGTTCTTTATGCCTAATAATCTCGTTGCGTTCTTTGCTGAAGGTAATCTGGCAAGGTCACTAAGCATGGTATTTCTGCCAGTGTTTATATATGCAGCTGCAATGTATTTAAGGTATATGTACTTAAGGTATATTCCTATGATGATAATAAGCTTTATGTTTATAATTATGTGTCATTTAGGATATGCAGGTATGGTTGCTTTGGCGGTAATATTATACTGTATAGTATATCTTATACAAAAAGGCAGAAAGAAAGCAGTGGCAGATGTAATAATATCGATGCTTGCCGGGTTTATGATACTGGGAATATGGATTGTTGCATCACTTAATGGAGGAATAACTTCACTTGATAATTCAGAAAATATGGCTAATTTTTTCCAGAATATATGGGTGTCACTTAATCCTGTAAGAAGGATTAAGAATGGTAATGTAGATTTCTATTTTGGACTGGCAGCAGCTATTATTGCTGTATTTGGCGCATTTTTTGGATATAAGAAATCAAGGACTGGATTTATTACAGCAATTATAATTCTTATACTTACTACTAATGGTATATATCCGGTTCTTAAATTACTTCCGGGAAGCCAGTATTTATGGATGCTGAGATTTATTTCAATAGCATTGTGCATGATTCTTATGAGCTTTCTTATGTGGAACACATTAAAAAAGCCTTTTGTTGTGATAATGTGTGTATTGCTCCTTGCTGATATCATTCCATCTGTGACACTGATTACTGGTAATCATAATTCGGAATCTGTAGAAGACAGAATAGAAACAACACAGGATAACACGCTGATATCTAAGGCAAAAGAGATTACCACACAGAGAATGGCATTGATGGATGAGAGCAGTCTTGGATCAATGGGAGCATGGCTTGTTTCAGGTTATGGTAATGGCGTGGCCTCAACATTTGGAGCAGGAAGAGAGGCTGCAAATACAGCTGTTAATATAGTTAATCTCAATAAAGCTCTTGCGAACAGTAAGTTTTATTACATGTTTGACAGATGTCTTGAACTTGGCAATGATACTGTGCTTGTGAGGAAATCACTTCTTAAACAATATGGAGATACTATAGATAATCTTGATATGGCAGCAACTGCTAATGGATATTCTATGGTTGAAGATAATGGAACATATAGATTGTATCATATTGATGTAAGTGGAAACTGGGGAACGGTATGTAATTACGAGGCAATTGCTATAGGTACAGGTGCGGACAATATTACGATGCAGTTCCCTGTAGCAAAAGAAGGAAAGTCTGATAATCTTAATGATTACACATATAAGGAGCTGGCAGAGTATAAAGAAATATTTCTGGATGGATTCACATATGATGATAAGGAGGAAGCAGAGCGTCTGCTTATAAGACTTAGCCAGTCTGGAGTGAGAGTTATTATATATGCTGATGGAATTCCTCTTAACAAAGATACACATACACAGACATTTCTTGGGGTTACATGCAGTTCAATTGCATTTAGTAACGGATATCCAGATATGGATACAAGAATAGGAAAGATATATCCGGATATGTTTCCGCAAGGGCATACAACCTGGAATACTGTATATCTTGATGGACTTGACAGGACATGGGGAACATTCTACGATAACGGACTTAAACTTGCCTTTTATGGAACTGTTAAGAATGAAAATATAGTTGTAACAGGACTTAATCTCACATATTTCTATAGCCTCACAGGAGATCAGGCTATAGGAAAGCTTCTGGATAATATGACTGGACTTACATCGGAAAAACTGCCATTAAGAAAGATTGTTCCATTAAAGATAGAATATTCTGATAACAGCATAAGTGTTATATCTAATAGTGATAATGTTAATACAACTCTGTCTTATCATGATATATTTAATTCTGAATCAGAGATATATGGAGAGAATAATCTGTTGTATGTTAACAAAGGAACAACGGTTATTAACATGAAAGTTCCGTATTTATGGCAGGGTGCTGTAATAAGTGGATTAGGAATACTTATAACTATTATATGGATTATAATTAAAAGACGCAGACTCAGCCATTTATAACAGGCTGGGTCTGCGTTTTTTCTATCTGATAAACAGATATGCAGTGTAGCATATATATAAGGTGACACAAACGGCTCCTTCTAACCGGTTCATATTCTTTTTCGTAAATGCAAATATAAATAATATAATGCTGCTTACCAGAAGTATTATACAATCTATCATAGATTCGGTAAGTACATGGAGAGGGTGTATTGTTGCTGACATACCCAGTATGAATAATATGTTAAAAATATTAGAACCAATAGCGTTACCTAATGCCAGCCCGCTATCCCCTTTTCTTGTAGCTACAATAGATGTTACAAGCTCTGGTAAAGATGTGCCAATTGCAACAATTGTAAGACCGATGAAATTCTGGCTTACTCCGAAATTAGATGCAATAATACAGGCGTTATCAACTACCAGATTACCGCCAAATATAACAGCGGCAAGACCGCCGGCTATAAAAATAAGACTTTTGGGTAGAGGCATTACCTTGCAGTCTTCTACAGATGATCTGTTTTTCAGTGCAGATATTATCATACATGTGATGTATCCTATCATTCCGGCAAGGAGAATTATACCTTCAAGTCTGCTGAGTTTTCCGTCAATAAACATAAAAATAAGGATAACAGTAACAATGATGTTGAAAGGCATATCGCGCTTTAGTATATCAAGATTGGTTTTAAAACCAGACATAAAGGCACAGATTCCAACAACAACGAGACCATTAAATATGTTGGAACCAACAATGTTGCTTATGGCAATATCATTGTTGCCAGATATTGCAGCATTGATGCTTACCGAAGCTTCTGGGGCGCTTGTTCCCATAGCAACAATTGTAAGACCTATAATAACACTTGGTACTTTGAGAATTTTGGCAAGGGAAGAACTTCCCTCCACGAAGAAATCTGCTCCTTTTACTAAGAGAGCAAAGCCGATGAGTAGTAATAAATATTCCATAAATGCTCCTTTCCGCGATAAAGAAATGGAATATAAAAAGAGACCTTTATCGCATCAAAAATGAATTGATAAAAGTCTCGTTAATTATAATAATAACCGGCCATATGGCGTGATGACGACTATTATTGCATCTGGGAAGATGCTAACTACTCCCTCTTATTAACAATATATTAATATATATGCTAATGCGTGTCAATTATTTACTGATAATATTATTCTGGCAAAGAGAAATAAAATATTCGTGGATTCTTGAATCATCTGATAATTCAGGATGGAAAGCAAGACCAACCTGATTATTGTACTGTACAGCAACAATTCGGTCATCAACTGTTGCAAGTACATCAACGTGATCATTGACAGATGAAACAAAAGGCGCGCGGATGAAGGTCATAGGAAATTCACCAAAACCTTTTAGTGAGGCAGTTCTTATGAAACTGCCAAGCTGTCTGCCATATGCATTTCTCCTTACTGTAACAGGAAGGGTGCCGATATGTACATTATTATCATTGTCAATATGCTCGGCTAAAAGAATCAGACCGGCACAGGTTGCAAGGGTTGGGAGTCCATCTGTAATTAAATCTTTGATAGTATCCAGCATATCAAGCTTTCTTAAAAGCTGCCCCTGGACAGTGCTTTCTCCACCTGGAAGAATGAGCCCATCAATACCGTTAAGATCATCTTTCTGACGTATTTCAACTGCGTCATGACCGATTTTTTCAATTATGTGTTTGTGCTCAATAAATGCACCCTGTACGGCGAGAATACCTATTTTCATATAATTCCTCTTTTCTGGACAGATAGTATTATTGTTACTATCTTCCTCTTTCCTCCATGATTATCTGGATTTCGCTAGGATTAATACCAACCATAGCTTCGCCTAAATCTTCTGA
Source organism: uncultured Lachnospira sp. (assembly GCA_934343805.1). Classification (GTDB taxonomy): domain Bacteria; phylum Bacillota; class Clostridia; order Lachnospirales; family Lachnospiraceae; genus Lachnospira. The sequence continues at coordinate 54,000 of CAKRIN010000007.1, forward strand.
TAACTTTGCAATAAGCGCAGCGTCTGTGTAATTAGTAACAGCCTGAACTATGGCAGATGCTCTCTTTGCAGGATTTCCAGACTTGAATATACCGGAACCTACGAATACACCCTCGGCACCTAGCTGCATCATTAGTGCAGCATCAGCAGGAGTAGCAACACCACCGGCAGCAAAGTTTACAACAGGAAGTTTTCCATTATCATGTACATAGAGGACAAGGTCATATGGAACCTGTAACTGTTTAGCTTCTTCAAAAAGCTCATCCTTCTGCATAGATGTTATCTTTCTGATTTCTGAATTCATCTTTCTCATGTGGCGTACAGCCTGAACAACATCTCCTGTACCAGGTTCGCCCTTTGTTCTTATCATAGAAGCACCCTCGTTGATTCTTCTTAAAGCCTCGCCTAAATCTCTTGCGCCACATACGAAAGGTACTTTGAACTGTGTCTTATCAATATGGTATACATCATCAGCAGGAGACAATACTTCAGATTCATCAATATAGTCAATTTCAATTGCCTGTAAAATCTGTGCTTCAACAAAGTGACCTATACGGCATTTGGCCATAACAGGTATACTTACTGCATCCTGAATACCTTTTATCATTTTAGGGTCACTCATACGTGATACACCGCCAGCAGCTCTTATGTCAGCGGGGATTCTTTCAAGAGCCATAACGGCACATGCACCAGCTGCCTCTGCAATCTTTGCCTGTTCCGGTGTGGTAACGTCCATGATAACACCACCCTTTAACATCTGTGCCAAACCCTTATTTAACTCATACTGTGAATTATTAGTTGTCATAACTGACCTCCTTGATTACATATTTGTAATTGATTTTTACATATAATATTGCACAACTGACTATAACAAAATAGTCAATTTGATATAAATATTACATGCCAGAATAAGGCCAGATGAGATTGTATAATTATTCAAGCACAAGTAAAAGTGCCATCTTGAATCTTTCATTAGCTGTTACATTATGAAGGCCATTCTTTTCAAAATGGAAGCATTCTCCGGCGCTTATTTCATAATCTTTACCTTCATAACCGATAGTAGCTTTTCCATCAAGTGCGAAAACTATAGCATTACCAGGTGCACGATGAGGAGTAAGACCAGTACCCTTATCAAATGCCATAAGCACATATTTCATAGTAGGATTGCTTACGACATCCATATTGGCAATGCTGCCTTCCTCGTAAGATATAAGGTCTTTAAGTGCAAATACTTCGTTAGCTTTTACGTTTTTGTTCATAATGTTCTCCTTACTTAAAATTAATTCTGTGTATACAAGACCAGTGTTGGTCTGCATTCCGCATAGTGTCTTTTCTGGAACAATAACAGCCGTGTCAGGAAGAAGAGTAACAGTATCAGGTTTCGTTCCAAGAAGAAATTCGCCAGTGCCGGCAGCACCAATATACATAGTCATCCGGTCATAGCTTTCCTGACTTATGGAAGTATCCTTTCCCATAGAAAAGAATGTTACTTTGTTGACTGATCCAAGCATGGAATCTCTGGAAATTGTCATGCCATCTCTTATCGGACGCATGTTTTCAATAGTAAATACATGATTCATATAGTTTTCTATGTTTCCTTTCATTAGTATTATTGTCCTTTTTCTTAATATATATTAAAATATAATAAATGGGAAGTACGCACATTTAAGTTATATACCTACCTGAAGTAAAGCGTAAGGAGAATAAGACTCTGAGCAGTACATTAAAGGAGATGGAAGCAGACGGATTGATTATAAGGAATGAGTATCCGCAGATTTCACCCAAAGTTTAATATAGTTTATCGCCAAAAGGAAAGTCTCTTATACCTATACTCGTATCTATGTGTGAATGGGGAAGAGAACATAAAGAATTGACATTATAAAATAGATGTACTATCATCCAAACAAGATGTAGGTACATCTATTTTTATTTATCAGGAGGTCTGATATGGATGATTCAGAAAGAAAGATAACGAAGATTGCAAGAGAAGCTGCCAAGTTCACTGTGCAGACAATGAAAGAGGAAGGTATAGGAACAGCGGAATTTGACTTCATTCATCTTGTAAGACATAATCCGGGAATAACACAGGCAGATGTAAGAGAACGATTAAAGATAGATAAGGGAGCAGCGGCCAGAAGGGCGGCAAGCCTTGAGAATAAAGGATATCTGTATAGAAAGCCGAATCCTGATGATGGGAGAAGCCAGTTATTATATGCTACAGAAAAGGCAGAACAGTTAAAGAACTCAAAGGCTAATATAGAAGGTAAATTCTATGAATGGCTTCTTGAAGGTTTTAACGATGAAGAAAGACAGTCATTCTGTGAGCTTCTTGACAAACTGTACTGGCGTTCTAAGCAGGAAAGACGGGCAGGATTTGTACATGTGGCAGAAAGAGTTGCAGCTGCTGGAAAAGAGGATAATGTACATGAATAATAAGTGTAAGAATAGTCACACGACTGATCGTGTTTCATATTATTTTAAGTCAGAGTGGCATATTCTTGTGATAATAACTATTTCTGGTCTGATATATAATATCGGTCTGCTTGCAGGACCATGGTTTGAAGGAAGAATGACGGGGTGTCTTGTTGATATTCTTGGTGGTGATGCAGTATTTACGGATATGCTTACTATTGTTATATGTTATGTTTTGTCTATTGCGGTTGTACAGATATCAAGATACATAAAACGTTTCTATGTCAGAAGGTTTTCTAATAATGTTAACAGAAATATGAAAGAAGTTCTGTATAACAGCCTTGTACATAAGACAAGGTTACAGCTTCATGAAGAAGGAGCAGGAGATATTCTTACGAAGGCTATTCTTGATGTTGATGACTGTGCAGAAGGAATGAGAAAGTTCACAACAGAGATATTTGATACTGGAGTGGCGTTAACAGCATATGCAGGAATGCTTTTGCTCTATGACTGGAGACTGGCACTTATAAGCATGATATTTCCACCGGTATCATATATTCTTGCTGAAAAAATGAAGATCGTTGTACAGAAAACAAGTACAGAATATAAAGCCCAGTCTGGAAAACTTAGTGCAGCAACACTTGACAGAGCAGGTAATGCTGTAACTTATCGTGTATATGGCTGTGAACAGGAAAGAAAGCAGGCGTATGAGGATAATTTATCAGCATATGAACATTCGGCGGTCAGGGCAAATATATGGGGAACAGCATTTCCACCTATATATCGTGTAATATCACTTGCCGGAGTTATATTTATTCTATATTTCGGAAGCAGAAATGTATTGGGGATGGGGTGGAAAAGCTGGAATATAGCGGCACTGACCACATTCGTATCATGCTTTGCCAAGCTATCAGAAAAATCATCACATGCTGCAAAGCTGTTTAATGCAGTACATAAAGCGCAGGTTTCATGGAAGAGGATAAAACCTCTTATGAAGTACGAAGAGTATAACGAAGCAGATAAAGAAGTAAAATGCAATAATCTTGATATAATTGACTTAACATTTGCTTATCCTGGAAGCAGCAATATATTTGAAAATGTTACGCTTAATGCTAAAAAAGGCGACATTATTGGTGTTACTGGAGCTGTTGCCAGTGGTAAATCTACATTTGGAAAGGTATTTCTATGCGAATATCCATATAATGGAAGTATAAAGATAGATGGAGATGAACTTGATAAGCTAGATGATACCAGAAAAGCAGGACTTGTTGCATATCTTGGACATGATCCGGAATTATTTAATGATACAGTTAAGAATAATATCCTGATGGGAGAAAATGCTGATATAACACCTCTTCTAAATTCTGTATGCTTTGAGGGTGAAGTGAATGATATGGAGAATGGACAGGACACAATGATTGGAAATACGGGAGTCAGGTTATCAGGAGGGCAGGCCCAGCGTCTGGCTCTTGCAAGAACTCTTTGCCATAAGAAACCATTAATCATACTGGATGATCCATTTTCTGCGCTTGATAAGCAGACAGAGAAAGAAGTGTTTAATAACATGAAAAAATACACTTCAGACAGTATAGTGATTCTTATATCACACAGATTATATCTGTTCCCACAGATGGATAAAGTTGTATGGATTGATAAAGGAAGAGCTGAAACTGGAACACATGAAGAGATTATGAAAATGTGTCCGAAGTACGCAGCCCTTTATAATGAACAGAAAGGTGGAGAGACGGATGCAGGGTAAAAGTGTTGGCAGAATTATATTAAATACAATAAAAAAGAAATGGCTTCTGACAGCAGGTATTGCGATTACTATTGTTGGAGCAATTGTATCAGCACTTATCCCACCACTTGTTCTGGCTAAGATTATTGACACAATAACACAGGGAAGAATGCCTGAAGTATACATAATTATAATGTATTTTGGATTCCTGCTTATAACGGGACTTATGGAGAGCACAAGGGAAACACTTTTGACAGTTTTTGGACAGAAGATAACACATGCATTAAGAAGTGGCCTGATGGATAAATATATAAGCCTTACGACAGGTGGGCTGACAAATCAGGATCCGGGAACAGTAGTTTCAAGATTCGTAGGAGATGTTGATACTGTTGAGAATCTTTTTACTTCTGGAATTATAAGCATGTTTGCGGATGCATGTAAGATAATAAGTATTCTGGTTGTTATATGGTTTAAAACAAAAGGCCTTGCATTGGTCTTACTTGTACTTCTGCCATTTCTGTTTCTGTTTACAAGAATTGTCCAGAAAAATATGCTGGCTGCACAGATAGATAACAGAAGGGCGGTAGGAAGAGCTTCGGGACATGTACCAGAGACACTTCATAATATAAGGACAATACATACACTTGGAAAAGAAAAATATATGGCAGAAAGATATGATAATTATATAAACGAAAGTTATGCGGCAGTTGAAAAAACCAATTTCTATGATGCGATATATTCACCAGTAATACTTATACTTAATGCTGTGGTTGTTGCTGTTGTGATGCTGTTATCAGCATCTGGTAATTCTGCCATGCTTGCATTTTTTGGAATGACGGCAGGAACAGCAGTTGCGGTAATAAATTATATTTCACAGATATTTTCTCCAGTAGAAAGCCTTGGGATGGAAATACAGACGATACAGTCTGCAATAGCAGGTGTACGAAGAATTAATGAGTTTTTGGGACAGAAAGAAAATTCGTATACACAGAACAACATTACAGTCAGTAACAGTGAAAATGCTGTGGAGTTTTCAGATGTAACATTTGGCTATGATGAAAATAAAATCCTTAATGATATAAGCTTTGTAATTAAAAAGGGAGAGCAGGTTACTTTACAGGGAAGAACAGGTGCTGGAAAAAGTACAATATTCAGATTGCTGCTTGGCTTATATAAGCCTGATAAAGGAAGGGTACTCATTGATGGACGAGATGCTTCGGGTATACCTGATTCGCAGAAGCGAAAGGTATATGGATATGTAGAACAGACATTTCATATTGTTCCGGGAACAATCCGTGAACAGATAACATTATATGATAAGTCTATAGATGATGATGCAGTTGTAAGTGCAGCAAAAGCAGTCAGACTTCACGATTCAATAATGAAACTGGATAACGGTTATGATACTGTATGCACTCCGGAGATATTCTCGCAGGGACAGTGGCAGCTGCTTGCAATTGCCAGAGCGTGTGTGGAAAGACCAGAGGTACTTTTGCTGGATGAAATAACAGCTAACCTTGATGCGCAGACAGAAAGAGATGTACTGACAGCACTTAATAAGGTCAGTGAAAATAGAACAGTTATTTCAATATCACACAGGGCAAGTGCAAGAACCGGAAGAATAATTGAAATTATTTAAATTAAGGTGGTTTATTTTTTACAAAAGAAGTATAATACCAATGCGAAAATAATATGTTCAAAAGAGAAAGCTGGTAATAATAATGAAAAAGAAATGGGTAATAGGTCTGATAGCGGGTTCGGCTGCAATACTTGCAGCGATTATAGGAGTATTTGCATATCAGTACTGGCTGGAAGACAATATTGTATTTACAAATAGTGATAAAATAATAGTACAATATGGGGATAAATTTGATTTATCTGGTACAGATATTATAAAAAAAGGATATCTGAATAATAAAAAGGATGATATTGACGTTAGCTATAACGGAAAGGTTGATGAGAAATCTTTAGGGAAATATGATGTTGATGTAATCGTTCATAAGGGAAAGAAAAAGAAAACCAAAAAATATGTTGTTGAAGTTGTTGATACAGTTGCACCTGTGATTAAACTGGCAGGAGATAGTGAAGTTACCATTGAAGCCGGAGATGAATATAATGAACCGGGATATACAGCAACAGATAATTGTGATGATGATGTAACTGACAATGTCATAGTTGATGGAAAGGCTGATACATCAGTACTGGGCGATTATACAATATCATATTCAGTTAAAGATTCATCAGGGAATGAGGCAACGGCTGCACGTATAGTACATGTTACAGATACAACAAGTCCTGAAATCACATTTGCTGGTGGAGATGTATATTATATGGCTAAGGGAACCAGTTACAGTGAACCGGGATATACAGCAACAGATAATTATGATGGAGATATATCAGATAAAGTAGATGTTTCGGGTACAGTGGATACTAATACTTCTGGCAAATATACATTGACATATACTGTAAAGGATTCAGCAGGAAATCAGGCAGAAGCGAACAGAACAGTGCGTGTATATTCACCGATGTCAGTGGATACAGTTAATCCGGGAAGTAAGGTTGTATATCTTACATTTGATGATGGACCGGGACCATATACAGCACAGTTACTTGATATTCTTGATAAATATAATGTTAAGGCAACATTTTTTGTAACTAATACTCATCCTGATTATCAGAATCTTATAGCACAGGAAGCACAGAGAGGTCATACTATTGCTATTCATTCTGCATCACACGATTACGCGAGAATATATCAGAATGTTGATGCATATTTTAATGATTTTGATGAAATGAATAATATTATAATTGCACAGACAGGTAAAAGTGCTGATATTGTCAGATTTCCGGGAGGTTCATCTAATACTATCAGTGCAAGATACTGCAGCGGTATTATGAGTCAGCTTGTGTATGAGGTAGAAGACAGAGGCTTCCAGTATTGCGACTGGAATGTATCAAGTGGAGATGCCGGTGGAACTACAAGTACAGGAGGGGTTTTTTGTAATGTGACAGAGGGGATAAGCAGAAATAATATATCAATAGTACTGCAGCATGATATTAAGGATTTTAGTGTTAATGCTGTTGAACAGATAATTCAATGGGGATTATCAGAAGGATATACATTTCTTCCAATAACTGCGCAGACTCCTATGTCACATCACGGAGTCAACAACTAAATACAAATATAAAGATATATAAGATTGTCTTAGTCTGCGTAATAAGAATGAGATTTATATAGATTTAAGCAGAATCTTGTGCTATAATGACAGTATATTTTAGAGCGTGAATGATATATAAGGAGATAATCTTATGAAAGGGTGTTATCTAGGAATGACGGGGCATGATGCATTCAATGAAAGAATAAGAGAAATTGTCAGTGCAGGAGAACACAAAGTGGTTCTTATGGCCCTTGATATTAGTAATTTTAAATATATTAACGATTTCTATGGAATGGATGAAGGCGACAAGGTAATGAAGGATATCGCAGATTATTATTTTGTCAATGAGCCATTATGCCTTGCATCACATGGAATAGGTTTTGATCAGTTCAGAGCTGCTTATTGCGTTGATGGCATGACAAAGGAAGATATTGTTGATTATATTACTAAGAAAAATACTGAATTTGAAGCTTTGCTGTCAAGCAGGTATCCTCTGGTTTATCAGCATGTATATGTTGGATTATATTTTTATGATGATGCGTCACTTGATGTAAGAATGGCAGTAGACAGAGCTAATCTTGCCAAGAAATCAACCAAGGGAAGATTCGACATACCATGTTGTGTATATTCACAGGATAATTGCAATGAATATCTGGAACATATGGATATGTCCAATGAATTTGTCAAAGCATGTAAGGAAGACAGAATAGAGGTGTATTATCAGCCTAAGATTTCTGTTTCAGAGAAAAAGGCGGTAGGAGCAGAGGCTCTGGTAAGAATGAAATCCAATTATGGAACTGTTATTTCTCCTGCAAAGTTCATTCCTGTTCTTGAAGATACAGGGATGATAGGAAAGCTTGATGATATTATGCTTGAGAAGGTATTCAGGTTTCAGAGAATGTCAATGGATAAAGGTTTTGCTCCAATTCCGGTATCAGTTAATATATCACGGCAGAGGTTTACAAGTTCCGATTTGCTAAAATATGTCCTTAGTCTGCAGGAAAAATATCATGTGAGTTCGGAGTATATAGAACTGGAAATACTTGAAACTACATTTATTGATGCTCTCGATGCAATGGTTGATGTAATTAATGCATTAAGACAGAGAGGATTCAGAATTAACGTTGATGATTTTGGCTCAGGTTATTCGTCGCTTAACCAGATAGCAAGCATACCGGCTGACACAATCAAGTTTGACAGGGTTTTTGCGAGCAGATCGTTAAAGAATGATAAGGGACGTACTGTTATTAAATCATTAATAGAAATGCTTAAGAGCGTTGATTATGATCTTGTGTTTGAAGGTGTTGAAACTAAAGAAGAACTGGATCTTGTTGTAGAATATGGATGCGATGTTATTCAGGGATTTTATTTTGAAAAGCCAATCCCTGAACAGGAATTTATATCAAAATATCTGTCAACAGGGAATTTTTAAGTATGAATAATATAAAAATTAAAGACAATGAGCTGGGAGAATATATTGTCAATGATTTCAAAAGCGGCATTGAGCATGGTGTTCTTGTAGCTAATCTTGCATATGCTCTTGCTATCAGGCTCGGACTTGGTGAAGAAGATGCATATGAACTCAGGGTGGCAGGAATGGTGCATGATATTGGAAAACTTAAATTATCAGAATATCTTTATGGAAGAAATTCTGTAGAATTATCGGTTGAAGAAATGAAATATATGAGAATGCACTCTAAAATCAGCTTTGATGTATTGAAAAATTATGATTATTCGGATAATATAATGAAAGTTGTTCTCTGGCACCATGAGTGTTACGATGGAAGCGGATATCCTGATAACCTTAAAGGAACTGATATTCCGTTAGGAGCACGTATACTTAAGGTGGTGGATGAATTTGCTGCGCTGATATCTGACAGACCGTATAGAAAGGCATTTAATATTGATACGGCAGTTGATATTCTTATTGAAGAAATCAAGAATCTTGATATGAGAGTATTTATTGAATTTCAGCGGATGATTCACGAGGAAGAAACATTTGAATTGATTAGGAACAGCAAAATTAAACTTGATGCTCTTAGTCTTGAAGATATTCTATCCTTCGCAGATTAGTAAGTAATTACAGGAAAGAGGTAAAGTAAGATGGCAGAGTCAATGGTTGGCTTAAAGAGATCACACAGATGTACAGAGGTTTCATCGGCTGATATTGGTAAGAAAGTTACTGTTATGGGATGGGTTGCTAAGAGAAGAAATCTTGGTTCACTCATATTTGTTGATTTAAGAGATAGAAGTGGAATACTTCAGATACTTTTTGATGAGAATATAATTGGTAAAGAAGGATTTGACAAGGCATATACACTTCGTAATGAATTCGTTATTGCTGTTGAGGGCGAAGTTATTAAGAGAAGCGGAGCTGTTAATGAGAATTTAAAGACTGGTGATATTGAGATTGCCGCTAAGACTTTAAGAATTCTTTCAGAATCAGAGACACCTCCATTCCCAATTGAGGAGAATATCCAGACTAAGGAAGATATCAGACTTAAGTACAGATGTCTTGATCTTAGAAGACCTGATATCCAGTCTAATATTATTATGAGAAGTAAGGTGGCAACTCTTACAAGAGCATTTCTTGCAAAGGAAGGTTTCTTAGAGATAGAAACACCTATGCTTACTAAGTCTACACCAGAAGGAGCAAGAGATTACCTTGTACCAAGCCGTATTCATCCGGGCAAATTCTATGCACTTCCGCAGTCTCCACAGCTTTTTAAGCAGATGCTTATGTGTTCTGGTTATGACAGATATATGCAGATTGCAAGATGCTTCAGAGATGAGGATTTAAGAGCGGACAGACAGCCTGAATTCACACAGATTGATATGGAATTATCATTCGTTGATGTTGATGATGTAATTGATGTTAATGAAAGACTTCTTGCTTATCTTTTCAAGGAAGTTCTTGATGTGGATGTAAAGCTTCCAATCCAGAGAATGACATGGCAGGAAGCTATGGACAGATTTGGTTCTGATAAACCTGATTTAAGATTTGGCATGGAATTACAGAATGTATCAGATATTGTTAAGGATTGCGGATTCGGAGTATTTACAGGAGCACTTGAGAATGGTGGTTCTGTAAGAGGTATCAATGCAAAGGGACAGGGAAGCATGCCTCGTAAGAAGATTGATGCACTTGTTGATTTTGCCAAGGGATATGGTGCTAAGGGTCTTGCTTACATTGCAATTCAGGAAGATGGTTCATATAAATCATCATTTGCCAAGTTTATGACAGAAGAGCAGATGAATGATCTTGTTAAGGCTATGGATGGAGAAGCTGGAGATCTTCTTTTATTCGCTGCTGACAGAAACAAGATTGTATGGAACGTACTTGGAGCATTAAGAGTGGAACTTGCAGGTCAGATGGGACTTCTTGATAAGTCAGATTACAAGTTCTTATGGGTAACAGAATTCCCACAGTTTGAATGGTCAGATGAAGAAGAAAGATTTGTTGCAATGCATCACCCATTCACAATGCCTATGGATGAAGATCTTGATATGCTTGAGACTAATCCTGGCGCAGTACGTGCCAAGGCTTATGATATTGTTCTTAACGGAACAGAAATCGGCGGTGGTTCAGTAAGAATCCATCAGGCTGATGTACAGCAGAGAATGTTCAAGGCACTTGGCCTTACAGATGAAGTTGCTAACGAGAAGTTCGGATTCCTTCTTGATGCATTCAAGTATGGTGTACCACCACATGCAGGACTTGCATATGGTCTTGACAGACTTGTAATGCTTATGGCTAAGAGAGATTCTATCAGAGATGTAATAGCCTTCCCTAAGGTTAAGGATGCAACATGTCTTCTTACTAATGCACCTGATGTTGTAGATGCAAAGCAGTTAGAAGAACTTTCTATTGCTATAGAAAAGACAGAAGAATAATAAAATTAAAAGGTCTGCTACACTAAGAAAATAGTGTGACAGACCTTTTGCTTATTTTACAGTAATCTGCTCAACAGATGTATCTGGTGCAGATGTGTTTACGCGATAGAGAACCCCCTGATTCTCGAAATACTGGAAAAATGTGTACTTTGACGTGCAGTGAATATTGGTAATATTACCAATTGCAATAGGCTCTATCTGAGTTCCGTCAATGTTCATCCTGTATAAACCTGTCACAGAAGCATCTCCCTCAAGCTGGAAAAATATTTTATTGCCATATACGTTATAGTTAATGACTTTGGTACCATCCTTGCTATATAAAAGCTCCAGTGTTTTATTAGATGGATTATATCTTACCAGTGAATAATTCTTACTAAGGTCTATATAATAAGCGTAACCATTTTCGACATCTGCAAGATAAGAGTTGCAGTTATAATATACTGAAGTATTTCCAGATTTAGTATCATAGCTTAAAATGTTATGCTTTCCATCAGGATCTGAGAAATATATTGTTCCATTCTGCACACAGGCTGGGGAATATGGCGTATCAGATATTTTTTCGTCCTTTTTGCCTGCAATGTCAATTTTATGAAAAGCAAGAGGAACGGTGTCACTATAATGCTGATAGTATAAAGAATTACCAGCAAGCGCAATGATTCCGGATATTTTATTATAAAGAACTTTTGGCGATTCACCATTAAGGTCACAACGATATACTCCAAATAATTGTCCGCGAAAGATGGTTCCAATTGTCGATTGTTTGAAGTTGTTTTTTACATAATAGATATAGTTACCGCAGACGTTAACAGATGCAACACTGTCGTCATTTAGCTTTCGTGCGTCAGTGCAGTCTGAGTTCATAACATACAACTTATTGTCGTCATATGGGTTAGCAAAATATATCTTATCATTGTATTCACAAAATAAGCCGCCATTATTTAGATTTCCAGCGGTATTTCCAACGGCATTGTCGTTATTGTATGTTATTTTGTTGTGTTTGTATGAAAAAAAAGCAAATACAGCTGTCAGTATTATCAGAACAGATGCAATTGCGATAGTAATGGCTTTTTTCATAATATAGCCTGCCTTTCCTGCCATCTGGCGTATGAATTTTCTTAAGTATAACATAAAGTACATTTATTGCATATCATTAAAAATGTGATACAATAAGAACAATACATCGCTTTAAAGAGGAGAAGTATATGTTAGATCTTAATGAAATACGAAATAATATTGATAAAATAGACAGTCAGCTTGTTGAACTGTTTGAAGAGAGAATGAAACTGACAACTGAGGTTGCAGAATATAAGATTGAGACAGGAAAGAAGGTTCTTGATCCGGCAAGAGAAAAAGCGAAGCTTGAGGCGGTCAAGAAACTTGTAAAGAATCCGGATAATGTTCATGCTATAGATGATTTGTTTGCACAGATTATGGCTAATTCAAGGAAGAACCAGTACATGCTCCTTGAAAAAATGGGGCAGACGTTAAGGGAACCATATGAAGCAATAGATGAAATTAATAAAAAAGACTGCAAGGTTGTTTATCAGGGAGTTCCAGGGGCATATTCATATGCTGCAATGATTAATTTCTTTGGCAGAGATGTTGATAATTTCAATGTGTCGACATGGAGAGAGTGCATGGAGGCAGTAAAACAGGGGGATGCTGATTATGCAGTTCTTCCTATAGAGAATTCTAATGCCGGAATAGTTGCTGATGTGTATGATCTGTTACAGGAATATGATAATTATATAATTGCTGAGACATATGTTAAGATTGAGCATATGCTGCTTGGACTTCCGGGAACAGATCTTGATAATGTAACTGCTGTATATTCACATCCTCAGGGACTTATGCAGTGTGACAGATTTCTTGACAGCCATAAGGACTGGCAGAGAATAAGCCAGGCTAATACAGCACTTGCTGCTAAAATGATTTTTCAGGAACATAATAAGACTCATGTTGCTATTGCAAGCAAGGAGGCGGCTGAGCTTTATGGTCTGGATATTTTAAAGACTGGAATTACAGATCAGGAAGGTAATACAACAAGATTTGTCATCGTTACTAATACGAGAAAGTTTGTTAAGAATGCACAGAAGATGAGTATTGTTTTTGAGACTGCTAATGAAGCTGGAACTCTTTACAATCTGTTAAGCCACATTATATATAATGGCCTTAACATGAATAAAATTGAGTCAAGACCTATAGAAGGCAATGTAGAGGGTAAAAGATGGAATTTCAGGTTCTTTGTTGATTTTACAGGAAATATTGATGATCCACGGGTTATGAATGCTCTGCGTGGAATTGAAGAAGAAGCAGAATCAATTAAGTTGCTCGGAAATTACTAGTATGATAGAATTACAAATATATTATCAGCAAATACATATATGGATAAGTGAGGGATTTTAAAGTGAATTTAGAAGAAGCAAAGCTTAAGCTTTCAAAGTACGGACAGGAACAGATATTAAAGTATTATGATGAATTGTCAGAGGCAGAGAAGACAGCACTCCTTGAACAGATAGACAGGACTGATATGGAAGTGTTGTCTGCTATAGAGCATAAGTCTGAGCTGGTAAAGAAGGGGATAATCACACCACTTGATGCCATGGAACTTGATGAAATAGAAGCTGATTATGATACATTTAAGAATACAGGTGTAGAGGCAATTAAAGAAGGCAAGGTTGGAGCAATTCTTCTTGCAGGTGGAATGGGAACAAGACTTGGATCTGATAATCCTAAGGGTATGTATAACGTAGGTGTTAATAAGGAACTTTATATATTCGAATGTCTTATTAACAATCTTATGGATGTTGTTAAAGAAACAGGGACATATATACATTTATTTGTTATGACAAGTGAGAAGAATAACGATGCAACAGTGGGATTTTTCAATGAGAAGAATTTCTTTGGGTACAAGAGCGAATATGTACATTTCTTCAAGCAGGAGATGGCTGCAGCGACTGATTATGATGGCAGAATATATCTTGAGGAAAAGGGTAGAATGGCTACATCACCTAATGGTAATGGAGGCTGGTATATTTCTTTAAAGAAAGCGGGATTAACATCGGTTCTTGAAAAGAATGGAATTGAATGGCTTAATGTATTTGCAGTTGATAATGTACTTCAGAGAATTGCAGATCCTGTATTTATCGGAGCTACAATTGAAAAGCATTGTGCAGTTGGTTCTAAGGTTGTAAGAAAGGCTGCTCCTGATGAGAAGGTTGGAGTTATGTGCCTTGAGGATGGAAGACCTTCAATTGTTGAATACTATGAACTTACACAGGAAATGATGGATGCTAAGAATGCAAAGGGAGACCCTGCATATAATTTCGGAGTAATACTTAATTATCTGTTTAAGGTTTCTGATCTGGAGAAAATTGTTGGAAAGAATCTTCCATTACATATCGTTGAGAAGAAGATTCCTTACATAGATGAGAATGGCAATATTGTTAAACCAGACAAGCCTAATGGATATAAGTTCGAGGGACTTGTACTTGATATGATTCATGAACTTGATAGCTGTCTGCCATTTGAGGTTGTAAGAGAGAAAGAATTTGCACCTATCAAGAATGCAACAGGAGTTGATTCAGTTGAGTCAGCAAGAGAACTTCTTAAGAAGAATGGTGTTGCAATTTAGTATATTTTGGTGTATGTTAATAACAAGTGCTGTGCAACTGGCGGAAGATGCCTGATGGGCATTGTGGGATAACCCACAGGGAGTACAGTTTATATTAAGAAAAAGCCGACCGCCTGGGCAACGCAAAGTAAAAAGCTGCGTTCCCAGGTGGTCTTTTTTGCATTTGCCGCATGCGGCAAATTAGTAACGAGCGCTACTCGCGCAAAAGAACTATGAATAACGAATGCAGTCAACACATTTAACAGGAGGTCATTTATGACAATTAAGAATCTTTCAGAAGAATTATCAGGCTGTGCATATCCAGGAAGAGGTATTGTTGCCGGTATGTCAGAAGATGGTAAGAAAGCTGTATCAGCTTATTTTATTATGGGAAGAAGTGAGAACAGCCGTAATCGTGTATTTGTACAGGATGGAGAGGGTATCAGAACAGAAGCATTTGATCCATCAACACTTTTAGTTGCACCAGAACTTATTATATATGCACCTGTCAGAGTGCTTGGCAATAACACTATTGTTACTAATGGAGATCAGACAGACACAGTTTATGACGGACTTTCAGAAGGAAAAACATTTGAGGAGTCTTTAAGAGAAAGAAAATACGAGCATGATGCGCCTAATTATACTCCAAGAATCTCAAGTGTCCTTCATATTGAGAACAAGGAATATGCATATGCGATGTCTATATTAAAGAGCCATAATGGTAATCCTGATATCTGTGAGAGACATACATATACTTATGACGCAGCAGTTGCAGGAGAAGGACATTATATCCACACATATATGGGCGATGGAAGTCCACTTCCAAGCTATGAGGGAGAACCTACATGGGTTAAGATATCTGGTGACATTGAAGAATTCACTCAGATGATCTGGAGTAATCTTAATGCAGATAATAAAGTTTCACTTTTTGTAAGATATATTGATATTGCTACAGGTGAATATGAAACAAGAATAATCAACAAGAATGTAAAGTAATTTAAAATAAAATTAAATTATAAGGAGAAAGAAATATGAACGAATTTCAGTTAAAATACGGATGCAATCCTAATCAGAAACCTTCAAGAATATTTATGGCAGACGGAAGCGACCTTCCAGTAGAGATTCTTAACGGAAGACCAGGATATATTAATTTCCTTGATGCATTTAACGGATACCAGCTTGTTAAGGAGTTAAAGAAGGCTACAGGACTTCCAGCAGCTACATCATTCAAACATGTATCTCCAGCAGGTGCTGCAGTAGGACTTCCTCTTACAGATGTTGAGAAGAAGATTTACTGGGTTGATGAGACAATTGGTGAATTGAGTCCAATTGCATGCGCATATGCAAGAGCAAGAGGCGCAGACAGAATGTCTTCTTTTGGCGATTTTATATCATTATCAGATGTGTGTGACGCTGCTACAGCAAAGCTTATCCAGCATGAGGTTTCAGATGGTATTGTTGCTCCAGGTTACGAGCCAGAGGCACTTGAGATATTAAAGTCTAAGAAAAAAGGAAATTATAATATTATTAAGATTGATCCTGAGTATAAGCCTGAGCCAATTGAGAGAAAACAGGTATTTGGCGTAACATTTGAACAGGGAAGAAATGAGTTTGTTATTGATAAGGAGCTTTTATCAAATGTTGTTACAGAGAACAAGGAAATTCCTGAATCAGCTAAGATTGATATGATTATTGCTCTTATTACACTTAAGTATACACAGTCTAATTCTGTATGCTATGTTAAGAATGGACAGGCAATCGGTATCGGTGCAGGACAGCAGTCAAGAATACATTGTACAAGACTTGCAGGTCAGAAGGCTGATAACTGGTATCTGCGTCAGAATCCAAAGGTTCTTAATCTTCCATTTAAGGAAGGCGTTGGACGTGCTGACAGAGATAATGCAATTGACCTTTATATTGGTGATGAGTATGAAGATATTCTCAATGACTGGGAGAGAGTATTCACAGAGAAACCATCTGTATTTACAGTTGAAGAAAAGAAAGAATGGCTTGCCGGTAATAAAGATGTGACAATCGGATCAGATGCATTCTTCCCATTTGGAGATAATATTGAGAGAGCATACAAATCAGGCGTTAAGTATGTTGCACAGCCTGGCGGATCTGTAAGAGATGAGCAGGTAATAGAGACAGCTAACAAACATGGAATGGCTATGTGCTTCACAGGAATGAGATTATTCCATCACTAATATCTGTCTGTACAGAATGAGTACATGAAAATGTCGACAATTACTTATATTCATTGACTTTGAACTCGTAATTTGTTAAAATTTATTCAATAAATTATGTGACAATTGAAAAAGAGGTGGTTTTCATGAAGATTCAGGATTTTGCTGATATGAAGCGTTTTGAATCAATTATGTCTGACTGGGCTAAAGCAACGGGATTAGCAACAGTCGCTGTTGGAGCTGATGGAAAGTACATTTCCGGATGTTACAACTTTACAGACTTTTGTATAAAGCTTACAAGAGGAAGTAAGGAAGGTTGCAGAAGATGTGAAAAGTGTGATGCTGAAGGACAGGGAGTTTATCATTGTCATGCCGGACTCGTGGATTTTGGTATACCGCTTAAGCTAAGTGATGGCACAGTGCTTGGTTCGGTAATTGGAGGTCAGGTTCTGCCTGAGGATCCGGACGAAGAAAAGTTTAGAAGTGTTGCCAGAGAACTGGGAATTAATGAGGATGAGTATATTGAGGCGTTAGGAAAGGTAACAGTCAGAACAGAGGATGAGATTAATGCAGCAGCTAATCTGTTAGGCGCAGTACTTAATAATTTTATTAATTCAGAATATAATTCTAAGTATAATGGTGAATTGATTTCTAAGCTCACAGGAGGCGTTAGGGACTGTGAAGAGTATGTAAGGGATATTAAAGAGAATACCAAACAGCTTGACGGAATACAGAGAAAGCAGAATATTCTGGCACTTAATGCGTCTATTGAAGCAGCAAGGGCTGGGGAGGCGGGACGAGGCTTTTCCGTAGTTGCACTTGAAGTAGGAAAGTTAGCCAAGAGCTGTACTGAACTTAACAACAGGATAACATCTACTGTAGAGAATATATCAGAGGTTATACATGATATGGCAGACATAGGTAATAAGTAATCCAAAGTATGCGAAGCGAATGTTAACCTAAGCATAAGGCTTAGTTGACATTCGCTTTTTTCAGTTCTATAATCATAAGAAATATTTTTGAAAGAGGTATATAGTATGACACCATTAGAACTGGCAGAAGAGATTATTAACGGAAGAAGAATTACAAGACAGGATGATTTATCATTTTTTCTTAAATGTGATTTAGATGAGCTGTGTGAAGGCGCTGACAGAATAAGAAAACATTTTGTTGGAGACAGGGTTGACTTATGCTCTATAATTAATGGAAGGAGTGGTAAATGTCCAGAGGATTGTAAGTATTGTGCCCAGTCAGCACATAATCATACGGATTGTGAAGTGTATGATTTTCTCCCGGAAGAGGATATTGTTAATGCATGCAGACTGAATGAGAGGGAGGGCGTTGACCGCTTCTCAATAGTTACGGCTGGAAAAGCTCTTACAGGAGAAGAATTTGATAAAGCAATACATGCTTATGAGACCATGAATAAGGAATGTGACATTGAATTGTGTGCTTCTATGGGATTCCTTAATGCCAAGCAGCTTCACAGACTTCATGAGGCAGGAGTTACAAGCTATCATCATAATATTGAAACTTCCAGAAGAAATTTTCCTAATATATGCACTACACATACTTATGATATGAAGATTGAGACTTTAAAGCTTGTAAAAGCAGAAGGTATGTGGGCATGTTCAGGTGGTATCATAGGAATGGGAGAAGATTGGGAAGACAGACTTGATATGGCAATAAGCCTTGCTGAGGTTGGAGTTGATTCAATCCCACTCAATGCACTTATGCCTATTAAGGGAACTCCTCTCGAGAACGAAAGAAGACTTACTGAGCCGGAGATATTAAGGACAATAGCATTTTTCAGATACATTAACCCGGAAGCTGATATAAGACTCGGCGCTGGAAGAGCACTTCTTACAGGAGATGGAATAAAAGCTTTCCAGTCTGGTGCATCTGCTACAATTACTGGCAATATGCTGACTACTGTGGCATGTGCTACAATCAGAAGCGATAAAAACATGTTAAAGGACATTGGAAGAGAGACAAAATGAACAGATTAACAAGATATTTAAAAAAAGGAATGAGTTTGTTACTTACAGCGACTTTTTTCTTGGGAATAACAACAGGATTAACAGGATGTGGAAACAATTCAAAACAAAAAGATTCTAAAAATATTGATACATTCAGAATAATGATTGCCCCATATCAGGATGCAGATACATTGCTCACGGGGCTTGAACCTCTTGGAGATATGATTAAATCCGAACTTGAGGCTCAGGGATTTAGCATTGGCAATATTGATATTACAGTTGGGACTTCATATAGTGCGGTTGGAGAAGCATTAAGCGCGGGAACTGCAGATGCCGGATTTATCTCTGGAGGAACATATGTTACATATGATGATGATTGCGATGTTTTACTTACAGCATTAAGAAAAGCTGTTAATAAAGATTCTCTTGATGCAAGAGACTGGAATGATGGCACGGAAGAGAAGTTTACAGACAATCTCACAACGTATTATCGTTCAGTAATTCTTGCGGGGCCAAGTGTAAAGGGACAGGAACTTGCTGCAAAGATTAATGCAGGGCAGAAACTTACATGGGATGAACTTAATAGTGCCACATGGGCTGTCATGGGGGCTTCATCAGCTTCAGGGTATATATATCCAAGTCTGTGGCTGTACAATAATTATGGTAAGCAGATAAGTGACCTTAATAATGTTGTACAGTCAGATTCATATACAACATCCATGTCAAGGCTTGCATCAGGACAGGTCGATGTAATAGTAGGATTTGCCCATATCAGGGCTAAATATGCTGGTAACTGGATCAGTAAATTCGGAGGAACGGACGATTGTTACAAGCAGACTAATGTTTTGGCAGTGACAGATCAGATAATGGATGATACAATATGTGTTAGTAAAAGTTCTTCTATAATGTCAGATGATTTTAAAGAGGCATTTGCTAATGCAATGATTAATATTGGTAATAGCGAGGAAGGACTTAAAACATTAAATGTATTAAGTCATATTGGTTATCAGAAAGCGCAAAGCTCTGATTATGATGCAGAGAGAGCAGCACAGAATATGCTTAAGAATAGATGACAGCTTTAAAAGACAGCTTAGAAAGTAGGTATATATGCTGCAGGTTGCAAATGTAAGCAAGGTATATAAGAATAAATATAAGGCACTGGATGATGTCAGCTTTACTGTAGAGCAGGGAGAATTTGTGTCTGTAATTGGAAAGAGTGGTGCTGGAAAGACCACTCTTTTCAGGCTTTTAAATGGAATGATGCGTCCAGATTCTGGTACAATTATTGTGGATGATGAAGATTTTGGAAGATTAAAGGGAAGAGGGAAAAGAAAAATACAACGCAGAATAGGAACTATATATCAGGATTTTTGTCTTGTTGATAATATGACATGCTTTGATAACGTTCTTAATGGGGCGTTGCCACAAAGGAATGCGTTACAGGCACTTTTAGGAATATTTACCAGAGAACAGAAGAAAAAGGCCATACAGCTTCTTGAAGAAGTGGGCCTAAAAGAAAAAATACAATCGTATGCAAAAGATTTATCAGGAGGTCAGAAACAACGAGTTGCAATTGCAAGGGCACTTATGCAGGAACCTGAGATAATTCTTGCAGACGAACCGGTGGCATCACTTGATCCATATACAGCAAGACAGATTACAGAGCTTCTGGTTAAACTAAAAGAAGAAAGAAATATAACAGTGATTATGAATAGTCATTCAGTTGAACTTGCTGTTAAAGAATCTGATCGTGTTATAGGTATTTCTGATGGAAAAATTGTTATAGACAAGCCATCTGAACAGATATCAGATGATGATATTAAGTATGTATATGGTGGTGCTTATGAACATGAAATATAGAAAGAAAAATATAAGAATAATTGTCTGGATTTCTGCATTGGCAATATTTATATGGTCTGTATATTTTACGGGTTTTGATATTAATGTACTTATGCAGAGGGGGAATCAGGCTGTTATATTTGTGAAGAAAATGATACCTCCGGATACATCATATGCACATAAAATTATCAGACCACTGATAATGACAATAAAGATGTCAGTTGCAGGTACATTTATTGGCGCTATAGCTGGTTTGCTATGTGCTTTTTTTTATGCGGATAACATGATTGATTTAAAAATTGTGCGTTATCCGTTACATGTTATAGTACAGCTGGTGCGGACAGTTCCGGTACTGATTATCGCATTGATATGTACTTTTATATGGGGCATAGGTTCTGGAGCCGGTACGATTGCTATTGCTGTTTCAACATGGGCCGTTATGACAAGAATTGGTGGAGAGGATATAAGGAATCTTTCGCTCAATGCATATAATGCAATTGTTGCATCAGGGGCGGGAAAGTTCACAGCATTTATAAGAACAATACTTGTACAATTACTACAGGGATATTTAAACAATGTACTATATATACTTGAAGCCAATGTAAGACATGCAGCAATATTAGGGTATGTCGGAGCTGGAGGAATAGGACTTATCCTTAATGAAAAAATATCGTGGCGTGAGTATGATAAAGTGGGGATGATACTTATCATGCTTTTTGCAGCAGTTATGCTGATAGAAGGAATTAGCATGTTTCTGAAAGCATATCTTGATGGGACTATAAAGAAAAGAAGAATAATTAGTTATATAATAGTGGCGGCGATGGCAGCCCTGTGTCTGTATAGTATATCTGCAATTAAATACATAAAGGTTTCAAAGAATGGAATGAGAATTGCAGCGGCAATATTTAATGGAATTATTCACCCTGACTGGAATTATCTTTTTATGCCAGGCAAAAGCGGTGTTATGTATCTTATGGTTGAAACAGTGGCGATTGCAGTTGCCGGAACAGTTATAGGTGCAGCAGCGGCGCTTATATTAACATTTGTTAATTCATCAAGGTTTATGCCGGGAATTGTGGCTGCGGCAGGAAGAATTCTTGTAATGATGATTAGAACTGTACCGGTATATGTATATGGACTTATCTTTATAAGGGTTACTGGTCCGGGCAGTTTTGCAGGTGTGCTTACAATTGCAATGTGCAGTATAGGTCTGCTTACCAAGAGATTTACAGTTGCTGTTGATTCGTGGGATATGTCAGCGTGGAATGCATATAGGAATTCTGGAATTGGAATAATTGCAAGATTGAAATATACATGTCTGACAGAGATGATGCCACAATTAAAAGATGCTTTTATGTACAGGCTTGATGTGAATGTGAGATCAGCAAGTACACTTGGACTTGTCGGAGCAGGTGGAATTGGCGCCCCGCTTATAATGTATATGAACAATTATAGATGGGACGCCGTTGGCTCAATTCTTATTGTGTTGTTTGTTGCCGTTCTGACTATAGAATTCATATCAAGAAGGCTTAATAAGCTTTAGGCTTTCTTGAACTTTTTGTAATCTATTAGATAGATGAATATATATAGTAAGATGAAAAGAAGTATTCCACCAAGTACATCTACAACAGAATGTTGTTTTAAAAATACAGTCGAAAGACATATTGCGATGCAAAGTATTGTAGAAAGGGTTTTGATAACAGTGTGACCTTTTAATGCTTTGCATTTTAATAATGCACAGTTAACAGCAAGAGAATTATATACGTGAATACTAGGAAATACATTGGTTGAAGTATCTGTGGAATACAGTATTGTTATTATTTTTCCACAGAAATTATCAGGTATATAATCTGGCCTTAAAGTTAATCCATTAGGATATATCATACATATTGTCAATGCAAGAGACATTCCTATCACAAGAGAAAGTGCAAATTTTAAAAATTCACTGTCAGTTCCCTTAAGAAACATGTAAATGCATGCTCCTATAACATAAAAGAACCATAACATATATGGAATAATAAAGTATTCACAGAAAGGAATTACATTATCTAATGGAACATTGATGATGTGAAGTCCTGGATAATCGCTGTTAAATATTTTTTCCAAAGTCATAAACCATGGCATATATATGAAAATATACGCACCAAAAAGGATTCTCCACCCTTTTGTTTTAAAAAAATTTTTCAATTCGATACCACCTCTAATTATTATATATTATTATTGACGCAAGGTTTGAAAATTATATCATTGTTAATAAAGAAATGCAATATTATAAACATTTGCATGTTTACAAATTAAATGTATATGTAATATAATGATGAGACATAGTGGATGCAGGAGATTAAGCATGTTATATTTGAAGCATATTAAAAAAAGTTTTGGTAAGAATGAAATTCTTACGGATGTTGACTATATATTTAATAAAGGTCAGATATATCCGGTTCTTGGAGGAGCAGGATCTGGCCGTACTACATTGTTTGAGTGCATAGCAGGAGATATTCCGGTGGATGATGGTGAGGTAGCAACTAAGGGAAAGTGTACTATATTTCTCGCTGCCAAGCAGAGCGTACTACCTATGCTTATTACAGGATATCAGTTTATTAGCATGCTATGTGATATGAGTAAGGAAGATATTGAGCCAGAGTATTATCTTGATAAAGTAAAGATATCTCCGGATGCAAGAGACAGACATATTGCAGATTATTCATTTGAAGAAAAAAAGAGATTGCAGCTTGCGGCATTTCTTATTCAGAAACCATATGTGATTCTGTTTGACGAAGCTCTTGATTACTGCACAGATGAGTATATAGATGATATGCTTGAGATTCTTAGGGAAATGCAGGAAGAGCATATTATTCTTATATCGACTGGTATACTTGAAATTGCACAGAGAATTTCACCAGATGTCGTTGTTCTTAATAATGGGGAACTTAATCAGATATCTTATGAAACCATGCAGATACCAGAGATTAAGGCGGCTGTATTAGACATATTAGGGGAGGCAGACAATGAAATTATTTAGAAAGCTGTTTGCTGAAAAGATATTGCGTTTTTATGAAGGAACAGAAGCAGGAATCCAGCTTATAAAAAGACTGCCATTAATTGGAAAACATATAAAGGATGATGCTTTTGCAGAAAAGTCAAATGGACGTACGGCTGTAGGGGTTGCAGCCCAGGTATTTGTGGTTTTATGGGAATTTATTAAGAAGTTTTTGTATGTTTTGCTGTTTATGTTTGTACCATACATGATTATGGCGCATTTTCTTCCATTAATCAGATTACATCAGGACACAACAATTATATATCTTTTTGTAATGCTTTCGACTATATGCGGAAGCCTTGCTAATACGACGATTTTTGCAATGGGAGACAGGGATTATCTTATGATAAGGATTATGCTTGTAAGCCCGTATATGAATTTCCTCGGAAAGCTTATATATAAGATAATTACTGAATTTGTATTTTATTTTATAATTCTTATTATATTCAAGGTTCCTGTACTTAACAGTCTTATGCTGTGTTTTCTTACCATGTTTTCACGACCTATAGGTGAAATGTTTGCCATTATAGCGTTTGATCATTTTCGTGGAATATATGAAAATAGAAATGTACTGAATGGAACGATTATGGCTGTATGTGTTATTCTTGCATATGGTCTTCCAGTGCTTAACAGACGTATATCTCCAACGTGGATATATGCTGTACACCCTTTTGTTATTGTAGTAATGTTTATCCTTGGAGCCGGAGCTATGTATTATCTGTGGTGGTATAAGTATTACAGAGTGATAATAAGAGAAGCTATGCACAATAAAAGAGAATTTTAATTAACAGGAGGCAGATATGAATTATAAGAGCAAAACTAAACAGACTAAGATTCTTACATGTGTGGCTCTGATAATATTCTGCCTGATTGTATGTTGTGTGTTTGTATATAGTTATGTTGCGAATTACAAGCAAAAAAAGCTTGATATTAAGTCAAGATATACATTTAGCATAAGGATAGACAATAATCTTAATATTTTAAAAGAAAATGAAACTGCAGCCAATGTTACTGATAATATTTCGGATTTTTCTGATATTGACATGTCTAAGGTTGGCAGGCTGTGGCTTGAACAGTATATTAAACAGTTCAGACAGGCATATGTTCCTTATGGTAAAGCTGTAAAGAAATATGATATAGATTCTATCCGCGTTCTGGATGCGTCTAATAATACAGTTTTACTTACGTTCTGGATAATACCTAATGATTCTTCATCTGATTATCTTTCTACATGGGAAGGCATAATGGATGACGGAAGGTTAAAATGCGAGTGGGTTGTTTCGTATTATCTGGATAATAATTTCGATAATTCAGCTAATATATATGTAACATCTGTAATGAGTTCTGAGGATTATGGGATTAAGCAGTATTATGCCAGCCAGGGGGTCGATTCAGGAGGAGATACGGAAGTTATAAGTAATTCCAACAAAGATCAGCTCGCTAATTATGTTCTAAAAGACAACTCGTTGCTGGTAACATACGATGGGGGAGAAAGATATGTTTCGGTTCCAGTATCGTATTCATACCTTCTTTATGAGGAGAACAGTACGTCAACTCTTAAAGGTGGCAGCTACATGATTACTACTGAGAAAACGGCATTTGTATATGGCGGCAAGGTGGCTAATAATATGCGGGTGCCTATCACTGTAATATATTCGGATGATAAGGGAGAGAATTGGACAACCTGTGAGCTGGATGACATATATACAGCCGATTATTATTATGTTAAATTCTTTGATGCTGACAATGGAGTTGTTGTCTGTGGATATGGCAAGAGCAATGATACTAATGAATCATCAAGAATATATAAGACATCTAATGGAGGCGAAAGCTGGGACACAGTTGGAAGTGGTCCTGCTACCAGTATTATAAAGGGAGTTGCATTTGCATCATCTGATACTGGCTTCTTCTGTTATAATTATGTTGAGGGAATGGACAGTAATCTGTATAAGACAGATGATGGTGGAAAAACATTTGCCAAAGTTATGCTTGATGCTCAGGAACTTGACAGTTCGGCTGCTAATTCCCAGAATCAGGAAAAAGAATCTGCTGCCAAATCTGAAGGAGTGACCGCAGAAACCAGCGAACAATTGAAATGGAATGATGTGTACAAGGATGCACTTACTCCTGTAATTGATACAAATGGAATTATTACAATTTATCTTACACAGGGTAAGAATCCTGTATATAATGATGGTAAAACAGCAGCAAAGTATCAGTCATCAGATGAAGGGAAAACCTGGAAATTCATAGGACAGGTGGAAATTAAAGAATAATATATAAAGTATTTGATTAATATATACACGCATGGTATTATATATCTACAAAGAGAATAATACCATGCGTGTTTTTTGTGTTCTGATTAAAGGAGGAAGAATGCATAATTCAGGCAGGATTAAAAAGATTGTGGCTGTGTGTCTGGCTGCAGTTATTGTTATTTTGGGGGCAGGCATAATTGTGTCTGCATCACCAGAAGAATATAAGGTACTTCATAACATTACAATTGATCTTGGAGGAGGATATTGTCAGAATATATATTATCAGTCATCAATAGATGATGGAGACCGGCAGGGATGGTGGTATGATGATTTAAGAATTGGGGATTATCTTCCTGATAAGCATGGGATATATCATACTATAGCTGATTATAATCCATCACTTCCAAGAGATGGCGAGACTGTGTCTAATTATTATGACTGTGTTGGAGTAACACCTTATGTGACTATTACAGGCGTAAGAAGAAATGGATATCATCTTACAGGCTGGAGTGTGGATGGAAGTACATATGAAGAATTAAGTGATGGTGTCAGAGTTGAGATAGGAGCTTATGTCAAGAAAGATATTAGTATAACGGCTAATTGGGAAAGGAATACCCATGAACTTGCAGTGGAAGTCTATTATCTTAATAACTATGGGGATTGGAGTCTTCAGAACAGCAGCAATGTTAAAGCAAGAGTCAGTATAGATGCTGCAGGGAAGCAGATTGCATCAGGAGCAGCACAATACAGTGGTGAGGTTGAGGAAGATAGTTTATATAATATCAGTGTCAGTGCTGAGTATGGATGGGAAGTAGATTGGAATTTGACAAGCCAATTATCAGGAAGTGTTACAGGGGATAAGATTGTAAGAATTTATATGAAACCAGGATATTATACTGTGAAGTTCAATCAGAATGCTTCGAGTGGAATACAGGGAAGCATGAAAGATGTGAGCTTGTGCAAGGTCAGAAGGCAGGCTATTCCCAAGTGTGGTTATAGTAGAACAGGATATACATTTGCAGGATGGAATACAGACAGCTCTGGTAATGGAAAGTATATTGGAGATGAAGCAAAGGATGTATTGCTTACCCCCTCAGCTAATAATACTGTAGTTTTGTATGCAATATGGAAGCCTGTAGAATATACAGTGCGGCTGTATGCGGATAAACCACTGGAAGCAAGTGAAAGCCTTATATTGAACAGTCCAGCAGGATGGAAGATGGCTCCTGATGGATATTATTATAAGAATTTTGTTTATGACAGAAAGGAAACTATTCCGGATATATCACAGGCATATAGAATTAAAGGGTGGTCGCCGGTAGAATGGAGCGATGCATCAGGAACAGCTTTGGGAAATGGTGGGACAGAAGTGTATAATTTTAGCAGTGATGCGGGGAGTGTCATAGAGTTACATGCTTCGTGGAGAGAGAATACATACAATATAGTTATGGATTCTAATGGCGGTTATAATATGGACAGCAATATTATTACCGGATACGAAAAAAATAATGAACTTCCTGATGCACCAGTAAGACCGGGTTATAACTTTAAGTCGTGGAATACAATGAAAGATGGAACAGGGGACGAATATAAGGATAAGGATAAAGTTTCTAAGCTTACAGACGAAGATAAAACAGATGTAATAATGTATGCACAGTGGAAACAGAAACCGGTTGTATGTTTAAGAATAGCCTCTGATATATATGGAAGAGCATTGGTTAATGATGCTTCAAGGTATGTATCTTTGAAGTGGATGACACTTAATGGAAATATGACAATAAAGAATACCAAGGATATTGCCGAAGACGAATGCGAACAGATATGGACTATTAATGAATCAGGTATTTATCAGAAGAAGTAGACAGCTATTCTTCACAAGTGTTATATTTAATGATGGTATTTATTTATAATATGCAGTTTGTGGAGGATGCTTATGATATGCAGTAACTGTGGGGCACAGCTCGATGATGGAACAGAGGTGTGCCCATATTGTGGAGCTTCAGATGACGTTGTTGTTGATAATAATCAGTCAGCGACTTTAAAACATTTACATGATGAGACTGACAGAATTGTTAATGGACCTGACAGAATTGTTAACCGGACAAGAAATACACTGTGGAAGCTGGCAATAGCGGGCGCAGTGCTTTTAATTGTTTTACTGGTTGTTTTCTGGATTGCACATGGCGTTGGAAAAGTAATGAAATCCAAGAATGATCAACATACAGTTAACAAGCTGGAGAAGTATTATTCAGCAGGAGATTATGAGAAGATATATGAATGGTATTATAATGGAACACATGATTATTCTTTTAAGTTTGAAAAATACAGAGTTGTTGCTAATTTATACTCTGACATAAAATACAGTATTGATTGTGACAGCACAATAGATTATGTTAAGAGACATCCGCAAGATTATGAAAGTCTGGAATTTTATATTAAAGAACTAATGAAATGTGTGGCTGATTGTGATACATATGAGTCACAAGGATATATCTATGATGAAGGAAAGTGTGTTGAAGATATAAGAGAAACCGCAGCGAATGTTCTTGTTGATAAATTTAAATTAACAGAAAAAGAAATTGATGATTTATCATTCAAAATCAGAAAATCAGAAGGAGATATCGCAGACATGAAGGATATAGCAAAAATGTCTGCAGACAGATTATAGATTATGAAATGT
Source organism: uncultured Lachnospira sp. (assembly GCA_934343805.1). Classification (GTDB taxonomy): domain Bacteria; phylum Bacillota; class Clostridia; order Lachnospirales; family Lachnospiraceae; genus Lachnospira. The sequence goes on from CAKRIN010000007.1 coordinate 82,796, forward strand.
ATACGTTGTGGAGCGCAGATAAATGCATACGAAACGAACTGTCCATACTGTGGGGCTGTAATTGAAAAAGGCGTGAGATGGAAAAAGAAGCATGACCAGGCAACAAGCGAATATAAAGAAGCTGCTAACGCCAGATTAGATATAAATATGGCGGCAATATACAGAATGTTAAAGATAATAACAAGAGTAGAGCTTGTGCTGTTCGCGTTTATTTTTGTGCTGATATGTATAATAACAGCGATTGGTCCAATAAGAAAAGACATATACTATAAGCTGCATAAAAAACAGATCCATGCGGAGATTGAAGAATTATATAACGCAGGAGAATATGGACCAATTAGGGAATTGTTATCAGAATACAGCTTGTACGGAGATACAGATTATAAAGAATACAGTCAGATTACCAACTATTATTATGATTATAAGAATTTTGCAGAGGAAAAATATGGCGTTGTAGAAGATATTAACCTGGGAAGTCTGAAAAAAAGTGATATGGATATTCTTGTTAACAGAATTGAAGATATCCTTAATGAGAGGTCATGGAACAGAATTGAGAGCGACAGAAACAGAAAGCAGATTGAAATCTGGAGAGATGAAGTAAGAGAATTCTGCAAGTACTATATGCTTATGTCAGATTCGGATATTGAAGCTTTTGAGACAAAGAGTGTTGATATGGAAACAAAAGACAGAGTTATTGAGGAATTTTCAAAGAAGAAAGGCTTTAGATATGTTGAGAATTAATAAACCCGGGTATAATATTAATAAACCGGTAACGTCGTTAAAGATTGCAGTCAGAACATTATTGGTATTATTACTGGCTTTACTGATATTGGGAATGGTACAAGGATCATTTTCTATAATAAAAGATGGTCAGGATGGTCTCGACAGGGACGATTATATAAGAATGAGTAACAGAGAATATACATCCCGTGATCTTAGAGAACTGAAAGGCATAATTGATAATTATAAGTCAGATGACCCAGATTTTGCATTGTATTATGAGGCATGTGATATTTATAATGAATATATATCATACTGCATGTGGACAGATACAGATACTGTTAATGCATATCCGGATGAAGCAAAAATCAATGCAGAGAAATGTCTGATGAAACTGACACAGTATACAACCCAGGCAAAGGATAAAAGAAATATTGCACTTGCAAAAGAATTGCTTGAAAAAAAATAATAACTATGGTAACATATTGTAAAGTTTGAGAGAAAAAGGCATTTTTGTGTCTTTTTTTTTGCGCAAAAGTAAGAAAAAGCCTCTTAAACACTGATTAAATTAAATAAATGAAAGGAATTATGGTGGCATTCATGAAAGCATTTTTGATACTTGAAGATGGAACGGTTTTTGAAGGAACCAGTATTGGTTCAACCCGTGAAGTTATTAGTGAGATTGTCTTTAACACATCTATGACGGGATATTTGGAGGTGCTGACTGATCCTTCTTATGCAGGACAGGCGGTAACAATGACATATCCTCTTATTGGTAATTACGGCGTGTGCTACAAAGATATGGAATCTGAGAAAGCATGGCCAGACGGATATATTGTCCGTGAGCTTTCTAGAATGGCAAGTAACTTCAGAAATGAAGATCCTATCCAGAAATTCCTTCTTGATAATGATATACCTGGTATCTGTGGAATAGATACAAGAGCCCTTACTAAGATTTTAAGAGAAAAGGGTACTATGAATGGTATGATTACAACTAACGAAAATTATAATCTTGACGAAGTACTTCCTAAGATTAAGGAATACAATGTTAAGGGAGTTGTAAGAAAGGTTACATGTAAAGAAAAGTATGTTCTTCCGGGAAAGGGTCCTAAGGTTGCCCTTATGGATTTTGGTGCGAAGAAGAATATCGCAAGATCACTTAACAACAGAGGTTGTGAAGTTACAGTATATCCTGCATATACCAAGGCTGAAGAGATTCTTGCATCTAATCCTGACGGAATCATGTTATCTAACGGACCTGGAGATCCTAAGGAATGTGTAGAGATAATTGAAGAAATCAAGAAACTGTATAACAGCAATGTTCCAATATTTGCAATCTGTCTTGGACATCAGCTTATGGCACTTGCTACTGGTGCTGATACACACAGACTTAAGTATGGTCACAGAGGTGCTAACCACCCTGTTAAGGATTTAAAGACAGGCAAATGCTATATTTCATCACAGAACCATGGTTATGTTGTTGATGAAAGTACATTGGACAGCAAGATTGCAGTACCAGCATTTGAAAATGTTAATGATAAGACCAATGAGGGACTTGAGTATGTTGGAAAGAATATATTCACTGTACAGTTCCACCCAGAAGCCTGCGCAGGCCCACAGGATACTGCGTACCTGTTTGACAGATTTATGGATATGATGAAGAAGGAGGACTAAGAACATGCCAAAGAATGAGAGTATTAAGAAAGTATTAGTTATAGGTTCTGGTCCAATCGTTATTGGTCAGGCAGCAGAATTTGACTATGCCGGAACACAGGCATGTCGTTCTCTTAAAGAAGAAGGAATTGAAGTAGTATTGGTTAATTCTAACCCTGCTACTATTATGACAGATAAAGATATTGCTGATGAAGTATATATCGAGCCTCTTACAGTTGAAGCATTAAAGCAGATTATCTTAAAGGAAAAGCCAGATAGTATTTTACCTACACTTGGTGGACAGGCTGGACTTAACCTTGCAATGGAAATTGCAGAAACAGGATTCCTTGAGGAGCATAATGTAAAGCTTATTGGTACAACTGCACTTACAATCAAGAAGGCAGAAGATCGTCTTATGTTCAAGGAAACTATGGAAAAGATTGGTGAGCCATGTGCACCTTCACTTGTTGTTAATAATGTTGAAGATGGTGAAGCATTTGCAGCCAAGATTGGTTATCCTGTAGTTCTTCGTCCTGCTTACACACTTGGCGGAAGCGGTGGTGGTATCGCTAACAATGTACAGGAATTAAGAGAAATCCTTGAAAATGGTCTGAGACTTTCAAGAGTTGGTGAAGTTCTTGTTGAGCGTTGTATCGCAGGCTGGAAGGAAATTGAATACGAAGTAATGCGTGACAGCAACGGAACATGTATTACTATCTGTAACATGGAAAATATTGACCCTGTTGGTGTTCATACAGGTGACAGTATCGTAGTTGCTCCTTCACAGACACTTTCAGATAAGGAATATCAGATGCTTAGAACATCTGCTCTTAAGATTATAGATGAACTTGGTATCACAGGTGGTTGTAATGTACAGTATGCACTTCATCCAGACAGCTTTGAATATTGCGTAATCGAAGTTAACCCTCGAGTAAGCCGTTCATCAGCATTGGCTTCTAAGGCAACAGGTTATCCTATTGCTAAGGTTGCTGCTAAGATTGCACTTGGATATACACTTGATGAAATTAAGAATGCAGTTACAGGAAAGACATATGCAAGTTTTGAGCCAGCGCTTGATTACTGCGTAGTTAAGATTCCTAGACTTCCATTTGATAAATTTATATCAGCTAAGAGAACATTAACAACTCAGATGAAGGCTACAGGTGAGGTTATGAGTATTTCTGATAACTTCGAGGGTGGTCTTATGAAAGCTATCCGTTCTCTTGAACAGCATGTTGACAGCCTTATGTCATATGATTTTACAGGACTTACAGATGAAGAACTTCTTGAAGAACTCGCAATTGTAGATGACAGAAGAATCTGGAAGATTGCTGAAGGTTTAAGAAGACATATTTCGGCAGCCAAGATGCATGATATTACTAAGATCGATTTATGGTTTATTGATAAGCTCCAGATTATTGTAGATATGGAGAATGCACTTAAGAGAGGACCTCTTACAGAGAGCCTTTTAAGAGAAGCTAAGAGAATTGAATTCCCTGATAATGTTATCGGTGATTTAACAGGTCATACAGAAAGAGAGATCAAGGAATTAAGAGACAAGTATAATATACATGCAGCATTTAAGATGGTTGATACATGTGCTGCTGAGTTTGCTGCAACAACACCATATTATTACTCAGTATATGGAAGTGAAAATGAAGCTGTAGAAACTAAGAATAAGAAGAAAGTTCTTGTACTTGGTTCTGGTCCAATCAGAATTGGTCAGGGTATTGAGTTTGATTTCTGTTCAGTTCATTGTACATGGGCATTCAAGAAGGAAGGTTTTGAAACAATTATCATTAACAATAACCCAGAGACAGTATCTACTGACTTTGATATTGCTGATAAGCTTTATTTTGAGCCACTTACAGCTGAAGATGTTGAATCAATCGTAGATTTCGAGAAGCCTGACGGAGCAGTTGTTCAGTTTGGTGGACAGACAGCTATTAAGCTTACAGAAGCACTTATGAAGATGGGAGTTCCTATTCTTGGAACTAAGGCAGAAGATGTTGATGCTGCCGAAGATAGAGAGCTTTTTGATGAGATACTTGAGCAGACACAGATTCCAAGAGCTAAGGGTCAGACTGTATTCACAGTTGAGGAAGCTCTTAAGGCTGCCAATGAACTTGGATATCCTGTACTTGTAAGACCTTCATATGTACTTGGTGGACAGGGTATGCAGATTGCGGTATCTGATGAAGATGTAGTTGAATTCATGAACATCATCAACAGAATTAAGCAGGATCACCCAATCCTTGTTGATAAGTACCTTATGGGTAAGGAAATCGAAGTTGATGCTGTATGCGATGGTCAGGATATTCTTATTCCTGGTATCATGGAGCATATTGAGAGAGCCGGTATCCACTCAGGAGACAGTATTTCAGTATATCCTGCTAAGTCAATATCACCTAAGATTGTTGATATGATTGAAGATTATACAGGAAGACTTGCAAGAGCACTTCATGTAAAGGGTATGATTAACATTCAGTTTATCGTATATAATGACCAGGTATATGTAATTGAGGTAAATCCTCGTTCAAGCCGTACAGTACCATACATCAGCAAGGTTACAGGTATTCCGATTGTCAAGCTTGCTACACAGGTTATTATTGGAAAGACAATTAAGGAATTAGGATATGAGCCTGGACTTCAGAAGGCAGCAGATTACTATGCTATCAAGATGCCGGTATTCTCATTTGAGAAGATCAGAGGCGCTGATATCAGCCTTGGACCAGAAATGAAGTCTACAGGTGAGTGTCTTGGCATATCTAAGAGCTTTGATGAGGCACTTTACAAAGCATTTGAGGGAGCTGGAATCAGACTTCCAAAGCATAAGCAGATTATCATGACTCTTGCAGATAAGGATAAGCAGGATGGTATTGATATTGCACAGAGATTTGAGGCACTTGGTTATAAGATATATGCTTCAAGAGGAACTGCTAAGGTTCTTAAAGAAAATGGTGTACATGCAATACAGGTTAATAAGATTGGACAGGAAGCACCTACACTTCTTGATCTTATCTTGGAGCATAAGATTGACCTTGTAATTGATACACCAGAGAGCGGTATTGAGAGAGCCAAGGACGGATTCCTTATCAGAAGATATGCTATCGAGACAGGCGTTCACTGCCTTACAAGTCTTGATACAGCCCATGCACTTATTTCAAGTCTTGAGCATGCATTTAATAATCAGGAATTATCCATAGTTGATATTGCCCAGATTGATAATCGTGGCAATAATTAGCCTGTATTGTGATATATTGTTTATGTGGTAAAGTAAAAATATTAAACATTAAAAGAGAGTGGTGTAATAGCCACTCTCTTTTCTTGACCTCATTTATATTATTAGGTATAATTAATAAATATATTAAAAAAAGAAAGGTTATGAAATGAACGAAAAACGTAATTCATTCGGAGGCTCTATAGGGTTTGTTCTTGCAGCTGCGGGTAGTGCTGTAGGACTAGGTAACATATGGAGATTTCCTTATCTGGCAGCTAAAGATGGAGGGGGATTATTCCTTGTTATTTACATTGTTTTAGCATTAACATTTGGATTTACACTACTCACAACAGAAATTGCTATTGGCAGAAAGACCAGGCAGAGTCCGCTTACAGCATATGGTGCGCTTAAGAAAAAATGGAAACCATTAGGTATTATCGCATGTATTGTACCTGTAATGATTTTTCCGTATTATGTAACAATAGGTGGATGGGTACTTAAGTATCTTTTAGTATATATTACAGGTAATGGTCATGCAGCAGCACAGGACGGATATTTTTCAGGATTTATTGGAGAGACTGCAGAGCCAATTATAATGATGCTTATATTTACTGTAATAGTAGCATTTATTATATTCAGAGGAGTTAATAAAGGTATTGAATCTTCTTCTAAGATTATTATGCCATTACTTGTTATTCTGGTTCTTGGTGTATCAGTGTATTCGCTTACAATTAAATATACAGATATTGATGGAACAACAAGAACGGGATTACAGGGATTAGGTGCTTATGTTATTCCTAATATGAAGGGAATTACTGTAAAACAGTTCTGTACAGTTCTTATGGATGCTATGGGACAGCTTTTCTACAGCTTAAGTGTTGCCATGGGTATTATGATTGCATATGGCTCGTATGTAAGTGATGATGCTAATATTGGAAAGTCAATTAATCAGATTGAGATATTTGATACTATAGTTGCTTTCCTTGCAGGTGTAATGATTATTCCAGCTGTATTTGTATTTATGGGAAGAGACGGAATGACTGCATCAGGTCCAAGCCTTATGTTTGTATCACTTCCTAAGGTGTTTGATTCTATGGGATTTGCCGGTAATGTAATAGGAACGATATTCTTTGCAATGGTTTTCTTTGCAGCTCTTACTAGTGCTGTTTCTATTATGGAAGCAATTGTTTCAAGCTTTATGGATGAATTCCATGTTACAAGAAACAAGGCTACAGCTATAGAAACAGTTGTTGGAATTATAGTGGCTGTTATTGTGTGTCTTGGATATAATAAATTATTATTTGATATTAAGCTTCCTAATGGGGTACATGCACAGATACTTGATATTATGGATTATATAAGTAATAATGTGCTTATGCCTATTGTATCAATAGGAACATGTATTCTTATCGGATGGGTACTTAAGCCGGAAACAGTAATAAATGAAGTCGAAAAGAACGGCGAAAAGATGGGAAGAAGAAAGTTATATATTGTAATGGTTAAATGGATAACTCCAATTCTTCTATTCCTCTTATTACTTAAGTCATTAGGAATACTTACAATTATTTAAATAAACACAACATAAAGTGATATATCTGTAAGAGGTTAGTATATGATAAGAAAAAAATGCTGTGTAGTCGCTGGATTATCTCTCGTTATATCAGTGATGGCTGCAGGATGCAGCAATGTGGTTAAGAATCCTATGCAATACATAATGAACGAGGACGAAACCAGGCAGGCAGATAAAACAAAAGAATCTGAAAGTTCAGATGACAATGAGCAGAAAGAAACATCAGAAGAACAGACAACTAAAGAAGTATGTATACTTGGTACAGATAAAAGAACGGACTATTCCTCTAAAGCAATGGTGTCGATTGCGCAGGAGATCAATCAGAAGCTTGAAGATGATTCAGTTAAAGGGGTTATTTTGCTTCAGGACAAGAATTATATTGAAGATATGTCATATTTCCTTTCGCTTACAGTAAAGGATGATAAGCCTCTGATAATTATACCTTGTGATTATGAAGAAAATGAACCTGTAGAATATGTTAATCAGGCTAAGGCATATATAGCTGATAGTAAAGCTGATGTAGTATTGCCAGAGAATGTTATTCTTAATCACAATACATCAGTTTATTATGATATTTCGGGAGTTAAAGACCTGCCTGATGTAACTATAATATATGATTATGCTGGCAGCACAGGAGATGATTACATACGTGCAATTAATAAATGTGATGGTGCCGTAATTGTATCATTTTCAGATGCAGCAGAAGTATCATATGCATATGATGAATATCTGTCTGATAAAAATATTATACCTACAGTGATAGCATGCGAAATAGCTGATACAGGCTCAATAGAAGAAAAAGAGTATAATTCAGATGTATCTTATACTAATATCAGCCCATCTAAAGCAAGACTGCTACTGATGCTTTCTCTTAATTCAAAGGAAAACCAGGAGCAGAGAAATAAAGCATTTCAACAGAATTAACTGTGTTGAAAGCTGTGATTGAGTGTGATATTCTATACAGAGAAGATATTTACAAATGGATTGGAGATTATAATGGATTCGATTAAAGCACAGGATATTATAAGACATATTTTGAAGGATGAAGATAAGGGCTGTGAATATATTAAAGGAATGTCTCTTACAGATGGAGTTGAGGTTCTTACAAAGATTCTTCCAGAACTGATAAGCAAGGCTGAGGAAAAGAAGAATGTTAATGATATTGGTTATTTTAACAGTGTTGGAGTAATATATCGTAAGCTTGTAGTAGAAAAGCTTTTTAATGCAGAACATTTGTGGACAATCTATTGCAACAGCACAGGATATCCTTATATGCTGGATGGAGATATAGTTGTATTATATGATTATACATCACATAGTAAGGTTGAAGAGCAGCTTAAAAAATATGGATATGATATTACACTTGGCATAGAGGATAAGGAATCTGCCCTTTATGAAATTGGTCATATGTACAGAAATGGATATAAGAATGTAAGATTTATAGATGGCAGAGATAATATGCTTGTAGTTCCAAGAGAGGAAATTGCCTCATTTGATAAGTTTTTCAAGGAAGATTATGTTACCAATCCTGGATTACAGAGTGCGTTAATAGCATATTTCCAGGAGTATAGAAAGACTGGCAAACAGTCAGATAAGGCAATGTTACTTGGAACTAAAGAGTCAGAAGTTAAGATTGCGCTAAGAAATGCTGATTATATGGTGCCATGTACTAAAGAAGAAAGTGATGATGAGGTATCAATTGCGCATCCTTATGTAGATATTACTGATAAAGTTCCACATAATGATGGAGAACAGATACTTGCACTGCCGGTTTTCACAGATGGATTTGAGATGGAAAAGTGCTACACAGGTAAACATGAGAATATGTTATATAATTATATGGAATTATTAAAATCTGTTAAAGAGATAGGAGCATCTGGAATAGTTATTAATCCGTTAGGAGTAAGTTATTATGTTCCGGTTGATATTATGAAACAGATTGTTACTTTATAATTAACTATGTTATATGACAGCTTATAACGGAGGTATGATTATGGCAGAGATGAATGTTGATTATATTAATCCTTTTCTTAAAGCTGCGATATCAATAATAAAAGATGCATGTCAGGTTGAACTTAAAGTTGGCAAGCCGTATGCCAGTTCAATTAATTTTACAGATGATACTGTAATTATACTGATTGGTGTAACAGGCGAGATGCGTGGACAGGTAGTTTTGTCTATGCATGTGGATAAAGCATGTGATATTGCTTCCAGAATGATGATGGGAATGCCAGTTGAGCAGCTTGACGATATGGCTACAAGTGCAATAAGTGAGCTTGGAAATATGATAATGGGTAATGCCGCAACGATATTCTCAACAAAGAATATTGGAATTGATATAACACCGCCAACGGTTGGAAGAGGTTCGGGAAAGATTGATACATTATATTCCAAAAATATCGTGATACCATTATTGCAGGATAATGATGAGGTATTTATTGAAATGAATATTGCAATGAAAATTGGCTAGAATTATTATTAAAGTAATGATAGGACACACTGGTATATGCTGGTGTGTCCTTTTATAAGCTGAAAAATATGAATCAGGGAGGAGTAATATGGACAGGGTATATATTGCTATAGATCTTAAGTCTTTTTATGCAAGTGTTGAGTGTGTTGAAAGACGTAAAGACCCTCTTACTGCTAATCTTGTTGTTGCAGATGCGTCAAGAACTTCTAAGACTATATGCCTTGCGGTTACTCCATCATTGAAAAAATATGGATTATCAGGACGAAGCAGACTTTTTGAGGTTGAACAGAAAGTTAATGAAATAGAGAAGACTACAGGCGAGAAAATTAGTTATGAGATTGCAGTCCCAAGGATGGGATTATATATTGAATATTCATCAAGAATATATTCAATTTATCTTAAATATTTTAGTAAAGATGATATAACGGTATATAGTATAGATGAGGTATTCATAGATGCTACGGATTATATGAGATTATATAATATGTCAGCAAGAGAACTTACAGAAAAGGTTATTGAGGAAGTATATGATGAAACTGGTATAACAGCAACAGCAGGCATAGCACCTAATCTATATCTGTGTAAAGTTGCTATGGATATAGTTGCCAAGCATATTCAGGCTGACAGTAAAGGTGTGCGTATTGCAGATCTGAGCGTAACCGATTATAGAAAAATGCTATGGACGCATACGCCAATCACTGATTTCTGGAGAGTTGGACCTGGTATAGCAAAACAGCTTGAAAGACATGGAATCAGGACAATGGGGGATATTGCAAGAATGTCTCTGGAAGATGAAGACTGGCTCTATAAGAAATTTGGTGTGGATGCAGAGATTCTTATAGATCACGCATGGGGATATGAACCATGCACAATTGCAGATATTAAGAAATATAAGCCTAAGGCGAGCAGCCTGTGTTCAGGACAGGTGTTAAAAGAGCCATACACATTTGAAGATGCGAGAATTGTAGTTGGAGAGATGGCAGATGAGCTTGCTTTGGATTTAGTTGATAAAGGTCTTGTGACAGATTCTATTGCGTTAAATGTAACTTATGACAGGGTAAATGTTGATAAAGGAACTTACAATGGTGAAATCCATGTAGACAGATATGGAAGAGAAGTTCCACAGGGACTTAACAAATCTGTTTCGCTTACGACATATACATCTTCATCAAAACAGTTAAGAGATGCTTTTCTTAATATATATGATAAATACACTAACAGAAAGCTGTATATCAGAAAGTTAAATCTTACAGTTGCCAATCTTACTAATGAAGGATTTCAGCAGTTTGATATGTTTACAGATCAGACACAGCTTGAACGCGAAAAGAAGATGCAGCATGCAATGCTTGATATTAAGAAAAAATACGGCAAGAATGCGGTGATGAAAGCTAATAATCTGCAGAGCAAGGCAACCGCAATTGAAAGAAACGGCCAGATTGGAGGTCACAGGGCATAGCTTATGGGAAAATATGATGATATAATCAATATAAAATGGCCAGTACCGAGTAAAAGACCTAGAATGGATATGGAAAGCAGAGCCAAGATATTCTTACCCTTCTCAGCATTGAAGGGACTTGGCAATGCTATTGACGAGCAGAATAAAACTAAAGATAATATGAAAGAGTACGAATATTTTGACGAGGAGAATAAGGGAGAAGAATTTTATGAGTAATACAATGAAAGAAAATAAAATGGGTACAATGCCTGTTAATAAGCTGCTTATTAATATGGCTCTGCCAATGATGATATCAATGCTTGTACAGGCGCTGTATAATATTGTTGACAGTATATTTGTTGCAAGAATAAGTGAGGAAGCACTTACAGCGGTTTCAATGGCATTTCCAATGCAGAATCTTATGATAGGTGTTGCGGGCGGCGTTGGCGTAGGTACTAATGCTCTGCTTTCAAGGGCATTAGGAGAAGGGAGACACGAAGAAGCTGATAAAATGGCTGTGCAAGGTATATTTATAACAGCTTGCAGCTATATAATATTTCTTGCAATAGGACTTTTCTTTGCCAGAGAGTTTTTTGTTATTCAGGGAGCTAATGAAGTGATAGCTGACTATGGCTATGATTATCTTTCGGTTATTCTTATAGTCAGCTTTGGATGTCTGTTCCAGATGATATTTGAGAGATTATTACAGGCTACAGGAAGAACATTTTACAGCATGATTACGCAGGGTACAGGTGCAATAATTAATATTATTCTTGACCCGATACTTATATTCGGTCTGCTTGGTGCACCTAAGCTTGGTATTGTAGGTGCGGCAGCAGCCACAGTTGCAGGTCAGATTGTTGCAGCTGTTATGGCAGTCATATTTAATATTAAGGTTAATAAAGAGATACATATTACTTTTAAGGGATTCAGACCATCAGGAAAAAGAATTGGCAATATCTTATTTATAGGTATTCCATCAGTTATTATGATGGCGATTGGCTCTGTTATGACATTCTGTATGAATAAGATTCTGGTTGTATTCACATCAACAGCGGTTGCTGTATTCGGAGTGTATTTTAAGCTGCAGAGCTTTGCATTTATGCCGATATTTGGTATGAACAGTGGAATGGTTCCTATAATTGCTTTTAATTATGGAGCCAAGAGAGAAGACAGAGTTATACAGACACTTAAGCTTGCAGTAATGTATGCAGAGATAATAATGATACTTTTCATGATTGTAGTACAGATATTCCCTGTTCCAATGCTGTCAATATTCAGTGCATCGTCAGATATGATACGAATGGGTATTCCTGCTTTAAGAACAATATCAATAAGTTTTATATTTGCAGGAATATGTATTATATGCAGTTCATTCTTTCAGGCACTTGGAAGCAGTATATACAGCATGCTTGTATCATTTGTAAGACAGATTATATTCCTTGTGCCATGTGCTTATATTTTTTCCAGAACAGGGAATGTTAATCTTGTATGGTGGGCATGGCCTATTGCTGAGCTTGCTTCAGTTGCATTAAGTGTATTCTTCTTTGTCAGAGTAAGAAAGAAGAAGTTTGCATTTATGGAACAGTAACAGATATAATTCAGAAAGATGAGGATAAGATATGAACAAACATATAGAAAAAGCTAAAGAACTCCGTTCGCCAGAAAAATGTTATAACTGTGCGGAAACTATTATGATGGCTTATGCTGATGATTTAGGATTAAGTGAGACACAGGCAGAATGTCTTGGCTGTAATTTCGGTGGTGGCATGAAATGTGGTGGAACATGTGGCGCAATCACTGGAGGACTTATGGTGCTTGGAGCATTGGGAGTTAGCAGTCCGGCTGTTGTTGGTGCATTTCAGAGAACGATTAGGGATAACCATGATGGAATGACTAACTGTGCAGATCTTTTAAGAGATAATGCTTTAAAGGGTGGCGAAAAAAAGGCGCATTGTGACAGTATGATTATGGAATCAATAAGGCTTATTGATGAGCTGGCTGATAAAGATAAATAAAATGCCACTAAACTATTGATAATATTTATCAATAATATGTAGTGAATTATATTGTAAAATATGATAAAGTAAGCGAGGTTAGGGTGTTCTAACCTTGCTTACTTTTTTTGTGCCTGTTAATGATGAATTTATGCCTGTTGACACAAAAATAATAAGTGTTAATATAATGAATATATGAACGATTGTTCATATAAATATATGAGAGGGCGTGCCCGAAGGAGGTAAATATGTTTTTAGAGATTAAGGGAATCAAAAAGCATTATGGAGAAGGCGAAAGCCGGGTGGAAGTACTGAATGGTATAGACATAGACGTTAATAAAGGGGAAATTGTTGTATTGCTTGGTCCATCAGGTTCTGGTAAGTCAACACTGCTTAATATTATTGGTGGTATTGATGACGCAGACGAGGGTTACATATCAATAGATGGTGAGAAAACAGCGGATATGAATGAAAAGCGTCTTACACAATATAGAAGAAAACATCTTGGATATGTTTTTCAGATGTATAATCTTATACCTAACCTTACTGTAAGAGAGAATATTGAGGTTGGTGCTTACTTAAGTGATAAAGCACTTGATACTGATGAGATACTTAATACATTAGGACTCTCAGACCATGCTGACAAGAAGCCTAACCAGTTATCAGGCGGTCAGCAGCAGAGAACTTCAATCGGAAGGGCTCTTATAAAGAATCCTGATATCCTGTTATGTGATGAGCCTACAGGAGCGCTTGATTATAATACATCTAAGGATATTTTAAAGCTTATTGAAGATGTTAATAAGAAGTATGGCAATACTATAATAATAGTCACACATAATGATGCTATCAAGAATATGGCAGACAGAGTTATTACATTAAGAGACGGCAGAATCCGTAAGAACTATGTTAATGAAACTAAGATTGCAGCAGCAGACCTTGAGTGGTAAGAGAGGAGATAATTATGAGAAATCCTTTAAATAAGCGTCTGCCAAGAGAATTGAAGCATGACTTGGGTAAATATCTTGTTATATTCTTGTTTATGGTTATGATGATTTCGTTAGTCAGCGGATTCCTTGTAGCAGACAATAGCGTTAAGCACTCATATGACGAGGGCTTTGAAAAATATAATCTTGAAGATGGACATTTTGCATTAGATAAAGAGCCTGACAGTTCTCTTATAAAAGATATTGAGAATAAGACTGACAGCAAGCTTTACGATTTAAGATATTTTGAGGAAGACGAGGCTGACAGCGATGCAACAATCAGAGTATATAAAGACAGGACAGAGGTTAATCTTGAGTGTCTTATGGAAGGCGAGATGCCCGCTTCTGATAATGAAATAGCACTTGACCGTATGTATGCTCAGAATGCAAAGATTAAGATTGGAGATACAATTAAGCTGGCGGGAAAAGAATTAAAGGTTACTGGCTTTATTGCGGTACCTGATTACAGCTGTCTCTTCGAGAATAATTCAGATATGATGTTTGATTCAACTCATTTTTCTATTGCAGTTATGACTGATAGGGGTTTTGAAAATGTTTCAAGTAATCATGTCAAATATAATTATGCATGGAAGTATAACAAAGAAGTTACAGGTGATAAGGCAGAAAAAGAGGCTTCTGATGATTTTCTTGAAAGTCTGGGAGATGTAATTAAAGAATATGACACAGAGCTTATGATGAGCGGTAGTGATGAGATTATAAGTGTGTCTGATTATCTTCCAAGATACACTAACAAGGCTGTTAATTTCACAGGAGATGATATGGGTTCAGATAAGGCAACAATTATGCTTTTTGACTATATTGTAGTGGTTGTAATTGCATTTGTATTCGCTGTTACAACATCTAACACAATCAGTCAGGAGGCAGGGGTTATCGGAACTCTCCGCGCATCAGGTTATAAGAGAAGCGAGATTGTAAGACATTATATGGTTCTTCCTGTTGCTGTAACACTGGTTGCTGCTGTTGTTGGCAATATACTTGGCTACACTCTTTTGGAGAAGTTTTTTGTAAGTGTGTATTATAACAGCTACAGCCTGTGTACTTACACGACACTGCTTAATGCAGAAGCATTTGTTGATACGACAGTTGTTCCAATTATTATTATGTTTGTTGTTAATCTTATTGTGCTTGAAAAGAAGCTCCGGCTTTCTCCGCTTAAGTTCTTAAGACATGAGCTTACTAACAGAAAGAGAAAGAAGCTTATAAAGTTAAGCCACAAGCTTCCTTTTATGACAAGATTCAGATTAAGGATAATGTTCCAGAATATACCTAATTATCTGACATTGTTCTTAGGAATACTGATTGCAGGTGCACTTGTTGTATTCAGCATTATGTTTGAACCGCTTATTGATGATTATGCTGATGTTGTTAAGAAGTCACAGATATGTGATTATCAGTATGTGTTAAAAAGTCAGGCAGAAACTGATATTTCCGGTGCAGAAAAGTACTGTGTGACATCGCTTGATACAACTGATGAAAAATATATGACAGATGATATTATGATATACGGCATTCAGGATAACAGCAGGTATGTGGATATAGATATCAGTGATGATGAGATACTTGTATCTAATGGTGTAATGGTCAAATACGGACTAAAAAAGGGTGATACATTTAAACTGAAAGATCCGTATTCGGATAATGAGTATGAATTCACAATAGCAGGAAGTTATAAATATGATGCTGCACTTGCAGTATTCATGACAAGAAAAAACTTTATTGATACATTTGACAAGTCAGATGACTACTTCACAGGATACTTTACAGACAAGAAGCTGACAGATATTGATGACAAATATGTTGCTTCAATAGTTACATATGAAGACCTTATCAAAGTGTCTAACCAGATGAAGGTTTCAATGGGCGAGATGATGTATATACTGAAGTATTTTGGAATTATAATGTTCGTACTTCTTATGTATCTGTTATCTAAACAGATTATTGAAAAGAATGCACAGTCAATTTCAATGACTAAGATTCTTGGATTTAAGAATGGTGAGATTGGAGGACTGTATATAGTTGCAACCTCGATTATGGTAGTTATATCACTTCTTGTTTCTGTTCCTATAGTAAATGCTTTGCTTAAATGGGCATTTTCATCATATCTGTATACTATGATGACAGGATATATTCCATATATGGTAAGAAGAAGCTGCTTTGTTGAAATGGTTATTCTTGGAATTGTGTGCTATGCAGTTGTGGCTGTGCTTCAGCTTGTAAAGATAGCTAAGATTCCTAAGACGGATGCTTTAAAGAACGTAGAATAAAACCAGAATTTACCGGTTGACAATGCAAAAATAATTTAATAATATACTAACAAACAGTGAGTAGCATTACAGCATAAATCCGACTGTAATGGGACTCACTGTATTTTTTTATGCAAAAACACCATTGCAGTAGGAAAAGGTGTAGTAGAAAAAAGGAGCTAATAATGAAACTGAAAAAACAGTACGACTGCAATCTTGTTATGATGAATGATCTTATTGGTGGTAAATGGAAATTAAGGATTTTGTGGCATATTATGAATGGAGATAACAGATTTTCTATGCTTGAAAAGACAATTGATAATATAACTCCTAAAGTACTTATGTCGCAGCTTAACGAATTGGAAGAAAGTGGTCTGATATTAAAACATGTGTTAGTAAGTACCCCGCCTAAAGTTGTTGTGTATGAGATAAATCCTGAATATTGTGGTATATGTGAAATAGTTAATAATGCCCATACATTCTCTAAAATGTATGGCTCAAAGAATAATATAGATATACTTACAAAAAAGTAAGTTCTTGTTAAGAGAGATAAGCTTATTTATAATCACCATTGTTCGCAGCATTAAATAAATGCTGTTTTTTAAAAAATGTGAGTTAGCGATATCTAACAAAAGTAAGCATAAAAGGAAAATGGTGGTAATTATGATAAAGACATTTATTAAAAAAAATATAATTACATTGACTCTAGCGATACTTCTTCTGGTTTTATCTGTTGTGTCGCTTTTTATAGGGGCAATTGATATTAATATAAAGAATCTTTTTGTAGATTCACAGGCAATGGAAGTCTTTGTGATATCAAGGCTTCCAAGACTTCTGGCAATTCTGTGTACCGGAGTAGGAATGAGTGTTGCAGGACTTATAATGCAGCAGCTGTGTATGAATAAATTCGTATCACCAACAACCGGAGCAACAATTTCATCGGCACAGTTTGGAATTCTTCTGGCACTTATATTTGCCCCAAATGCAACTATATGGGGCAGGGCAATATTTGCTTTTGTCAGTGCAATACTCGGGACATGGGTTTTTGTGTGGTTTATACAGCGCATACAATATAAGGACATAGTGATGGTTCCGCTTGTTGGAATAATGTTTGGAAATGTTATCGGAGGAGTAACTAACTTCCTCGCATACAAATATGAAGTTACACAAGCATTATCAACATGGCTGGTAGGACATTTTTCAATGGTATTAAAGGGAAGATATGAAATTGTTTATCTGACTGTGCCGCTTGTTATTCTGGCATTTGTATTTGCTAATCATTTTAATATTGTAGGCATGGGAAAGGATTTTTCAAAAAACCTTGGAGTACCATATAATTTCGTTATGTTTGCAGGGCTTACAATTGCAGCGATGATTACTGCATCGATTATTGTGGTTGTTGGTTCGATTTCATACATAGGTCTGATTGTTCCAAATGTGGTAGCTATGTTTAAAGGTGACAAGATAAGAGGAACACTGGTTGATACTGGACTTTTTGGAGCTTTGTTTGTTCTGGTATGCGACATAATCGGAAGAGTTGTTATCATGCCATATGAGCTTCCTATTGAACTTATAGTTGGAATACTTGGAAGCCTGATATTTGTAGCATTATTAATATACAGGCTTAAGCATGGCAGAAAAGTTGTGAATATTAAATTATCTGGTGGGCAGAAAGAGGTTAATAATGAACAGAAAAAGAAATATATATAAGCTGGTTATTCTTGCTGTTATCGTTCTGCTTGCAATGGCAGCTTATATGACAATTGGTGTAAAATTTCATAATGAAAGACTGATGAGATTTGCATTTAAAATTAGATATCCAAAACTTATCGCAATGATAATTACAGCATTTACAATAGGTGGAGCATCAATCGTGTTCCAGTCAGTTATTAACAACACTATTGTTACTCCCTGCCTTTTAGGAATGAATTCACTTTATACACTTATACATACGGCAGTGGTGTTTTTCTTAGGTTCGGGCAGTGTGCTTGTTATTAATGCAAATATGAGTTTTGCACTTGACCTTGTAATAATGGGAGTTGTGGCAACATTTATATATAGTTATCTGTTTAAAGTTACCAATCATAATGTACTTTATGTATTGCTTATAGGAACAGTTCTTACATCATTCTTTTCAAGTATTCAGAGTACACTGACAAGAATAATGGACCCTAATGAATATGACACACTTCTTACATCGTTAGTGGCAAGCTTCAGCAATATTAATTCGGAAATAATAATTTTTTCACTGATTATAATTGCATCAATTATAGTTGTATTCCGAAAAGAGCTTGCAATGCTTGATGTGCTTACACTTGGAAAAGAGCAGGCTGTTAACCTTGGTGTTGATTATGACAGATGTATAAGAAGACTTCTTCTCGCTGTGACATTATGTATATCTGTTGCAACGGCAATGGTTGGTCCAATATCGTTTCTTGGACTGATAATAGCTAACCTGTCAAGACAGATGTTAAAAACATACCGCCATACACAGCTTATACTTGGTTCGGCATTGTTTGGAATGATAGGACTTATAATTGGTCAGCTTATAGTTGAAAGGGTGTTTGTCTATGCAATACCTGTAAGTGTATTTATAACAGTTGGCGGAGGAATATATTTCTTATATCTGCTGCTTGCAGGAAAGAAGGCATAATACGAAGAAGGAGAACAATAATGGTTGTAGACAAATTATTGAAAAAATATGACAAAAAAGTAGTTGTAGATTCGGTAAGCTTTTCTATACCTAAAGGTAAGGTTACATCATTTATTGGACCTAATGGGGCAGGAAAATCTACAGTTATGGGAATGATATCAAGACTTATTGCCAATGATGCAGGTCTTATTGAATTTCAGGGGAAATCGATGCATGACTGGAAAAGTAAGGAACTTGCAAAACACATGGCAATACTTACACAGAGTAATAACATACAGATGAAGCTTACAGTTGAGGAGCTGGTAGCATTTGGAAGATTTCCTCATTCCGGAGGAAGGCTAAATGATAAGGATAAAGAGATAATTAATAAGTCAATTGAATATATGGAACTCAGCGAATTTTGCAACAGATTCATAGATGAGTTGTCTGGAGGCCAGAGACAGCGTGCATATATAGCAATGGTTATAGCACAGGATACAGAATTCATTCTTCTTGATGAGCCTACCAATAATCTTGATATATATCATGCAACTAATCTTATGAAGATTATAAGAAAACTTAGTGATGAACTTGGAAAAACAGTTGTCACAGTTTTGCATGAAATTAATTATGCGGCATTTTATTCAGATTATATATGTGCATTTAAAGATGGCAGGGTTGCCAGATTTGGTACAGTTGATGAGGTTATGACTAAAGAAGTTTTATCAGAAATATATAATGTTGATTTTGAAATAATGAAGATACAGGGCAGACCACTGTCAATATATTATTAATTTATTATGGCTTTAGGCTTTGCATGCGGGCTTTAGCATACATGTATGATGTCAGTCGCGAGGCATTGTACAAAAAATAAAAATAGAAGAGGATAACATATAATGAAAAAAATTACAGCTATATTATTAATGGCATTTATGGCTCTTTCGCTTATTGCGTGTGGTAGTAAGACGGGTAAGGACAGTAAAGGCTTAGAAGGAAGTACTGAACCGGCAAGGGTAACAATAACAACCTTAAATGGACAAAAAGAAGAGACGCAGCTTGAGGTTCCATATAATCCTGAAAGAATTGCAATTCTTGACCTCGCTGCTCTTGATATAATAGATAGTATCGGTATGGGTGACAGAGTTGTTGGTATGGCACAGACAAGCATTGATTATCTTTCTCAGTATTCAGAAAATAAGAGCATAAAGAATCTTGGTACAATAAAAGAAGCCGATATTGAAGCAGTTATGGAATGTGAACCAGATGTAATATTTATCGGTGGAAGACTGTCAGCTTCATATGATAAGTTAAGCGAAATAGCCCCTGTTGTTTATCTTGCAACAGACAGCAGTATCGGACTATTTGAAAGTACTTTGAGAAATGCTAAAACGATTGCTTCTATATTTGGCAAAGAAAGTGAAGTTGAAGATAAAGTTAATCAGTATAATACCAGAATTAGCAATTTAAAGAGTATTGCATCTGGAAAGAATGCACTTGTAGGAATGACAACGAGTGGAAGCTTTAATATTCTTGGTAATGATGGAAGATGCTCAATTATTGGTAATGAGATTGGATTTAATAATCTTGGAGCAACAGAGAATACTTCAGCACATGGAAATGAGGCTTCATTTGAAACAGTAGTTGCAAAGAATCCAGAATATATATTTGTTATGGACAGAGATAAGGCTATAGGAAAAGCAGGTGCATCATCTGCTAAGGAAATAGTTGAAAATGATCTTGTAAAATCAACTCCTGCATATAAGAATAATCATATTATTTATCTTGAAAATCCTAATGTATGGTATACAGCAGAGGGCGGAATTCAGGCACTTGATATGATGCTTAAGAATCTTGAAAAAGGTCTTGGAGTAAAATAATATAATGTAAATGTGGCATGTCGGACAACGGAGAAAAGTCTGGCATGCCACATTCTTTATAAGGTGGATTTATAGTTGACTTTTCAGAAATATGCACATATAATTACCTGTGATAATTAACAAAGGTAATTAATATTGCAAAATACCATCTTAAGGAGATAAATGTATTATGAAACCAGACAAAATTAAAAGAATGCTGGATGCCTGTTATCTTGCTAAGAGAATAAGAGAACTGCTGCCAGAGCTGCCAGATGGGGTTACTCCTGCTTATATCCAGTATATTGATGTAATTCATCAACTTCTGTTGACTAATGATTGTGTTAAGATTTCTGATATCAGTGACTGGCTTAACCTTCCAAGACCGGGAGTTACCCGTACTGTCAAGGAAATGGAAGCTAAAGGATATCTTAAGAAGACTACTTCAAATGAAGATGCCAGGATAACTTATATTATGGTTACGGATAAGGGAGAAGCGTTGTCTAAGAAATATGATGCAGACTATTACAGCCGCCTTAGCAGGTATCTTACGGATATTAGTGATGAAGAAGCTGATGGTATGATTACGACTATTAATAAATTCTATAAAGTCATGAGTGAAAGGAGAGTTGACATTGAATAATTCAAAATCAGATTTTACACAGGGAAGTATATTAGGGAAGCTGATTCCTTTTATGATGCCTATACTGGGGGCGTTAATATTACAGGCTGCTTATGGTGCAGTTGATCTGCTTGTTGTTGGTAGATTCGGAACAACTGAAGGCCTATCAGCGGTATCGACAGGAAGCCAGGTGCTTAACTTAGTTACATTTGTTATAACACAGTTTGCAATGGGCGTTACAGTGCTTATTGCAAGATACATAGGAGAGAAGAAACCAGAGCAGATAGGGGCTTTAATTGGTGGTGCTATTGTTGTGTTTGCAATGATTTCGGTGGTACTTTTCATTGTTATGATTGCCTTTTCAAGACAGATTGCAGTTATAATGCAGGCACCACAAGAAGCGGTTGGACTTACATCTGTATATGTAAAAATATGTGGCTCAGGAATATTCTTTATAGTTGCATATAATCTGCTTTCAGCAATATTCAGGGGACTGGGAGACAGCAAGTCACCTCTTATATTCGTTGCAGTTGCATGTGTTATTAATATTGTGGGTGACCTTGTCCTTGTTGCAGGTTTTAACATGAATGCGGCAGGAGCAGCTATTGCAACAGTTGCAGCACAGGCGGTAAGTGTTGTATTTGCACTTGTATTGCTTTTTAAGAGACACCTTCCGTTTAAGATAACCAAGAAAGATTTTTCAATTAACAGACATTGCAGAAGAGCGTTAAAGGTTGGACTTCCGCTTGCATTACAGGAATTTCTTACACAGATTTCCTTCCTTGCTTTGTGTGCGTTTATCAATAAACTGGGACTGCAGGCATCATCAGGATATGGTGTTGCATGTAAAATAGTTAACTTTGCAATGCTTATACCAAGTTCATTTATGCAGTCAATGGCATCATTTGTATCACAGAATGTCGGTGCTGGCAATGAAAAGAGAGCGAAGAAAGCGCTTGTTTGCGGTATTGGTGTCGGACTTGTGATAGGATGTATAGTGTTCCTGTTCGTGATGTTTAAGGGTGACCTTCTGACAGCAGTATTTACAACTGACGAGGCTGTTATCCAGAATGGATATGATTACCTTAAGGGATTTGCGTTAGAGACGATTGTTACTGCTATATTATTCAGTATGATTGGATATTTTAATGGCCATGACAAGACAGTATGGGTAATGATTCAGGGACTTGTTCAGACCTTGCTTGTCCGTCTGCCATTTGCATACTATATGAGTATCCAGACAGATGCCAGTCTTACTAAGATTGGATTAGCTGCACCGGTAGCAACTATTTTCGGAATTGTGTTAAATGTGGTATTCTACATCTTGTGTGACAGAAAAGATAAGACAAAGCATGATGGTTAATGATAAGATATATCAACAAATGCGTTTTGTGATGTGAAATATTGACATGAAAATTTAAAGATAATATACCTATAATAGTGTTATATAACACTGTTATAGGTGGGAGGCGTGAGTGTCTAAGGCGGTTGAAGGTGTTACTGAGAAGATAGAAGAATGTGCCCGAAAAGAATTTAAGAGCAGAAGTTATGTTGATGCTTCGTTAAGAACAATTGTTATGGAAGCAGTCGGTCTTAAGTTCAAGGAGGGAAGACCTTTGACAAAGGATTTCATGCATATTATGAATACCGCACTTTTTGAGAGCTTTTTCGAGGTAATAAGACATAA
>CAKRIN010000008.1 GCA_934343805.1 uncultured Lachnospira sp.
TTAAGCCGTTAAATGCTCCATCTATATGGGCATCTTCATGGGCTATCAGCCATTTATTACATGCCGCAAGCAACTTATCTTCTGCTGTTGCATAAGTATTAACTACATCAAGATTAGTTCCCTTTGGAAGTACAACTACACACTTAAAGCCCTGTCCGTCCACACCACATGGTGCATAATGCAGAGTTGTTGCATACACCTCAATGACCGTTCCCTTAGGCACAAAGAATCCTTCAACTTTAGATGTATCATATGTAAAATCATCTTCAACATCTTCTCTTTTGCCAAGCAGCAGAATCATATCTGTTGCTGCGATATTTACCTCTGAACTTCTGTGATATTCAAGTGCATTAAGCACATTATTATGTCCATTACAATATCCTGTCTGTACCAGACATCCTCCATATATGCTCTGTTCCATTACCTTTGCTGTATCAGTATTTCCCAGCCTTTTATCTTCCGGAACATACACAACATTATCCGGCATATCATATGAATCCATAAGCTCCACTATCTCACTTGTGTCAATATCTGCAATAACCCTTCCATATTGTCTGAATCTGGCATCCAATACACTTAGCACAATATACCTCCTTATCAAGAATGACTTTTGTAAAATCACTTTCTAAAAGTTATTTTAACATCTTGTTTTTACAAATTCAATTATAAATTTAAAAATCTCTGGCTGTTTTAAAACAAAACATCTTGTTTTGTCTTAAAACAACCAGAGATCATATATTAATATTCAATTATACACCTGTATATTGATCACATTACTCTTGATAATGCATCAATTATTATCCCCCATACAACACCACTTATATACAAAGTCGCAAGAATTCTCAGATTATCTTTAATGTCATCATTCTCTCTGAATAAAACAAGAATACCAACTCCAGAACCTGCAAGCAGACCTGCCATCAACGAGCCTACTCCAAGCACGCCCTGAATATATAACTGTGTCAGAACAACTGAAGAGGCGCAATTAGGTATAAGTCCAATAACAGCAGCAACCATAGGTCCAATTACCGGTTTATTAAGGACAAGATTTCCAAGTGTGTCTTCCCCTATGAAATGAATAATGGTATTAAGTGCAAAAGAAATAACAACAATAAATGCAAATATAGTTATTGTATGTCTTAACGCTGACTTAAATATGCTTGTCTCACATCCGCAGTGATCATGGTCACATACATGTCCAATCTTCTCAACCATATTGTAATTCTTTTTAGATCTGCTGACTATCATATCTATAAAGAATCCCATTACAAGACCAATTACTATCTTTATCAGAATAAGCTTAATAAGAACAAGCACACTGACCTGTTCAGATAAAAATACAGGTATCATCTCGTCTGATGTAGACATAAATATAGCTATTAACGTTCCTACTGTTATAACCTTTCCTGCATAAAGGTTAGACGCTGCAGTAGAAAATCCACATTGTGGTACAGCTCCTAATATAGCACCTATAACAGGGCCTGCCTTTCCCGAATTCTTTACAAACTTCTTAGTCTTGGCACTTGTCCTATGCTCAAGATACTCCATAGCAAGATATGTCAGAAAAAGAAACGGCAATAGTTTAACCCCATCAAGAAGAGTATCAAATACAACATCCATCATGATTAACAATCGTCCTTTCATTACTAATTATACATTACGCGTTGCACAATGCTATTCTGCTTTTACTTTAGCAAACATGCTCTTATATGGCATTTCTCCTGAAAAAACTTTATTGGCTTTAGCAGACTTCTTCATTATTAACCTTGAAACAAAATAACCTGCTACTCCATATAAAGAACCAAGTATAAGACTTGCAAGTACATCAGTTGGATAATGTACTGTAAGGTACAGTCTTGAAAAAGCTATCAGTGCAGCAATAACAACTGCCGGAATACCTTTTTTTCTGTCCCATAAAATAATAGCCAGTGCCGCCGCAAATGAAGCAGATGTATGACCTGATGGGAATGACCAGTCCTTAATCCCATTAAATACTCCATATAAATTCTCAAACGAAGTATCAACATTAAATGGTCTTACTCTTGCCGACAGATTCTTCATTATGCCATTGCACATAATAAGTGACACTATAAGTGCAATCATCATGCTTAATCCTACTTTTCTATCTTTTTTAAAAGCAGGTATAAACAGAAATGCTGCACATAAAAGTATCCAGAATATTCCTGCGTTACCAAGACAGGTTATACCATACATAATCGGATCTGTGATAGGGTTATGTAATGACTCAAACCAATGTAAAATCTGTAACTCCATATTAAGTCTCCATCATCATATCATTCATAATTACCCCGTGGGGCATGCTTTTTAATATTATGGCAAAAGACCTTTTTTGTCAATTAAAAGAATATGTTTTTTCATAATAATAAGACTTCCTTTTATTTCCAAAAGAATATACGTACTCTTGAATTACTCCAATCTGAAACAATCCTTTTTCCAGATCTGCATATATAAGCCGGACCTCTATATTTCCATCTGACTTGATTCTTGTCCTCAACGTCTCACAGAACCTATGCATAAGATCAGTAACTATTTCATTCTTATGAGATTCATCATATTGGGTAAAATTAATATCAGCATATATGTCATGCATAGAATCATATGCATAATCTATAGCTGTGTCCATCCCATGGTTAACCTCCATTCTTCTAATGTTATTTCCTGTGATAACACAATGTATTATAATTATCATTGCCATGCTGATAACTAATCCACTACATGTAACAATACCTCTCATATCTCCACCAGCCTTTATCAACTAATAACTGCATATCTTGCAAGTCCCTTGATTGTATGTTCAGATGAATATCTAAACATTGCCGCATTAATACAATACTCCAAATCATATGCAATATACCTGTAATTGCCAGTTGTTCCCTCTTCTTTAAGTTCAAGCTTCATCCCTGCATTAGCTGCAGTATTTTTTAGACTTTTATATACTGCTTCCCTGTCAGGTATATATACCATATCTTCTTCATCTGCTGTGTCTATTACATACTCCCCACAATATGCCTCTATATAATTCTGAATATACTGACTCATCTGATCTGCATCTGACACTTTTTTATTCATCCTTATAAAATCAATAGAAACCAGACTTATCATTATAAATATAAGCATATATGCAGACGTTTCTAATATCGTCTTCATTCTTCCCCCTTATCATCCTTTTCTATCAGCCAAGACACTTTTTTATCATTACAACGATTATATCTCTGTATTGAACTGCACTTACAGTCATCATTATAATAGCCATTATCACACTGCATATATGAACAACTGCCTCACCATATATTTCTATAACGTCTCCCATTCACATCACCCTCTCCAATATCATCGCAAAGACCTTAAACATACAATTAACTGTTATAATTCCAACAATCGCTCCTCCATACTCTTCTATAATCCCATTCATCCCCATTACCCTTTCATCCTTGCATATTATAAATACATTGTCACAACAAGCATCATGTCCACAGCCATCTTAAATGCTACAAAAAAAGTGGGCAGATACTCTGAAAATCTCATTATGCTTGTCATATCACGATATCGTGCCTGTTCTGCTTTTTCTGAGATCAGATTATTTCTTCTTACAAGTACATCAATGGTTTCACTTATATTATCCTGATCCAGTTCACCAATAGAATATAGTATTCTTACTGCCGCCTGTATATCTACCACATTGAATTCCTTAAGAAATAAATAATAAGGAAGAACATCTGTGGGATTATTCTCAATCTGCCTGATAAAGCCATCAAGCGAGTCTCTCATAATAACAGGACATGTATTGTATGTATCCTCTATTGCCGATAATAAAGGTTTATTCTCAAGGCTGACAGCCAGGTCCCTAAGCCATTCTGTGAATCCCTCATATAAATCTGACCTTACTCTTCTTAATGCTCCCTTTTTACCAGCAAATGGATATACAACAAGCACTATCAGACATGATAAAATACTTACCGCCACAATAACATTCCCAGCTAATAAACACCCAATTGCTACAAGCAATATAATACTCCACAACGGAATCAGCTTTACAGTAATTCTCACAGTCTCCTTTCCAAATGCCTTCTTATAATCTGTCAGAATCTGCTTATCTTCTCTGCTTTTCTCAAGCCATGATACTCCATACTTTCTTCTTGTAAATGCATAAAATCCTATACACATCAAAATAAATCCAGCTGATGCAATCTGATATGCCGGTGTGTCAGAAATACTTACACTATGATCAGAAAACATATCAAGCATATTGCACATGAAAGTTGTCATTGCAGCAAGAATCATACTTATAGCAATTCCTATTGATATATCCCTTTTAATGCCTTTTATTTCTTTCTGATACTTATATGTATTGCTTACCCATCTGTCAAAATCTTCAATCAGCACCTCAAGTGCCCCCTTGTAATTACCGCCCCTTTCTTCCACATTAATAATAAATCTGTGTAAGGTCTTAATTCTTGCACATCCATACTCGTCTTCAATAATTCCAAGAGCACCCGCATATACCTGTTCACTCATTCCATAATCAAGCTCATCAACCGCTTTATCTATGCACTTTCTAAGCTTTCCCGTGCTTATCATCTGTGCATCCTTAAGTGCCAGATTCACCTTCGGAGTTCTCATAAACGAATATGCAATCTGATGCAGGTAAATATCGACATCTGCAAATTTCTTCATCTCATACAGTTCCTTAAAATAATTTCTTACAATTCCCGGAACCATCATTATAGCCGCAATCATAACCAGTGCTGATACATACCAGTTCATCCGGTATAAAAGACATATTCCATATATTCCTGCTCCCCACATACATGTAATAATAATAAAACTCTTCAATGACAGATTTCCGTTCAGTTCACTGACATCTCTTTTAATATTATTAAATGATAAATATTCAATTAATCTTTTCAATCATTCCTCCATATATACGGATCTTCTATTCCATATCTGCTAAACTTTTCCATAATATCATCAGGAATCTTACTATCCGTAAATTCTCCATCCTCATATATTACTGTACAATAATTCTTCCCCTTGCATCGATTCAGAAATCCAACCTGGGTTATCTTTCTTTTTTCAAATCTGTCACATTCAACGAGAATTACAAGATCAATATACTTATAAATGCTATTAACAAATCTCTCTGAAACATTCTCTTTTCCAAGCATTGAGTACATTCTGTCTGGCATATCCCTCACATCGTCAAGATGCATAGTTGTCATGCAATATGCACCTGTTGAGAGACTGTTAATAAGTTCCATGACCTCTGGTCCTCGTGATTCAGATAACAATATCCAGTCTATATTATGACGCAGTCCTGCCCTTATAATATCCTGATATGTAATCCGGGAATCCACAAAAAATTCCACACACTTATTGTTAGGATTAATATCTCTGTAATGGATTTCCTGATTGTCTTCATACACCCCCACCTTTTCTTCTGCTGGTATAAATGTCGATAAATACTTTAAAAGTTCTGTCTTTCCAGCATGTGGCTGTCCCCCAATGACTGTTGACAAATGTGCCTTCACGCAATTCTCCAATAGTGTCAGCACACGCTCTGGAGCATATCCTGATTGGACAACACTGGTATGATTAAATCTTAATTTCTTAGGAATCTTCCTTATAGCCATACTCTTTTTCTTACATCTTGACTCATGCCATATAGAAATTCTCAATGCCTCAGTATTAGCCTCAAGCACAGGATGCATCCTGTTAAATGGTACTCCCATTATATTAGAAAGACGTATTGACAGATTATCCATGTACTTATCACTAAGTTCCTTC
This sequence comes from uncultured Lachnospira sp., assembly GCA_934343805.1. Taxonomy (GTDB): domain Bacteria; phylum Bacillota; class Clostridia; order Lachnospirales; family Lachnospiraceae; genus Lachnospira. The sequence goes on from CAKRIN010000008.1 coordinate 5,806, forward strand.
ATGGATATATAACATCCCCTCCCAAGCCTTGTAATCCATAGATTATATCCATCCCACTCAATATCTGTAATGCTGTCATCGCTAATCTCTTTCTCTATCTCTGAGAAAAGATCTGCCTTATTGCTTTCAATCAGATCCTGAAGCTGCTCTTCTTCCATACATCACCTCATGCCTGTGATTCTGTCTGTGTAGCATCAATTGCATCATATATCTGCTGTTCATATGATATATCATTAACTGCTCCCTTAGTCTTATCCGTTACAATAACAACAACAGCTGCTGTCAGTAAAACTGCTGCAAGCACACCAGCCAGTGCTATAACTACCTTTCCATAATGCTCAATTATATCGTGCATATCTCTACCTCCATATTGTATTCTTATAATTTAAAAGCGCTTTTTGTAATAATGATATTATCACACACAGAATACTTTGTAAAGTATTAAAATATTTTATTTTCATACACTTAATTATAAGCAAAAATACCCCCATTACCGGATTTTATATCCAGTAACGAGGGCATACGTCATTACATAATTCTTATATGTAATATATTATTTTCTTGTAAATTCCCATGTTGAACTTCCATCATCAAGGGTAAGAGTATTCTTCTTTAATGTGTAAGTATACTCATCTGTTTCCTCTGTTCCAAGGAAACTTACTGTTATAGACAGCTTATCCTTTGTTATGCTGTAAGATGAAATCTCAACATTAATTCCACCAAGTGTTTCTGTTCCTGTTCCATCCTTTTCAAAAACAAATGTGTAATTATCACACTCCCATGTTCCTACGATAGAATCTTTCTTTCCACATCCTGCAAATACAGCAATCATGGCTACAACTGTTATTATGACAGTCAGTCTTTTTAATGCCTTCATAAATCCTCCTCATGTATTATAATGTCTTTACAGCTTCAACAACCTTTGTAAATTCCATGCCGTGTGAAGCCTTTATTAGTATGTTATCATTTTTCTTTAGTATCTGTCCAATACATTTTAACATATCATCTCTTGTATCGAACGAATGAACCTCACATTCCGATGCATTATAATGTGTTTTGATGTAATCTTTCGTTCCAGAAGCTATATTATCTGCAAGATGTCCTGCTGTTATAAGAACATCTATATCCTTTGTTGCGAGATACATTCCAACATCATAATGAAGCTGTTTTTCATTAGCACCAAGTTCATACATATCTCCAAGTATTGCCACTTTTCTTCCAACAGCTGTGTCAAGAACGTCAATAGACGCTTTCATAGACACTGGATTAGCATTGTAGCAGTCATCAATTATTATGTATCCATTCTCTTTTATTATATTATTTCTTCCAGCAATCGTCTTAAGATTCTTTATCCCCTGCTGGATCTCAATTGATGATAATCCCATCACAGAACCAACAAGTGCAGCTGCCATTGCGTTATATACCATGTGATGTCCCGGAACTGGTACAACTACATTAAATGTTGAAAAATTATCTGATGTTTTAAGGCCATGAATAGTAAAACTGGTTCCTTCCAGACCCATATTGCTTATTTCATCAGCGTATACACCTTCCTGATTGCTTATGCCAAAAAACAACGGTCTCTTTCCATTAACCTGATTAATAGTAACAAGCTTATCATCATCACCATTAAGAATTACTATTCCATCCGGATTCATATGTTCAAATATTTCTGTTTTAGCCTTAAGAATACCATCTCTTGTTCCAAGATTTTCAAGATGACACAGACCTATATTAGTAATAACACATATATCAGGCTGCGCTATCTTTGACAATCTCTCCATTTCACCAAAATCACTGATTCCCATCTCAAGTACTGCAACTTCATCCTCTTGTGTCAACCTGAAAACAGTTAATGGAAGTCCGATTTCATTATTGAAATTACCAAGTGTCTTTAACACCTTGTATTTTTCTGAAAGGACTGAACTGATAGTCTCCTTAGTACTTGTTTTGCCAACACTTCCGGTAATTCCGACCACTTTCACACTCAGGTTATTTCTGTATAAAAGCGCAAGATCTTTCAATGCCTGCAGACTTGATGCTACCTGAATATATGAGTGTTTTTCTTCTGGAAGTTTCTTTTCTGATATAACACATGCAGCTCCATTTGCAAAACACTGACCAATGAAATCATGTCCATCGCTTCTGTCTCCTTTAATAGCTACAAAAAGAGCCCCATCTGTAATTTTCCTGCTGTCAATGGTAATAGCAGTTATCTCTTTATCGTAATCATCTTTATTGCCATGGTACACGCCATTAACGGCCTCCGTCATAGCTCTTAAGGTCATTCCTTTCATAATACAATATCCTCAATTCTTTTCTTAGGCACATGGTGTACCTGATTCTCATCTCTGTAGTACTTAATATCTCCATCGGCAGGAATATCCTCAAGTACTATTTCCTCTTTAGGATACCCAAATGCAATAACATACACAATCTTCAGTTCTGATGGAATATTCAGCTCTTCCTTCAGTTCATCTCTTTTGATATTGCCAAAGAAACATCCTCCAAACCCAGCTTCCGTCGCAGCCAGAAGCATTGTCTGTCCTACAATTCCTGCATCAACCTCATCATTCACATTAGAGGGACTTGTTATAACAATGTATCCAACTGGCTTTTCTCCGTCAGAAGGTCCGTCCCAGTCTTTAAGATATCCGGCAAATCCCAGTAATCTGAACACTTTTTCATTCTCTTCTTCATCACACACAATCCTATATCTGAATGGCTGTCTGTTAGCAGCTGATGGTGTATATCTTGCTGTCTCAACAAGCTCAAGAAGCTGCTGTCTTGTCAGCTTCTTGTCCTGATAAAAACGTCTGTATGATCTGTTCTTTTTTACGAGTTCTTTTATCATAATATTGTTATTTACTCCATCTTATTAATATATCTTTACTCATACTTAGCAATGGAAATTTCAATAATCTTCTCTGTAAGCTCATCATATGATATTCCCACTGCAGCAGCTTCCTGTGGTATAAGGCTTGTGTCTGTCATTCCAGGAAGTGTATTAATCTCAAGGCAGAATATATTGCCGTCTTTATCAAGAAGTTCGTCTACTCTTGCATATGTTGTAACGCCTGCCGCCTGACAGCATTTTTCTGCCCAGAACTGCATCTGGCTTGCTACATCTTCCGGAATATCAGCAGGACATGTTTCCTTTGTAGAACCTGCTTTATACTTATTCTTATAATCGTAGAAGCCTTCTAATGGCTCAATCTCAATAACAGGCAATGCCTTACCATCTAATACAGCAACCGAAAACTCTCTTCCATCAACAAATTCCTCCACAAGAACTGTATCCTCATATGAAAATGCTTCATCAAGAGCTGACTTGAATTCCTGTTCATTATTAGCTATTGATACACCAACACTTGAGCCTCCACAGCATGGCTTAACAACACATGGATAAGGAACGTATTCAATCTTATGTCCCTTATGAAGAGTAAGTCCCTTTGGCATAGGTATTCCCTCTGGGACAAGTACCTTTTTAGCAAGTTCCTTACTCATAGATATGGCACTGCTCAGATAATCTGTTCCTGTATACCTTATTCCTAACAGGTCAAATGTGGCCTGAACCTTTCCATCTTCTCCGTTGCTTCCATGTAATCCCATGAACACAATATCAGCTTTTTTACACAATTCAAGTACATTTGGGCCAAAAAAGCTTTCTCTGTTCTTTGCTCTTTTGTTTACCTCTTCAGGAATATCCTTTGTTCTCTTTTTTAAGTTGTCAGATAATTCGCCCAAATCATTTTTTTCTGTAAAAAATGTCTCAACTGCACTGTCATCAATTCCCAGGAAAATATCCAGCATATTTGCATCATGTCCATTTCTTCTTAAGCTCTCACATACTCTATAACCTGTAACCAGCGAAACATCCCTTTCTGTACTTGTTCCTCCTGCTAATACTACTATTCTCATAATTTCTCCTTTTTCCTTGAACTTTTCCACAATATCCACAAGGTTATACACATTTTTTGTTAATTATTAATTTTTCGTAAAGTTGTCAGATAATTGTGATATATTTGTAAAATTCACATATTATTATGCATAATCCATGTAAATTATTACGGCCTTAAATGGTTTCCCTCATATTTTGTATGCGCCTGTAATACTTTTCTTAATGAATTAATTCTACCCGAAAGTTCTCCTTCCGGAACAACTACTTCAAGTGATTCTGCCATAATATCTATCATCGGATCTGTAAATCTGTTCTTATATCTTATAAGGACATCAAGCTTTTCCTCATATCCTCTGGCATCCAGAAACTTATCAAGTACACTGCCTTCTTCATATACAGACTTCTGTCCGTTAACATTGTTGCCTGAATTAACATTAGTATCTAAACCAATTTTGTTATCTGAATCAGCTTCATCTTTCTGTGAATTGTCAGACAGTTTCTTCATTGTCAGCGGATCAACCTGCTCAAATCTATACTTCTGTGCTACATCCGGATACTTAACATGATCGACCTCACTCATAAACATATCATATGGTCTTACATACACAGCATATTCACCATACATAGCCTGATATACCACCATTTTTTCTTTGGTTTCTGAATGATATGCAACGCATTTTACCTGATAAAGCTTATTCTTAAAATGCTTATAAAATCCACCTGGCACTAATTGTCTTTCCATCAGTAAACCTCCCTCCAAAAATATACTGTTATTTTATCGCACAATGCTGCCTCTTACAACATCTTTTAAATACTTTGCAAATTGTTTTGCGCTTTAATAAAGCATGTAAAAGTGATAAAATATATTTATTTTCTACAAAACATAGAAACAAACAAGGAGGAATTATGAAACAGATTGATTTACATGTTCATTCTATATGCTCTGATGGAACAGATTCACCTTCTATTCTTGTTGATAAAGCAATTAAAAAAGGGCTTTCAGCATTTGCACTTACAGATCATGATACAACAAAAGGTATTGCTGAGGCACTTGCAGCATGTGAGTCTGCCAGACTTAACGGTTCTGATATCGAAGTTATTCCCGGCGTTGAGATAAGCACTAATTTTGATAGCACTGAGATACATATTGTCGGGCTTTTTATAGATTATAACGACAGTGGATTTAATTCATTTCTTAACAATCAGTTAAATTCAAGAGACGAACGGAATAAACAAATATGTAAACGTTTCCAGAATATTGGAATCAATATTACATACGAAGACATGCTAAAAGCTTATGGTGATGCTGTTATTACCAGAGCACATTTTGCTGACAGACTTGTTGCCATCGGTGCTGTAGGCGACAGAAATGAAGCATTTGACAGATATTTAGGACAGGGCAAGCCTTGCTTTGTTCCAAGGGCAAAGGTGGATCCGGCAGAGGCTGTTGATCAGATTCACAAAGCAGGAGGAATTGCAATTTTAGCTCATCCAATTCTTTATCATCTTGGAAAAACCCAGATGAACAAGCTGCTAGACCATATATGTTCTGCCGGACTTGATGGTATTGAAGCTATATATTCAACCTACAAAATGGGAGATGAATTATCCATACAAAGAATCGCTTCTGAAAGAAATCTGCTGATATCAGGAGGTTCTGATTACCATGGTAAGAATAAGCCCCATATCCAGCTCGGAACCGGCATGGGACATTTATTCGTTCCTTACGAACTGCTTGATAAAATGAAAGATTCCCTGCCAGTCACCAACACACAGAAGGAGACTTACAATGAATAACAAAATTCCAAAAACCATACAGCTCTTTTTAACTTTCATAAAAATAGGTGCATTTACTTTTGGAGGCGGTTATGCCATGTTACCGCTGATTCAAAAAGAAATTGTTGAGAAGAAACATTGGATAACTGATAATGATATCCTTGAAATAGTGGCTGTCTCCGAGTCAACTCCCGGACCAATTGCAATTAATGCGGCTACTTTTGTTGGCTTTCGTATCTGTGGTTTTTGGGGTGCACTATTTGCAACACTTGGAGTTGTGATACCATCCTACCTGATTATTCTTATTATATCTTTTGTACTTAAAGAATTCCAAAGCATAAAAATCATACAATATGCCTTTAATGGTATCAGAGCTGGTGTACTTGCTCTGATTATCAAAGCTCTCTGGTCAATGTATATTCAATGTCCTAAGAATATTATTTCTTATATAATTATGGCATGTTCTTTTATTTTTACTGCCTTACTTAATGTAAATGTGCTTATTGTAATTATCAGCTGTGCAATATTGGGTTTAGTAACATCTATTGCCATATCAAGGAGGAAATGTTAATGATTTATCTTGAGCTTTTTTATATTTTCTTAAAAATCGGTGCATTTACCTTTGGTGGTGGTTATGCTATGTTACCATTGATTCAGGATGAAGTTATTGCTCATAATTGGTTAGATTCACAGTCACTTATTGATTTTATAGCAGTTAGTGAAAGTACACCCGGACCATTTGCTGTAAATATAGCAACATATGTAGGGGCAGAGGTTGGCGGTATTTTCGGTTCTTTTTGTGCAACGCTCGGAGTGATACTCCCATCCTTTATCATCATTCTTATTGTTGCAAAATGTTTTATGCAATTTCAAAAAAGTATAGTTATAAAGGGATGTATGTCAGGATTAAAACCTGCTGTAGTTGGTTTGATTGGTTTTGCTGTAATTTCGATGAGTTCAACCGTTTTCATACCAGATGGGTTTAATACTACTGTTTTTACTGATATTTGTTTTTATACAACATTAATTATATTTCTGATATCCGTAGTTTTAGCATTCAAAAAAGTAAATCCAATTTTAATTATATGCTTATCCGCAATACTCGGAATAGTTTGCGGATACATATAATTATGATAAATGCATATTTTATTTTTCATCAACAACCTGAAAAATAAAGAACTTCAGATAATAACTTTCCTGTGCTTCCCACAATATCGGATGGTCTGGCGACTGTGTCCTGAATTCCACCTGGCGCAATCTCTTATGTACAGCCTTGGCAGCTTCCTTAATTGTCTTAGTAAGAAGTTCCTGAGTCATGAAATGTGAACATGAGCAGCTTGCCAGATATCCTCCGTCTTTAACAAGCTTCAGTCCTTTCATGTTGATTTCCCTGTAACCCTTTATTGCATTCTTAGTAGCCTCTCTTGACTTAGTAAATGCCGGCGGATCCAGTATGACAACATCATACTTTTCCCCTGCTTCATTAAGTTTAGGAAGTTCATCAAGAACATTTGCACATTTAAAATGTACTGTATCCTCAAGTCCATTAAGCTTTGCATTGGCTCTTGCCTGCTCAACTGCATATTCAGATATATCAAGGCCTGTAACTTCCTTAGCGCCCGCAATTCCAGCATTTAATGCAAATGTACCCATATGCGTGAAGCAGTCTAACACCCTCTTGTCCTTGCACAGCTTCTGCATGGCAAGTCTGTTATACTTCTGGTCAAGGAAGAAGCCTGTCTTCTGTCCGTTCACAACATCTATCATATAATGGACACCATTCTCAACTATCTCAACATTAGTATCAAATTCTTCCCCGATAAAGCCTTTTACCCTTTCCATTCCTTCAAGAGTACGGACTTTTGCATCACTTCTTTCATATACCCCACGGATATCAATGCCTTTTGCACGAAGGATTTCCTTCACTTTTTCGACAATAAGTGACTTAAATCTGTCAATTCCCAAAGCAAGCGATTCTACAACAAGCACATCTGAATATTTATCTATAACAAGTCCTGGCAGGAAATCAGCCTCTCCAAATATAAGGCGGCAGGCAGAGGTATCTACTGTATCAAATCTGTAATCAACTGCTGCTTTTACCCTCTCTTCAATAAATGCCTCATCAACAACATCAGTGTGTCTGCTCAGCATTCTTACTGTAATCTTAGATTTCCTGTTAATGAATCCAATTCCCATAAAATAATCATCAAAATCCAGCACTTTAACAAGGTGTCCATCAATAATTCCGTCCGACATCCATTCAATTTCATTATCATATACCCATGCTCCGCCAGCCTTTAATGTTCTTCCTTCGCCCTTTCTTAAGCGTATCTGTCCACATATTTTGAATAAATCTTCCATTACGTTCCTTCCTGTCAGATAATACTGACATTTATCATAATATATTAATCTGAAGCCTGATTGCCCAGAAAATAAAACATGCACACCCCTGCAACTGTAACCAGAAGCGAAAGCAGCTTTATCCATGAAAATGTTGTCTTCTCACTTCCAAACAATCCGAAAATCCCCAGCAGATATGACACAATTATCTGCGCAACAACAATAGTCACCTCTGCTTTTGCAATTCCAAGACCACTTATACTCTTAATAACTGTAAATGTTATAAATGCACCTATTACACCTCCTAAAAGCGTAATCTTATTATCTACTTTAAACAGCCTCATTATATCAGGTCTTCCATCAATTACCCACATAATTGCACAAGTAGCCAGCGCTGTCAACTGGACAAACATTGCTGTTACCCACACACCGCCTGTCTTAGTCACATTAGTATTAAATGCGCCTTGTAAACTCATTAATGCCCCTGAAATTATTGCAATTAAAAATCCCGCCATTAACTACCTCCTAATTAATCTGCATAGAATAATTATAAGTTAATAGCAGGATATTTATTCATATATTATTGTGTTTATTGTTGAGTTGTTGCATTCTGTACCTTATCTATTGTAGTTGCAAATGTTGAATATGCACTGTCAACACTTGTTCCATCATATACCTGGTGTAGCATTATCTCATACCTCATGTATACTTCACCTACACCTATATACTTTGCCTTAACAACTGAGTCTGAATATATCTGATGAATCTTATTATAGCTTTCTGAATTCTTCTTTACTTTAATATCTCCTCTTGCGCAGCTCTTACCGGCAGTTCCCTCAAGATAATCTGCATAATCATAAGATATTGCTCTGGCAACTGCTTTAGAAGCATCTACATGCTTGGTATATGGGTTAACAACTGCCATGGTTGTAACAGACAATGTTCTTGATTCCAGATCATCCCCCATTGCAGGATAAGGACACACGCCAAAGTTAACATCAGATGCATCAACCTTAGCTATACTGTCCGCATCTATAACTGTATACAGCAATCCACCAGATGTAAATCTCTCTACACAGTCATCAACGCTTACTTCGCCTCTTTCTATATTGAAAACGCTCTTTAGCTGTGAATATTTAGTAAGTATTTTCTTAATATTATCTTCATCCATAGAAACAGAAGAACTGTCTTCTGAATTCTCACCGCCAACATTCATGTATGCACCAGCTGCCGCATAATTAATAAACATTGAATCCGGATTCCATGTGAACACCATTGTAACATCCTGGTTTTCATCAGTTATCTGATAATTATCACTTATCTCCTGAATCTCATTAATATTACTTACTGGCTGGGCATATTTCATATTATATAACAGAAATGATGCATTAAATGATACCGGATATCCATATAGCTTTCCCTTGTAAGAACATGCATTCATAGCAGCCTTGCCATATACATCTTCGTTATATATGTCCGGATACAGATCATTCTCAGACATAAGTCCACACAAATATGCCTTTTCTATCTCCTCCGATGTCAGAAAATATATATCACACGCATTATCATTTCTTACAGACTCATCATATACATAATTAACATATGACTCTTCTTCTATATATCTCAATTGTATAGTAACAAGCTCATTGGCCTGCTTGAACTGCTTTGCAACAAATTCAAGATAAGATTCATAAGAGCTGTCATTATACCAGATATTGATAGTTATCGGCCCATCAAGGTTAAGCGATCTGGCAGCCTGTGTTCTTTCATCCTTAGCGCCACAGCCTGCAAAGACTGTCAGCATGGTAACAATCAGCATCATACTGATAAATCTTCTTAATTTCATAAAGTAAACTCCTGATTCTAGAAGGATTTCTTAAGCTTAGCTATGCATTCATCTACATCCGCCTTAGTAATTACAAGTGGTGGAACAAACCTTATAACATTAGCTCCTGCTGAGAACAGAATAAGTCCATTATCAAGTGCTCTGGCAATTACGTCCTTAGGGTTAACTGATAACTCAAGTCCCTGCATAAGTCCCATGCCTCGTCTCTCGACAACAATATCTACTGTCTCTACAAGTTCATCAAGCTTTTCTTCAAAGTAAGCAGATACTTCTTTAACATTGTCCAATACATGCTGCTTCTCGAAAAGTTCAAATACCTTGGTAGCTGCAGCACACGCAAGTGGATTACCACCATATGTTGTTCCGTGATCTCCAGGAACCAATGCTTTTGCAACTTCTTCTGTAGCTGCAAAGGCACCTACAGGAACACCACAGCCAAGAGCCTTGGCAACTGTGAGAATATCTGGCTTAACACCATACTGCTGGAATGCAAACATACTTCCTGTTCTTCCCATTCCGCACTGAATCTCATCAAGTATAAGAAGGATTCCCTTCTCATCACATAACTTTCTTACACCTTCAATAAATTCTTTAGTAGCAGGATAAATTCCTCCTTCACCCTGTACTGTTTCAAATATTATAGCACATGTTTTGTCATTAACAAGCTCCTTTACGCTGTCAAGATTGTTGTACTGTGCAAACTTAATTCCCGGTATCATAGGTCCGAATGCTTCCTGATAATGTTTATTACCAGTTACAGCAAGCGCTCCCATACTTCTTCCATGGAATGAATGCTGCATTGCAATAATTTCTGCGTCAGCCTTTCCGTTTTTTACGTAATAATATTTCTTTGCAAGTTTGACCGCACCTTCAATAGCCTCTGTACCACTGTTAGTAAAGAATACTCTGTCCATTCCTGATGCCTTGGTAAGTGCTGTTGCAGCCTCTGCTGCCGGTTCATTATAGAAATAATTAGATGTATGTATAAGCTTGTCAATCTGTGCCTTTAATGCATCATTATATTCCTTATTGTTATAACCAAGTGCAAATACTGCTATACCTGCTCCAAAATCGAGGTATTCTTTACCATCTGTATCGTAAAGTCTTACTCCGTCACCCTTATCAAGTACTATCTGGTAACGGTTGTATGTATGAATCAGCTTTTCTTCTGCTGTTTCTATAATCTGCTGTGTATTCATGATTACTCTCACTTTCCTATTATTATAAGCAAACATTTTCACATGAGCCAATAATTAATTATACGCGCTAATCTTGCGGTTAGCAATTATTTATCTGAGTCAAAGAATTTTTCTGCATCATCTGAAAGAATAGCTGTACCAACACCCTTGTTAGTAAATATTTCAAGAAGAAGGCAGTGTGGAATTCTTCCATCAAGAATATGCACTCTGGATACACCATGCTCAATTGCATCAATACAGTTATTAAGCTTAGGAAGCATACCGCCCCCGATTGTTCCGCTCTCTAAAAGTTCTCTTGCCTCTGAAGTGGAGAGTTCTGATATAAGTGAATCCTTATCGTCAAAATCCTTGTATACTCCTTCAATATCTGTCAAAAATGCCAGTTTCTCAGCATTTACAGCTCTTGCTATTGCACATGCCGCATCATCAGCATTTATATTGTATGCATGAAAATCATCATCATATCCGATAGGGCAGATTACTGGCAAAAAATCGTCCTTAAGCAGGGATTCAATAAGTGTTGTATCAACATCTGTCACTTCGCCAACATAACCTATGTCTTCACCCTTAGAATACTTCTTCTCAACCTTTAACATACCGCCATCTTTACCACTGATACCGCATGCCTTGACTCCAAGCTGCTCAATCATTGACACAAGGCTCTTATTAACCTTATTAAGAACCATCTCAGCAATCTCCATTGTTGGCTCATCTGTAACTCTGAGACCATTTTTAAATTCTGGTGTCATGCCTGACTTTTCAACCCATTTGCTGATTTCCTTGCCACCTCCATGAACGATGATTGGCTTAAATCCAACGAGTTTTAACAAAACTACATCCTGAATAACTTTTCTCTTAAGTTCTTCATCTACCATGGCACTTCCGCCATACTTAACTACAATTATCTTTCTGTTAAACTTCTGGATGTAAGGAAGTGCCTCGACAAGCACCTGTGCCTTCATCAGTTCTTCTGTCATATCTTTTGCGCTCATAATAATCTCCATTTCATATTTATTCAGATATCTGTCTGCTCTAAAATACTGTGTCAGATTAGCTTCTGTAATCAGCATTTATCTTGACATAATCAAATGTAAGGTCGCAGCCCCATGCTGTAGCGCTTGCATCGCCCTGCTTAACATCAGCAATAGCAATTACAGGATTCTGTGAAAGTATTTCTGTTGCTTTCTGCTCGCTGTAATCCGTAGCAGTTCCGTCTTTAACAATCTGAAGTTCACCTGCTGAACTCTTAAAGAAGATATCCACCTTCTCAGGGTCAAAGTCTGCGCCAGAATATCCCATTGCACAGAGGATTCTTCCCCAGTTAGCATCATGTCCGAATATTGCTGCCTTAGTAAGGCTTGAAGTAACAATTGACTTTGCAAGTGTCTTGGCTTCTGCCTTAGTTGTGGCACCCTTTACCTGAACCTCAAAAAGACATGTACAACCTTCGCCATCACCTGCTATCATCTTGGAAAGCTCTGTAAATACATAACTTAAGCCTTCATAAAATGCATCATGATCAGTGCCCTCCTCTGTAATCTTCTTATTACCAGCCATTCCGTTAGCAAGAACAAGGGCTGTATCATTCGTTGATGTATCTCCATCAACTGATATCATATTAAATGAATCATCAACAATTGCACTTGTCATCTTCTGAAGAAGTGTCTTGTCGATATCACAGTCTGTTGTTATGTAGCAGAGCATTGTTGCCATGTTAGGGTGAATCATTCCTGCACCCTTACACATGCCGCCAATTGTTACTTTGGTGCCTGCAACTTCTACTTCTACAGCAACCTGCTTATTTCTTGTATCTGTTGTCATGATTGCCTCTGCTGCCTGTGTTCCTGCATCTAATGAATCATCAAGCATAGGTGCAAGCTTTTCAATTCCTGCGCAGATTCTGTCAACAGGAAGCTGCATTCCTATAACGCCTGTTGAACCGATGAGTACTGCATTCTCTGGTACATTAAGAACCTTTGCAACTGCCTTTGCTTCTTCTGCACATGCGTTATCTCCTTCAACACCTGTACATGCGTTGGCAACACCGCTGTTTACAACTACAGCCTGTGCATATTTTTCATTATATACAATATTTCTGTCCCATTTAACAGGGGCTGCAAATACCTTGTTAGTTGTAAATGTTCCTGCTGTAACACATGGCTTCTCACTATATACAAGTGCCATATCTTTCTTTCCGTTTTTATACTTTATCTGTGCTTCACAACCTGCAGCCTTGAATCCTTTAGCTGCTGTTACACCACCTTTAATTATATTCATAATATCCTCCTATTTTACATTTATTTACTATGGGAACATTGGAGCAAGCTGCAGACCTTCATTCTCTGGAAGTCCGAAGAGAAGATTCATATTCTGTACTGCCTGACCTGCTGCACCCTTAACAAGATTATCTAATGCACCCATCATTATAAGTCTGTTAGTTCTTGGTTCAATCTTAAATCCAATATCAACAAAGTTACTTCCCTCAACCCAGCGTGTTTCAGGGCACACATCTTTAGGAAGTACTCTCACGAAATATTCCTTATCATAGTACTTGTCATATGCTGCCTTAACATCTTCGTATGTAACATCTTTTGCAAGATTTGCGTATGCTGTTACAAGAATTCCTCTGTTCATTGGAACTAAATGTGGTGTAAAGATAAGCTTCAAGTCATCTCTTCCACATGCATATCCTAACTGCTCCTCAATCTCTGGTGTGTGTCTGTGAGTTCCAACACCATAAGCCTTCATGCTCTCATTAACTTCACAGAACAGATTAGCAACCTTAGCTCCACGACCTGCCCCTGATGTACCACTCTTGGCATCAATTATAATTGTATCAGGATTGATTATTCCTTCCTTAACCATTGGGTAAAGAGTAAGAATTGATGTTGTTGTGTAACAACCCGGATTAGCTATAATTCTTGTATTACCGCTCACCTTGTCTCTGTTAATCTCGCATAATCCATATACAGCCTCATCAATATACTGTGGTGCTTTATGCTCCAGCTTATACCATTTCTCATATACATTTACATCTTTAAGTCTGAAATCAGCACTTAGGTCAATGATCTTGGTCTTTGAAAGAATCTCATCATTAACAAGCGATGCACACAGTCCCTGTGGTGTTGCTGTAAATATAACATCAACTTCATTAGCAAGCTGCTCCATATTATCATCCATGCATTTTGCATCTACGAGTTTAAACATGTTTCTATATACATCTGAATAATTCTGATCTATGTAACTTCTTGATCCCAGCCATACAATCTGTGCATCCTTATGTCCTAATAATAATCTGACAAGTTCATTTCCCGCGTAACCTGTCGCTCCTATAATACCAACCTTAATCATAAATCCTCCTTATTGCTTTTCATCTTCCAAAGCAAAAATGTATATATTCATTCTTTATGCATAAAATGCATCTGAATTGTGAATTGATAACCTACATTATAGCAACTTTTTTTCTCATGTAAAGGATATTTTGAATAAATTTTATATTTATGCATTTTTATTGTATATTTGTGAATATTATGCATAATTTTATGTTGCATTTTTATATGAAGTGGTTTATTATATGTTGCAGGTGCATAGCTGGCTAGTAGTACAATGCTATGTGAAAGATAATATTTACGGAGGATTCTATAATGAAAGAAAAAGTTATTCTTGCTTATTCTGGCGGACTTGACACAACTGCCATAATCCCATGGTTAAAGGAAACTTACAACTATGATGTTGTCTGCGTATGTGCAGACTGTGGTCAGGAAGAGGAGTTAGACGGACTTGAACAGAGAGCTCTCTCTTGTGGTGCTGCTAAATTATACATAGAAGATATCACTGATGAGTTCTGTGACAACTACATCGTTCCTTGTGTTCAGGCACACGCTGTTTATGAAAATAAATATTTACTTGGTACTTCAATGGCAAGACCTCTTATTGCCAAGAGACTTGTAGAAATTGCCCGCAAGGAAGGTGCTGTTGCTATCTGCCATGGTGCTACCGGTAAGGGAAATGACCAGATCAGATTTGAGCTTACAATCAAGGCATTAGCTCCTGATATCAAGATTATCGCTCCTTGGAGAGATTCTAACTGGAAGCTCCAGTCTCGTGAAGATGAGATTGAGTACTGCAGACAGCATGGTATCCATCTTCCATTCAGCACAGACTGCAGTTACAGCCGTGATCGTAACATCTGGCATATCAGCCATGAAGGTCTTGAGCTTGAAGATCCAGCTAACGAACCTAACTACAAGCATTTATTAGTTCTTGGATGCACTCCTGAGGAAGCTCCAGATGAACCTGAATATGTTACTATGACATTTGAAAAAGGTGTTCCAAAGTCGGTTAACGGCAAGGCTATGAAGGTTTCTGATATCATCAGAGAGCTTAACAGACTTGGTGCTAAGCATGGTATTGGCATCATTGATATCGTTGAGAACCGTGTTGTTGGTATGAAGTCTCGTGGCGTATATGAAACTCCTGGTGGAACAATTCTTTACGAAGCTCATCAGCAGCTTGAAGAATTAGTTCTCGACAGAGATACAACAACATTCAAGATGGATGTTGGCAACAAGTTTGCACAGGTTGTTTACGAAGGAAAGTGGGAGACACCTCTTCGTGAAGCACTTCAGGCATTCGTTGAGAAGACTCAGGAATATGTAACAGGTGAAGTTAAATTCAGACTTTATAAGGGTAACATCATCAAGGCTGGAACAACTTCTCCATATTCACTCTACAATGAATCAATTGCGTCATTCAAGACAGGTGATATGTATGATCATCACGACGCTGACGGATTCATCAACCTCTTTGGCCTTTCACTTAAGGTAAGAGCTATGAAGAAGCTTGAAAACGAAAAAAAGAATAACAAATAATATACCTAAAAAGGGACATCTCACTACGAAATTAGTGAGATGTCCCTTTTAGTTTTATTATCAGAATTTTGCAAATATATTAGTACTATCCTTAAGATTCTGGGCTATATTTTTATTCTCTGTCATCTTATTACTTATATTAACAATATCCTCAACAAGACTCTGTGTACTTATTGCGGCATTATTTACCCCGGCTGCTCCATCATCTACGGCTGTTGTTATTGTGTTGATTGAGCCAGTTATTTCATCCATATTTCTCTTTAAAACATCTGTTTTCTCAGCAAATTCATTCATTGCACTCTCTATATAAGAAGCATTTTCTTTGTACTTTACACCACTGTCTACAAACATCTCAAATTCTGGAAGAATAGTCTGCTGCATATAAGATACCAAATTATTGGCATTATCCGATAAATTATTAACAGCTGTAACAACAATCGAATTAATACTTTGTATCTTATTAGCTGTTTCGCGGCTTGAATCTGCCAACTGACGTATTTCGTCAGCTACAACAGCAAAACCTTTACCCGCTTCACCTGCTCTTGCCGCTTCAATTGAGGCATTGAGTGCAAGGAGGTTAGTCTGGCTTGATATATTAAGGATATCATTAGTAAGATTATTAACCTGATCTACACTCTTACTATCCTCTATTGCCTTATTAAGCACATCCAGAATATTTCCAACCTTCTCACTTGTCTGACTCATATTGTATCTGGCATCACTCTCAATCTTTTCCGCATTAGATTTCATTTCCTTTGAGAATTGGTTAATGTCATCTGACTTAGATGCTATAAGTTCCACATCATTACGTATATCTTCTGCATTATTATTAATAGCGTTAACTGAAAGTCCAACATCCTGCATTGTAGCTGACAACTCTTCTGTCATAGCTGATAAATCAGACGCACTATCATTAGATTGTGTAACGCTGACATCAACATCTGCGACAACATTCTCCATGTAATTAGTGTTCTCAATAATAAGTTTTAAAATATGTTGCAACTTATCCATAAAAAGGTTGATACCATTACCAAGATCTGATATTTCATCATTAGAAATTATACTGACTCGTTTTGTCAGATCTCCTTCTCCTTCATCTATTCCTTTGACAATATCCCTGATATCTTTATTAGTTGCGGTAATTGGTTTGATTATATATTTCATAACGCAGTATATTGCCACAATAATCAGAATCACACTAACGACAATTACTATACCATTGCTAACAAGCGAGCTGAAATACACCTTTGATAATCTCTGTCTTGCATTAGCTGCTGATTCATTAGCATGTTCGCTTAATACTCCTATATCCTTCTGAATAGCTGTACCGCTATCATTTACTGCTCCATTAGCAATGGCATAAGCCTCTTCGTTTTTGCCTAATGCACTATATGCCATAAGATTCCCAAGTTCATATTTCATGGTCTGGTAATTATCTACTAACGAATCATATATATCCTCATCATCTTCACTAACATATTTTTTATACTCCGTCAGTTTCTGTTCCAATTCTTCCTGCTCATCATTAATCTCGCCAACTACTGATATCATAGTATTAAGATCTGTTGCAATAATATGAGATAATCCCAGGTTATGAATAGACTGAATTTCATTTTTTATCTCTCCAAGATCTGAAACGCTCTTCATACTGTTATCTGCAATATCTGATGCATTAGAATTCACTGTCCTTATATTATTTATAGCCATTACATTACATATTATAGATAAAGCTCCAAGTATAAACACTGGCAATAGTATTAGTATCTTCAGGCTCGTTCTTTTTTTATTATTCATTCTCGTTCTCCATTTCTTTTCTGAAGTACTGTGCAAAACACTACTTTACAGTAGAGGCAGTTATCTCGCTGACAAACGAATCCATAACTTCCTGATCCGATAGTCCACTGTTACTTCCGCTAAGTACTGTATTAGCAAATTTTGTACATGCATCCCAATAACTGTTTCCCACTCTCTGCAATGTTCCGTATTGAGACTGTGTTATTATTGCCTGAATTGCTGCAACCTTTTTAATTTCTTCAGATGATGCAGCCTGACTATTGGAAGGTCCCTGATTTCTTTCTGTAAATCTAAGTTCCTGATTTTCCTGATTAGTCATCCAGTCAGCCAGTTTACATGCCCATTCCTTGTTTTGAGAATAAGCATTCACGCCCATCATCTTATAACCTGTAAACGATGCCATCTGGACTTCTTTTCCAGAAACTGTATACGCCGGAAGCTTACATGCTCCATAATCATCACCCCATGCTTCCTTAACATTCATAACATCCCATACACCACTTATTCCTGCAATAACATTTCCATTCTTAATCTCTGTTGCTATATCACCATTAGGCATATTGGCAAATCCCGGATTAGAAACAATGTCACTTAATGCCTGCTTAATTGCCACTCCTGTTATATCACCTGATTCTGAATTCCAGTTACAGTCATTAGTTACGCCATCAGATTTGATTGACAAATTAAGTCCGGTATTTCCAAAAAATGCATATAAATACCATCCAGAGTTAAATTCCATAGCTACCTTTTTATCATTAGCCGCAGCTATTGACAGCATCTTATCCAATGACTTCACATCATCATCAGAGAAATAATTCTTATTATAATACATAAAATATCCATTATCTGCTGTCATCGGATATCCGTATAGCGTATCATTTAACGTAGCTGCTTCTACTGCATCCTGAATATTTGCAGATGCAACCTCGTCTGCATTAGGCACTGGCATCAGAACCCCTCCAGCAGCTAAAGATATAATCTGATCATCCGGAAATGAAAATACATCCGCACCATTATGTACATCCGTAAGCATAGTGTCTCGTACCTTAGAATCTGCCTGAATTTCAATTGTAATGTCAAACTCAGCTTCATCTTTATAATGTTCCTTGAAGCTGTCTACCATCTTAGCCACAGTATCAACGCCATCTTTTTCTGCCCACACTTTTAATGTTACAACATCTTCCGACTTTTCTCCTGACAATTCACTACCATTACCATTATTTCCGGATGTGCTACATCCCGACAAAACAACAGCAAAAAGTAATCCCAGAGTACACAGTCTTCTTGCTACCCCTTTTTTCATATTAATGCTCCTTTATATTAAGTTGTTCGTTATAATTATATTCATTATAATATAAACAGTAATTTAAATCAACCATAGACATCATGGTTTACCGAAACATATATATAGCTAATCTCTTCGGATCGGGAGCAATATTCAGATGGCGTATTATTTGATTGTTAATTTAGATATGTCAATTTCTTTTTCTTCAACTCTTCTGTTAACATATGTCCGAAGAAGCGCATAGCACACTGAGCTTATAGGGATAAATGTAAGCATACCCATTATTCCGAACAGGTTGCCACCAATTGTTACAGCAACAAGCACCCACATTCCCGGAAGCCCAACAGAATTGCCAACAACATGTGGATATATAAGATTACCTTCTATCTGTTGCAATGTAAGGAAAACTGCCACAAATATAAGCGCTTTCACAGGACTTGTCATCATAATAAGAATAATTCCAACAGCGCAGCCTATAAATGCACCAACTATTGGAATAAGTGCCGTCACTGCTATAATAATTCCTATCAGAAGTGCATATGGCATTCTTAATATGCTTAATGTAATTACAAACATTGTTCCAAGAATACACGCCTCAAGACACTGTCCTGACAAAAAATTAGAAAATGTTGTATTAGTCAGTCGAAGTATCTCAACTATACGATCGGCTTTTTTCTCTGGTAACAGAACATACATAAGTTTCTTGCATTGTGCCGTAAGTCTCTCTTTCTGAAACAATACATAGACAGAAAAAACAAATCCAATAAAAAAATTCGTAATTCCGGAAAACAAGCCACTAATAGCCCCTATTCCGCCATTAATTATCCCCTTTGTTCCTATCGATAAAAAGTTCATAACATTTCCAAGAACTGTATCCCAGTTAATTGATATATTGCTTAACTTTTCTTCATATTCAGGATATGCAGAAAGCTTTTTCTGTAACCAGTCAATAACGCTATTCACTGCATCCGGAACCTGGCTTATAATCTCCGTTATTGTTCTTACCAGCTCAGGAACAACTACAAAAAGCACTCCTGTAATTACAGCTATTATCGCTATAAGCGTAAACATATATGATATTGTCCTTATAAGTACAGGATGCTTTTTTTTGCAGTATTTATTGCTGAATCGGTTCAGACCCTTTTCTATTGCTCTCATTGGCACATTAAATACAAATGCAATAACTCCACCTATTATAAAAGGCATCACAAGACCTGCAAGATATGATATAGAATTAAGAATTCCAGTCACATTGTTAAGAGCAAGATATATCACTATCAGCACTGCACCTATAATAATCCCCTTAACAACCTGACTGTCTTTAAAATGTCTGTTTTTCATAAGCCCTCCATACTCGTCATCAGATACATTAACTATACTATATGAGAGTTTGATATTCAAACAGATTATAGAATTTTAAGAATTGATAAACATTTAATTTAATTAATTATACTGGGCGCTTACCATGCTCATCATCATTCTCATATTAAATGCACCCATAAACTTTATTGACGGAAGATACACAAAATGTTTTTTCTGTATTACACAGTCATCTTCATATTCATCATCATATACTTCAAGTCTCATCACTTCATTTACAATCTGTCCCTTTCCCGGCTCAACATTAAATGCACCTTCTATAAATGGAGCATAGCAGTTTCTTTCTCCGCTTTCGTCAGGATCATAAGCTATAAATGTATGTATCATACTCTCATACTTTGTAATAAATAATCCATTGTCTGCACCGCTTTCTCCTAATGCCGCTTTATACTCTTTCATTTCTTCATCATAGATTTCAGACTGCTTATTGATAATCTCTTCTAATTCTCCAGCTGTCATCGGTATATTTTCTGCAAAGAAAAATGCTATCGGCTGAATGCTTCCGTATAACAAAAAGCAGCTCATATCTGAATTGAGTGTCTGTGATACCTCCAGCTTATCCTTATCTGCCATATACATAAGAACAGCAAAATTACCCTTTGAAGTAAACTCTTTAAGCATATTTATAGCCGCCTTTAATTCAGTTCTGGAAAAATGTCTCATAATTCTTGTTCCTTTTCTTTATATAGTTTATAAATCACAGACACAGGTAAGTGAATCGGTTCAGTATCAATTACCTGTGTCCGTTACCAATCATTGCTAACGATTATATCATTTATAATCAGTATTTTCACTTATTATTTCTTCTTTTTAATGAATAATCCATTCTTTCCCCATTCGTATATACAGATTAATGTGATTGTCGCTATTGAGATGCCTCCCATAAAAATATATACATATATCTTTTTACTATCTCCAGTTTTTACGCTTTCTTCATCAGCTGCGACCTCCTGCTGAACTTCACTGTATGTTGAACTTATTACATCAGATGGTATTGTAACATATTCTTCTTCACTTGATATGTCAGATATTGTCTTCTTTTCTGTCGGTTTTTGCGTAGGGGTCTCTGGCTCTGACTCTTTTATTTCATTAAATATTACTAATGAAAATTCCAGTCCAAGTCCCCACATCGTACCCTGATAAGGATTAGTGGTATATGGACCATTAATACATATATGAGCATTCATAATGTTCTTACTCTCTTTCATACCGGATTGCAGAACACCTGTCTTTGCCTCCATATATTCATCCGCATTATTCTCTCCGCGCATCCAGCTTCCTACTGAATAGCGTCCAGCCAGGCAGTCATCATTGCCAGCTTTTATATCATCCATAGTCAGCATAAGAAGATTATTATAATACATATTGTATCCAAGCTGTGCTATTTCACTATTGGCTTCCCTTGGATTAAAACACACTCCATTAAATATTGAATCGCATATCTGCTTTACATCAAAATCTTCTAATCTTTTATTACATGTGTTATATTTTTCATTCATATAGTCCAGGTAATATTTATCAAGGTCATCCAGTCCATTTTCATATCCATTACTAATCAATGCCTCTGAGATTTTATCGTTGCTATAATGCTTTGATGAACTATCTTTAATTCCAAGCAATTCTTTCAAAGCGGAATTGCTTGTCCTCCATACAGTACTTTCCACACTTATTGGTCTGTTTGTAAATGTTATGGCATCTTTTATATAACCACCATCTGAATTGTTGTATGTGAATGTTCTGTCTGCGTCTTCCAATCCAGTGTAGTTGCCATCTGTTATTTTTAAACTTCCTTTGTTATATATATATTTCTTGTCAGACTTATTAATTATACTGACATAAAAATTTTCCCCATCTCCTGGTACATAAGTTCCTTCGTCATAAAACTTTTCAAGATCACTTATTACATTAATACTAATCTTATTATCATTGTAATTTTCCGGTATAACATATGTGAAATAATAATTATGTCTCCAATTAACTTCATCATACTCATATTTTATATCAACCTGTATATTTTTTGATGTTTCTTCTCCTTTAGTCTGTATTCCATCTATCTTCCAACGGCTGTCTGTTACACTGCTGTTAGTTTTTTCTTCTGAAGCAAGAACATATCCACTTTTTCCCGCCATCAATACAACTGTCATTAGTACAACTATCATTAGTAAAGATGTCCAAAAAACAATCTTTTTTCTACACATAGCTCCTCCTTCTGATATAGACGTTTATAGTGTATTCACATTTTTTCTGTTTCATACATTTAATATCTATATTTTTCCAGAGATATCTGTGCATAAAAAAAGACATATGGTATATATCATACCACATGCCTTATCATTATATCTGTATTAATTATTCATAGAGTGGATACTTATCTGTAAGAGACTTAACCATCTCCATAGCCTTAGCCTGATTAGCATCAACATCATCAACAAGCATAGCAATGGCTTCTGCAACAACGTCCATATCAGCCTCATTGAAGCCTCTTGTCGTAACTGCTGCTGTTCCAAGTCTGATACCGCTTGTTACAAATGGAGAAGCCGGATCATTAGGAATTGTGTTCTTATTACATGTAATGTTAGCTGCATCAAGAAGCTTCTCAACTTCCTTACCAGTCTTGCCCTTGCTTAAGAGGTTAACAAGCATGAGATGGTTATCTGTACCACCAGATACGATATCAAATCCTCTGTTCATAAGTCCGTTAGCAAGTGCTGATGCATTCTTAACAACATTTTCTGCATATACCTTAAAGCTTGGATCAAGTGCTTCCTTTAAACACACTGCCTTGCCGGCAATAACATGCATAAGAGGTCCACCCTGGATTCCTGGGAATACAGACTTGTTAAGCTTGAACTTCTCTGCTGCTTCTGCTGAAGCAAGAATCATACCACCTCTTGGTCCACGGAGTGTCTTATGTGTTGTTGTTGTTGTAACATCTGCATATGGAATTGGGCTTGGGTGTGTACCACCGGCTACAAGACCTGCAATATGTGCCATATCTACCATGAGTAATGCGCCAACTTCATCACAGATTTCTCTGAACTTCTTGAAATCAATTGTTCTTGCATAAGCAGAAGCTCCTGCAATAATCATCTTAGGCTTGCATTCCTTGGCAATTCTTAACACTTCATCATAATCAATAAATCCGTCTGCTGTAACACCATAAGGAACGATGTTAAAGTATTTTCCAGATATATTAACTGGTGAACCATGTGATAAATGTCCACCACAGTCAAGGCTCATACCCATAACTGTATCTCCAGGATTAACAAGTGCAAAGAATACAGCTAAGTTAGCCTGTGCTCCTGAATGAGGCTGTACATTTGCATATTCGCAGCCAAAAAGCTTCTTGGCTCTTTCAATTGCAAGGGTCTCTACAACATCTACATACTCACAGCCGCCGTAATATCTCTTTCCTGGATATCCTTCTGCGTACTTATTAGTAAGTGGACTTCCCATAGCAGCCATAACTGCCTTACTTACAAGGTTCTCAGAAGCAATAAGCTCGATATGGCTTCTCTGTCTTCCAAGTTCATCATCCATAGCCTTAGCAAGGTCTGGATCATAGTTTAATACTTCATCAAATGAATACATATAACATCCTCCCATTATACTTTAGTGAAACAAAGCGTCCCTAATTACTTATGATATAATTAAATTACGGTTTAGTCAATTTAAAGTTGTGAATTCCTGCTTTTTTTAATATTTCTCATTATCTCCCCCTTACATCAATATTAATATCAAGTCCAAGAATCGAAATTAACTGTATTACCTTTCCAATCTCAACAGTAGGCTTACCTCTTTCCACATCTGATATAAAACTTACACTAAGACCAGTATATTCAGACAAAAATGCCTGCGTATAGTTTAATTCTTTTCTCCTGTTCCTAATTATATTTCCAAGTTTTTCTGAATCAGTTATTTTCATGACAATCACTCCCTCATTAAAATAAGCCGTACGGCTCTATTATACATATTCTCTCATAAATAAAGCCGAGCGGCTTTATTCCAATAACTACAGTATAATATTAGCCGTACGGCTTAGTCAAGAATTTATTATATTTATACAATCAGCTTCTTATTGCGGATTGTTTTCAATTCTAAATAAAAAAAACGAACCCACCCGAAGATGAGTCCGTTTCATATTTTTTAAACTGGCAGATTCTTCATACTCTCAAGACTTATAACAAGTGTTGATGTATTATGAAGAAGTGCTGATGTTGTAGGCTGTATAACTCCTGTTACACCAAGTGCAATAAGTGCGGAATTGAATCCGACAATCACACGGTAATTTCTATTAATCTTCTTAATCAGACTGTCACTTAATTTCTTAAGCATAAGTATCTGGTTAAGATCATCTGCGCCGACAGTGATATCTGCAATCTCTCTTGCTATCTCAGCACCATCACTTATGGCAATGCCTGCATCTGCAGCTGAAAGTGCCGGTGAGTCATTAATTCCATCGCCAATCATAATTACTTTTCGTCCGGCTGCACGTTCTTTCTCTACGAACTTAGCCTTGTCCTCTGGAAGAACCTCAGAATAATATTCAGTAACTCCGACCTTCTTGGCAATAGAAGCCGCAGTTCTTTCACTGTCCCCAGTCATCATGACAACCTTTGATATTCCAGCCTTCTTAAGTCCTTTAATAACCGCCGGAGCTTCTTCTCTTAATGGATCAATTATACATATAACTGCTGCAAGCTGACCATTAATTGCCATATAAAGATGCGAGCAGTCATCTGGAAGGCTGTCGAATAATTCCTGCTTTTCTGCTGGAATTATACATGCCTCATCTTCAAATACAAAATGATGGCTTCCTATGATAACCTTACTTGTATTTATAAATGTTGATATTCCATGTGCGACGATATATTCAACCTTAGAATGCATTTCTTCATGCATAAGGTTTCTTCTGCTTGCCTCGTTAACGACGGCCTTAGCCATTGAATGTGGAAAATGTTCCTCAAGGCACGCAGCAATTCTAAGCAGTTCATCCTCTGGCATTCCATTAAATGAATACACCTTACTTACTGTAGGTTTAGCCTTAGTAAGTGTACCTGTCTTATCAAATACAATAGTATCCGCTTCTGCTATTGCTTCCAAGAACTTGCCACCCTTAACAGTAGCGCTTTCCTGACTTGCCTGTCTTATAGCTGCAAGCACTGTAATAGGCATAGCAAGCTTTAATGCACATGAGAAGTCAACCATAAGTATTGACAATGCCTTAGTAGTATTACGTGTAAGCAGATATGTAAGTGCTGTTCCACCAAGTGAATAAGGTACAAGCTTATCTGCAAGATGTTCCGCTCTTGATTCAAGACCTGATTTTAACTTCTCAGATTCTTCAATCATTTTCACAATCTTGTCATACTTGCTTGAACCTCCAGCACGCTTAACCTTAAATACTATCTCGCCTTCTTCAACCACAGTTCCTGCGAATACAGTAGTTCCCTTACCTCTTCTTACAGCCTCGGATTCACCTGTAAGTGAAGCCTGGTTTACCATTGCCTCACCACTGATAACAGTTCCATCAAATGGGATTACATTGCCCATTCTGATTATAACATTATCTCCATCCTTAACATCTTTTACAGGTACCTGTACTTCTGCATCATCAGTCTTTATCCAGACTTTATTGACATTAAGTGACATAGTTCTTGCAAGGTCGTCAACTGACTTCTTGTGTGTCCAGTCCTCGATTATCTCACCGATTCCAAGAAGGAACATTACTGAACCCGCTGTATTAAAGTCTTTTCTTAAGATAGAAACTCCGATTGCCGTTGCATCAAGAACAGGAACTTCCAGCTTTCTGTCAAGCAGTGTCCTGATTCCTTTATAAATGTACTTTATTGATGATACCGTTGTTAATACTGCACATACCGGTGCCGGAATAAACAGCTTCTTAGTCATTCTCCACAACACCTGATCCGCCAACTTCTCAGTATAATGGGAATTAATTGCTCTTCCAGATGTTGCAAGCACATCTTCCGGAACCTCTACGTCGCTGTATCTGAACTTAGCAATACCTTCAATCATGGTCTTTCTTGAACATGTGTACTCAACAACTGCATCAGCAGTTCTCTCATACACCTTGACATTCGTAACACCCTGCAGATTCTTAAGGTAATACTGCAAAGTATCTGCCTGTGTAAAAGTCATGCCAGAAGCATCCATGTGAACACGGATTCTTCCGGGCACATCATGCTTTATTATGAATTTCATACTCTGTTACGCTTCCTCATCTTCATCTACTGAATCAAGTACAACTTCTTCTGTGTTATACTTTGTCTCATTGATTGTCTTAGCATCAGCATATATATCTTCGCAATTCTCCTGAACAGTTGTAGCTGTCTTCATTATGCATGATTTAGCTCTTAAAACTGCTGCTGTACAATTAGTGTAAAGCTTCTTGGCATCCTTGCTTGTAAGAATCTTAATTCCAGCTGTTCCAAATAATACACCTGCTGCAAAAAGTCCTGGTTTTTTTAAATCATTAATTTTCATACAATACTCCTCTCTGTCCATATAAGACAATAAAAGTTTTCTTAAGTTTGACGGTTATTATATTACACATCATATAACATTTCTACATAAATCTCCTTGTTGAGAAATCTTCTCGATATGGCAAAAGGAGAGATGAATCAGTTTCATCTCCCCCTATTAACAAATGTTATTTAACTGTCACAGCCTTTTTCTTGCCAATCACACTCGTTATCTTCTGATCTTTTATGTAACCACAAGCTTCAAGACCTGACTCAATTATTTTACTCCACTTACTGGCTGATAAATTAATTGATGAATCATCGTTTAACACTACAGTATAACCGCCATTATCATTATCTTCATCACAATCAATCTTGTACATATTCTTACGATTAATAGCACCTATTTCTTCAAGTGTATTAACCATCCTATATACAGTAGCAGCTCCAATTTTAGGATCTTTCTTTACTGCCTTGTAATAAATTTCTTTGCAGCTTGAGCAGTCTTCCTCAAGAATCACATCCAGAAGCATAAGCCTTTGTTTTGTTATCCTGCAACCCTGCTGCTTGAGACGAGAAATAATAATGTCTTTGTCTTTATCAGGATTTCTGACCACCCTCTACCTCCTTCTAATGGCAGTGGCCTTTGCATTTGCCACAGTCACCGCCACATGTAAACGATTTACCGCTTTTCTTGTCGTGTACCATACTGCGTACAATAAGCGCAACTATAATTATTAATATAACTCCTACTATAATTGTTCCCAGCATAATCACACCTCCGATAATATATCACTTAATTACTTTGTTGCATTTAAAATCTTCTTAGAATCAACCTTTAACGTCTTGCTTTCCTTATATGGTCTGAATAACAGATAAATGAAACCAACAATGATAATAATTGCGATTACTGTGAATACGTTAAATGCTGTATCACCAGTAATAAGACCAGCAATCTGGTTAATTACAAGACCGACAAGGTAAGCATATCCACACTGGTATCCGATTGCAATCCAGAACCACTTAGTATTGTTCATCTCTCTCTTAATAGCACCCATAGCTGCGAAGCAAGGAGCACAGAGAAGGTTGAATGCAAGGAATGCATATCCGCTTACTACTGTAAATGTAGCTGCCATGTTAGCATATACTGTTCCCTCACCTGCTGAGTAAAGGATACCCATTGTACCAACGATATTCTCCTTGGCAACAAGACCAGTAATAGAAGCAACAGTTGCCTGCCAGTTACCGAATCCTAAAGGAGCGAATATCCAAGCGATTGCCTTACCAATTCTGCCAAGGATAGAGAAGTCAATCTGATCATCTGCAAGCATCTGGAATGAACCATCAACAAATCCGAAGTATGTTGTGAACCAGATAATAATTGTTGAAAGTGTGATGATTGTTCCGGCCTTCTTGATGAATGACCATCCACGCTCCCACATGCTTCTTAATACTGTACCAACTGTTGGAAGATGGTATGCTGGAAGTTCCATAACGAATGGTGCCGGATCTCCAACGAATAACTTTGTCTTCTTCAAGATAATACCTGAGCAGATAATTGAGAATATTCCAAGGAAGTATGCTGATGGAGCAACCCAAGGAGCTCCGTCAAAGATAGCACCTGCAACCATTGCTATGAATGGAAGCTTAGCTCCACAAGGAATAAATGTTGTTGTCATAATTGTCATCTTACGGTCTCTGTCGTTCTCGATTGTACGTGAAGCCATGATACCAGGAACACCACAACCTGAACCGATAAGCATTGGAATGAATGACTTACCTGAAAGACCGAACTTACGGAAAATTCTATCCATGATAAATGCTATACGAGCCATATAACCGCAAGACTCAAGGAATGCAAGGAATATGAATAATACGAGCATCTGTGGAACGAAACCAAGTACTGCACCAACACCGGCTACAATACCATCAAGGATAAGACCCTTTAACCAGTCTACGCAACCGATTGCATCAAGTCCTGATTCAAGTAATGCTGGAATACCAGGAACCCATACACCATAGTTAGCAGGATCTGGAGCTGCACCATCATATTCGATACACTGCTCAATAGCATCCTTAACACCAGCTGCATCAGTTGTCTCTGTTGTTACACTGAGGTTTTCCTCATCTTCTACATCATAATCTAATGAAAGAGTTGCTGGAACTGTATTTTCAAGTTTCTTTAATGCTGCTACTGCTGCGTCAGCATCATAATTATCTGCTTCTGTATCAATAGCATCAGCATATTCTTCTCCATCATCACCAAGACTGTCAATGTATGCTGAAATAATTGCATCTGAATCACCATACTCATCAGCTACTTCTTCATATGCTGAAGTACCAATTCCGAAAAGATGCCATCCATCACCAAATACACCATCATTGGCCCAGTCTGTTGCCCATGTACCAACTGTAGTAACTGACACATAGTAAACAATAAACATTACTACTGCGAATATTGGAAGAGCTAAGAATCTGTTAGTAACTATTCTATCAATCTTATCTGATGTAGAAAGTTTTTTCTCTGACTTCTTTGCAAAACATCCATCAATGATTGAAGATATATATGTATACCTTTCATTAGTGATAATACTTTCTGTATCATCATCGAATTCTTTCTCAAGAGTTTCAATCTCAGATGAAACATCTGGAACATCCTTCATAAGAACTTTAATCTTATCATCCTTCTCAAGAAGCTTTATAGCAAAGAATCTCTTCTGTTCTTCAACAATATCAAGTCCAAGCTTATCCTCTACTGCAGATATAGCTGCCTCTACCTTATCATCAAACTTGTGGGCAATTGAATTAACCTTCTTGCTCTCTGCAAGCTTAACTGCCTTTTCTGCCGCTTCTTTAACACCAGTTCCCTTAAGAGCTGATATTTCAACAGCCTCACAACCAAGATTCTTTCCTAACTTGGCAAGATCAACCTTATCTCCATTTTTTTCCATGATATCTACCATGTTTACTGCCATGATAACCGGAATACCTAACTCTAATATCTGAGTTGAAAGATAAAGGTTTCTTTCAATATTAGTACCATCAATGATATTGATGATTGCATCAGGTCTTTCGTTAATAAGATAATTTCTTGCTACTACCTCCTCAAGAGTATAAGGAGAAAGTGAATAAATACCAGGTAAATCCATGATAGTGACATCTTTATGTCCCTTTAATTTACCTTCCTTCTTCTCAACTGTAACACCTGGCCAGTTACCTACAAACTGATTAGATCCGGTCAAAGCATTAAACAATGTTGTTTTACCGCAGTTTGGATTACCTGCTAATGCAATTTTAATTGACATTCTACTACCTCATTTCTTTTATATAAATGCTTATGCATTCACTAACAAACATTTGACTGCTCTTACGTTAATTAGATATTACTAACCTCTTTGTAAAAAAATCAGCCTACTTCTATCATTTCAGCATCTGCTTTACGAAGTGATAATTCATATCCTCTTACAGTAACCTCAACAGGATCTCCTAATGGTGCCACCTTCCTTACATAAACTTCAACGCCTTTAGTAATTCCCATATCCATAATTCTTCTCTTTACAGGACCATCACCATTTAATCTGGTAACTTTAACAGTCTGTCCGACAGATACATCTCTTAAAGTCATTGTTCTTTCTCCTTCCTGATATTTGTTTTATATAAAGTCAGCTTTTGCTGCCTTTAAACCATAATCTTATTGGCCATATCTTTTCCTATGGCAACTCTTGATTCCTTTATATTAACAATAACATTACCACCCACCTTGGAAATAACAGTAACAACTGCACCTGGAACAAACCCAAGATTTTCAAGAAAACGTCTTATTTCTTCTTTTCCACCAATTCTTTGAATTGTATATGGAGTTCCTTCATCAATCATAGTTAATGGCATAAGCTCATCTCCTTTATGTATATTGATAATGTTTTTCATTACCACCGCAAGTTAGTTTACTCTAATAGCTATTAGATGTCAACAACTTTTGTTATATTTTTCAAATATATTTTAGTAGATTAAAACCCCTGATTGAAATAACCAACCAGGGGCAAAGCGTGCAATCTCTTAAATATTACATTTAATATAAATCTATGCTAATGCTGCTCCAAGTTTATTGCAGTTATCTACAGCAACATCATCTGGCGCTTCCTGACATATTACACTGTCAGTTGCAAGCACAGCTCCAGCTGATTTGCTTCTTTCTTCCCAGTCAGCCATCCACTCTCCACTTCCCCAGCCATAGGAGCCAAAGAGTGCAATCTTCTTACCACTAAGGCTTCCTTCTACTTCTGTAAACATTGGCTCGAACTCTGACTCTTCAAGATTTTCCGCTCCCATTGCAGGGCAGCCAAATGCGATTCCATCATATTCAGCAACCTTTCCCGAATTAAAATCTGTTGCCGTAAGTACATCTACCTCAGCTCCGGCTGCCTTAGCACCTTCTGCAACTGCGTTAGCCATTGCCTCTGTATTACCTGTTCCGCTCCAATAAACAACTGCTACTTTACTCATTATCAATCCTCCTGATTTACATTGTTTTATATGCTTAAACCGTTAATGCAGATATACTTCTGCCACGGTCAAAGACCTTTAAATATACTTCACTGCATTTTCTATATCTTTCGAACATTTTCTTGCTCAATGCCTCATCACAATATACCTTCCATATTCCACAACATTTATAATTACACCCCTTCTGCTTTATGAACTGGACAACATCTCCCACCGGATAACTTAAAAACAAGCCTATTTCATGTGGAAAACATGTACTTTCCTCCACTCTCTGTTTAAGATGTCTGATGCTTGCTCCAACTTTATAATCTGTATATCCAAATGCTTTCAATACATTCTGCACTGCCGGCTGTGACAAATCGTTCTCTAACCGGACAGGTCTGAACACATATAATAGTGCGCTCTTATCGTTTCTCTTTAAAAATGTAACATATACGCCTTTGGCATTAAGTTTTCTGTTTACACTGACAAGTTCTTTCCTAAAATCAGATATATTATCATATCTGTAATTAAAAAGATTCCCAGTTTTTAATCCGGCAAGCGTAGGTGAACACTCTTTTATAACTTCCCGCTCAATTCTCCCCAATACATCTGTACAGACCATTTTTCTTTTCCTTCCATATTGCACTTTGTCCACTTCTTTATTAGCATGCCTTACTTTCTCCCAAATATGCCTCCAAAACACTTGTAAGAGATGCTGCACTGCTTGAATGAGTTCTTACAATATCAACATCATTCTTCTTGGCTTCTGTAACTGCTGATAAAACCATCTTGTGAGAAACAGTATTTGTAAAAAGAATCATAAGATCCGGAGTTCCTATCTGCTTGGAAAACCCACTTTTTTCCTTAACAAACACCTTCGCCTTACAGCCGTGTTTCTTACATATCTGCTGATACTGGCGTTCCATACATTCATTCCCACCAATAATAACTACGCTCATATCTTCCTCCTTATTTCATTCAACAATGATTTCTGTCCTGATGCCAGAATTGTTTATATGTAGCTTACTTGTGTTAGTATTGCCTAACTCATTTTTAAAAAATAACGGATACCCATTGCTGGATACCCGTTGTCTTAGTTAGTTCCAACTAACTATTAAAATATCATTTTTTTATCACTCTGTCAATATGTATTTACAAATATTCCGTCTCACTGTATTACCTGTCAAATGGAGCATCATCATCACTCTCATATGCATCAAAATCATCATGTCCATCAGCATGTTCATGACCATCAATCATATTCTCCCTATTGACAACTCTCTTGACATCTCTTTGCTTTTCAACTAATTCTGACAGCAGCTCCTTAGTAGACTTTGGCTTTTTGATATTTTTAATCTCAAAATCACCCATTGTCTTATCACCTGAGCACACTTTAATAGTTCCTACTCCGACAATTCTCTGCAGAAATGAGCGTTCAAGCGAAATATCCATTATACGGTATAGTCTTACTTCATCATCTTTAACATTAAAGAATCCTCTGCTTATAAAGAATCTGTCTTTAGACACACTATATCTTGTAAATGACCATGGAAGACCAAGGAAGAGAATTCTCTTCCTGTCTTTCCATAATATATCCGTAGCAACTTTATCTCTTGCCATTGATTCATTCCCCCTTACATATATTACTTGAAGTACTTAACACCTGACTCGAATATCTTAATATCCTGTTCACCATAGATGTTGATAGCAACGCTGTCACCACGTCTCTCAGAGTGTGCCATCTTACCAAAGCACCTTCCATCCGGACTTGTGATACCTTCAATTGCCATATATGAACCATTGATATTCCATTCTTCATCCATAGATACATTACCATTAAGATCACAGTACTGTGTAGCAACCTGTCCATTAGCAAAAAGCTTATCAAGCCACTCCTTAGGAGCAACGAATCTTCCTTCACCATGTGAAGCAGGATTGCAGTATACTCCGCCAAGCTCAGCATTAGCAAGCCATGGGCTTAAGTTGCTGACAACCTTAGTATATACCATCTTAGATATATGTCGGTTAATTGTATTAAATGTAAGTGTAGGTGACTGTGCATCCTGTCCTGTAATCTTACCATTAGGTACAAGTCCAAGCTTGATAAGTGCCTGGAATCCATTACAGATACCAAGTGCAAGACCATCTCTCTCATTAAGGAGCTTCTCAACCGCTTCCTTCATCTTGGCATTACGGAATGCTGTAGCGAAGAACTTGGCAGAACCATCTGGTTCATCACCTGCTGAGAATCCACCTGGGAACATAATAATCTGTGCCTGGTTAATAGCCTTCTCAAATTCATCTACAGACTCTCTGATGCTCTCAGCATCAAGATTCTTGAACACCTTAACTATTGTATCAGCACCGGCTCTTTCAAATGCCCTGGCACTATCGTACTCACAGTTAGTTCCCGGGAATACAGGAATAAATACTGTTGGCTTGGCAACCTTATTCTTGCATACATGTACGCCTGGTGCTTCATATAACTTGCTCTCAACTGGTGTAGTTTCCTTAGAAGCCTTCGTTGGGAATACGCCCTCAAGTGTATCAGCCCATACGCTTAATGCTTCTTCTACATTAATTGAAACTTCCTTGTATGTGAACTTACCATTATTCTTAACAGTACCAACCTTAGTGTAAGCAATAGTAATATCAGCCAGCTTATCTGCTGGAACTTCTGCAACGATACAGCCATAAGCTGGTGCAAAAAGATCATCTTCCTTAACATCTGCACTAATCTCAAATCCTAACTTGTTACCAAATGCCATCTTGCTGAGTGCTGGTACAAGTCCGTTAGCATCAAGAACATATGCAGATACAATTGCCTTCTTCTGGATAAGCTCATGTATTGCACTGTAAAGTGCCTTAACCTGCTCGAAATCCGGAAGATCATACTGATCTTTCTTGATATCAAATCTTACTAATACATCACCATCATTCTTAAGTTCAGGAGTAATAATATCTCCTTCCTTAGCTACATCAATAGCAAATGAGCAGAGTGTTGGTGGAACATCAATATGTTCAAATGTTCCTGACATACTGTCCTTACCACCGATTGATGGAAGTCCGAATCCCATCTGTGCTTCATATGCACCAAGAAGTGCTGCAAATGGCTGGCTCCATCTTTCTGGATCTTCTGTCATTCTTCTGAAGTATTCCTGATATGTGAATCTGATCTTACTGAAATCACCACCGGCAGCAACAATCTTAGCTACAGAATCTGTTACCGCATAGATTGCTCCATGATATGGACTCCATGATGAAAGATATGGATCAAATCCATAAGACATCATAGTTACTGTGTCACACTTGCCCTTAAGTACCGGAAGCTTTGCAACCATGCTCTGTGTCTCTGTAAGCTGATATTTACCACCATATGGCATATATACTGAACCGGCTCCGATAGAACCATCAAATCTCTCAACAAGTCCCTTCTGTGAACATTCATTAAGGTCTGCTAAAGTCTTTAACCACTTACCACGTACATCTGTAACCTTAACCGGCTTGAGATAATCATCCTCCTGTGAAGGAATATCAACTACAACCTTAGTCTCCTGATGAGCACCATTGGTATCGAGGAATGCTCTTGAGATATTAACGATATCCTTGCCTCTCCAGTTAAGAACAAGTCTTGGTTCTTCTGTTACAACAGCTACCTCAACTGCCTCCAAGTTCTCCTCAGCAGCATACTGAAGGAATTCCTTAACATCCTTAGGATCAACTACAACAGCCATTCTCTCCTGAGACTCTGATATAGCAAGCTCTGTTCCGTCAAGACCTTCGTACTTCTTAGGAACTTTATCAAGATCTACCTTAAGGCCTGCAGCAAGCTCACCAATTGCAACTGATACACCACCTGCACCAAAGTCATTACATTTCTTAATAAGCTTAGTAACTTCCGGTCTTCTGAAGAGTCTCTGCATCTTACGCTCTGTAGGAGCATTACCCTTCTGAACCTCAGCGCCACAATCCTCAATAGACTTCTCTGTATGTACCTTAGATGAACCTGTAGCTCCGCCACAGCCATCACGTCCTGTTCTTCCACCAAGAAGAATAATGATATCTCCCGGGTCAGAATTCTCTCTCTTAACTGCACTTCTTGGAGCTGCTGCTATAACTGCACCAATCTCCATTCTCTTTGCAACATAATCAGGATGATATATTTCCTTAACATATCCTGTAGCAAGTCCAATCTGGTTACCATATGAGCTGTAACCATGAGCAGCGCCTGTAACAAGCTTTCTCTGTGGAAGCTTTCC
Source organism: uncultured Lachnospira sp. (assembly GCA_934343805.1). Taxonomy (GTDB): domain Bacteria; phylum Bacillota; class Clostridia; order Lachnospirales; family Lachnospiraceae; genus Lachnospira. The sequence goes on from CAKRIN010000008.1 coordinate 41,424, forward strand.
GTGAAGTGTCTCAGATACAGGAACTGTAGGATCTGCTGCACCTGTAATTCTCATTGCCTGATATACATATGTACGTCCTGACAATGGATCTCTTATAGCACCACCAAGGCAGGTTGCAGCTCCACCAAATGGTTCAATCTCTGTTGGGTGGTTATGTGTCTCATTCTTGAAGTTAACAAGCCATTCCTCAGTCTTTCCATCAATCTCAACCGGAACAACAATTGAGCAGGCATTAATCTCATCAGATTCTTCCTGATCAGCTAACTTGCCCTCTGCCTTTAACTTCTTAGCGCCCATAAGTGCAAGGTCCATAAGGCATACAAACTTATCCTTACGATCCTTATAAATCTCTGCTCTGTCTGAAAGATACTTATTATATGTAGCTTCCATAGGAGTTCTGTAGAATCCGTCCTTAAACCTAACATCTGTAAGCTCTGTTGCAAATGTTGTATGACGGCAGTGGTCTGACCAGTATGTATCAAGTACTCTGATTTCAGTCATTGAAGGATCACGATTCTCAACATTCTCAAAATGCTCCTGAATGAACTTGAAATCCTTAAATGTCATGGCAAGTCCCAAAGAATCATATAATTCCTTTAACTTATCCTCTGACATATCCTTAAACCCATCAAAATAAATAACATCAGCCGGTGTCTTGAACTCAGTAACTAAAGTTTCTGGGATATTCTCTGCTGCCTGCCTTGAATCAACAGGATTGATACAGTGTTCCTTTATCTTATTCTTCTCTTCTTCAGTAATAGTTCCTGTCAATACATAAGTTACAGCAGTCTTGATAACCGGTGTCTCATTCTCATTAAAGAACTTAACACACTGCTCTGCAGAATCAGCTCTCTGGTCGAACTGTCCCGGAAGATACTCTACAGAGAACACAAAATCATCTTTCCCAACTGGAAATGTTCCCTCATAAACATCATCTACCGGTGGCTCAGAAAAAACAGTTGTAAGTGCCTTCTTATATGTTTCTTCTGAAAGATTCTCGATATCATAACGGATAAGAACTCTTACATCAGTAATAGTCTTAATTCCAAGATACCCGCCTATCTCCTCAAGTAATTCTTTCGCATTAACTGCAAATGGTTTCTTTTTCTCGACAAAAACTCTTTTAACGCCGCTCATATCTTCCTCCTGAGATTAGTTATATTAATGTTAATATTCAATCATTGTATCACATGAAGACATATTTTCAAATAATTATTCATGCATTCTTCTTATTATCTTGTAAACAACCTGATTTCCCATTACCATAGGTCCGGTATGTGCAAAGAAAACTATTCCATCTGTCTGTGATATTATTTCACTTTTAACTGTTCCTTCACAAGGGTCAAGGATCTGCGCAATAAGCTCCCCATGATATACAGGATCTCCCGGATTCTTAAAACGCTTATAGAAGCCGGCATCGTATGTCTTAACAACCATAAGATCAAATTCATTAATAACACTTGCTATATATCCACTGTGATTATTATACTTAAGAATACCCATTCTTGTTAAAAATCTGAGTACAGATGATACCGCCTGTCTTGCCGACTTATCATCTATCATATCCGTACTATTAGTATATATTGAGAATGCATTAGTTCCATTCATCTGCCAGTTATAATTAAGTGTAACTGTATCCATTGGTTTTGGTTTTCTGATAACAACATACTGGAGTCCAAAAAGATTGGCAAGGCTTGCACTCTGAAAACCAGTATCCATCATCTTGACATGAGGTATAAAATCACCTGGCATATAAAAGCTTGCAAATTGTATTCCATAACTATAGCCTTTAATTCTTTCAAATAGAGTTCCTGCAATCTGCTTAGTTGTATCTCCGTTAACATCTCCGGGAAAAGCTCTGTTTATATCAGAATTATCTGTAGGCCAGAATCTTTTTCCAACGTTCATAGAAAATCTGTTAACTGAAGGAATAACAAGAATCTCATGATTATGCGATATAGCTCCATGTGCCTCAAGCTCTTTAAGCACCTTAACAAGCTGTGAGCATATATATAACTGCTGTATTTCATTGCCTCTTAGTGCACCCACAATACATGCCGATTTCTCACCTCCGCCGAATCTGTATCCTTCAATCTCGTAATCTTCCCTGTATATGCCTTTTAATGTATAAATAATCTCTTTCTTCATGACTTTCCACCATATACTCTTGCAATAAGAGCTCCTTTATGCACTACCGGATTCTCTCTTAATGTAAATATAATTCCGTCTGTAGGCGACTCTATCCTCTGGATTATCCTTCCTTCTACCGGCTCAATGATATCTCCGATATGCGTTCCCATTCCAATTTTTCCCATAGAATCAACAGAAGATACGAAAATTCCGCTTTCCATTGCTGTAAGAAATGTAACCTCACCTTCTGTAGATATTATTGGTTCCTTAACCTTCTTAGGTTCATCGTCCCATATACCCATATGTGTCATAAGATTAAATATTCCATCAACAACATCATGGCAATATCCTGGTGTTATTCTGTTGCCAACTCCCATCTCGGTAACAAGTGTAGGAACACCAAGATGGTTAAGACTATATGCTAACGTTGCATCAAGAACCGTTATGGATGAATATATCCATACAAACTGTGCATTCATCATCTTAGCATATGGAAGCAGTGTTTCCTGCGTATCATCATTAATTCTTACCTGTGGCATCTCATTGACAAATATATTGCTTGAATGAATATCAATGCACAAATTGCTTCCAATAATATCTTCAATAATTCCCGCTGCTACATACTCTGCCATTGCTCCGTTATTATCTCCTGGAAATACCCTGTTCATATCAAGGTCAAACATAGGAATTCCTCTTGAACCCGTATCCAGTCCAAGAGGATTAATATCCGGATATATATCTACAATACCCTTAAGCTTATCATTTTCTCTTTCAATTCTTCGTATAACCTCATAACATATGAACTGACCATCCAGCTCATCTCCATGAGTTCCAGTAACTATAGATATTCTCGGTGCATCATCCCCTGCATGTTCACCGGCCAGATGGTTCTTTCTGACAACAAGTCTTTCATGTACCGGCAGTTCTACCGAAACAACTTCTTCTATCATTATATTTCTCCCTGTTATATTTTTATTAATCATCATAGTCTTTAAGAATAATCGTGCTAGGCGTCTTCTTAACTATGACATGTGAAAATACTGTACTAGGCATATATGTCTTATCATCCATAATTACCCTGCTTCCGGGATAAAGATAATCCTTCACCTTAACCACAGCATTTTCTGAATCCTTTATAAGATTATACAGAATCTTGCTTTTCTCTTCCAGCTTGGCCTTCTCTGCCATCTTTACAATCTTAGACTGCATAACTCTGGTAGCCATATTCTTATCATACTTATCAGGCATAGTATTCTTAATCATATCAAACTTTTTGCCAGCTAGTTCAAACGTCTCTATCTGCATATCAACTTCTTTAAGCTGCATAATCAGCTCAGCATATTCTTTTCTGATTTCCTTGGTTGATCCTACTCTTAAAAAAGTCTTAACATTGCTTTCATGTCCGCACGAAGTAGTTGAAACTCCCATTACTGCAGTAACATCTCCACCTATAATAGATCCCCTGTATCCTTCTACATAGACTGTACCATATGTAACCACATTACAATTAAGCATATAATTGCATTTTATATCCCCCTTGGCAAATATCTCTGTATTCTCAAAAAATTTTCCAGACACATTGCCATCTGCCTGAATTCTTCCATTATTCTTAGTATTAACTCCATCTTTTAAAACAATATCCTTGCCAGAAATAAGTGTTGCTCCTTCTACGAAGCCACCTACAAATATATTTCCCATTGCATGAACTGTCACACCACTGCCTACACAGCCCGATATACTTACATCGCCATTAAAATCTATATTTCCCATACTAAGGTCAAGATTACCATTAACCTCATACACATTAATGACGTTAAGATCATAATTAAAATATTCTATCTTTCCTGATATAGCAGCATATATCTCTTTGCCATCTTCGGATGTCCGGAATCCTTTCCCATGCATTCTTGGAAGCGGTCTGCCCGGCTTAGGAATAAGCAGCTTGCCACATACATCAAAGCCAAAATTCCCTTTAGTAGGCTCATGGTATCTCGTAAGAAGATCGCCCTCATTAACCTTAATAAAATGCTTTCTGTTAAAATAATCAACTGAACCATCTCGCCTTAATGTCGGCTTATTCTCATTAACTTGCTCTGTATCAAAAAAGAACTCATAATATCCGTCTTTCCCCTGTTCTACCGGCTTTCCAACTGCAACTTCAACAGCCTTTGCATATACATTTTCAGATATCATATGCTGAATTCTTTCTTCATCAATTCCTGTCTTAACGCCATTTCTGGATAAGGCCCCCATAACCTCATCATATGTATAGCTTTCTGAAGACTTCCCAAGCTTAACGGATGCACTCATATAGTCATCTGTAATATATACTAACACTTCATGTATTTCAATATCATCCATGTCTGCTGTATTATTCATAATTACTGTATCGTTCATCCATTCCTCCTTTCCGAAGGTATACCAATATCTATCTTCTGATTATACTAATCCATCCTTTAAACACTATACTTAAGTAATCCTTCAAGATTACTTCCTCTTTCCAATGCCAGCCTGATTTTCTCCATCTCCTTAAAAGAATACCTTGGATCGGCATATAGCGATACATCTACACCATTAGTCAATCCCATCAATATCTCCTGTGTCTGCAATTCATCAAGTGATGATTTCTCATCCGACTCCCATTTGTCAGACATCTTATGTCTTGCTCTTTTCATTGCAACAGCATCCAGGAACGGATCAGCATAAACTGATACATCAATTCCTTCTTCCAGTCCAAGTCTTATCTGTTTCATCTGTCCTGATGAAAAGCCAAGCATATTATAGTATGAAACATCCACTCCGTTTTCCAGACCAAGTCTGATCTGCTCCATCTGTTCACCTGTATATTCATGCAGCAGATACTTCGTTATATCAATACAGCTATGAATTCCAAGCCTGATTTCATTAAGCTGGTACTCGTCATAATTGTCCTCAACAAAAAATGTAAGGTCTATATCTTCTTTCTTAGCAAGCCTTATCTGCCTTAACACCTCGCCAGAATACCCCATCTTGGCAAACCTTGTAAGGTCATACTTATACTTTCTGGCAAGCCTTATCTCTCTCATTACAGAATGGCTGTATTTGGGACTGCACACTTCATCAGGTGATAATCCCGCCCGTATCCATTCCTTTAGCTCGTCCATCTGCATACAGTCATATTCCGGCTGCGCAAATGCACTGACATCGATGCCTTCCTCTATCCCTAATCTTAAAGACTTCATCTGTGCAGCATTAAAATCAGTATTGCAATATAACGTTACATCTATGCCATTCTCAATACCCTTCACGATCTCCATAATCTGCAATTCATCAAATCCCAGAGACTTCCATATCTGCTTGTCAGTAGTCTTATTGATTATATTATCATTAATCTCACTGTTCACGTTCTGCATAAGCCCATCTCCTATAATCCTACCAGATTAACAACCAAATCCGGACCTTTTAATATCTGTTTAAATTTTACCACATGAAAATAATTCCCACAAGTTCCATGTGTATTTTTTATCAAATCAAAAATCCTCCCAGAAATCCTGTATACATTTTACTGCACTGTTTTTATTAACCGGAAATATTCTATTCCACTCTCTCGGATACATATTTTCATATTCTTTTGTAAGAAAACGGTCATCAAGCAGTGCTATTACGCCTCGGTCTGTATCAGTTCTTATTACCCGCCCCGCAGCCTGCAATACCTTGTTCATGCCTGGAATTACATATGCATATAAATATCCATTTTTGCCCCATTCATCAAAATAATTGCGCAATATGTTCCTTTCACGGCATATCATTGGGATACCTGTTCCTACAACCACTGCCCCTATAAGGCTTTCATCCTTGAGATCTATTCCCTCCGAAAATATTCCACCAAGAACACAAAAACCTATAAGTGACGATTCCGGCTTAAGTTCCTCATAGAACTGTGAAAGAAACTCTTCTTTATCTTTCTCATTCATATGCCTGCCCTGGACAATAACATTTATTCCATCTGAAAGTTCACATGACTCCTTATTCTCCTGTGAGCACACATATGCATTAACAGCATTATTATGTATATATGCTTCAAGGACATTTTCCATATATGAATACGACGGAAAGAACACCATGTATCTTCCTGTCTTTCCAGAAATCATGTAATTAATATAATCTGCCACTTTAGCATACTCAGACATATTGCGCCTTGTATACCGGCTGGTCACATCTTTTGCCACCATAATTCTTTTATTGTCCGGTTCAAATGGTGAGTGGGCATATACAGCTCTGTCATCAATATCACCTGACAACATTTCTTTAAAATAATTAACCGGTAATAACGTTGCAGAAAAGAACACTGTACTCTTTCCCTGTGCCAGACGTTCACTTATATTCCCAGATGGATCTACACAATACAAATGCACAAGAAAATTGCCATCTGCATCATGTTCTGTATAGTATACATACTTTTCATCCGCGCAATCATACATGTTAAGAAAATGTCTTACTGCAAAGAAAAAATCAATGCATTCATCAACAACCGGCTGGCCTTTATGCTTATCCATAAACTTCTGCATAAGCCCCATTGTCCTCTCCAGACTTGCCGGAAATGTCCCAAGTCCATCAATAACCTTAAAGCTGTCACACTGTCTTTTATATTCCAGAAGCTGCTTATTGCATTTATCAAGTGCAGCTGCAAGGCGTTTATCCATATCCTTTACTATCTTCTTCGCAGCAAGGAAATCTTCTTTTTTCAACACTGCACTATACATATCCCTTGCTCTGTCAACAAGATTGTGTGCCTCATCCACAAGAAATACATAATCACCTGATGAACCATTTCCAAAATACCTCTTAAGTGCAGCATCAGGATCAAATACATAATTATAATCACATATGATACCGTCACACCAGTATGATGTATCAAGCGACATTTCAAAAGGACACACCTCATGTTTTTGGGCATAATCAGTTATATTATCCCTGCCAATAGCCATCTCATGTGTAATTATGTCATAAACAGCATCATTAACTCTGTCAAAATGGCCCTTTGCATATGGACACATGGCAGGATTACAATTTCTTTCATCCAGCGGACATATCTTGTCCTTTGCTGTAAGTGTGACAGTCCTCATATGCAGTCCCTTGTCTCTTAGTATCTTATATGAATCCTCTGCGACTGTTCTTGTAATAGTCTTGGATGTCAGATAGAATATTTTATCTATAAGCTGCTGCCCAAGTGCCTGCACCGATGGATAAACTGTTGATAATGTCTTTCCTACACCCGTAGGTGCCTGTATGTACAGAGTGCTTTCTGACTCAATCGCTCTGTATACATTTACACACAGCTTCTTCTGTCCTTCTCTGTATTCATATGGAAATGCCAGATTCTTTATAGAATCTGTGCGTCTGCTTCTTTCATCAAATGTATAATCTGTCCATTTTTTAAAAGCAGCAGTAAGCTTATTAAACCATTCCTCTATCTGCTCAAATGTATAATCCTCTCTGAATCTCTTTATAGTTTCAGGTTCCGGAGTAACGTATGTCATCTGGACACCAATGTTCTTAAGCTTCTTCCTGTCAGCATATATATACGCATATACCATCGCCTGTGCTTTATGTACATACACCGGCTCATTAAGAACTGATACATCTGCCTGCATAGTTTTTATTTCATCTATTACAACTTCTCCGACAGGTTTCTTTTCCCCGTCTTCATCCTCTTCAATATCTGCAATAATCCCGTCAGCTCTCCCCTCTATTGAAAGAATATAGTCAATTCCTGTTCCGCTTGTCATTTCCAGCTCTGTCTTTAAAGGGACTTCTGCATGATACAATGCTCCCATACTATGCTGTATCTTCCTGTGGATTCTTGCGCCTTCCTGCATAACTGCAATATCATTGCTTCCTGTATTTCTATTATCAATATCGCCTGATGCATACATGAATTCAACAAGATTTCTGACAGAAATCCTGAAGCAGTTTCCCTTAACCGAATACATTTATTTCTCCAATCAATAATGTTCTACTATATCATATATAAAAGAGTTTCCTTTCTTTCCCACTCTTTTTACCTGTTCCATATAATTAAGCATTGCCAGTACATTCCCTGCTGTCTTTTTATCAACATGCGCCGTTCTGGCAAAATCAGCTGATGTAAATCCATCTTCTAGTCCGTCAGGCACAAACTGCATATAATCCTGCGGGCAGTCAAGCTCAACAATCTTCCTGATTCCAACAGGAATGCGGTCATATCTTACTGCTCCCCTTTTTTTGTCATAACTCCACCCATTAAGCAGCTTATGCTCTTCCATATCCATCATAATTACTGTTACTTTCAGGTTAGGATTCTTTAAAAAAGGCTTTATTCTGTATAATTCATACATAGCATCATATATGCTGTATCTTTTAGGGGATTTTCTTCTTGAAGTTACTGCTCCGCTCTCAGGATCTATCCAGCTTAAATACTTGTCATAGGGCAATGGATATACAACTCTTACATTGTATTCATTAAGAAATACTGTAAGCTTATCTCTTAATTTGCCTAGCTGTCTCGTCTGGATTTCAATTATGCCATCCTGATTATATATATCAGCATAATATCCATTGACCGCCACCTCCTGATTATCTTCATCAGGCTCATAATATGCTTTCAGCACTGCATGTAATGTTCTCTCTGAGAGTGTGCCTATCCCCTTATCATCATGTTTTTTTCCAATTATACGCTGTCTGGCAGCTTCAAACGCCGCTTCATCTATATATTCTATTGTTTCTGCGGTCTTTTTTACTGCCATGGCTGTCTCCTGACTCTTCTTTTTCATAAAGTATCTTACGAATTAATAAAAAAATCAAGACTTGAAAGCTATGCTTTATTTTCACACACAACTTATATATAATTAACCTATACTTCGTATATCGTTTCGTACTAATCATGATTACAATCAAGGAGGACACACATGATATCAATAAGTATGTGTATGATAGTAAAAAATGAACAGGATGTCTTAAAACGATGTCTGGACTCCTATGCCGGAACATATGATGAACTTATCATTGTTGATACTGGTTCTACTGACAACACAAAAGATATTGCACATGAATACACTGACAAGGTATATGACTTTGAATGGTGTGATGATTTTTCCAAAGCACGTAACTTTGCATTTTCAAAGGCAGAATGTGACTATATTTTCAGTGCTGATGCTGATGAAGAACTTGATATTTATAACAACAAGGCTCTGCGTGACCTGAAGTCCATACTTCTTCCAGAAATTGACATTGTGCAGATGTACTATGTAAATGCATCTGCTTTTAATTCAGTATATAACGCAAAGAAAGAACTCCGCCCCAAGCTGTTCAGGCGGCTCCGTACATTTACATGGATATCACCAATCCATGAAACAATACGCCTTGAGCCCTTAGTTTATGACAGTGACATAGAAATACTTCATAAGCCTGTATCTGATCACAGCAAGAGAGATTTTAAAACCTATCTTAAAGCATTTGAATGTGGAACACACATTGAGGATTATGTTGTGACTATGCTGTGTAAAGAATTGTTTATCTCTGGGGAAGATACTGATTTCCTAATGTTTAAGGATATATTTGAAAATATTCTTGCAAAAGAAGAGCGAAATGCTGACATTACAAAAGAGCTCGACTGTATTCTTTCAAGAATTTATCAGATATCCGGTAATTATGATCAATTCTTTAAAACTGCACTGAGAGCTGTTGCCAATGAGCCATGTTCTGAAATATGTCTCACACTCGGAATATTCTACATGGATAAACAGGACTATGAAGAGGCTGTTATGTGGCTGTATAATGCAGCATACGAAACACAGAGTATCCTTGATATCACAAGCAGTACAAGCAAACCGCTTTCTCTTCTTGGAAAGTGTTATGCCGAACTGGCAGCACTTGCTTCAGACATTAATGAAATAACACGTCTTTCAGATATCTCATCAGACTACTATGCAAAAGCTGCAGCCTGCCAGATACCCGAAGAATAGAAAGAAGCGATATATAAATCCTGAACTGCAAGACTTATATATCGCTTCTTTTAGCTTATGATAGCTTCTTAGTATTATTTGTCATCAATATCAAACAGTTCTACCTGTTCAACCTCTTCTTCAGATTCCTTATGTTTTTCCGTTTTACTATCATCTATGAGGTCATCATCCTCATCATCTTCATAATCATCCATAAGCTCATCATCATCATATTTAGATTCTTCCTCAACTCTGTCAGCAAAATCCCTTGCACTCATAAATGGTTCATCATCAAGTTCTCCCATAGCCTTGTTGAATGCTCTCTTATTCCTTGATATTCTGCTTCCAAGAATAGAAGCTGTACATATAAGCGCAATAAGTAAAATAACTGCTGTGGCTGCCGCAATATAGAACATATTACGATATGATATTGTGTGTGCCTTTGCTGATGTATCCTGTACCTCAGGCTTAGTATATGCCACTCCGTCCATTGAACCATCATATACCTGGATTGTTTCATCAGCTATACAATATCTGAACCAGCCTGTTACACCCTGTGAACTTATTCCATAAAAAAGGCAGTATGTTCTGTCAGAATTCATCATTACCTGCACATCCCTGCCTGCAATGTTATACTCTGTCAGCGTGTACCCATCAGGCTTTTCCATTGAATCCGTAATAGGAAGAATACTATATGCTATACTTGGCTCATTAACCTGGACATAATATGTAAATGTTTTTGAAACAGAATCATATACATACAATCCACTTTCGCCTGTACTGTCTTTAGCCTCAAGATAAACAAGCACAAGCTTTGTATTAACGCCAATTCCTGCTTTTATCTTGCTTCCCTGATAATCATAATCAGATTCCTCATATCCTTCTGGAAGAGGATTCTGTGAAAAATCACTTTTCAATGTATATACAGAACCATTAACTGTTACATCAATATCTTCATATTCATTAGCCGTCGTAGTAGGTTCTTCCACGCTTCCTCTTGTCGTATAGATTGTATATACTTTCTTACTTCCATCTTCTGCCGTAACAGTAATTGTTGTTGTATTGTTTCCCATATCCATCTTTGTTCCAGATATAGATACTTTAGCTTTTGAATCTTCCGGTACTGCACTTACTGTCAGCTTCTCCACATCTGCTCCAACTGCAGTTGTATATGTTGTAGTACCCGAAGAAAATGCTGGCGACAATACTCCCGGATCAATCTTTAATGATGCCAGATTATTATTAGTAGAATATGTTACCGGTGCTTTTCCTGTAATTGTTCCTGCCGAAGACGTTACTGTCATGTATCCGTCACTGCCAGCCAGATTCGTCCCCTGTCCGACAGTAATACTTGCCGTTCCGGCAGTTTTAATTTTAAAAGTAAGTGTTCTGGATTTGCTCTTAAACGAATCTGTATCTATCCATTTAACAAGTCCATTTCCTCCTGTATCATATCCGGATACAGCTTCAACAACAGATGTATCATATGAAATATACACTTCTGTTGCCCATATTTCTTCCGAAGACGACATCGTTACTGTAACTGTAACTTCACTTCCAACTTCTCCACTTGCTGAACCCACAGCCACATTAGCAGTTGCAGCGTATACTTTATCTGGTTCTGACAATCCTGAAATCACCCCTGTACACATTACCAGTAGTACCGCAAATGCCATAAATTTTCTTATAATATTCTTCATCAAATCCTCCTTGCCGGTATTACTGGGTTATGTATCCGATTCCAAGAATGTTCTTTTTAAGTGCTACAATATCGAGAATACCGACACTTCCATCCCTGTTCGCATCTGCTGCTTTATAATATGCTCCATCGAGTGCTGTCATATCAAGCATATATCTTTTAAGTGTAACTATATCAAGAATATTAATTTCACCATCTCCATTAACATCCCCATATAATATTATTTTGTACTCACTTGAAACATTTCCTTTGCCGTCATATACAACAAATCTGTCTCCTGTGGCAATATTTTCTGTCTTTTCTTTTCCATCACTGCCAACTACAACACCTGTTGTACCGCCATTAAACGTTATTCCTGACATGAATCCTGACAGATTACTTCCAACACCAATTCCAGATATAAAGCCATTGGTATTATCTACATTATATTCGGATTTGAAATCTCCCTTAGCTCCGTCATTATTAAGGTTCTCACGCACTATTCTTATGTTGTATTTCCTTATCTCGCCATTCTGTGCTTTAACAGAAATTGTAATATCGTTATTTCCAACCTTTAACTGACAGCTTCCTGTCCCAGAAACTGTTGCGCTGCTTACCTTAGCCGAAGCCGATATATTTACAGAGCTTGTTGCATTAGGAACTATCAGGCTGTAATCTGTTATATCAGAACTGAATGTTGGAGTTAACGAATAACCATCTACACTGAGCGAATCCAGCTTATTATTAGGGCTTCCTTTACCTGACGGATATTCGCTTGCAGTTTCTGGCATATTACGATACACAGGAATATTAAATGTCATTGCAGTTTCAGACTTTACCTTATCTGAATATCCGTTTGCTGCTCTTACTGACTCAGAACTTGCCGCTTCAATATTAGTCATATACTGATGCGAAAAATTCTTTAAGTCAAACTTTTCATAATAAAGAGTATTCTGTCCGGCATTAATATAATTCTTACCGATTATCTTAGCCCCTCCAACAATGGCAAGCATTCTTGTCGACCATGGTCTTAATGTCGAAGAGTCATTCTTCTTTGCATACTTGAGGCCATTCTCAATAGCACCGGCACTGCTTGTTTTATATGCGCCAATATTATAATAATTATAGTAATTCTCGTAATTAGAAAATGTGCCTGATATACTGTCACTATTCCCGGAAGCACCCATCTCCTGAATAATTCTTGATGCAAGATGGTAAGGACTTACCCCGGACATTGATCCTGCTGCTATCAATGCGGACACATATGTAGAATATGTTACTCCTCCATATGACAGGTCATTTCTTGAGCTGTCGAGGAATGTGCCCGAAACAAGTGTATTAAGCCCACTTTCTGTCTGTATCTGTCCATTATATGCCAGATTCTCAAACATAAATATATGCCTGCTATCCAGGAAATTTCTTGGATCAAGGTAATATTCAACCATTGCTGACGATGCCTGTACCCATCCTCCTGAATCCCATATTGTATATTCTCCCGTATTCCAGTTATAACATCCTGCTGCAGTAGATTTCTTGGAGCTGTCATAACTGTTAGGCACAAGACTTCTTCCGGGATAATTCTCCTTTTCAACGACATAATCCCAGTCAAGTCCTGTGTTATCAGCAACAAATACCCATGAAGGATATTGTGCATGTAACGCTATAAGCCCTTCATGGTAGCTTTCCGGAAATCCCTGTTCTGTAAGATATTCCTTAAAGCTCGCGTATTGTGAATAATCTACATTCTTGTAAACTGTCACATACTGTGAGGCTATATATCCCTCACGATACGAACCATCAAGATAGAACCCGACCTTATACCATGAATAGTTGTTACTTGTAAATTCTTCCCCAAGAATATCAAGAGATTTTCCTCCATTAAACTTGGTTATAATATTGCTGCTGTCAGATGTATCCGGAGCTGTCCTTATACGCACATCAGTTGTACCTTCCATGACACAGCCTGATTTCTTCTCATCTGCCATAACTGTTACTGTCTGTATACTGACGCACATAAGAACTGCCTGCATCATCATTACAAAACACAGCAATGCTGACTTTACTCTAATTGTTCTCAGATGTTTAATCATTCAACCACCTTACATTCGTATTCTTATAAATCTTAATGGTTACATATATCAGAATCTTAATTCTTTCCAAATTCAGAAAGCTTAAGACCTTCATTTCTCTCAAGTACCATATTAACAGACCAGCTATTGGCAAACACAAGAAGTGGATTGCCCTTAAGGTCTTTAATCTTCTTCATATCTGATGTACCGACAATTCTGTTCACATCAATTTCCTCAGGATTCTCAATCCAACGGATATGCTCATATGGAAGCGGCTCAAGTCTGATATCAACACCATACTCATTCTTAAGACGATATTCGAGAACCTCAAACTGAAGTACGCCAACAACGCCCACAATAATCTCTTCCATTCCGGTATTGAACTCCTGGAATATCTGAATTGCGCCTTCCTGTGCAATCTGGTTGATACCCTTGATGAACTGCTTTCTCTTCATAGTATCAAGCTGTCTTACTCTTGCAAAATGCTCTGGTGCAAATGTAGGAATACCCTCGAATGCAAATTTCTTATTAGACCTGCATATTGTATCACCGATAGAAAAAATACCCGGATCAAATACACCGATAATATCTCCTGCGTATGCCTCATCTACAATATGTCTCTCCTCTGCCATCATCTGCTGTGGCTGGCTGAGTCTTATCTTCTTGCCACCCTGAACATGGTTCGCTTCCATTCCGGCTTCAAACTTACCTGAACATATTCTCATGAATGCAATTCTGTCTCTGTGTGCTTTATTCATATTAGCCTGGATTTTGAATACAAATGCTGAAAATTCCTCAGCAAAAGGATCAATAACCCCCTGATCTGACTTTCTTGGAAGTGGTGAAGTCGTCATTGAAAGGAAATGCTCAAGGAAAGTCTGTACACCAAAATTAGTAAGAGCAGAGCCAAAAAATACTGGTGTAAGATCACCTGCGCTTACCATCTCCTGATCGAACTCTGCACTTGCTCCATCTAACAACTCAATATCTTCCTGAAGCTTGTCATAGAAAGCATCCCCTATTCTGTCTTTAAGAACAGCCTCGTCTGCCTCATCTACAATTTCAGTATCAACTTCCTTCTGACCATTCATAGCCGCCTTGAATAATGATACATTCTTCTCTTTACGGTCATATACGCCCTTAAACTCCTTACCGCAGCCAATAGGCCAGTTAATAGGACATGTAGCAATTCCAAGTACACTCTCAATTTCATCAAGAAGCTCAAATGGGTCATTAGCCTCTCTGTCCATCTTATTAATAAATGTAAATATAGGAATGTGTCTCATAACACATACCTTGAAAAGCTTAATAGTCTGTTTCTCAACACCCTTAGAAGCATCTATAACCATGACCGCAGAATCTGCTGCCATAAGAGTTCTGTAGGTATCCTCAGAGAAATCCTGATGTCCCGGAGTATCAAGGATATTAATACAGTAGCCTTCGTAGTTAAACTGAAGAACAGAAGACGTTACCGAAATACCTCTTTCCTTCTCAATCTCCATCCAGTCAGAAACTGCATGCTTGGCAGTTTTCTTACCCTTTACAGAACCTGCAAGGTTGATAGCTCCCCCATATAGCAGAAACTTCTCTGTTAATGTTGTCTTACCAGCATCCGGGTGAGAGATAATGGCAAATGTCCTTCTTTTCTTGATTTCACTTTCTAAACTCACTGTTTTACTCCTTTATATCACATAATACATAGCTTATCAAATAATTCATGCCTGTTCTGGCGTATACATAATATAAGCCTGTGACGCAGTCTTAGCTTCACAGGCTTACTCTGATTAATAATCTAATTATTCACGGTTAAGATCGAACTTGTACGAAACCTCAGACTTGTCATCAATTCTTCTGAAAATGTTGATTACTCTGTCCATAACTGGTTCGAAATCTTCCTCATTCTCAACCTCAACAGTAACAACCTGTCCGTCTTCTTTAATTACAGCATCCTTTACAAGCTCTAATGCCTTAATATCTTCTTCTGTCTGTGCAACCTGCTCTGGTGTTGTTAACATCTTAGACTTGCTCTTATACTTAACAGCGTATGTTCTTGTCATTATATCCTCCTAATTCAGCCAGCAACGGCAATATAATCTCATATGTCATTTTATTATATAACATGAATCATAAATATGCAATGGTTTAATATACACTTAATGCCCTTCCTAAAGCAAATGAATATATTATCTTTTCTTTTACATTTTTTCCGGTAAGCTGTGTCAGTGCTTTTGCATAGTAATCAAGCTGGACTGTATACCGTCTCACAAGCTCTTTTTCCCCCATTTCGCCATTCATAACCCTGTCGGTCTTATAATCAACAAGCACAATCTCTCCGTCTTCCTCAAAATACAGGTCAATAATACCCTGTATAAGCTGTCCTTCATACTCGAATACAAAAGGCTGTTCTCTTCTTACTCTGCCATCATTTACAGCCTCTGCCACTCTCCTGCCTGTATCTGACTGTACAAATGTATTGATATCCCATGGATTGACACTTTCAGACTGTAACTCATTAATTCTCCCAGTCTCCAGCATTCTGTTTATATCCATCTTAACTCCGTCAAGATTCACACTCACAGAATAATCCAGACATTCCATAACCCTGTGATATGCACTTCCGCGTTCATTGGCAGCAAGCTTTACTTCTTTGCCGCTTATGAACTTCGGAATTATTGTATTTGTAAGTACTTCCTTCACAGATTCATCCATATAAGCAATTTCCTCTGAATCGTCCTCTGCCTGCATAGCCTTGAGCTGGGAAACTGTAAGCTTCATTTTTCCTGCAGCATTGTCCGCCGGGACATATTCCGGAAGTTCATCTAATGACGGATATCTGGCTGATGTCTCTGACTGGTTAATCAGACTTTTGTCCGCAGCAGCTTCTTTATTCCCAGCATCCATTTCCCCAGACTCGGCCACATCTGCCCCTGAGTCCTCTCCGTCATCAACCATCACATTAAAACTACCCTTCAGCATATCAGAATCCATAAGACACACTGGCATTATCATATCAAGATAACTCTTTATATTCTCGCTGTCTGCGTATGATAATATACCTTCTGCCTCGATCTCTTTAGCTTTTGCTCTGTATTTATCAAGTGTTTTTTCTGCATCCTTTACAACTCCGGTAATTATAAGCTTCTCTCTGGCTCTTGTCATTGCAACATAAAGAAGTCTTTCTTCTTCCGCTATCGACTCTCTCACAATTCTTCTTGCCATCGCACCCTTTATAATAGTAGGTGTCTTGGTTCTTCTTTCAAGGTCAACATAATCAACTGCAATTCCTAAGTTCTGGTCTACAAGCACCGGTGCTGTCGCATCCATGAAATTAATGCTTTTATGCGCACCTGCAAGTATTACAATCGGAAATTCCAGACCCTTACTCTTATGAATACTCATGATCCTTACAAGATTCTCATTATCGAGACTGGCTGCTCCTTCTGCAAAATCCTCATCAAACTTCTTAAGCCTTTCTATATACCTTAAGAAATTAAACAGACCTGAATAGCTTGTCTTTCCATATCCTGCAGCTCTTTCCAGCAGAACATTTAAATTAGCCTGTCTCTGTGCTCCCGCAGGCATTGTTCCGACATAATCATAGTAACCGGAATCATATATCATCTCCCAGCACAGGTCATATAACGACTCTACGCTGCTCTTATCACGATATTCTGTTAACTTTGCAAGAAACAATGCACATTTGCCAGACAGCTGCTTAATATCTGCTCCCTGAATATTACCAGCTTCTTCAGGTGTTGCTCCCTTTTCACCAATCGCTGCAACAGCCTTCAGATGTTCATACAGATTATTGTGTGAATTCTTATCCATATGCTCTCTTCCAAGCTTTCGCACCATTCCTAAATCTGCTGCCGTAAAACCGCCAAAGTAAGACATCATTGCCGCAGCAAGGCTTATCTCCTGAACAGGATTGTCCACTATTGTAAGCATGCTTAAAATTACCTGTATCTCACGCACGCTGAAATATCCCGTTGACGAATCCGTATATGCCGGTATTCCTCTGTCCATCAGGGCATCTGCAAATGTATCCGCCCAGCCTGCAACTGACCTTGTAAGAATGACAATATCCCTGTATTCTGCCGGTCTGTACACATTCTCATCCGCATCATACACATTTACACCTGAAGCAACAATTCCTTCAATCAGCTTTGCAAGCCTGTCTGCTTCAAGTTCTCTTGTTGTCGCTTCTTCCTCATTCTCTGATGATATAAGAATAATGTCCGTACTCTTACTGGCATCATCGCCATAATTGATGCTATCACACTCTGGATATGGGAATCCCGCATTAAGCCTTACCGATTCATCATACCCTATCCCCGAAAAATTCTTATTCATGATGTGTGCAAAAACATCATTCGCACATTCAAGCACATTTTCACGGCTACGGAAATTCTTCTGCAGCTCTATTCTTACATTATCCCCTGTATCACTGTAAGTATCGTACTTCTCTATGAAAAGCTCCGGGCATGCAAGACGGAACTTATATATACTCTGCTTTACATCACCTACCATGTATATATTATTATTCTCGCCGGACAGTCTTGTCCTGGACACTGCATTTAAAATAACCTCCTGCAGCTGGTTGGAATCCTGATACTCATCTATCAGTATTTCTTCAAATCTGTCTGCAAGCTTATCAGCTGTCTCAGTGTATACAAGCTTTCCATCTTCTTTCTTTACAAGAATGGAAAGCGCAAGATGTTCCATATCGTTAAAATCAATTATACCTTTTTCACGTTTCACATCTGAAACACGCCCGGCATACACCTTTGCCACTTTAAGAAGAGTCCGTATCTGGATACCCGCGCCCTGCATATCAGCAAATATCCCCTCATCATCTTTTAAGAATATTTTGTCATTAAGCCGTCCTATGTAATCTTTAAACAGCTTGCGCTGTCCCTTGATATATTCTTTAATATCTGGATCTGCCCCTGCATCCTTCTTTCTTGATAATGCTTCAAATGAAAATGCTCTTACCTTCCTGCCAAGTTCACCAAAATCCTTAGAATTAACCATCTCATTAATTCCAAGAAGATCCGATTGCAGCGCATCTGTATATGCCGCAGGTCCTGCCGGTTCACCACAGATTCCTATTAATCTGTTGTATTTGTCACGATAGTCAAGAAGTGCGCTTATAATTGAATCACGCAGTTCTTTAATTGCAGGATTATCATAAGTCTCATCATCATATACCCTCATGCACTCATCAAACCACTCTTCAATCCATGGATTACTTCGTGAAAAACGATATATTTTATCTATAATGCTCACAAGTCCTGAATCATCTCTTCCCATCCCAAATGCATCAACAAGATTAAAGAAATCTTCATCAGCTTCTGCGTAGAATTCCTCGAGCACATCTTCTAACACATCATTTTCAAGAAGCTTCTTCTCTCCCTCATCCATTATCCTGAATCCCGGATCCAGATTAACCTCTGGAAAATGATTTCTTATTATCCACAGACAGAAACTGTCAATTGTCGTTATCTGAGCATTGTTAAGCAGTGTTATCTGTCTTAAAAGATTCACATCACCAGGATTATCATCAAGCATTGAATCAAGTGCTTTTCTTATCTTGTCCTTCATCTGTGCCGCCGCCGCTTTGGTAAATGTAACAACAACAAGCCTGTCTATATCTATATTCTTGTCAGGGTCTGTAATCATGGAAATAATTCTTTCAACAAGTACGGCAGTCTTACCAGAACCGGCAGCCGCTGAAACCAGCACATTGCAATTTCTTGTATCAATCGCGCTCTTCTGCGCCGGCGTCCATTTTCTTTCCATTCTCATCAACCCCTTCCTTTATATTATTCCATAACATTTCATCATCGAATTTCTTTAATTTTCTATAATTACAACCTGGAAGATCCACAGAAAATCCGCATACTGCCCCATAAGGACATCTGTCGCAGCTTGAAAACTGTCCGTCTTTATATGGACTGCGCCTGATGTCACCACCTACTATTCTGTCCGCAGTATCAACCGCTCTTACATCAACAAATCTTCCAAGCATATTGAACTGCTCAGTATTCATAACCTTACTTCTTCGTGAATCAAATCCGCCATCAGCCTTTCTGCTCACAGGAATATTAAGAGAAGTTCCCTCTGTATTGTCCATTTTCTCAGCAATATCCTTGTCCGAATTAACCATTCCTTTAAGGCGCAGTTCACCCTTAATCATATTCTCTATCTCTTCTGCGCTCTCTGTTGTTGCAGACACGATTGGGTCACTTATATTGTAATAGAACACTCCTGCAGGAATAATATTCTTACCTGGGCGCATCTTCGCTACAAGCTTCATTGCCGCTTCCATATAGACCATAAGCTGTATATCAATTCCGTAATATGTCTTAACTATGTTAAAATCCTTTTTTCCGGTTTTATAATCAATAATTCTTACATAAACATCCGTATCATTCTCACATATGTCCACGCGGTCAATAGTTCCACTCATAGGCTGCTTCCTGTCGTCATCTCCAACTTCCATGTTGAACTTATGCTCGAATACAAATGGCACAAAATCGCCACATTTTAACTGTTCTCCCATCGCCCATATCGTGCGGTCTGCAAGGTCTTCCATACGCTTGACCATAAATGAATTACGGCTTGAATCCTTAAGTATACTGTTCTGGTATATGTCAGTGATTGCTGTCACGCTTTTTTCAACCATCTCACGGCGTTTCTCTTCCGATATAAGATAATATGACTCGCCATTTTTCTTTATCTCATCACATACCTCGCGGATAACCGCATGCAGTACTACTCCAAAGTTTACTGGTGAAAATGCGAATTCTTCCCTTTCTTTCAGATCCACACCATACCTTAAATAATACCTTAACGGACACTCTGCAAAGTTTTCAAAGGATGTAACACTTCCGACAAGCCTGCCGCCAGTAAGCGAATCTATGATATCTGCATCCACATTTGCAGCTATTCCAGTCTGTTCAAAGCTGTAAGCAGCCTGCGGTATTGTCACATAAGAATTCTGCTGCGCTGTATCTTTGTAAGACAGCTTAAGGCACTGTGGAAACATTTTTCTCATACTTCTTATAATATAAGAAGGCATAAGTGCCGCGCCCTCGCTGTTTTTCACAGCATATGACATATATAGCTTCCGGGAGCTCTTTGTCATAATAAGATACAGATAAAATCTCTGTGTAAATGCTTTTTCTCTCACAGAGGCTGACATGACTATCCCCTTCTCTTCAAGATATTCCCTGTCACTTTCTGACAATACACTTCTTGAATCTGCTTTCTTAGGAACATTGCCATCATTAATTCCGACAAAGAACATTACCTTGATATTATCAAGACGGGTTCTTTCGATATCACCTATAACAACGCAGTCGTTGGTCTGCGGAATAAGTCCTATCTTAATCTCCTGAAATCCTGACGCAAGTATCTTGTTGAATTCCTTAATGCCGACTTTCTCACTTCCAAGAAGCGCATACATTTTGTCCAACACTTCTATGACTTTCTTATATAATTGTGCATATTCATCACCTGTGTACTCGTTATCATTAAGTTCACTGACTTTCTGCTCCATATCCTCCTGCACAAGAAATTCATAAAGTGCCCTAACCATATCTGCAACATTGGATTCCTTTGACTTAAGCACCTCTTCCAATGGATCCAGCATATCAGTTATCATTGTCCTTAGCGAATTAAGTTTCTCAAGGTCAGTATTATTCACTGTTCCTCTGAATTTTCTTATCCATGGCTCATGCCACTTTGCCCTGCCTCTGATTCCAACTGCAATACAATAATTGTCAAGCAGGTCAATATCCTCACGTTCCATTCCACTCATTCCGGTGCGCAAAAACCCCAGAACACTGTCATAGCTGTAGTTATTCTCTATTATTCCAAGTGCTCCATTAATTGCCGCAATCAGTGGATTATCTGTTACATGACGTTTATAGTCCAAGAAATATGGTATATCATTCTGCTTTAATATATTAGCTGCCAGTTTTCCATAGCCATCCATATCTGCTGTAACTATTGCGATCTCATTATATCTGTATCCACACAATCTTGTCAGCCTTATTATCTCCCCTGCTGCAAATGTCAATTCTTCTTTGGCAACAGTTCCCTCATATATAACAATATTGTCAGTCTTTCGGTTAAATCTTCCCGATTTGTTTCTAAAAAGATTCTGTTCAAGAAAATCCAGTTCCTCAGAATTCTTAAATCTGGAATTAATATTTACAACCACATTCTTGCCATGCACTTCATTTCCCGCAATATATGCAGGTTCAAGAACATTTACATGCTCCTCATCACATATCTTATAAAGCTTAGATACACAGTCCTTACTCATGTAAAAAAGGTCTTCTCTGCCTGCAACAATATTTTCGCGCTCGGATGCATCAATTGTCAGAGAAACATATATCTTTGGACACATTGATAAAAGAATTGTCAGTAAATTGTACTGAACCGGCGTAAATCCTGTAAATCCATCAAATGCTATTTCACAATTCTTTATTCTCTCTGATTCAGTAACCTTGCCACACAGCTTATCAAGTATTTCTTCTTTTGTTATATAATTCTTATCTATGTACTCTGCAAATGCATTATATACAAGTACAATGTCATCAAGTTTATACTGAAGTGCTGCACTTCCTTCTGAATCACTATATGCTGCTCCTGCTGCCTCCTGCATAGTATCCGGCTTAATATCATACTGAAGCATTTCAGATATAACAGATTTCATTTCTGACACAAATCCAGTATTAGACAGATTACTTCCGAAGTATTTTAATCTGTCCTTGTTCTGTTCCAATACTCTTTTAATAATCAGATTCTTTCCTGTATCATCAAGAACTTCCAGATTATCTTCGCCCACTTCCTCAAACACCTTATATGCAAGTCTCTCAAAACTCACAACATCAATGTTAAGAATACCCTTCCTCGGATGCATGGACACCAGTCTTTTCTGAATCGCCATAGTGTACTGTTCTGGCACAACTACAATGTAATTCCTGTCTGGATTCTTTATCGACTCTTCAATTATATGTGTATACAGATAGTGCGATTTGCCAGCACCAGAGCTGCCTAGAATTAATTGTAATGACATGTGTGATTCCCCTTTTAAATATTACATACCGCATATAATGGTGCATTTATCAGCCATTCCTGCTCATATGTAACTTTATCTGTCCAAAATCTTCTCTGTATTGTCTTACTATATCACATTTTCTCCGGCATGTATTATATATAAACCAACTTTTCCCTGAACTTACACATTTTAATCATAATATCCCCATTACCACCATATATTTTGTAATAATGAATATGAAGGGCAGGTTTCTTTGTGATGAGTCAGACTAAAATCGTTGTTATTCCATTAAAAAAACTCCTTATTGGAGCTGTTATTGCTGCTATTATAATTGCATTTGTCATATTTGCTATTATCCGTCTTGGCAGCAAGGGTTCTGATAATTCAAGAAACATTACTCAGCCTAAGAGCAGCACTGTAAATGCATCTGCTTCTTCTAATATTGAAACACCCCTTGATAATGCCGATGCTCCTAAATTCTGCCCCGGAGTATATACCTCTTCTATCCTGTTAGACGGCAATCCTGTTGATATCCAGGTAACTGTTGATTCATCTAACATTAACAGCATTGAACTCGTTAATCTATCCGAGTCGATCACAACTATGTACCCTAAACTGACAACTTCATTTGATGAAGTTGCCTCTAAAGTCATGGAAGCCGGCACAACCAACATAACCTATGATTCAGCCAACAGATATACATATTCCGTCTTTATAGAAGCAATAAGCGCAGCCCTTAAAAAGGCTGCGCCATAAAATTCATTAGAACAAGCTTATTTCATTTCCATTGCTGACATTAACAAATCCTTTATATCCACGCTCCTCAAGCTTTCCGAGGAACTTACCCATCTTCTTAGGCTTTACATATAATGAGCACACCTTGCCTTCTGCTCTGTATTTTTCTGCTATTGCATAGGCATCCTTAACCTGTCCCTCATCATACATAACAGCAATCTTGTCCGCTGTCGCCTTAGTCTCAACACCATTCTGCATAAGAATTGAGAAAATTCTCTCGAATCCGATTGAGAATCCAACAGCGCTTACCTGCTGTCCTAAGAACTTTCCGATAAGGTTGTCATATCTTCCACCGCCTGCGATAGCACCCTTGAAATCAATGCTTTCAACTTCAAATACAGTTCCTGTATAATATCCCTGTCCTCTTACTAAAGAAAGATCAAACACAACATCAAACTGGCCATCTGAAAGCTCATTTACAGTGTTGATAATTCCTCTTACGCTTTCTGCCGGTGCCTTATCATCAAGTATAGCTTCAACACTTTCAAGACTTATCTCCTGTGCACTTGAAACACTTCCAAAGAATCCGATAAACTTCTCAATTGCAGCAGCATCAAAGCCCTTATCTGTAAGTTCAGCCTTAACACCATCAAGTCCAACCTTATCCATCTTGTCAAATGTAATGCACACACTGTCAAGCTGATCCTCAGTAAATCCGCAATTCTGAAGGAATGAGCGCAGAAGTCTTCTGTCGTTAATCTTAACCTTGAAATTCTTCATGCCAATAGCCTTAAGAGCCTTGGTTGTTGTAAGAATAAGTTCAACCTCTGAATCTGTAGAATCAGAACCAATAATATCAATATCACACTGAACAAACTCACGAAGTCTGCCCTTCTGTGGTCTTTCAGCTCTGTACACTCTGTCCATCTGGATACATTTCATAGGAAGCGTGAGCTTGTCCTTGTTGTTAGCAAAGTAACGGCTTAGTGGAAGTGTAAGGTCATATCTTAATCCCATATCAGCAATTTCATTCTCACATGCTGTTCCTGTCTTGGGATTCTCCTGAAGTGAACTTACCGCCTTCTCAAGCTTATCGCCTCTCTTCATAATCTTGAATATAAGATTTAAGTTCTCACCGCCATCACTTTTATCAAGATTCTCAATATCCTCAATAATAGGTGTTGTAATGTGTTCAAATCCATTAGCAACATATACCGTTAATATCTCATTCTGAAGGTAATCCCTGATTTCAACCTCATTAGGAAGATAATCGTTAGTACCTTTAACTGGTGTTATTTTCATATCTGTCTCCTTATTTACACACTAAGGCAGATAACCGGTATTCTCCAGCCATCTGCCCTCATTTTCTTTAATACTTAAAATAACTAATTAAGCTTCATCAATTGCCTTACCAATATCATGTCTCATATATTTGTTATCGAAATCTACCCATTCAGTAGCTTCATAAGCCTTGGCTCTTGCTTCCTTAAGGTCCTTGCCGAGTGCTGTAACGCCAAGAACTCGTCCTCCATTAGTTACAACCTTACCCTCTTCATTGAATTTAGAACCTGCATGGAATAAGAAATAATCATCCTTACCCTTGAAGTTCTCCATTCCCTTAATCTCGAAGCCCTTCTCATATGCGAGTGGGTATCCGTCAGATGCAAGAATTACGCATACACATGCATTATCCTCAAACTGAAGGTCAACCTTATCAAGAGTTCCATCGATACAAGCCTCAAATACATCAACAATATCATTCTTCATTCTAGGAAGAACAACCTGTGCTTCAGGATCACCGAATCTCGCATTGTACTCAAGAACCTTAGGTCCCTTTGGAGTAAGCATAAGTCCAAAGAAGATAACTCCCTTGAATGGTCTGCCCTCGCTCTTCATTGCATCAACAGTTGCCTGATAAATGTATTTCTTACAGAACTCATCAACTTCCTTAGTGTAGAAAGGTGATGGTGAGAAGTTACCCATTCCGCCTGTATTAAGACCCTGGTCACCATCCTTAGCTCTCTTATGATCCTGAGCTGATGACATAATCTTAATTGTATTACCATCAACAAATGAAAGTACCGAAACCTCACGTCCTGTCATGAATTCCTCAATGACAATAGTATCTCCTGCTGTACCGAACTTCTTGTCAAGCATAAGCTCATCAACACCTGCAAGTGCATCTTCCTTGTTCTCACAGATAAGAACACCCTTACCGAGGGCTAGTCCGTCAGCCTTAAGAACGATAGGATACTCAGCAGTTTCAAGATACTTCTTAGCCTCTTCTGCTGATGTAAATGTTTCATAAGCTGCTGTTGGTATATTGTATTTCTTCATAAGATCCTTAGAAAAAGCCTTAGACCCCTCAAGAATAGCTGCATTCTTTCTTGGTCCGAATACTCTTAAGCCCTCTGCCTCAAATACATCAACAACACCGCCAACAAGTGGATCATCCATACCGATAACTGTAAGGTCAATGCTGTTTTCCTTAGCAAATGCTACAAGCTTATCAAACTCCATTGCCTTAATATCAACACACTCTGCAAGCTCTGCAATTCCTGCATTACCTGGTGCACAGTATATCTTATCAACCTTAGGACTCTTGCTTAACTTCCAGCATATTGCATGCTCTCTTCCGCCGCTGCCTACAACTAATACTTTCATCTTAATTCCTCCGCATATTGTTATCTATATACCTAGTCAGTAATCATTAATTAACATGTTCATTGGCAATCTTGTTAATTGCCATAGGAAGAAGCTTCCATTCAGCCTGCTCCATAATTCTTCTCTGAAGAGTTTCTGGAGTATCCCCATCAAGTACATCAACTGCCTTCTGGAAAATAATTTCTCCTGTATCCATTCCTTCATCTACATAATGCACAGTTGCACCTGATACCTTAACACCTTTTGCCAAAGCTGCTTCATGAACCTTAAGTCCGTAAAAACCAACTCCGCAGAAGGAAGGTATAAGTGATGGGTGAATATTAATAATTCTGTGGCTGTACTGATGAACCATTTTCTCCGGGATTCTTACAAGGAATCCTGCGAGCACTATAAGGTCAACATTAAGCTCATTCACTTTATCAAGTAACGCATCGTTAAATGCATCTCTGCTCTCGTAATCCTTAGGTGATATGCAATATGCTGGAATATTGTTATCCTTAGCTCTTGTGAGTGCATATGCTCCGGCATTATTGCTTATAACTGCTGCAAGCTCTGTGTTAGTGATTGTTCCATCCTTAACAGCGTCGATAATAGCCTGAAGATTAGTTCCGCCTCCGGAAACCATAACTGCAACTCTTAGCATAAAGTAACTCCCTTCTCGCCAGCTTCAACGCTTCCGATAACATATGGAGTCTCACCGGCAGCCTTAACTGCTGCCATAACAGTATCAACATCAGCAGGATCAACAGCAAGTACAAGACCGATACCCATGTTAAATGTGTTGTACATCATATGCTCTTCGATATTACCATCTTCTGCAAGCATCTTGAAGATTGGTGGTACTTCGTAGCTGTCCTTCTTAATTACAGCCTTAACTCCCTCTGGAAGCATTCTTGGTACATTCTCGTAGAAACCGCCACCTGTAATGTGGCTGCAGCCCTTAACCTTAACTCCTGCCTTCTTGATTTCCTTCATTGTCTTAACATATATCTTAGTTGGAGCAAGTAATGCCTCTCCTAATGTCTTTCCAAGTGAATCATAATATGTATTAAGAGATTCCTCTGTCATTGTAAATACGCTTCTTACAAGTGAGAATCCGTTGCTGTGTACACCACTTGATGCGATACCGATAAGAGTATCCCCAGGCTTGATGTTCTCTCCTGTGATAAGATCCTTCTTATCAACAACGCCTACAGCAAATCCTGCAAGATCATATTCATCCTGTGGCATAAGTCCCGGATGCTCTGCTGTCTCGCCACCGATAAGTGCACATTCAGACTGTCTGCAGCCTTCTGCAACACCACCAACGATAGTAGCAATCTTTTCTGGATAATTCTTACCACATGCGATGTAATCAAGGAAGAAAAGTGGCTCTCCACCAGCACATACAACATCATTAACACACATAGCAACTGCATCAATACCGATAGTATCATGCTTGTCCATAATAAAAGCTAACTTAACCTTAGTTCCACATCCATCAGTTCCTGAAAGTAATACAGGCTCCTCCATTTCCTTAATCTTAGCAAGTGAAAATGCTCCTGAGAATCCGCCGAGTCCTCCTAACACTTCTTCTCTCATAGTAGACTTAACAGCCTCTTTCATTAACTCAACTGACTTGTAACCTGCTTCAATATCAACTCCAGATTTCTTGTAATCCATGATTCTTTCTCCTTCAATATTATGATAAATGTAAGTTAATGTAACTATCCAGTTACTAATTAATAATTCTTATAGCCGACTTCCTGAAGCCTTGCATCTTTCTTCTGAACACTTTCCTTAAGATTCTTAGTATAATCCTTAAGTCTTTCAAGAAGTGCTGCATCAGATGTTGCAAGAATCTTGGCTGCAAGAATACCTGCATTAGCACCGCCGTTAATAGCAACAGTTGCAACAGGAATACCTGTAGGCATCTGTACTATTGAATATAATGAATCTCTACCGCCTAGTGATGTTGTGTGCATTGGAATACCAATAACAGGCATTGGGAAAATAGCTGCGCACATACCCGGAAGATGTGCTGCCATACCTGCACCTGCAATAATAACCTTAAATCCCTTCTCCTCTGCACTCTTAGCGTATTCAAAGAATACGTCAGGCTCTCTGTGTGCTGAGATAATTGTCATCTCATACGAAATTCCTAACTGTTCAAGAATGTCTGCTGCCTTAGCCATAACAGGCATATCAGAGTCACTTCCCATAACAATTCCTACTAAAGCCATATTAACCTCCTATGTCCGATAGATATAATATTAAAACTAGTGAAAAACACTAATTATCATTGTACTTTGTTTTAAACTTTGCGTCAAGATAAAGCCCATATTACATATTTACTGTTCCTGTAAAAATGCATCATTAAGTGCCAGTGTGCCATCAAGCACAAATCTGCCATTCTTAATCAAGTCTGTTCTTGTTCCATCCTCTGCCACAACAGTGATATTGCCAATCTCATCATAAGGAATTGTAATATCGGTGTGACAGTTATAATAAGCTTTGTCCGGCTCCGTCTTACGAAGAAGTGAAACCTCATTATCCCTTGAGATAATCTCCTTGCCGTCCGGATTAGTTACATACACATCTTCTGCCCTTGAATAGCATGTATCACCAACCGCAAAATGTGGTCCCATTTTCTCAACAATAAGAATCGGAAGCTTATACACAATATCATGCTTATTGGCAAACACATATGCTGTAGTGTTAGTTCCTATAGCAAACTCACCGAGTGGTAAAGTTTCATGGTCATATAACACATTTGCCTTGAAAAGTTCTTTATTCTTAGTCTCGTCATCAAAGTTAGTACATGTATAATCCTTAACAAATCCGTCCTCAAACCATACAGTAAGATTGTTAAACTTAATATCATTAAGATATACACTGCTCACATTAAGCACACCTGTTGTTTTCTTAAGCACAGGCGATGTAAATACTTCTCCAAGCGGAATATTAACGTCCGCAAGACAGTTCTCAAATACAGTCTGCGTCTTATGGTCGGTTATCTTCATAATAGAAACCTTCATGTCTGTGCAGTTTCCATTAGTTCCTTTAACCTCAACATACTGTGCTGTATCAAGGACATCAATAAGCGCCTGCTGGATAGCTTTATATTTGTTATAATCAAGGGTATTAATCTTCACAGTACCCTCGAAAATCTCCTCGAAATTCTCTCCAATCTCTGGTATCGGATAAGCAATTATCGTAAAACTCCTCTCCTCGCCTTTGATGTACTCATTAACAATGCTTCCCGCGTCATTGCTGTATTTTACAGAAAGTTTCTGCTGCTTTGCATCAAGGCTTAACGCCTCGCTCTTAATCTGAGGTTCAAATGGCACTTCTCCAAAGACCTCCATAACAGCAGGACCACCATGCACCGCTGCAAGCTCCTTGTTCTTCTCATACGCAAGCTTTAACGCGCCTGTCTTTCTCTCAACAAATTCGCCATCCATATAAAGTGCATTGTCAAAGCGATGGTCGAAATCCATCTGTTTGTTAGGATTAGCACCATAATATCCAACCTTGATGTTAAGTCTTTTATTAATCGTATTGACCGCTGCCCTGTATATTGTAGGCTTTAGTCCAAGCTTTGCAAAATTGTTAATCTCTGCCCTGATAAGCCTCTCAAATCCCAGGCAGTATCTTATATTAACTGTTTTTTTCTTAGACAGGTCCTTTCCCGTAAGCTCGAATCCAATTCTGTACCCTTCAGTAAATGTATCTGCCATCTTCTGAATTTCTTCTTCACTGAGTGAATTCAGATACTCTGCTGTCTTAATCTCATTATCTGTGACATACTCACCAAACCTGTACAGATATCTTACATCTGTGAGATCAGATTCCATAATTATCTTTGTTGCAAAATCAAGTTCGGGGTCCAACAGTTCTCTTACCCTGTACTCCATAAGATCATCACTGTAATCACTTACATACCAGTACACAGACTCTTTCATCTGCTTATAATCTGGCTTTCCGCAGTCTGCCTCAGTCGATACGCACATGCAGTACACTTCAACAAAAAGTTCCATAAGTGCTGTCATCTCTGCCAGTCTGCCCTCATATGCATACACAATCATTCCTCTTATCTCAACATAGAGAAATGACAATAATCTTCCTTCTGAGAGTCCTAACTTTGAAGCTGCATATGCCGGATTAGCATAACTTGCCTCATACGCTTCTCCAATTACATCTTCATACAGACCTGTATTCAGATTCTTATATTCTTCAAGTGAATAATCTTTATACGCATCTGCTTTTAATTCACCCACAAGTTTATCCATCTTAAGAATAAATGCAGCGACACATTTGAAATAATCTGCATAACCATCAGTCTTAAGCCCCGGTTCCTCTGCTATCTCTTTAATTCTTTCTATCGCAAGCCCGTAACGCTCTTCTACATTATCATTAAACAATTCCAATCTCCTTCTGCCAATTATTAAGTTATATGCCCATCAGAAATACAGCAATCATAAACACTGCTATTATTCCACACAGCATTGAACCTAATCTTGACAAACCATAAAACTTATTATCTTCCTTGAAACTAAGCAATCCAATTACTGTTCCAATTACAGCAAGTATCAGACTCAGCAAGCCAAGGCTTCCAACTCTCAGCCCTCCAGCTCCTGCTTCCTTAAAAGACAGATACACTCCATAACCGAAAGAAATCAATGACAGTATTCCCATTGATGTTGATATCAACCCTCCAAGTGTCTGACTTTTATCCGAGAACTTATATTTATTAAAAAGTTTCATACTTTCACCTGTCCTTATTAAACATTTTAACTATCCCGTATGCTGCTGCATATACCACATACCCGCACAATGCACCCAATACATTAAGTACAAGATCATCCACATCAAAGCATCCGACTTTGCATAAAAGCTGCACTGTTTCTATTGTAAGCGAAAGTGCGAATCCATATGCAAATGTAGCAAATACATTTATTCTGCCATTAGAAAGCCACGGCAGGAATATGCCAAATGGTATGAATGCCAGCACATTTCCAATAATATTCAGAAATGCTATCCATCCAAGCGTATCAAAATGTCCAAGATAACGCCAATAGCGCCTGATTTCCCTGAACAATGTAAGATTGTATTTGTAACCGCTGGCTATCTCTGCCCTTCCCATTCCTTCTGCGAAAAAGACTACATAAAAGAGCAAAATCATATATATAACAAAAAGCGCCCATTTTATAAGCGTTGCATAATGTTTCTTTTTCATAATAAATCTGCCCGGCAGGCATAATTAACCCACCAGGCAGTTCCCCTTCACTAGAATAAGCTATCTGATCTGTGCGCAAGAAGTCTTGCACCATTAATGATCATAACTACACCTGCGCCAATACCAAAGAGTATTATCAGGATACCAAATACAAGATTAGAAGCTCCTACTGACTTTAATTTCTTATAAAGATTCTCTTCCATAATTAACCCTCCATTAACATCAGTCATTCAACCTCAGTTATTCTAAATCAGTTTTACGCGTTCTTAACACCATATTCTGCGTAATATTTGTCAATTGCAGTCTTAAGTGCATCATCAATAACTACCTTACCCTCGCACTCTTTATTGTAAAGGTGTTCTACAACATCTGCCATAGAAACAATTGCGCTTGTTGGAAAACCATATCTTTCCTTAATCTCCTCAAGTGCGCTAACCTTTCCGCCAAGTCCTACTTCCATACGGTTAAGTGAAACCATAAGTCCTACGATTGTAACATCTGCTGCCCCTCTTACCTTAGGAACTGTCTCTTCCATTGACTTACCAGATGTTGTTACATCTTCTATCATAATGACTCTGTCGCCATCTTTTAACTTGCTTCCAAGGAATCCGCCCTTATCAGCTCCATGGTCCTTCTCTTCCTTACGATCTGAGCAGTATCTTACTTCCTTGCCGTAAAGCTTTGCATAAGCAACTGCTGTAACTACGCTGATTGGAATTCCCTTATATGCTGGTCCGAACAGTACATCAAAATCATCACCATATGTTTCATGAATAGCCTTTGCATAATACTCACCAAGTCTTGCAAGCTGTGTTCCTGTAACATACGCACCTGCATTCATGAAGAAAGGTGACTTTCTTCCACTCTTTAAAGTAAAATCTCCAAACTTTAATACATCACTCTCTACCATGAAATCTATAAATTCCTGCTTATACTGCTCCATTATATCCTCCTTATTCAGCCCTCTGTCCATAACTGTCTATATCAGTGTCATTACTCTTCTTCTCTGCTCACTGTCTGGCGGCGCTGCTTCATATTCAATATTGGTTTTTATTCTATCATAAATGTTTTCTCGTTTCAATGTGTCTTTGACACATTAAAATTACATATTAAAATCTGCATATCAGAATTCTATGTATGCTTTTTTCTGATTATCCGGTCGCTAGAAATTCATAAAGCCTACTAACCATTGTCAAACTCATGATTTAGTAGGTTGTTTCGAACCTCCCCGTTGTGCTCTCCTCCCCTGCTCACCTACTAATCTGTTAAAACTCTTCTCTTTCGTGGGTCTTTTACCTGCTTTCCAGTGGAATAAGCATGCATTTTATACTTATAAGACCTACTAAAAAGGCTTCTTCTGCCTGATTAGTAGGTCTTGTTACTGTCAATTATCTTGAATATGTGTTAATGCGACCTACTATATTTATAATAATCAACGAACTAGTAGGTTTTCTCTCTTTTTATCAAAACTTTATGTATATCTCTCCCCAATCGTTTGGAAAACAAAAGTTACACCTTCAAACTTAAAAACACGATTTTTATATTTCTAATCACATATGAGATATTCCAGCCTATATTCTCTTTTTTCATTTTCTTTTAATTCTCAATTAATAAAGCTCAAAATTCTTCCACTATCATCTCATCATCAATAAAAATTTTATTTTTCATAATTTTAAACCACACAGCAGAACCATGTATGTATTCCGAAAGCATATTACATATATCATTTTTATATTCACAATCTCTTAAAAAGCTTAAGTCTATAGTATTGTATTGTTTCATTTTTTCCGTATTTTTGTCAAATCCCGAATTATTATCAGGATATTCATATTCTGTTCCAAAATTCTCATTAGGTATCTCGATATCCATATATTTATCACCATATATGAGCATATATCTTTTTTTCCCAATACTAGACGAGCCTGTTTCTTCTATCTGCTGCCTGAGACAAAGTGTATCCGGTGAATTATACCAAAATAAAAAATATTCATCTTTGCTTTTGACAACCTTATCCCCTGGAATGTCTAAATATCCCGTACGATTATATGTATCAACAATATTCATATCTGCTATTTCTTTTTTTCTTTCTTCTGAAATATAATCATATATATAATCCATAATTCTACCTCGTTTTTTATTTCTATTAAAACAAATCAACAATTAATGTAATTATTATTACACCCACTGTAAACATAATACCGTCTACCCTTGATTGTTCCCATTCTATCTTTTTATTACCATTAAATCTGTTAAACTTTGCCAGCCATATGATTGCCATAAAAGCCAATAGAACTATAATTATTATTCTTATAATAAGGCTCATTGGTGTCATTATAAATAGCACTATTGCAACAACATCTAATATAGCGCTTATAATATACCTTATTATCTTTGGAAGATAATTTCCTATAAATAGCCACGCTGCAACCAATGCAACTAATATTATTGCTGCCATACATTTCCCCTTTTTATGCTCATAAAATTAATTATATGCTTCAATCAGAATTCCTCCACTATAATTTCATCATCAATAAAAATTTTATTTTTTATAATTCTAAACCATGCAGCAGAACTATGTATATGTTTTGAAAGCATCTTACATATTTCATTTTTATATCCACAGTTTCTTAAAAAGCTTAAATCAATTGTGTTATATTGTTTCATTTTTTCTGTATTTATATTAAACGCTGGATCATTATTGGGATATTCATCCTTTTCCATCCAATTCTCATCAGGTATCTCTATATTCATATATTTATCACCATATATGAATATATATCTTTCTTTTCCAATATCTGATGAACTTGTTTCTTCTATTTGTTGCCTAAGACAAAGTGTATCTGCTAAATTATTCCATAATAAAAGATGCTCATCCTTACTTTTAACAACTCTACCTGTCGGAATCTTTAAATACCCTGTTCGCTGATATGTATCAACAATATTCATATCTGCTATTTCTTTTTTTCTTTCTTCTGAAATATAATCATATATATAATCCATAATTTCGCCCCTAATTTCTTTATTAAAGCAAATTAATAATTAATGCCATATCAACGCTACGGCTAATGAAACTGCTATTATTGCTGTCATACATTTTTTCTTTATACCAAACCCGTGATATATTAATCGTCGTGTTCCATTTCTGCTTTTTCTTTTATTCTTCTTCACAAAATTTCATAAATAATTCCATAGCTTCCTTAGACATTCCACCCCATGCACTGTTTCTTTCAAATATCTGGTCAATAACCTGAGAAAAATCATATGTTCTATATGTAATATCTCCTTCATAATATCCCATGAATTCCCCACTATCATTGGAGAAGCATACCACTTCTCCGTCTCCTGACATTTCTCCTATAACCGTCAGATTATCTGGCATGAAATTATGATGGAAATCATCTGTTCCCCAAAACATTGCACTCGATCCATCAATCAGACATTTTTCTGTAAATCTGAGCCATTCCTTATATGTCTCTGGAATCTTTACGCCATTTGCCTCCTCCCATTTATTTAATTTATCTTCATCTATTGGTTCATTAAAATATGTTTTTCCAAGCTCATCATCATTGTCCCGCTTGTCACACCACTCATATAATTCTTCAATCTTGCTCTTTAAACTGTTATTTTCTGGTATCTCTATCTTTGTATACATTTTTATTATCCTCTCTTTCCTCCAAAAACAAAAAAGCAGACAACATCACATTCCGTGACATCATCTGCAACTCAACCATCTTATATCTTCAATATATCCAATACTCCCCAGACTACTGAATCAACTTAGATTTGTAGCTTTGTGCCCCTGCATTTCTGCAGGTTTACCCCTCTTTTGTTTTGAAAACTACTCGTTTATTATGTTACCATGGATATCAAGGGATTTCAACTGTACAAGTATCAATTCCTTAACGCTGTAATCGGTACAACAAATACTCCATCAGGTCTTTGATATGCAGCATTAGATAATCCACATATAACACACAATGAATCTGGTGCAATTCCACCATTTGCCTTAATTTCATTTTTTATTTTTATAAGGTTCTCTGCCGCCATGTCTATTTGGTTTGCACCCAATTTAATTTCAAATCCACACCATTTTCCATCAGGCATTGCTATAACTGCATCCATTTCATTATTATTATAGTCCTGATAATGATACAATTCTGCATCAAATGACTCAGCATATATTTTCAAATCTCTTTCACACAATGCTTCGAATAAAAATCCCAATGTATTTAAATCACTCAGTAACATTTCTGGTGTCGCATTTAACAATGCGGCTGCTAAAGATGGGTCTGACAAATGTCTCTTTTCCGCCTGCTTAATGCGGATTGATGATCTAAGTTTAGCCTCAAAAGGTTTCTGATTGTCTGTGAGGAAAAGTCTTTGGAAAACATCAAGATAAGCAGCAACTGTTTCCACATCAATATCTTCATCATCAATTTCCTTAATGTCATTTTTTAATTTCTTATTTGTTACAGTTGTTGCTTCATTTCTTGCAAGTGAACGAAGAAGCAGCTCCATTTTATGCTTATCTCTTTTTACATTATCAATTCTATATACATCATCGTCTAATACAGCCCGGATGTACTGTATAGGAAGATATGCCGCCTGTTTTAATGTTGTCTCCTGATTAGCAGGCCAGCCTCCTCGTATAATGAAATCAATAAGCTTTCTCAAATCAACCTCACCTAATATCTTAGGCTCTATTCTGCCCTCACATATATCTCTTAATGAAATATCTCCACTGGAATTTCCACTTTCAAATAATGACATTGGTCGCATTCTCAATTTTGCAATTCTTCCTGCTCCACTATGCAATATTCCTTTATGATTTGGTGTTGCAGAGCCCGTCAGTATAAACTGCCCTTTATTACCATTTTGGTCAACCTTATATCTGACAGCATCCCATAACTGGGGAACTTCCTGCCATTCATCAATTAATCTCGGAGTCTCTCCCTCCAAAACCAACGATGGACTCATCTGTGCCAATTGTCTATTTTGAAAATTACCATCTGGATTACCAAGCATAATCTCACTTTTGCAATTACAACCCGACACATTTTTAATTTTCAATCCGATTGTTTTTGTGTTTTCAATCCGATTGTTTTTCAGCATTACTTCCTTATAACAAATATTTTAACCTTCCACCACATTTTTCTTGACCTAAACCTGACTTTAGGTGTTATCATATAAAATGTATTAAAATTTATTAAAATCTAAGAT
Source organism: uncultured Lachnospira sp. (assembly GCA_934343805.1). Taxonomy (GTDB): domain Bacteria; phylum Bacillota; class Clostridia; order Lachnospirales; family Lachnospiraceae; genus Lachnospira. The sequence goes on from CAKRIN010000008.1 coordinate 78,172, forward strand.
AAGGAGTATCAGAAAACATGTATATTGAGAATATTAATAGTCCTGCTGATGTGAAGAAGCTTAACATCATGCAGCTTAATGTCCTTGCAGAAGAAATTCGTCACGCCCTTCTTACAAGAGCCAGCAGACATGGTGGACATTTTGGTCCTAACTTCGGTATGGTAGAAGCAATCATTGCCATGCATTATGTATTTGATTCGCCTAAAGATAAAATCGTATTTGATGTATCACACCAGTGTTATCCACATAAAATGCTCACCGGAAGAAAAGATGCTTATCTTTACGAAGAGCATTATGATGATGTATCAGGATACACTAATCCTGACGAAAGCGAGCATGATTTCTTCACTGTAGGTCATACTTCAACTTCTATCAGTCTTGCCTGTGGTCTTGCCAAGGCAAGAGATTTAAATGGTAAAGACGGCAATGTAATCGCTGTTATAGGTGATGGTTCTTTAAGTGGCGGTGAGGCTTTGGAAGGTCTTGATTTTGCTTCTGAATTAAATAGCAACATGATTATTGTTGCTAATGATAACGACATGTCTATTGCTGAGAATCACGGTGGTCTTTATGCCAACTTAAAGCTTCTTCGTGAAACAAATGGGCAGGCTGAATGTAATCTTTTTAAAGCAATGAACCTTGATTACATCTATGTTGATAAGGGTAACGATATCGCTTCCTTAATTGAAGCATTTGAAAAGGTTAAAGACACTAAAAAGGCAGTTGTTGTCCATATTAACACTCTTAAAGGTAAAGGTTATGCACCTGCCGAACAGAATAAAGAAGAATGGCACTGGCATATGCCTTTTGATATCGCAACCGGAGAATCTCTTTTCAAGGGCGGAGAGCCTGATTTCTCAGACATTTCTTTAGAGTATCTGTTAAAGAAGATGGACGAGGATAAGAGTGTTGTTGCAATCACGGCAGGAACGCCTACTGTTATGGGATTTACTGCTGACATGAGAGCTAAAGCAGGAAAACAGTTTGTTGATGTTGGTATCGCAGAGGAAACTGCTGTTGCATTAGCTTCAGGTATCGCTGCTAACGGCGGAAAGCCTGTATTTGGCGTTTACAGCTCATTTATACAAAGAACCTATGACCAGATTACTCAGGATGTATGTATCAACGGCAATGCAGTAACATTTGCAGTATTTGAAGGCTCTGTGTACGGAATGAATGATGTTACACATCTCGGACTTCAGGATATTCCTATGCTCAACAGTATTCCAGGACTTGTATATCTTGCACCTGTTACTAAGGAAGATTATATTGCAATGCTAGATTGGTCTTTATCACAAAATGACTATCCTGTTGCTATTAAAGTTCCGGGCGGCAGCATGATTTCAACAGATGTTCCTGTAACTAAGGATTTTGGCAAGCTGGACACCTATGAGATTACTAAGAAAGGAAGCAAAGTTGCTATCCTCGGACTTGGAACTTTCTATGAAACTGCTGTTAAAGCCGCTGATATTCTTAAGGCTTCGCACGGAATTGACGCAACTGTTATCAATCCTTACTATATCTCAGGTATTGATGCAGACACCCTTAACGAATTAAAGAAAGACCATACAGTAGTTGCAACTCTCGAAGATGGCTACCTTGAAGGCGGCTTCGGTGCTAAGATTGCAGCATACTATGGTTCTTCTGACATGAAGGTATTAAACTTCGGTATTAAGAAAGAATTTATCGACAGATACGATGTCGCAGAAGTATTAAAGGACAACAGCCTTACTCCTGAACAGATTGCAGAAGATATCGCAGCAACATTATAAATATTACAGTATAATCAAAAAGACATGGCAGTCATTTTAATCAATGACCGCCATGTCTTTTTAGAATTTATCCCTGTCTTTAATTCCCATAATAGCTGCTGCCATTACTCCTTCGCAGCCTCCACAAACTCCTCAGCCCAGCACTTCCATGACCACCTGGCTTCGGCATACTGAACACCTCTTGCAGCCTTATCCGTCATAGAACCCACATCAGCCACAAGGCTTTTAATCTTCTCTCCAACATTTTCAAGTTCATTAAGAGAATAATATTCAACTCCTGAATCTGCAGGAATCTCACGGCGCATATAAGTACTTCCATCTGTAATACTCACACAGCCATTCATTAACGCAAGCGGCGTCCTGTCATGTATTCCTGCCTTAAACCATGGAAGCTGGTTAATTGAAAGCCTTGCATTATTATATATAACCGGAAGCTCGCCATATATTACCTCTCCGCAGTCCTTAACATGCTCCTTAATGAATGTCAAATCCTCTTTCATAAGAACCTCTGCCTTCGTAAGAAAAGTATCCCAGTTATGGCCGTACAGCTTCACAGGCACATGATTTCTTATAAGCTGCACAACAATCTCCTGCCTTATTGCCGCCTGAATATATACATCAGCCATAAAATTCTGCTGCAGTTTCTCTGCTATCTGTATCCCGCTGATTCCCGGATATATCTGTCTTACCGCTTCCTCCTGCGTAAGCTCCGGGTTATCAAACAGTATTTGTGTAAATGTATTAAAAAATTCTATATTATCACTATCCTGCTTCTTTGCCTTAAAATACACCATATCAGGATCAGTGTAGGACGCTGTGAATATCAGGTCATTATCACGCATATCATACGGCTTCAGACCGCCCTCTGCCTGCTTTGCAGCAAGCGGAAGAACAAAACAATTATTAATATGTGGATAAGTTTCATCAATAAACTTCTTATGCATCTCATCAAGACATATTACATTCATGTTCTTTAATGGCACTTTCAGGCTGTCATGATGATAGAACGGATGGTCAAGAATATAATGCCAGACCGCTTTTCCAAGCCTGTCGAAGCAGTATCTTCCCGAATCATCACATACTGTGTCCAGCTTTGTATTAATATCAAACACATAATCAAAAGGCTGGGAGTCATACTCATCAGCCAGCGCACACAGCTTATCCTTCTGCGTGGCTTTATCTAATCTGATATGCATGACTTCCCAGCCCATAGCTTTTAATTCTTCACTTATGCAGTCAATAAAGTAAGTTGTTGAGTCATAGCATATAGAACCATTACTTAAAAAAAGTATTCTATCTGACACAACCAATCAGCTCCTTAATATCTGCTACATTATTCTTTTCCATATATTCCCTGATTCCATCAATAACCTTAATAGTTGTATATGGATCATTAAAATTCGCTGTTCCAACAGCAACTGCACTCGCACCAACCATAATCATTTCAAGTGCATCCTCTGCTGTTCTTATTCCTCCCATTCCGATAATAGGCAGCTTAATTGCATTGGCAACCTGATAAACCATTCTTACTGCGATTGGGTGAATAGCAGGTCCTGATACACCCGCAGTCTTGTTAGCTACTGCAAATGTTCTTCTGTTCACATCAATCTTCATACCTGTAAGAGTATTGATAAGTGAAACCGCATCAGCACCACCAGCCTCTACAGCCTTTGCCATCTCTGTGATATCAGTAACATTAGGACTTAACTTCATAATAACCGGCTGCTTTGCAACCTTCTTAACTGCCTTAGTAATAGCCTCTGCAGAAGATGGAACCTGTCCGAAAGCAATTCCGCCCTCTTTAACATTAGGACATGAGATATTGATTTCAAGAAGGTCAACCGGCTGTTCGCCTAGCTTTTCAACAGCATCCACATAATCTGCCTCAGATTTTCCACATACATTTACAATAATCTTAGTATCATACTGCTTAAGGAATGGAATATCTCTTTTTACAAATGTATCAAGTCCCGGATTCTGTAATCCGATAGCATTCATCATTCCGCCATAAGTCTCAGCAATTCTTGGTGTAGGATTGCCCGGCCATGGAATATTGGCAACACCCTTTGTTGTCACTGCACCAAGTCTGTTAAGGTCAACATATTCTCCGTACTCCATGCCTGAACCGAATGTTCCGGAAGCAACTGTCACAGGATTCTTTAATTCAACTCCTGCAATATTGACTGACATATTAATATCGCTCATTACAGTTCTACCTCCTTAACATTAAATACCGGACCTTCCTTGCACACTCTCTTATTCTTAACCTGAGAATGGTCGTCAATTTCAGTTGACTTGCATACACATGCAAGACATGCACCAATTCCACATGCCATCTTCTCTTCTAATGAAACATAACACGGAATATCATTCTCAAGTGCATATGCCTTAATTGCGCGAAGCATAGGAGTTGGTCCACATGCAAATATAACATCTGCCTCAACCTTTTCCTGTTTTACAGCATCTAATACATTTCCTTTAGTTCCAACGCTTCCATCTTCAGTTGCAATATATACATCTGTATCAGCAACCGCCTCAAAATCTTCCTTAAGGAAAGTCTGGCTGTTTCTGTAACCGACTACAACATTCTTGTGGCAGTCTAATCTTCTTGCAAGTTCAAGCATAGGCGGAACACCTATTCCACCACCGAAAAGAATAGCCTTGTCAAAGCTTCTGCCTTCTGCCTTAAGCTCTGCAGCAATCTTTTCCAAGTCATAGCCATTGCCAAGAGGTCCCTGAATATCAAGATATTCTCCTGCTTTCATCTTAGAAAACTCTTCTGTTCCCTTGCCGGCAACCCTGAATACAATTCTTAAATTATTATCCTCAACCTTACATATACTGATAGGTCTTGGTAACATTCTTGAACCATCATTAGAATATACTGATATAAACTGTCCTGCCTTAGCGGCTTTAGCAATATCCTTTGTTTCAAACCATATCTCATAGACTCCGTCAGCAAGACAATCCGCCTTAAGAATCTTCGCATTTTCTCTGTACGCCATAATAATCTCCATTATTAAATTATGTGTAATTAATTTATGTATAATTACTTGCCAAGTGCTCCGTTGATATCAGCAATCATATCAAGAGCTGCCTGTCTTGAAGCTTCTCCGAAATTCTTCTCGCCAAACTTCGCATACTGTTCCTTAGTATATGCTGCGATAATTCCTCTTGAGCTGTTTACAATAGCTCCAAGTCCGTCAGGATTAAAGAAATCAACAAGATCCTTGCCCTGTCCGCCCTGTGCTCCGTATCCTGGTACAAGTATGTATGCCTTAGGCATAACCTTTCTTAATACTCTTCCCATCTCTGGATAAGTAGCTCCAACAACAGCACCGACATTACTATAATCTCCGTCCATGCTTGAAGCTCCCCACTCATTAACCTTCTCACCAACTAACTCGTATAATGGTCTTCCGTTAATAAGCTGGTCCTGGAATTCTCCGCTTGAAGGATTAGAAGTCTTAACAAGTATAAATATACCTCTGTCCTGCTCATTACAAACCTTAATAAATGGATTAATACCATCAGAGCCAAGATATGGGTTAACAGTTGCAAAATCTTCGTCAAAAGGTGTAATTGCCTTAGAGCCAATATTAACCTTTCCAAGATGTGCTACCGCATAAGCCTCAGAAGTTGAACCAATATCGCCTCTCTTAACATCACCGATAACAATCATGCCTTTCTCATGGCAGTAATCGACAGTTTTCTTGAATGCCTTAAGTCCTTCAATACCAAACTGCTCATACATTGCAATCTGTGGTTTAACAGCAGGAACAATGTCATATATATTATCAATAATACCTTTGTTGTACTGCCATATAGCCTCTGCTGCTCCCTCAAGCGTCTCACCATACTGCTCAAATGCAGCATCTGCGAGATGCTTTGGAAGATACTTCATCATCGGATCAAGTCCTACAACTATTGGTGCATTAGTCTCTACAATCTTATCAACAAGCTTCTTAATCATTAATCTACTTTAGCCTCCTTAATTCATACGCAAAATCACTTTATTCTACAACTTTGGAACTTCTCTTTCAATAAGAATTTCTGTTCCATTATGGTCTGAATACACAACTCTTCCATTAACAAGCGTATATAAAACCTTTCCAAACACATGCTTTCCTTCAAATGGAGTATTCTTTCCTTTTGATGCAAATCTGCTGCTGTCAATGTCATACTCCTCAGCAGGGTTAACAACTGTTATATCAGCAACCTTTCCCGGTGCAAGAACTCCTCTGTCAATTCCAAGTATCTTAGCCGGATTATAACTCATTTTCTCAACCATCTGTAATGGAGTAAGCACCCCTGTTCTTACAAGCTCAGTAATAGTAACCGGAACTGCTGTTTCAAGACCTACTACCCCAAATGGTGCTTCATCAAAAGGTCTTTCCTTCTCCGTAGGATGATGTGGGGCATGGTCTGTTGCAATAACATCAATAACCCCAGATGCAAGTCCTTCCTTAAGGGCCTTGACATCATCTGCCTTTCTTAAAGGAGGGTTAATCTTAAAGTTGGCATCATCCCCATTCACAGCATCCTCTGTCAGTGTGAAATGATGTGGTGTAACCTCTGCAGTTACCGGAATTCCCTGTTCCTTAGCAGTCTTTATGATAAATACAGATTCTTTATTAGACACATGGCTGATATGAAGCTTTGCTCCTGTATTCTTGGCAAGAAGAATATCTCTTGCAACAATAACATCTTCTACTGCATCCATTATTCCGAAAAGTCCAAGTTCTTTGGCTCTCTCTCCGGCATTCATAACACCTCTCGCTGCAAGGTTAGTATCCTCACAATGTGCAAATACCGGAATATCAACCTCCGCTGCCTGCCTCATAGCCTGTCTTGCAGTTCTTGCATTCATAATGGTTCCACCATTATCACTCACTGCAACAGCTCCTGCATCCTTTAGTGCCTCAAAGTCAGTAAGATACTCACCCTCCTGACCTGCTGTCATGGCAGCTATTGTATACAGATTAATGTCTGTAACTTCCTCAGCCTTATCAGTTACATACTGCAGCATCTCCACATTATCAATAACCGGCTTGGTATTAGGCATCATACACACAGTTGTATAACCGCCTCTCGCGGCTGCCCTTGAACCAGTTCTTATAGTTTCTTTATGCTCATATCCTGGTTCCCTGAAATGTGCATTAAGATCAATAAGACCTGGCATAACCATACATCCTGATGCATCAATAACATCATCTGCCAGAGACTCATCAATTTTCTCCTGCATATCAGTTATAAATCCATCTTTAATAAGTATGTCCATTACCTTGTCAGTTTTGCTTGCTGGGTCTAAAACCCTTCCCTCTTTAATTAATACATTCATACGCCTAAACTCCCCTCAAAAATACTTTCTTCAAAAACTTTAGCTGGTACAGGTTTACCAAAGTAATATCCCTGAATATAATCCACACCAATACTTTTGAGCAATTCAAATTGTTCCTTATGTTCAACGCCCTCAACAACAATCTTAGTTCCTATTGTCTTAGACAGATCCACAATAAGCTTTACAAATGCCTGAGCATAATCATCTTCCACAATATCATCTATAAATGTCTTATCAACCTTGATAATATCAAGTGGAAGCTGCTTTATGTAATTCAATGACGAATATCCCGTACCAAAATCATCAAGTGCTATTCTTGGTCCAAGTTCTTTAAGTCCTGTAATTATACTCATAACTCTTTCCATATCATTAATAGCAAATGTTTCTGTTATCTCCAGGACAATATTCTTAGGATTAACCCCTGTTTTATCAAGAATTCTTCTTATATTCTCAACTACATCCTTCTGCAAAAGCTGTACTACTGAAAGATTAACATTAATATAGAAATCCGGATGCCCATTCTCATTCCATATCTTACACCTTCTGCACGCTTCTTCCAAAACATAATCGCCTATGGATGTTATAAGTCCAAGGTACTCTGCGAGTGGTATGAAATCACCCGGAGCCATGAATCCAAGTGCCTTACTATCCCATCTGACAAGTGCCTCACAAGAACTGCATTTGTGAGTTCTGACATCAACAACCGGCTGATAGAATACTACGAATTCATCAATATCATTAGATATCGCCTGTCTCATATTATTCTCTATATCCAGTCTTTTAGCCGTTGAATTGTCAGCATTGCTATTATAATATGCATATCCATTCTTACCCGAACGCTTTGCTGCATACATAGCCACATCTGCCATTCTTGTGATCTCATGAACATCTGTACTATTATCTGGGAATATAGCAACACCCATACTCATTGTACAGAAGTACTCCGTCTCCATAAGATACCATGGTTTATTAAACATAGCCTTTATATTAGTAACTATTCTCTCAAGGCTCTTATACTGTTCCGGTTCAACAATTATTACAAATTCGTCTCCACCCATTCTGTAACAATGTCCTCTTAATCCCGGTATACTTGTAAGCCCTGCTGCTATCTGCTGTAACAGGATATCTCCATACTGATGTCCAAGTCCATCATTGATATGTTTAAAATCATCAAGATCAATAAACAGTACTGCACCCTTGCTATTTTCCCTCTCAGCACGCTTAATTACTTTTCTTAAATCAACCTCGCACTTCATACGGTTATAAAGCCCTGTCAGAAAATCATTATGTGCCTGATATTCTATCTTCTGCTGGTTCTTTTTCTTCTGTGTAATGTCAAGAGCTGTAGCAACTATAGCATCACTTCCATCCACCCAGTTAAGCTGTGAAAATCTCACTTCAAACCACAAACCTGACTCAGTATTGTATCTTTCCATAGGAGTCTTAAGGATCTCTTCCATATTATCACTTGAAAATACTTCTTCAAGACATTCCTTTATTGTTTCACGTACTTCATGTACCTTTACTGCCATTTCATTCTCGAAAAGTATCTTTCCTGTGCTTTTACTGCATACAATTATACCTGAGCCAATATTTCCAAGAATATTCTCTAATACATCATACGAAGATATAAGGGAATTATTAATCACCTTGCTCTGCGCAATGCTCTGCATTATCATTACAACATCTTTAATATATTCTTTTGTTTCATCATCAGACACCAGCTCATCATGTTTCCCAAGAATAAGAAGATACATTGCTTTTATTTTATTAATGAATATAGGTGCCGTTATCGAGATATCCATTCCCAGCTTGTCCAGTACTGCACGCTCTTCTCCTGATGAAATACTTCTGTCTGTATACTTCACAGCATCTTCGCACAATGTAAATGATGCAACATCTACATTTCCTATAACATCCGTGCACCTGACTTTCCCCGATTCAACTATCATATGCATATTGTCACCAGCAGAATCTATCTGCATGATTCCAACGCATTCTGCATTAAGGCTGTCTGTTATCTGTCCAAGAATTCTGTGTGAAACCTCTGTAAAAGTTCCTTTGTCATCCAGCATGTGAACTATCTCTGAAAGCTCAAGATTTCTTTTTCTAATACTGCTCAAAACATTCCTCCGACAATACATAAATCTATATTTATTATAGACCATTAACCCTCTTTTGGAAACTGATTTTTTTATTTATGGATAATTAATTGTTTTATATATTATTGCGTGTTATTATATCTTTATTACTAATTAACAGGATGGATATTATGAACATTATTAAGTACGATACAACTCTTAAAGCATCAGGAAAGGATTATTCAAGAATAGTATTCTGGAACAGATTCATCAGGAATCCAATTGAACTCATATTATCATGGACACCAGCTGCCATTTCTTTGGTGTTATTAATATGTGGCATTTATTCCAGCTTTCTGCTCATACTGTATGCCGTGTGCTGGTTTTATCCAATATATATTTTTGCGTATCAGTTCAAGTCCAATGTCAATTATCATTTAAAGCACAGGGATCCATCTGAAGATGCACATTGTATTATAACTCTTGCGGATAACGCCATTATAGCAGATATCCCTGATCACAGTCTCACATACACTTATGAATGGGATCAATTCACCAGCATTTATAACAAGTTTGGTTATTATATGCTTTTTAATAAGGGCAGAATGATTGTAATGCTTTGTCAGAATGACATGACTGATGACATAAAGAGCATGGTTCCATCTTTCATTAAAGAACACGTTGACCGTAACATTTGTAAATTATATTTCTAATAAATCAAAAAGGGTATGTCTCACTAAGAAAAATTAGTGAGACATACCTTTTCTATGTTAATGTGATATATAAATTCTGTAGTTCAATTTATAAGGACACCGCAGTCTTGTTTATCTTGCAAGCCATCCTCCATCAACAGCAAGCGTAAATCCATTGACATAATCTGATGCAGATGACGCAAGGAACACAACTGCCCCCTTCATATCATCTGGTGTTCCCCAGCGTCCAGCTGGTATTCTGTCAATAATGGCTTCGCTTCTGTCAGCGTCACTTCTTAACTGTGCGGTATTATTAGTTGCCATATATCCTGGTGCTATTGCATTAACATTGATATTATGGGCTGCCCACTCATTACACATTGCCTTGGTAAGTCCCATGCATGCACTCTTACTTGCCGCATATGATGGAACTCTTATTCCACCCTGGTATGAAAGCATAGAATTAATGTTAATTATTTTCCCACCATGTCCTTGCTTTATATACTGTTTTGCAAATGCCTGGCTCAGGAAAAATACCATCTTCTGATTAACCTGTATTACGCTGTCCCATTCATCTTCTGTAAAATCAATTGCGTCATTTCTCTTAATAAGTCCTGCATTGTTAACAAGTATGTCTGCCTGTCCAAATGCTGCAACAGCTCCATTTACAATCTTATCTATTGACGACATATCTGAAAGGTCCGCTATTATCTCTGCAAACTCCCCGCCATCAGCCTCAATAAGCTTCTTAGTGTCTTCACAAGATCTTCTTGCAACTCCTACAACCTTTGCACCTGCCTGTGCAAGCGCAACAGACATTCCCTGTCCGAGTCCGGTATTAGCACCTGTAACAACTGCTACTTTTCCATCAAGTCTGAAAGTATCAATTATAGACATATTCTTCTCCTTCTATACACATTTTAGTTAAATCCTATTATATTATTAGCAATCTTATACCCTTGCTTTGATATCCATCTTCCTGCCGCGGTCGGAATATTAACAGACCATCCAAGAAGGCTGTGCCTTAACTTCTTATATAACCTGACATCTTTATCCTTTGCATACTTCCAAAGTTCTTTTTTCTTCTCAAGATGTTCTTTCGTTCCGGATACTATAAGAAATATTGAAGATACCTCCATCATGATTCTTAAGTAATTAATCATATACTTTCTGCAGTTAATATTCTCTGGATTCTCTAAAAGAAATGAATCAATCATTCTCTTATTAACAGAAATCTGCTGATCTATTCTTGAAATCATAACGCTCTCATTAACAGACTGGTCGTCTCTTCCAATAAAATATCTATAGAAATTCGTATTAACATAATACATATTCTTAACATATGGAAGCGGCTCAAATACAAATATGTTATCAACATAAAATGTATGTTTAGGAAGCTGCAGTCCGCATTCCTTTAACAGCTGTGTTCTATAAACAACTGTATGCATAAGTATATACTGATCTACTTTGAAGTCTTCAATTCTTATATCATCCCATGTAAACATTTTCTCCACTGGAAAAACATTTTCATAATGAACAACTTTCTTTCTCTTGGCTCCGACCTTTTCATATACATAGTTGGCAATAACCATATCCGGTTCACTGCCCTCCTCAAAGCTTCTGAGTGTAGCAAGCATACGTCTGTAACTCTTGGCATCAACCCAGTCATCACTGTCTACTACTTTAAAGAACCTTCCTGTTGCATGCTTCAAGCCTGTATTAACAGCTTCTCCATGTCCTCCATTTTCCTGATGGACAGCTTTAACAATACCCGGATACTCTTTTTCATATTTCTGGGCAATCTCATATGTATTATCCTTTGTTGAGCCATCATCAACTATAATAACTTCAACTTCTTCTCCACCTGCAATAACAGTATTGATACAATGTTCCATATATTCTGCTGAATTATAGCATGGTATTGCAAATGATAATAACTTGCTCATCATCGTTCTCCTTTACATTCTGTCTGGACACTCTATAGCTAATAAATCTATACACTGTTCAAGTATTCTCTTAGTAAGACTAATAAGGGCTATATAACTTTCCTTCTTAGCTTCATCTGATTCAGTAAGTATCTTATTATTATGATAGAATCCATTAAATGCATTAGACACCTCATAAATGTACTGACATATTCTGTGAGGAGCGTTATCCTTATACGCTCCATCTATCACATCAGCGAACTTAATAAGTGAAAGAGAAAGATTCTTCTCACTCGCATCTGCCGCACCTGCAATCTTTAATCCAGCTGTATCCCCGCCATTTTCTTTGTATTTATTAAGTATAGATTTAATTCTTACTATTGTATAGAGAATATAAGGGCCTGTATTTCCCTCAAATGATGAGAATCTCTCGATATCAAACACATAATCCTTTGATGCCTGATTAGAAAGATCTCCATATTTAAGAGCTGCAAGTCCAACTATCTTAGCTGTCTGCCTTGCCTCTGATTCTGTAGCTGTCCTGTTAGACATAATTTTGTCGTAAACAGCATCATCAATATCTGCAATAAGATGTTCAAGTCTCATAACACCGCCTGAACGTGTCTTAAAAGGCTTACCATCCTTGCCATTCATTGTTCCGAATCCAACAAATCTCATATCAGCATCAGGAGCAACTATGCCAGCTTTTTTAGCAGTTCTGAACACCTGTGTAAAATGAAGCTCCTGTCTCTTATCTGCAAGATAAATATATGTATCTGGCTTGTACAGCTTTTCTCTCTCAACAATAGTTGCGAGGTCAGATGTTGCATACAAAGCAGCTCCGTCAGACTTTCTTACTATACATGGAGGAAGTTCTTTTGTATCAGACTCCTGCGCTATATCTACAACTGTAGCTCCCTGACTTTCATATGCTATTCCATCAGCTATCATCTTGTTAACCATATCATCAATATATGGCTGTGCATCAGATTCACCTTTCCATAAGTCAAAATGAACATTCAGATTATCATAGTTTTTCTTAAGATCCGCCTTGGAAACATTCATTATATGATGCCATATTGCCCTGCACGCCTTATCTCCGCTTTGAAGCTTAAGTGTTGCCTGATGTGCTCTTTCTGCAAATTCAGCATTCTCTTTTGACTTAGCTGATGCAGCAGGATATATCTCCTCAAGTTCCGCAATAGTAAATGGTGCTTCCTCTGGATACTCTCCTGTATAATCCGGATTGAAATATGGAAGTTCAGGTTTTCTGTCCCTTAATTCCTCTATAATAAGTCCCATCTGAAGGCCCCAGTCACCAAGATGAACATCTCCTATTGTCCTGTTTCCAACAAACTGGTTAATCCTCTTAACACTCTCTCCAATAACGGCAGATCTTAAATGTCCAACATGTAAAGGTTTAGCAGCATTTGCTCCACCAAAATCCACAATAACTGTCTTTTCCTTATCAGCATTAACATATCCATAGTTTCTGGCTTCAGACATTTCATTTAGATACTCTGCAAGATATTTTTCACATATGTTAATGTTAATAAACCCCGGCTTAACACTTTCAAGCTTAGAAAACATTATATTACCTTCAAGCTTAGCTACTATCTCATCTGCAATAATAAACGGAGCTTTCTTATACGCTTTAGCGGCTGCCATTGCACCATTACACTGAAACTCACACAAATCAGGTCTGTTTGATACTGTAACCTTAGCATATTCTGCGCCATATCCACATTCCTCAAATGCTGTCTTGATCTCGTCTGTTATAAGTTCAATTATTGTCTTCATACTTTCCACCTTTACATTTAAAATGCTGTCGTACTAAGAAACTGCTCTTAACACGACAGCTTTATAATATTTAATAAACAACCTTTATAAGAAAAAGTCCATAGTTTTCTGCCGGAAGCGACATCTGAATATCTTTTCCTTCCAGACATGCTTTAACATCCTCAGGTTTCTTTAATCCATTTCCGACATCCAGAAGCATCCCAATTATATATCTGGCCATATTATGAAGAAAATCATCAGCTTCTATTCTGATATACGCCTTTGTACCTTCATGCTGTATCCTTATCTGCTTAATGTCACGGACTGTACTTTTACTTTTCCTTGCAGTGGTAAATGCCTTAAAATCATGCTTTCCCTCAAAGTATGCTGCAGCCTTTCTCATTGCATCATAATCTGGCTCATTAAATGTGTGATATGCATACTTTCTTCTGAATACATTAGCCACATTCCCTGTATCAAGTCTGTATTCATATATTCTTGACTGAGCATTAAGCTGACTATGAAATCTTTCAGGAACATCACTTACTGACATTACCGCTATATCTCTCGGCAGATATCTGTTAAGATAATTCCTGAGTTCTATCGGCTTAACTTCTTTTTCCAGCTTAAAATTTGCTGTCTGACATAATGCATGCACACCCTTTTCTGTTCTGGATCCTACATACATCTCAACATCTTCGCCTGTCATTCTGCTTATAATTTCTATCAGCTTTCTCTCGACAGTGTTAGTTCCTGCATCTTTTCCAAGTCTCTGCCAGCCGTCATATCTTCCACCATCATATTCTATCTCTAAACGATAATTATACATCATTCGTCTTCCAAAACCTTTTCTATTGTATTAATAATAACAGAACCATCAAATGGCTTCTGAATAAAATCAGCTGCACCTCTCTTTAGTGCTTCCACCATATTAGTCTTCTGTCCAGCCGCTGTAACCATTATAACCTTGGCTGTAGGATCAATTTCGATAATCTCCTTAACTGCCTCTATTCCATCCATAACCGGCATTGTAATATCCATAGTAACAATATCCGGTCTATATAATTTGAACTTTTCTACGCCTTCTACACCATTAACAGCTTCCGATACAATTTCATGTCCTGCATCTTCAAGCATATTTCTTAAAAACTTTCTTGATGTTTTAGAATCATCTACTATTAAAATCTTTGCCATATCCATTCTCCTTATTATGCTGAGAGTTTAATCTTATTATCTGCAGCCATTATTACCCTGAACAAATTATTTTCATGAACAAATGTCACAATATAGAAGCCGTCATCTGCCGTAACTTCTGCTTCTCTGTAGAACACCGGAGGATGAAGTGTCACTTCAATATCTTCGTCTCCGAGCTTTATTGCATATGCGCCATTCATTACATTAATAAGTTCACATAATGCATCATATGCATCTTCATCAAATTCGCTGATATTCTCCTGTGCATATGCTGATGCAAGCTTTAACAATTCAGTGTTATTTCCTGAAACTCCCAGAAATACATCTATATCTCCGTCCATAATCTGACAGCCGATAAAATCCCCTTTAAATGTTCTCTCATAATTAATATTCTCTAATTCTATATCGCCTGGCATAACACAGCTAAGACTCTTAAGCATACACTGCATCTGTGTGTTGTAATAATTATTCCCCATATTAAGGAAAGTTTCTACCATCTTATCTGTATCACCCTGTCTTATAATCTGCAATTCCCTGTCAGAGAACTTTCTTCCAGAATGATTCTTTGCGATATATTTACCGAGTATTCTGTCTTCCATATGCTATCTCCTTCTCGTAAAAATAGACGCCCCTAAAATATACCTGTTCATACACATTAATATATCTATACTTCAAACATTATACATCATATCATCATTTATTAGCAATAACTTCATCCAAAATCATCTTTTATTAACAAAAAACATCCGGATATAATGACAACCATCATATCCGGATGCATATTACATGCTATCGCAGGTTTATTTTTTATTTATCTTCTACCGAATAGTTAGGAGCTTCCTTAGTTATATGAATGTCATGTGGATGACTCTCTCTTAAAGCTGCTGAAGACATCTTAATAAACTGGGCTGTCTCCTGAAGTACTGGAATTGTAGGTGCTCCACAATATCCCATACCTGAACGTAAGCCTCCCATAAGCTGGAAGATAGTGTCTTCAACAAGACCTTTATAAGCAACTCGTCCTTCAACGCCCTCAGGAACAAGTTTCTTGGCACCCGTCTGGAAATATCTGTCTTTGCTTCCATTCTCCATAGCAGCAATAGAACCCATTCCTCTGTATACCTTATACTTTCTTCCCTGAAATAATTCAAATGTACCTGGAGCTTCGTCACAACCTGCAAGAAGGCTTCCTAACATGCAGACATTTCCACCTGCTGCAATAGCCTTAACAATATCTCCTGAATACTTAATACCACCATCAGCAATTACTGGAACACCATGCTTCTTAGCTTCTGCATAAGCATCCATAACCGCTGTAACCTGTGGCACACCAATACCTGCAACAACTCTTGTTGTGCAGATAGAACCAGGTCCAATACCAACCTTAACAGCATCTACACCAGCCTCACAAAGAGCCTTGGCTGCAGCACCTGTTGCAATATTACCAGCAATAACCTGAAGATCAGGGAATGCTGACTTAATTTCTTTAAGAGTTGTAATAATATTCTTAGAATGTCCATGAGCTGAATCAATAACAATACAGTCAACGCTTGAATTAACAAGTGCCTGAACTCTGTCCATAACATTAGCTGTGATACCTACAGCAGCACCTGCAAGAAGTCTGCCCTGTGAATCATGTGCTGAAGATGGATACTTAACGCTCTTTTCAATATCTTTGATTGTGATAAGTCCTCTTAACTTATAGTCATCATCAACAATAGGAAGCTTCTCTTTTCTTGCCTTGCCTAATATCTTCTTAGCTTCTTCAAGAGTTGTTCCAACTGGAGCTGTAATAAGATTCTCACTTGTCATGCATTCCTTGATTGGTCTGTCGAAATTCTCTTCAAACTTAAGGTCTCTGTTAGTAATAATACCAACAAGCTTGCCATTGTCATCTGTAATAGGAACTCCAGAAATTCTGAACTTGCCCATAAGGTCGTTAGCTTCCTGTAAGGTATTATCTGGATGTAAGAAAAATGGGTCCGTGATAACACCATTCTCTGAACGCTTAACCTTGTCTACTTCCTCTGCCTGAGCTTCAACTGACATATTCTTGTGGATTATACCAATACCACCCTGTCTAGCCATTGCGATTGCCATTCTGTGTTCTGTAACTGTGTCCATGCCTGCACTCATTAATGGAATATTAAGTTTAATATTCTTAGTGAGCTGTGTTGAGAGGTCAATCATATTAGGTGTTACTTCTGAATACTGTGGAACTAAAAGTACGTCGTCAAATGTAATGCCTTCACCAATAATTTTACCCATTTTGCTAAAATCCTCGCTTTCTGTTGTGTTTTATTAATATATAGAAAAAATCCGAATAAATAAATTAATCCGGATGTTTCTACAAGCAACTGACATCTTCGCCAGCATATGAATATATTACATGAGAATATAACAAAACTGACGTTAAAAGTCAAATATTTTTTATAAATATAATACTCCCTTACTGACCGAACTGATAATTGCCTCTTTCATGGCATCATTTGGGAGCACAAATAATCTTATTAACTCATTACTGTCATTATCATATGTGTATATTACAATATCTCCCGGATCGTCAACTCCTGATGAGCAATTGTATGTTCTTAACTGCTGTCTTGCTTTTCCTAAAGCTTCCTGACTGTTTACTCCTGCCACAAGTGTAGCTCTTGTAAGATCAAAGCTTCCAACATTCTTTCTTACTGACTTCGCCATAATCTTATCTATCGTCAGGCTTCCATCGACAAATGTATATTCATATTCAGCATTATAGTATTCAAATACAAACACTGTAAAAAGCACAAACACCACAAGCACAGCAACCCCAAGCCATCCTGTCTGAACAATTGTTGTTGCAGCAACAAGACATGCTATAACAAGAACTATTCTGTAAAAAATCGAAATTCTAGGAGCGGTAACTTTAACCATCTGTTCCACTGTTCCTTCTATCATAATCAGATACCTTTCTTTAAAGCAATATGCCCGGTGGGAGATTACCCACCGGGCTGTATGTTTTAGTTATATTGTGAAATTACATCATTCCGCCCATGCCGGCACCACCTGCTGGCATTGCTGGTGCATCTTCCTTAATATTAGCAACAACTGATTCTGTTGTAAGAAGTGTTGAAGCAACACTTGTAGCAT
Organism: uncultured Lachnospira sp.; assembly: GCA_934343805.1. GTDB lineage: Bacteria > Bacillota > Clostridia > Lachnospirales > Lachnospiraceae > Lachnospira. The sequence continues at coordinate 96,085 of CAKRIN010000008.1, forward strand.
TCTGTAATGCACTTCTTGTAACCTTAGCTGGATCAAGGATACCAGCATCAATCATATTGACATACTCTTCCTTGTATGCATCAAATCCTGTACCAACTTCTGACTCTCTTACCTTATTGATGATAACAGCGCCTTCAAGACCAGCATTGTATGCAATATGGAATAATGGAGCTTCAAGTGCCTTTAAGATAATCTGTGCACCAATCTTCTCATCTCCACTAAGTGTCTTAACAAGCTCTGCAACCTTCTTAGAAGCATGGATGTAAGCAGAACCACCACCTGATACTACACCTTCTTCAACAGCAGCTCTTGTTGCATTAAGAGCATCTTCCATACGAAGCTTTGCTTCTTTCATCTCAGTCTCTGTTGCAGCACCAACTCTGATAACAGCTACGCCACCTGCAAGCTTAGCAAGTCTTTCCTGTAACTTTTCTTTATCAAATTCAGATGTTGTCTCTTCAAGCTGTGCCTTAATCTGGGCAACTCTTGCATCAATATCTTCCTTAGCTCCTTCGCCATCAACAATAACTGTGTTCTCTTTCTGAACCTTAACAGACTTAGCTCTACCAAGCATATCCATTGTTGTATCCTTAAGCTCAAGTCCAAGTTCCTCAGAAATAACCTGACCACCTGTAAGAATTGCGATATCCTTAAGCATTTCCTTACGTCTGTCACCATATCCAGGAGCCTTAACAGCTACAACATTGAATGTTCCTCTTAACTTATTAACAATAAGTGTTGTAAGAGCCTCACCCTCAACATCTTCTGCAATAATAAGAAGCTTAGCACCGCTCTGAACAATCTGCTCAAGAACTGGTAAGATTTCCTGAATATTAGAAATCTTCTTATCTGTAATAAGGATATATGGATTATCAAGAACTGCTTCCATCTTGTCCATATCTGTTGCCATATATGCTGAAATATAGCCTCTGTCGAACTGCATACCTTCTACAAGATCAAGTTCTGTCTTCATTGTCTTAGATTCCTCAATTGTGATAACACCATCATTAGAAACCTTTTCCATAGCGTCAGCTACCATCTGTCCAACTTCTTCATCACCTGCTGAAATAGCTGCAACCTTGGCAATCTGATCCTTTCCTGTTACTTTCTCGCTCATACCTGCAATAGCTTCAACAGCACAATCTGTAGCCTTCTTCATTCCCTTTCTTAATACGATTGGGTTAGCTCCTGCTGCAAGGTTCTTCATACCTTCGTTAATCATAGCCTGTGCAAGAACAGTAGCTGTTGTTGTACCATCACCAGCAACATCATTAGTCTTGGCTGCAACTTCCTTAACAAGCTGTGCACCCATATTCTCAAATGCATCTTCAAGCTCGATATCCTTAGCAATAGTAACTCCATCGTTAGTAATAAGTGGTGCTCCATATGACTTATCAAGAACAACATTACGTCCCTTAGGTCCGATTGTTACTCTTACTGTATTAGCTAACTTATTAACACCTTCCTCTAAAGCCTTTCTAGCTTCAATTCCGTACTTAATTTCCTTTGCCATAATAATAGCCTCCTAATAAATATACTTATATGTTCAAAACTCTGTAATCAGCAGCCCATGCATCATTCAATGATTATTATTCAATGATAGCAAGAATATCTGACTGCTTTACAATAATGAGATTCTCATCTTCATCAAGCTTAACTTCTGTTCCAGAATACTTAGAATAGATAACCTTATCACCAGGCTTAACCTGCATAACAACTTCCTTACCATCAACAACTCCACCAGGACCTACCGCAATAACCTCTGCCTGCTGTGGCTTCTCCTTAGCCTGTCCAGGAAGTACAATTCCTGATTTAGTAGTCTCCTCTGCAACTAATGCTTTAATAACAACTCTGTCTCCTAATGGTACTAATTTCATTATATATTCCTCCATTCCGCTGTCTTCACATGAGAGTGAACCCTTCATGGCAGCATTCATTCTCCTGTTAGCACTCATTCTTTTCGAGTGCTAACCACTGCACATAATGTAACACTTCACACTTTTATTTGTCAACAGCTAATTCAAATATATTAGATTTTTTAGATTTTATTAATAATTATTATTTTACGCCCATTTTAATAGTCTTTCCATAATAAAACAGATACTGCTGGGCATATCCTCCAAGGTCTCCGAATAATTCTTTTGCATATGCTGCAATTTTATCTTTCGATGTTTCCCTGCCATCAAAATACATAGTCTCCATTATTCTCTTTATCCACACATCTACCGGAAATGCCTCCCTCTTTCCAAGTCCAAATAAAGCAACGCAGTTGGCAACCTTTTCTCCAACACCTTTTATTGTTGTAAGCTCTTTAATGCAGTCCTCATATCCCATATTTCTAAGAGTATTCTCATCAAAACACCCTGCCAGGTTCTTTCTGATTGCATCCATTATATATGGCGCACGGAATCCTGTTTTTAACTCTTTAAAATCCTCTTCTCCGGAATCCTTTAACTGTTCCAGCGTTGGAAATGTATACATATCTGTCCCATTAAATGTTCCCTTATATGTACCATATTTCGAAGATATATCAGCAACTATCTTCTTAATATGCGGAATCTGCTTATTCTGTGAAATAATAAAAGATATAAGCGTTTCAAAATACTCCTGATTAAGAATACGAACTCCCCACATGCTGTCAATCGCATCTTTTAACTGGCTGTTCTTTTCAAGGAGCGTGCTTTTTATTAAAGAATAATCTCTGTCTAAGTCAAAATAATGTTTCCATATTTCCTCATACTGCCGCTCGTCTGTATCATAGAATATTACTGTGTCTGCCTGCTGGGAAACATGCAGCAGTCGATTCATGGCAGTAAGAACATAGTCTTCCTCTGCCAGTTTAATAAAATGAAAACACTGTCCGCATTCAAGCGTCTGTGCCAGATCAAAATCATTAACATTTTTCAATACATAATCAGCCATATTATTCCTCCTTGGTTGATATTTATTTTAATATTGTAACTCATAATAAAATCATTGCAAAATCCTTATGTTTCCACTTTACATTTGCATTCCATGCGTTATACAATCATATTAGATTATAACAGAATTTCAAGGAGACCACACATGAGACTTAAAAAATATTGTACGTCTCTTTTACTTGGAGCCGTAATTGCTTCATCCGTATATGGATGTTCAACTCCCTTTATAAACAACAGTGATTCACAGAATTCAACTGAAATTTCATATATAGCATTTGATAATAAAGCCGCAACAACTGATGATATCATCCAATTCATAATTGAAGCCATGGAAAACAACCAGAACGAATGCGATATATTTGTTGCTGATGATTCTTTAATTGATGCCAATGAATGGCTGACACGCATAAGTGGTATAGAACAGATAAAGTGTGAATACCGTAAGATTAAAGATGGCTATAACATGGTTGTAACATATGAATGCTGGGACAATTATGCCATAATGAAAGCTTATCATTCTGATAATACTTCCCAGCTTAATGAAAGACAGTTAGAGCTGTACAACAAGTATGTTGATGTACTTGCCGAGATAACATCACCTCATAAAAGCGACTATGAAAACGAACTGGCAATTCACGATTATCTTGTATCCAACATAACTTATATTGACAAAGGTGGTTCCACCTTCAACGCTTATGATGCGCTGATAAAAGGTGAGGCTGTATGCAGCGGTTATACAGAAAGCTTTAAGACTTTCATGGATATGCTCGGCATAGAAAACTATACTATTTCCGGTACAGCCGGCAACGACCAGCACATATGGAATGTAGTAAAGCTTGGCAATGACTGGTATCAGGTTGACGTCACATGGGATGATCCTGTAGGCAGTACATCTGAATATATTGATCATGGCTATTTCAATATCAGTGATGCTGACATGGCTATTGATCATACGTGGAACTCTGATATGAATGCTGCCAACCCTGCCAATGGATATATTTACACATATCCTGTTCAGGCAAAGCTTCACTCTGTCAGCAGCCAGCGTGATCTTGATAATTACATTCTCCGCTGTATAAGGAATAAAGTTAATCATATCGAATTCACAACTACAGCTGACCTTGATATTAAATCATCTGTTTCTGCCGCAGGAACACAATTATCATATTCTTACAAAACAACTGAACGTACTGGATATACATTATATTCTGTAACATTCACATACTAAAATCAATGAGCTGTTACCCACACCGCAATATCGCCGGATGTCAGGTAACAGCTCATAATTATTTTTATTATTTCTTATTCTTCCCAGGCTCATCAGCTATATATGAGCCATCCTTTACCATTGCTCTCACAAGAGAATCTCTGGAATTTTTCCATGGCTCATCCTTATACTTATGGTCAAATTTATTAATAAACCACGCCACATCATCCCTGACTCTCTTCATATTTTCAATATAAAGGGTATTAGTCGTCTTTATAAAATCATCCAGCATTTCGCCCTTAAGACTGTTAGCTGCATACTCTGTCAACATACCATAATGCTGCGTACAAAAACCTTTTGATTTCTTATACAGTTCCCGGAATGACGCATCATGTTTATACATATAAAAAATTGTATCCATATATCTTTTAAATGTATTCTCAACTCTGTCACATACAAAACATGTTGTCTGCAAAGACTGAGAATATGCTGTAACTGCTGGTTTATCAGCCTTTTTAAACATAGTCTTTGCTGCAACTTTTCCATCCTGAAGAGCTTCTATGTCAGATATAACTTTATCAAGATGCGTCTTCATAACAAGTGCAAATCCTAGTCTGTTCTCGCAATCATATACTTTTTTCAAATGTTTCTGGCAAAATCCCATCTTATCTGTCATTGCCCTTATATCATCTTCCATATAACTTGCGCCCATTGTGTAACTGACCGCATCATCTTCTAATGTTTTATACATTGAACAAATCGGACATTCGCAATCTGATGAAAATGCATCATTGACAGGTATCGTATATATTTTTTCTTTCATATGTGTTTCCTTTCCAAGTTCATTAATGCACATTTTAACACATATATTCTAACACATTATATGCGTATATCATACTATTTCTTAAACTCTGGATTGAATGCATAGAAGTTCTTTGAATCCAGCTTGCTCTGTATTATTGACATTGCTTCTCCAAATCTCTGAAAATGAACTACTTCTCTTTCTCTTAGAAACTTCAATGGTTCATATACGTCCGGGTCATCGCAGCATAATCTTATAAGGTTATCATATGTTGTTCTCGCCTTCTGTTCTGCAGCCATGTCTTCTGCTATATCTGTTATGGCATCTCCTTTTGACTGGAATTCAACTGCACAGAATGGAACTCCTCCTGCCGCCTGAGGCCATACTCCAACAGTATGATCCACATAATAAGCTTCAAATGGTGTACCCTTTATCTGGTCTATTGTAAGGTTTCTTGTAAGCTGATGAACCATTGTGCTTACCATCTCAAGATGCGCAAGTTCTTCAGTTCCTATATCAGTCAATAGTCCTGCAACCTCTCTGTATGGCATTGAATATCTTTGCGAAAGGTACCTCATAGATGCCCCCAGTTCGCCATCAGGTCCGCCATACTTCAATAAGATATACTGTTTTTCTACCTATTTATATGTGTATGCTATCACAATTCCGTTATATGTG
>CAKRIN010000009.1 GCA_934343805.1 uncultured Lachnospira sp.
CACCAGCTTCGCTCATGTCAAGTAAGAACTCCTTAGCAAATGTACCATCCTGGATATCAGAAAGAATCTTCTTCATAGCCTTCTTAGTATCCTCTGTGATGATCTTAGGTCCTGTGATGTAATCACCATACTCAGCTGTGTTAGAGATTGAATATCTCATTCCTGCAAATCCTGACTGATAAATAAGGTCAACGATAAGCTTCATCTCATGGATACACTCAAAGTATGCATTACGAGGATCATATCCAGCTTCGCAAAGAGTTTCAAAACCAGCCTGCATAAGTGCACAAACACCACCGCAAAGAACTGCCTGCTCACCAAAGAGGTCTGTCTCTGTCTCTGTTCTGAATGTTGTCTCAAGAACACCAGCTCTTGCTCCACCAATTCCTAATGCATATGCAAGTGCCATATCAAGAGCCTTTCCTGTATCATCCTGCTCAACAGCAACAAGACAAGGAACACCCTTTCCAGCCTGATATTCTGAACGTACTGTATGTCCTGGTCCCTTAGGAGCGATCATTGTTACATCAACACCCTTAGGAGCCTTAATTAAACCAAAATGAACGTTGAAACCATGAGCAAACATAAGCATGTTACCTGGCTCAAGATTTGGCTCGATATCTTCCTTATAAAGCTTAGCCTGCTTCTCATCATTAATAAGAATCATGATGATGTCAGCTCTCTTAGCAGCCTCTGCAGCAGTGAATACTTCAAATCCCTGCTCCTCAGCTCTCTTCCATGACTTAGAACCCTCATAAAGTCCGATAATTACATGACAACCTGAATCCTTAAGATTTAATGCATGTGCATGTCCCTGGCTGCCGTAACCAATAATAGCAATTGTCTTACCGTCAAGTAATGATAAATTACAATCTGACTGATAATAAATCTTTGCCTCTGCCATTTTAAACTACCTCCGTAAAATGTGTTTTTATATTGTAAAATTCCTTTGATATTCTCAAAGAATTATTACATCTTTTTCATATCTGCGCTTCCTCTTGCAAGTCCTGTAATACCCGTTCTTGCAACTTCTGTAATATTGAAATCCTCAAGAAGTTCTATAAAAGCATTCATCTTGCTCAGGCTTCCTGTAAGTGCAATTATCATAGACTCTTTAGATACATCTACAATGTTCGCTCTGAATATATCCGCTATTGAAGAAACCTGCTGTCTCTTCTCGGGACCACATTCAACCTTGATCATAATCAGCTCCCTGCATACTGATTCATGTGCCGGAAGTTCAACTATCTCTTTAACATCAATAAGCTTATTAAGCTGTTTCTCAATCTGTTCAAGTACATCATCTTCACCTGTTACTGCTATAGTCATTCGCGAATACTCCGGATTGAGAGTTTCACCAACTGTAAGGCTGTCTATATTATATCCTCTGCGGCTGAACATACCAGCAACTCGGCTAAGAACACCTGCTGAATTACCTACGAGAATAGAAAAAACTGCTCGTCTCATATATTAACACTCCTAACACACTCTAATTGATATGCAAAATGCTTTTATTTGCCAATTAATTATAGCACACAACATCAATCTGTCAATCTACCACTTATAGCATTTACCAAGCCAAGTACTACAATTCTCAACATTGCTGCATCAATTGAACTCCATTTTCTCCTGTTAGTTCCAAATATATCGAATTCTACCATATATTCAGTAGAATCTGTACCAGCTGCCTTAATCTGCAGTAGGGAACATATATTATTATCTCTTAACTGTCTGAAAGCTTCTGGATAATCAATTGTAAGTGATGCGACATTATTAATTGTATTAACCCCATATTCATCAAAATGTTTTTCAAAGTTATCATCATATATGTAAGCTGCATCTGTTACTGTATCTTTGTAATGTCCTGTACAATATATACACTTCATATCCTTTCCAGAGAAAATACTTATTCCATGTATATTAAGCTTATCTGTAAGCTCGGCAAGAACATCCATAACAGACATCTTTCCAAGAGATACATTTATTACAATATCAGCTGCAAGCTCATACTTAGCCATTGGCTTCATAAATTCATTGCCAAATGCAATGTCATGCTTCATATCTGCAAGGATATCACCATGCTTGTTATAATCATATATTATATAGCGGTCTTTTCCCTTTTCTTTAGCAATATAAAGAGCTGCATCAGCTATCTTAAACAACGTCTCAAAGTCCGTTCCGTCTTTGCCAAACTGTGATATACCAATAGATGTTGAAAACATATACTCAGGCTGTTTCTGTGCAAGCGAAACTTTAAGTCCCTTTCGCATTGACTTTAACATTATCCTTAATTCTTCAACATTAACATCCTTAACAAGTGCCATGAACTCATCTCCACCGATTCGTCCAACAAGGCCTCGTCCACCAACCGCCATCTTAAGAGCATCTGCAAATGACTTGATTACTTCATCTCCAAAATAATGCCCATAGCTGTCATTAACGCTCTTAAAGTTATCAATATCAAGTATCATAAGATATATCTGCTTATCCTTAGCAGACACACCTGCGGCATTGATATCCTCTGTTATCATGTCAGTAATAGCTTTCTTGTTAAATATTCCTGTTGCAGAATCAAGCTTGGCCTCATCCAGATCAGCATGTTCCTGTATAGTCCTTGTTCTCTTCTCTGGTTCAGAAATAACTCCAACAGTAAGTCTTTTCTCTGCCTCTGTTATCAGCGACTGACCCTTAAACACAAGACTGTCTACCCGTTCTCCTTTTGACATAATTGAATTATCAAAAGATACTGCAAAATTGGATACTCCTCCAACAATACTTGTACACAGAGCCTCGAACTGTATCACATCATCGCCTGTAACATATCCCTTAGCTATGCATTTTTCTTTCCATTCGTTAAAATCCGTTCTCTCAAATATCTCAGACCTGTTATTTCTATAGCAGTATATTGTCAACATTCTGCTGAGTGGATCATATTCAAAAATCTTCTCATCAATAACATTCATTATAGCTCTGTATTTTCTTACATTGCCATGATATATGTCAAAATCATTAGATACAACTATAATATCCTGTGCAACAAGTTCAACCATCCTGTCAGCACCTACATTATAGATTTTTTTCTTATTAAGCAGCATCCACCTGTATGTTCCTGTCTTAATAAGACATCGTACAATACAATACTTAACAGACATGTCTGCCATAGCAAACTGTTCAAACTTCATAACATCATCCGGGTGAACGAGTCCGTTAAATGCAGACAGCATTGTTTCTCCCATCAGATTATAAAATCTTTCATCGCCTATCTTAACAACATATTTGTTGTCCAGAGTAAATTCTACCTCATTAGGCATATTACCTTCATAAGAAATATCAATATCATATTTACGCATAAACCAACCCCCATACTAAGGTTCAGGCATTAATTCTGTTTATGTTCTTCTTTTACAGCGTTAACTTTAACTTTAAGAATCATTTTGTTTCGTATCTCAAGTGTCTTAAACACATAGCCTTTGTACTCAACTTCAAAGCTCTCCCCATCCTCTGGTATCTTTCCAAGCCTGTAAATCATAAAACCACTAAGTGTATCAATATCTTCACAATCAAATTCAATTCCCAGCTTTGCTTCAACATCTTCAAGATCTGCCTGACCTTCAATTATATATGAACCGTCTGCGTCGGTCACAATCTGTTCTTCTTCATCGTCGTATTCATCAAGGATATTACCAACAATCTCCTCAAGAATATCTTCCATAGTAATAATTCCTGCTGTCTGACCATATTCGTCAACTACAATAGCCATATGTATCTTATCCGACTGCATCTGTCTGAACAGAGGACTTATATTCCTTGTCTCAGGTATACAATACGGATCAAACATTACCTCATTCCTGACATCCTTAAGTTTCTTATCCTGATTAGTCTCATCAACATATACTTTAAGAAGATCACGGATATGTAATACTCCGGTTATATTATCTATATCACCCTTATATACAGGATATCTAGAATAATTTTCCTCCATAACCCGTTCAAATGCTTCTTTGATTGTAATATCGTCATTAAGTGCCACAATATTATTTCTATGAGTCATTACATCAGAAGCCTGCTTTTCTCCGAATTCAAATATATTGCTGATCATCTCAGCTTCATTCTCTTCAAGCACACCCTGTTCATGGCTTTCATTGACCATATCCATTATCTCTTCTGTAACATCTTCATCTCGTTTCGTCTTTCCTAACTTTCTGAAAAAAGACGAAAAAATCTTTTCTTTCCCATCCGCGGGATGGCCGTCGTTCATAATATTCCTCCAAAAATGTTTTAATAAATAAATAAAATATATCTGTATTACTATACCACAAATCTATACACCCAGTCAATTCATCTCAAGGCTTACAGACAGTGCTTTATTAACCTGTCCTATTATATCATTATCAAGATGACATACCTTATCCTTAAGTCTTCTCTTATCTATAGTACGCAGCTGTTCAAGCAGAATCACAGAATCCTTTACCATGTCATATCTTGCTGAATCCAGTTCCACATGGGTTGGAAGCTTGCTTTTATGCATCTGGCTTGTAATTGCCGCACATATTACTGTCGGACTGTGTTTATTTCCTGTATCATTCTGAATAATCAGCACAGGTCTGATTCCGCCTTGTTCTGACCCCACAACAGGTCTTAAATCAGCATAAAAAATATCTCCTCTTTTTATTACCACAACTGTCACACTCCTAATGCTTTTTTGTCTCTGGCATTAGTATTGCCTTCTTTCAAGTGTGTATTCAGCTATATTAAATCTTTTATCTAATCTTTAATAACACTCAGCTTCTGAGCGCATCTGAAACCGCATCTGATATATCAGATGCAAGCATTGCCTCACAGCTTTTTTTCTTTGCAGCGCAATCGCCCGCTTTACCATGTATATATACTGCAAGACAGGCTGCCTGCATTGCATCAATCCCCTGTACCGCCAGTCCTGCGATAAGTCCGGTAAGGACATCTCCCGAACCTCCTGTAGACATACCATTGTTGCCTGTGCAGTTTATGTATAGTTCCTTTCCATCTGTAACAATGGTTTTTGCATCCTTTAATACACATATGCATTGATGCCTGCCTGCATATTCCATTGCACAGGACACAGGATTATCCTTTATCTGTGATATCGTCATGCCTGTAAGTCTTGACATTTCCATAATATGAGGAGTAATTATTATTGTGCCTGATTCTTTACCATGAAAATCTATATTCTCATCTGCAATTATATTAAGCGCATCTGCATCCAGTACTCGCACTTTATCTGTTATTTCAAGAACTTTTCTTGTAATGGCTCTTGCATTCCGGTTCATTGATAACCCCGGTCCGGCAGCTATACATCCTGCCCATTGCATTGCATTTTCCAGTATTTCAATATCAAATGTGTCAGAATATGTTGTAATAAGACATTCTGGCACACTACACATTACTGGTATGCGGTTATTCTCATGTGTATATAACTTTACCAGACCTGCTCCGCTTCTGTACGCTGCTCCAGCCGACAAAACTGCTGCCCCACCTATTGTCTCTGATCCGGCTATTACAAGTGCTTTCCCATAAGTTCCTTTGTTGGAATCATTTTTTCTGTTAATCAGCCTTCTTATATCTTCATCTGTAAATGTGTAAATGTTTCCAAAGCCTTTGACATTGTTTCGTAATAAATCCGCCGGTACAAATCCGGCATTGGCAACTTTCACACTACCACTGTATGTAGCTCCCGGATAAAACATGATACCAAGCTTATTATATCCAAATGTAACTGTATAATCTGCCATAACAGCACACCCTGATACATGTCCATTATCAGCGCATATCCCTGATGGAATATCTATAGATACAATCGTTGTTCCTGATTTCCTGCTTTCATTTATCTTAGAAATAATCTGTGCATGTTTCCCTTCGACCATTCTTGACAAACCTATTCCGAATAGAGCATCCACAATGTAATCATATTCAGAAAAATCCATCCTGTCATCATATTCTTCACATTTAATTCCAAGTTTATTAATAATTGATTTCTGCAGCGCATATTCATTAGTGCCATCTGACTTCCCTGACAACACCACATTTACATTAATCCCCGCCTCATTAAGCTGTCTGGATGTTGCAATTCCATCGGCTCCATTGTTGCCACTTCCACATATGCATACAACTTTCACAGGTCTTATACTTTTATTATCTGCAATAAGATTACTTAAAAACGCAGAAACCCCCAGTGCTGCTCTCTCCATGAGCACCACTGAGGGAATACCTGCCTCGTGTATTGAATAATTATCTACCGATTTCATTATGTGTGAATCAACTAAATATTCCATATCCTTATTCCTCATTAATCCGATCAAGTTCTTTCATAACATCCGGACCAAGTATATCATGCATAGCCGTATACATTCTGTTATTAATCTCTTCTTTATCCTGCTTTATAAGGATATTCTTTTTTAGCTTTACTCTCGTAGCATTAATCCATTTGTCAAGAACTTCAAGATCTTCTTTGTTGTTGTTAATCTTATTATAACACACCTTTACTGTCTCTATCATCAGCTGTTCATTCGCATTAACAATATCTCTTGGAATATCAAGAGCCTCATCTTCAAGGCTGCCAATTTTATCTTTAGCTTCCTGTATAAGTCTCTGATTCTGTTCCATTATTTTAGTTTTCTTAGGATCAGAATCCTCATCCTGCATATTGTCTACAACATCCTGAATAAGCTGTGCTTTAATTTTCTTGACTTCTTTAATATCATTATTAATCTGTCCCTGTTTCTTAAGCAGATCATTAAGTTCCTTTTCCCAATAACGAATCTCATCTGTCTTAATCTTGTCAGTTATCAGATGATACCATCTTTCATCAAGCGTAAGTATCGGTATATCCTTTATGGCTGTACAACTCTTCAGCTTATCAATATCAGGTTCTGCCATATTTACCTCCAAAAACTACTTTCTGTTAGCAATAGTGTATGAAAGTCTCATAAGACTTTCTGACAAATGTACGTTTTCTACTATAACATCATCTGGAAGATTAAGATCTGTATGCGCAAAATTCCATATTGCCTTAACCCCTGCATCTGCAACAACCTTGGCAATCTGCTTTGCCGCCTCCTTAGGAATAGTAAGTGCCACTATTTCAATATCATTATTCTTTATGAAATCTGTAAGTTCATCCATCATACGCACTTCAATACCCCGTATGCTTGTTCCTTTAACATCAGGATTATTATCAAATATTCCCTTAATTATGAAACCTCTTTTCTCGAAATCGCTATAATTAACAATTGCCTTTCCAAGATTACCGGCTCCAATTATAATCATATTATGTTTTCTGTCTATTCCCAGAATCTTGCCTATCTCTTCATAAAGATACTGGACATTGTATCCATATCCCTGCTGACCAAATCCACCAAAATTATTAAGATCCTGTCTTATCTGGGACGCAGTTACTTTCATCCTTGCACTCAGCTCTTTAGATGAAATTCTCTGCACACCAGTTTCAATCAACTCTCCAAGATATCTGTAATATCTTGGCAACCTCCTTATAACTGCTGACGAAATCTTTTTTTCTTCCATTATCTTAAACCTCCAGATTACGAATGCTCATGCTTTCAACATATAAAATGCTTTCCAAATAAGTTATAACAAGTATATACACTTTTCATTAATATGTCAAAATTTTAACCAAGAACCCTTTTAGCTATATCAACCGATTCTTTTGCATCTTTAGCATAGAAATCAGCATCTATCTCTTTTGCGTATTCTGGTGTGAGAACTGCCCCACCTACCATAACCTTACAATCAAGATTATTCTGTCTTATAAGCGCAATTGTCTCTTTCATTGAAACAAGAGTTGTTGTCATCAGAGCAGAAAGTCCACACAAATGTACATCATTATCCCTTATCGCATCAACAACAGCCTGATATTCGACATCTTTTCCCAGATCAATTACATCATAGCCATAATTTTCAAGAAGGACCTTAACGATATTTTTGCCTATATCATGTACATCACCCTTAACTGTGGCAATAACAATCTTACCTTTGCTTACAGGGGCATTGTCACTCATAACCATATGTTTTCTTATAACTTCAAACGCAGCCTGAGTAACCGATGCTGCCATAATAAGCTGTGGCAGGAACAGTGTACCCTTCTCGAATTCAGCACCAATCTTATCAAGTGCAGGAATAAGAACCTTGTTAACAATATCCATTGAATCCATCGTCTTAAGAAGTGCCTCTGTTATTTCAGCGCCTTCATTTTTAAGACCTTTTTCTACTGCATAAAAAAGATCCTCCCCAGTGTAATTGCCATCCTTCTTTTCTTTCTTAGCTGGATCTATCTTAGATACATTTGGCATAGCGCCATAATTCTTTATATAATCAACTGAATTCTTGTCAATATTAGCAAGAAGCTTATACGCTCTTACTGCACCTGTCATCTCAGGAATATTAGGATTAATAATCGCAAGGTCAAGTCCGTTAGTAAGTGCCATTGTAAGGAAAATGTGGTTTACAAGAACTCTGTTTGGAAGACCAAATGAAATATTAGAAACACCAAGCACTGTCTTTAAACCAAGTTCATGCTTAACAGTATGAAGCGCCTTAAGAGTTTCCATTACACCTTCCTGCTCAGCAGATGCTGTAAGTGTAAGGCAGTCAATATAAATATCTTCTTTAGGGATACCAATTGCAACTGCCCTGTCCATAATTTTCTTTGCTATTGCAACTCTGTCTTCCGCTTTCTTAGGAATACCATCCTTATCAAGTGCAAGTCCGATAACTCCTGCGCCAAATTTCTTAACAAGAGGAAGAACATTATTAAGAGATTCTTCCTCCCCATTAACTGAATTGACAAGTGGCTTACCATTGTATACACGAAGTGCCGCCTCAAGTACTTCAGGTATTGTGGAGTCAATCTGAAGAGGTACATCCACAACTGCCTGCAGTGACTTTACAGTGTCAATCATCATTTCACGTTCATCAATTCCCGGAAGTCCTACATTTACATCAAGTATATCTGCGCCACCTGATATCTGCTCTAATGCCTGTCCAAGAATATAATCCATATCATGTCTTAAAAGTGCTTCCTTAAAAAGCTTCTTACCTGTAGGATTGATTCTTTCACCGATAATTCTTGGTTCATCAACAACAACAGTGCTTGTAGCTGAACATACTGCACCCGGAATATACTTTTGCGGTGCTGCAGGATTGCCCTCTCTTTTTAACATCTCCGACAATTCTTTAATGAATTCAGGATTAGTTCCACAGCAGCCACCGAATATTTTAATGCCATATTTTCTTAAATCTTTCATAAAATCTGCAAACTGTGCTGCTGTAACATTATAAAGATTAGTTTCTGGATCTGGTAATCCTGCATTAGGCTTTACTACTATTGGAAGATTAGTCCATTTTACAAGTTCCTCAATAACAGGCTCTAACTCCTTAGGACCTAAAGAGCAGTTAACACCAATTGCATCAACACCGAGTCCTGTAAGTGTAAGTGCCATAGAAGATATCGCACATCCTGTAAATGTTCTCATATTCTGTTCAAATGTCATTGTTGCAACAATAGGAAGATCACTGTTTTCCTTTGCAGCAAGTACAGCTGCTTTAACATCTAAAAGATCCGTCATTGTCTCAAATACAACAAGGTCTGCTCCCGCAGCCGCTCCTGCCTTAACTATCTCGGCATACATATCGTATGCTTCTTCAAAGCTTAACACCCCTGTTGGTTCAAGAAGCTGCCCGATTGGTCCTACATCAAGCGCAACAAGTCCGTCAGGCTTTACCTCATCCCTTGCTTTCTTTGCATTGGCAATTCCGGCAGTTACAAGTTCCTCTACGCTTTTTCCACATTCTTCAAGCTTATATCTGTTTGCTCCAAAAGTATTGGCATACACAACGTCAGAACCAGCATTATAATACTGCTCTGCAATTGATACAAGAAGCTCCGGTCTTGTAACATTAAGCACCTCTGGCGTCTCTCCCATCTTCATTCCTGCTGCCTGAAGCATGGTACCCATAGCACCATCAAATATAATATAATCTCTTGTATTTAAGAGTTCTCTGAATCTGTCAGCCACTGCAATGTCCTCCCATTCCTCTGTATGCACAGGTTTTATTAAGATTGCATGTTGCACAACCTCTGTTCTTCGTACTTACCTGCTCCTTTGTAAGTCCTATAACCGCAGTTACCGACTTTACCGGAGCAAGCATATATGATTTGTTAAGATTAAGTCCAATCTTTTTACTGGCATCTAGCACCTTTAAAAAAGGTTCCTGCATATTTATTGGCAAATCTCCATAACCTATTCCAAATCTGAAAGTCTGGTAATAGTCCGGATATTCATCCCTTAATAATTCTTCGACCTTATCACATGCCTGCTCAACGGCCACACTTGCAAGACTGTCAAATACAAGTGCTTTCGCCATATCTGTAAGCTGCAGCACTCTTAACTGTCTGTCAATACCTTCTGATATAGTTACAGCCATGCATATTGCGCTGTCACATTTATACAGATGTTTCTTAATTGATTCTCCCGGAAGCACCATGCTTGTGTTCTTGAATGCCACACCTTCATCACTTATTGTAAAGTCCAGCTTCTTATAAATATATCTTGGAACAGCCGTCTTTAACACCAGTTCCTCACATTCATCCATAAGTTCTTCTATGCGTTCATCAGGTGCATTCTTCTTGTATCCTAAATATCTTAACGCTTCTTTTCTGTTAAGACTGGTAAGTTTAATACTTTTCTCCATTTCTTCTTACCCTGCCGCTTTTACTTCTGCGTTCCCTAAGTTTGTCATGTTTTCGTGAAGTTTCTTCTTTTCTTCTCTTAGAATCTGATTTTGCCTTAGACTTTCCTGATGTTCTGGCTGATACATTTGCTTTCTCAACATTAACCTTTCTGCCCTTGATAAGCACATTGTCATTCATAGCTGCAAGTACTGCTTCAGCGTGCTTTGCCGGTACATCAACAAATGTGTAGTTATCCATCATATCAATTGCACCAACAAGTCTTCCCGGCATTCCAGATTCTCCTGCAATCGCTCCAAGAATATTGGCTGGTGTAATCTTGTCCTTCTTACCAACATTAATAAAGAGTCTTACCATTCTTGATGTATCAGCATTTTCATCAAAGTGGAAATTCTCAACCTCATCAACTCTGTCTAATGTATCTCCGACTATCATCTTAAGAAGTGCTGCTGCCATATCCATTGATGTATAATCTTCCTGGTTAACATGCTCCTCAACCATATCAAGCATAGCCCTGTGTTCATCAGACTCAATCATTTCTTTAATCTTATCAAATATACCATCCATCTTGGTATTCTTAACATCATCAAGTGAAGGAATTGGTTTCGCAAGAATTTTAGTCTTACAATATCTCTCAATATCCTTTAACTTATACACTTCTCTTCCTGAGATAAATGAAAGTGCAAGTCCTGACTTTCCAGCCCTTCCCGTTCTTCCAATTCTGTGTACATAATACTCTTCATCCTGTGGAAGGTCATAATTAAATACAATATCAACTCCGTCAACATCAATTCCTCGTGCGGCAACATCTGTAGCAATAAGGATCTCTGTCTTTCCGCTTCGGAAATCATCCATAACACGGTCTCTCTGCTGCTGCTTCATATCCCCATGGATTCCGTCAGCAAAATACCCTCTGCCTTTAAGTTCTGATATAAGCTCGTCTACCTGTCTTTTAGTGTTACAGAATACAACTGACAGCTTAGGATTGTATATATCAATAAGGCGGCTTAAAATCTCTGTCTTATTCTTAGGTCTTACTTCATAATAGAACTGATCAATGTTAGAAACTGTAAGTTCTTTTCTTACAACCTTGATAATCTTAGCGTCTTTCTGGAATTTTCTTGCAATCTCCATAATAGGCTTAGGCATTGTAGCTGAGAATAGTACTGTCTGTCTGTCTTCTGGAGTTTCTGTAAGAATTGTTTCCATATCCTCTCGAAATCCCATATCAAGCATTTCATCAGCCTCATCTAATATAACCATAGACACTGCATCAAACTTAACAGTCTTTCTTCTCATATGATCCATAACTCGTCCCGGTGTTCCAACAATAATCTGCACACCAGCCTTTAAAGACTTAATCTGTCTTACAATCTCCTGTCCACCATATACCGGTAACACCTTAATATCACTCATGTATTTGGCAAGCTTTCTTATTTCCTCTGCAACCTGTACTGCAAGTTCTCTTGTTGGACAGAGAACAATTGCCTGTGGTTTTTTAACAGATGAGTCTATCTTTTGTAACATAGGGATAGAATAGGCAGCTGTCTTACCAGTTCCTGTCTGTGCCTGTCCAATAACATCAATTCCTTCCAATACCGCAGGAATAGCCTGTGTCTGTATAGGAGATGTCTCTTCAAAGCCCATATCCTCTACTGCTCTTAAAATTCTTTCATCAATATTTAATTCATCAAATTTCATTCTAAAATCTCCATTTCTATAACTTATTAAGTTTACATTACAGCAAGCCATAAGTCAAAGTAATAATTGCATTTTATTTCTTGTACATATATAATCGATGTGAATATCTATTCAGGCTTTGCCAATTAAGTTATATGCTTATATCTGCTCATGTAGCTATGTGTATCTGCTGCTGTGTCTGTGTGTGCCATATGACCGATATATTGCGAACTGTGTGGGAGTTAATGCCGCTATATACATAAGGGCGGTGTGCTAAAGCACGTTCAAGCGAAGCGCGTTTGATTTAGCACGCCGTAATAAGCTTTGTAGATAGCGGCATTTACTCCCACTAAGTGCAGCAATCCTTGAGGGCATATGGTATACACAGACACAGCAGTGAATGTATACAGTCTCATGAACGGCTGAATATATGTCATAACTTAATTGGCAAAGCCTGGATAATAAAAAGGAGTTTTTATGATTTTATCTTGTAATAATATTAGTAAATCTTTTGGAACAGACGTTATTATTAAGTCTTGTTCCTTTAATATAGAAGATCATGAGAAAGCTGCAATTGTTGGTATCAATGGTGCTGGTAAATCTACTCTGTTAAAGATTATCACTGGTGAAGAGCCTGCTGATACAGGCATTGTCACTCTTGCTAAGGATAAATCTCTTGGTTATCTTGCACAGCAGCAGGACCTTCAGTCTGACAGGAGCATTTATGATGAGCTTCTTTCTGTAAAGCAGTATATCCTTGATATGGAGAGTGAATTGAGAAGAATTGAGGCTGCCATGAACAGTGCTTCTGGTGATGAGCTTGAAGCTCTGATGAACAGATACACCAATCTTAATCATGAATTCGAGATGAATAATGGCTACGCCTACAAGAGTGAGATTACAGGGGTTCTTAAAGGTCTTGGTTTTGCCGAGGAGGATTTTTCATTACATGTAAACACTCTGTCTGGTGGGCAGAAAACCCGTGTATCTTTAGGTAAGCTGCTGCTCTCCAAGCCTGATATAATTATGCTTGATGAGCCAACCAATCACCTTGACATGGAGTCAATAAGCTGGTTAGAGAATTACCTTCTTAATTATAATGGTGCAGTCCTGATTGTTGCACATGACAGATATTTTCTTGACAAGATTGTCAGCAAAATTATCGAGATTGATAATGGGGAATGTACAGTATTTTCCGGCAATTATACAGATTATGCATCCAAGAAAGCCATTCTTCGTAATATGAAGTTGAAGGAATATTTAAACCAACAGCGTGATATCAGGCATCAGGAGGAGGTTATTGCCAAGCTAAAGCAGTTTAACCGCGAGAAATCTATCAAACGTGCTGAAAGCCGTGAAAAAATGCTTGATAAGATGGAGGTTGTTGACAAGCCTGTTGAACTTAATGCCAGGATGAACATTAAGCTTGAACCATCTGTTGTAAGCGGTAATGATGTTCTTACTGTTACTGACCTTACAAAATCATTTGATGGTAACACACTTTTTAATAACATCAGTTTTGAAATCAAACGTGGTGAGCGTGTTGCTTTAATAGGTAATAACGGAACTGGCAAGACAACAATATTAAAGCTCATTAATGGCATTATCCAGCCAGACAGCGGAAGTATTTATCTTGGTGCCAAAGTTGCCATTGGTTATTACGACCAGGAGCATCACGTACTTGACCCGGATAAGACCTTATTTCAGGAAATTCAGGATGCATACCCTGACCTTAACAACACACAGATAAGAAATACCCTCGCCGCATTTCTTTTTACTGATGATGATGTATTCAAATACATTCGTGACTTAAGTGGTGGAGAACGTGGACGTGTTTCATTAGCAAAGCTTATGCTTTCCAATGCTAACCTGCTCATTCTTGATGAGCCTACCAACCACCTTGATATTGTATCTAAAGAAATTCTGGAAAATGCACTTAACAGCTATACAGGAACTATACTTTATGTATCCCACGACAGATACTTTATCAATGCTACTGCAACAAGAATAATTGAACTTACCAACCAGAGTATTGTTAATTATATTGGTAATTATGATTATTACATTGAAAAAAGGGATATACTGACAGCAAAGGCATTTCCTGATAAAAATGATAAACATTCTGTTTCTGACAGTGCCATCAAAGACTCAAAGCTATCATGGCAGCAGTCTCGTGAAGAGCAGAACAGACTTAAAAAAAGAAAAAATGAATTAAAACGTACAGAAGAACGGATTGCTGATATTGAAGCCCGTCTTTCAGAAATAGATACAATTTATTCTGATCCTGCAATTGGCAGCGATACTGCCAGACTAATGGAGCTTCATAATGAATCCACCTCATTAAAACAGGAATTAGACACATTGTACGAACAATGGGAATCACTTATGGAAGAGTAACTCATTTTTTTAACAAAAAGTGCCAAAAATCCCCATTTTGAGCCACATTTTATTGACAAATCACTAATCATGGAGTATAAATAATCTATACTTATTATTACTTAATTTTTTAAGGAGGACTATTATATTATGAATAAGTCAGAATTAGTTGCTGCTATCGCAGAGAAGGCTGAACTTTCAAAGAAGGATTCAGAGAAGGCTCTTAAGGCTTTCACAGATACTGTTGCAGAACAGTTAACAGCTGGAGAGAAGATCCAGTTAGTAGGTTTCGGTACATTCGAAGTTGCTGAAAGAGCTGCTAGAACAGGTAAGAATCCTCAGACAGGAAAGGCTATCCAGATTCCTGCTTCTAAGGCACCTAAATTCAAGGCTGGTAAGGCATTAAAGGATGTTGTTAACACTCCAGCTAAGAAGTCTAAGAAGAAGTAATTTTTTAGATGACTTTTAAAGGCTGTCACTTCTGTGGCAGCCTTTTTTCTCTTTAAAACACACATGTAATAATATACATCTTATAAACGGAGATAAATATGGAAATTGAACGTAAATTCCTTGTTTCACAGATACCAGATGACCTCAATAAATATCCTTGCCGCATCATAGAACAGGGCTATCTTAACACTGCACCCGTTGTCCGTGTCAGACGTGACAATAACGATTACTATCTTACATATAAAGGCAAAGGGCTTATGGTGCGTGAAGAATATAACCTTCCACTTACAAAAGAAGCATATGACCACCTTATCAGTAAAGCTGATGGTAATATAATCACCAAAAAAAGATATGAAATACCTGATGACTGTGGACACACAATAGAACTCGACATATTTGAAGGTTTATTTGCCGGCATGGTTCTTGCTGAAGTTGAATTTTCTACAGTTGAAGATGCTGATTCTTATACTGCTCCATCATGGTTTGGCAAAGATGTTACTACTAACGCTGAATATCAAAACAGCAATATGAGCAAAAGGATTTTTTAGCTATGAATTTAATTAATTTTGATAAAGAAACTCTATTTGAAAATATACAGCGTCTTAAGCTTGCTGTCATAACATTATTTAAATGGCTGTTCTGTTCTGTTGTTTGTGGTTGTTTTATCGGTTCTGTCGGTGCAGTATTTCATCTGCTTCTTGGATATGTCGGTGAATTAAGAGTGAACTATCCATATCTTTTGTTCGGGCTTCCTCTTGCAGGTATAATTATTGTATTTATGTACAATGTAGTTCATGAAGCAGGCAATCGCGGCACCAACCTTGTTATAACAGCAATCCAGTCAAACGACGAAGTTCCGGGAAGAGTTGCTCCTTTAATAATTGTGTCAACACTTCTTACCCATCTGTGTGGTGGTTCTGCCGGCCGTGAAGGTGCGGCACTTCAGGTAGGAGGTGCTCTTGGCAATTCATTTGCCAAGCTCTTTAACTTTGACGAAAAAGATACCAGAATAATGATTATGTGCGGAATGAGTGCATGCTTTTCTGCTCTTTTTGGTACACCTATTGCAGCAGCAGTTTTCTCTATGGAGGTAATAAGTGTTGGTGTTATGTATTATGCCGCACTTGTTCCATGTGTACTTGCCGCATTTATTGCCCAGGGAATTTCATCTTTATTAGGACTTTCACCGACTCGTTTTACTGTAAATAACATTACTTCCTTAACGCTAATCAATGGATGCAAATTCATAATAATGTCTGTTATATTTGCAATTGCAAGCATACTTTTATGTGTTGTTCTCCACCACACATCAAAGCTATATAATGACTATATTGCCAATCCATATGTAAGGATAATTGTTGCCGGATTAATTGTTATTGCAATGCGATATATATTTGGTACAACAGATTATCTCGGCGCTGGTTCCGATATCATTGCCAGAAGCTTTATAACAAGCTGTGCATGGTATGTATTCCTTTTAAAAATGCTGTTTACAGCCGTAACTCTTGGTGGCGGATTTAAGGGTGGTGAGATTGTCCCTACTCTTTTTGTAGGTGCAACTCTTGGAAGCTTCTTAGCTCCGATATTCGGACTGCCTGTTGGATTATGCGCAGCATGTGGAATGGTAAGCGTATTCTGCGGTGTAACTAACTGCCCTCTTACATCATTCATTCTATCTATTGAGATGTTTGGTGCATCAACCATGAAATTTGCAATTCTGTGTATTGCATTAAGCTATCTGTTATCTGGTTATTACAGCCTGTATAACAGTCAGAAAATTGTCTATTCTAAATATAAGACAGAATATATAAACCGCCGGTCCCATTGACCTGTTAATTACAGGTCAAAAGAACCAGCGGTTCTTTTTATGCATATCTCCAGTCCTCTATTCTGAACTGTACAGAAACAATTCCATTATATTCATTAATGTCAGGATAATACACCATCGAAATTTTTCTTCCGACTTCAGGTATCTCCTGTCCATCAAGCTTAAATTTAATTGCTGTTACAAGTTTTCCTTGTTCACTTTCTAACTGGCATCGCAACACATTTTTATTTTTACCAATCACAGCAGATTGTCTGACTGTAAGATTTCTGTCTGCAAAAACCGGCTTTTCATTACCTTTTCCAAAAGGCTGCAGCTTCTCAAACTGTTTAATCAATGTAATATCAACATAGTCAACCGGCATAGGAACATCTATCCACACAGTAGGTGTAAGATCTTTTTCTGTCATTGTCTGATTTTCATTGAGTGCTTTCCTGAACTCGTCAATTTTATCAACATCAAGTGATATGCCGGCAGCCATCGGATGTCCACCATACTTGTTAAGCAGACTTCCACATTTGCTTATCTCTTCAAACATATTATAGCCTTCTATTGAACGTCCAGATCCCTTAGCCCCATCTTCTGCTTTAGTGATCACTATTGAAGGTCTATAGAACTTTTCTCTCACTCTTCCTGCTATTATCCCGGCAACACTCTCATGACAGTCAGGCAGATACACAACAAGCACCTTGTCGTCCTTTAATTCTGTATTCTCCACCTGTTCAATAGCAATAGCTGCATATTCTTCTGTTATATCTTTTCGTTCCACATTTAATGCCCTGAGCTCTATTGCTTTCTTTCGTGCCTCATCTATATCTGTAGTAAGCAGCAGCTCTATTGCTTTCTTAGCTGAATCAAGCCTTCCTGTAGCATTAAGGCATGGACCTATGACAAATCCAATATGGTAAGAGCTTATCTTGTCTATTTCAAGCTCACACGCCTCTACAAGTGCCCTTATGCCAACATTAGGAGTCACTGCCAGATGTTTCAGGCCATATTTGACAATAACCCGGTTCTCATCTGATAAATCAACCACATCTCCTATTGTCGCAATTGCCATAAGTTCTGCATATTCCTCTAGCTGAACAGGATTGAGTCCAAGTTTTTCATATAGAATCTTAATAACCTTAAATGCAACTCCCGCTCCACACAACTTATCAAATGGATACGGACAGTCTTCCTGCTTGGGATTAACGATTGCATCTGCCTGTGGTACTTTATGTATTTTTTCTCCATCAACGAAATCAAATGGAATATCATGATGATCAGTAACAATTACCGTCATATCTTTCTTTTTAGCATATTTAATCTGTTCTATCGCAGCAATACCATTATCACATGTAATAATCGTATCTGCGCCATTATTATATGCTTCATCTATTAAGTGTTCATTTATACCATATCCGTCAACTATCCTGTCCGGAACTGCAAATGTTACATCTGCCCCGGCAGCCTTAAGTCCTTTATACAGAATTGTTGTTGAGCATATTCCATCTATATCATAATCGCCTATGATATGTATTTTCTTTTCTGCCTGAATCTTGGCTATAAGAATATCAACACATTTGTCCGCATCCTTTAATAAATGTGGTGAATGCATTTGATCAACTGTTCCATTAAGATACATGTCAATCTGTTCATCTGTTTCTAACCCTCTGTTTCGGATAATTCTTGCTGTAACCTGATCTATGCCAAAACGCTCTCCAATCGCCTTGAAATCCGCTTTTCTCGCGTACACTCTCCAATCGCTTGTCATTATTAGCTCCCTTTTATCAATATAATTGTCTTCTTAAGCCAAATGTGGCGGGAACTGATATACAATCCCCGCCATGCCATAAACTTATTGTATCTGTTAATTAAACCTGAGAACCGTCCTCAAAAACTTCTTTCTTAGAAGCTGCTTTCTTATTGTTCTCTTCTACAACGCCTCTCTTCTTGCCTCCCATTACATACCACATAGCACTTGTTAAGCATACAGATGAGTAAGCACCAACCACGATACCTACAATAAGTGGAAGTGTGAACTCCTTAACTGAAGTTACGCCCATAATGAAAAGAACGATAAGCATTATAAGTGTTGTTATAGATGTATATACTGTTCTTGACATTGTGCTTGTAATTGATGAGTTAACAAGCTCTGTAATGTTAGTCTTTGAATTAGCTGTCTTTAACTGCTCTCTTATTCTGTCAAAGATAATGATTGTACCATTGATAGAATAACCTACTATTGTAAGCATACATGCAATAAATGTTGTTCCAACAGGAATTCTTGCAAATGCATAGAATGCAATAACAACAAGCACATCATGAAGAAGTGCTAATACAGCAGCAAGTGCAAATCTGATATCACGGAATCTTACAAAAATGTATATTAACATACAGATTGTAGCAAGTATAACTGAAAGGATTGCATCCTTCTTAACTGTTGCAGATACTGACGAACTGATAGTGTCTGTCTCTACAATTGTTCCATCCTCAATCGGATATTTAGCT
The DNA here is from genome assembly GCA_934343805.1 of uncultured Lachnospira sp. GTDB lineage: Bacteria > Bacillota > Clostridia > Lachnospirales > Lachnospiraceae > Lachnospira. Next base: position 19,566 of record CAKRIN010000009.1, read on the forward strand.
GTAACAGCTTCTTCAATAGCTTCTCTCTGTTCAAGTGAAAGATCAGATGTCTTGAAAGAAACCTGTGTTGAATCAGCAACCTTCTGCTGCTGAACCTCTGTGATACCTGCAGCATCTCTGATTACAGGAATAATATTATCCTCAATCTCTTCTGCTGTATATTCTTTATCAAATGTAAATGTTGTTGTTGAACCACCAACGAACTCAAGGCTGAAGTTTAATGCTCTGTTTCCAAGACCAGCCTGAACTGCCATTGTAATGATACCTGCAACAATGACTACTGCTGAACCAATTGCAGCCCACTTCTTAATGCTAAGAACATCAAGTGTCTTTCTGTATACATTCTTACCATACCACTTAGCATCTCTGATACCAAAGTTATATAAAAGCTTCATAATAACCTTAGTAATAACAAGTGATGTAAAGATTGAAACTATATTACCAACAGCAAGAGTTGTAGCAAATCCCTTAACAGGACCTGTACCAAATATATACAATACTAAAGCTGCGATAAGTGTTGTTACATTACCATCTACGATAGAAGATGTTGCCTTGTTATAACCTGAAAGGATTGCACTCTCTACAGACTTTCCTGCACCAATCTCCTCTCTTATTCTTGTATAGATAATAACATTACCATCTACAGCCATACCAATACCAAGTATAATACCGGCAATACCTGGAAGTGTAAGAGTAAGATCATATACACTTACGAGGAATAAAACAAGTGCTGTATAAATAACAAGTGATAATGTTGCAACAACACCCGGAATTCTGAACATTACAATCATGAATAAACAAAGTAATGCAAGACCAATTGCTGCAGCAATTAAACTTGATGTAATAGCAGCATGTCCAAGCTGTGCACCAACTATATTAGAACTTACTTCTTCAAGAGTAAGAGGAATAGATCCTACTCTTATGTAAGTTGCAAGATTATCAGCCTCATCATATGATTCCATGCCTGTTATTGTAGCTGTACCACCTGATATAGCTGTCTTTACATTAGGTGCACTAACAACTTCACCATCATATACTATATATATCTTATTACCTATATTAGCTGATGTTGCATCATAAAACTTTGTTGAACCTTCATCTGTAAATGTAAGCTGTACGCCATAAGGTGTATCTTCTGAACTATTAGTATCTGTATATGCCTGGGCAGCCTTTACATCAGAACCAGTAAGCAGTGGTGTATAGTCATTTCCCTGTGCAAATGCTGAATAACCTGTAGAATCAAGGAATTCAAGAGAACCCGGTGTACCAAGTTCCTTAAGAATCTCATTAGCATCTGTAACGCCAGGAATCTCAACAGTAATTCTGTTATCGCCTTCCTTATATACCTGAGACTCTGTACTCTTTCCTTCTACACGCTTCTGAAGCTTATAGATTGTATCTTCCACATCCTGTGATGTGAAATCATCTTCATTAATCTGATATGTAATACTTACACCACCTGCAAGATCAAGACCAAGCTTAATGTTGTAAGTGCTTCCATAACCTTTTCCATTAAGTCCGAAAAATGCTGTTAATACAAGTCCAACAAGTAAAACAGCAACGATTATTGAATAAATAATCTTCTTAGGTAAACTGTACTTCATGTTAAAAACTCTCCCTTTTACTTATTCTTCCTCAGCCATAGCTGCACGAATCATTATTGCACATTCTATACGCTTCTTCTGAAGCTCACATCCAACGTCATAAGCATCATTGATGTTGCCATGGAAGTTATACGAATTAGCAGCACAACCACCACTGCAATAAAATTTGGCAAAACAATTCTTACACTTCTCTTTTGAATAGACATTGCTATTCTTAAACATATCCCTGATGTCAGGTCTCACAATTCCATCATCAACATTTCCCATAAGGAAATCCTCATTGCCAACAAACTGATGACATGGATAAAAATCTCCCCAAGGTGTAACTGCAAGATACTCACATCCTGAACCACATCCTGACAATCTCTTTGCAACACATGGTCCACCATTAATATCTATCATAAAGTGGAAGAAATTAAAGCCTTTTCCAGCTTTCTTTCGCTTAATGATCTCTTTAGCAAGGATATCATACTGCTCGCAAAGGAACGGAATATCCTCTTCTCTTATGGCATAAGAATCTGTTGGCTGTGCTACAACAGGTTCAACAGAAATCTGCTCAAATCCTTCATCAGCCAGATGTAAAACATCCTTAGAAAAATCCAGATTATTATGCGTAAATGTACCCCTGACATAATAATTCATCTGATTTCTGCTCTCTGCCACCTTCTTAAACTTAGGCATTATTATATCGTATGAACTTCCATGATTATTCCTTGTAGGACGCATAAGATCATTAATTTCCTTACGTCCGTCAATACTAAGAACAATATTGCCCATCTCCTTATTAGCAAAATCAAGGATTTCGTCATTAAGAAGTACACCATTAGTTGTAAGTGTAAATCTGAACTTCTTATTGTTAGCTTCTTCAATACTTCTTCCGTATTCAACAAGCTGTTTAACAACTTCAAAATTCATTGTTGGCTCTCCACCAAAGAAATCTACCTCAAGATTCTTTCTTGTTCCAGAGTTGGCAACAAGGAAATCAAGAGCCTTCTTTCCCACCTCATAGCTCATAAGAGCACGTCTTCCATGATATTCGCCTTCCTCTGCAAAGCAATATTTGCACGCCAGATTACAGTCATGTGCTATATGAAGGCACAATGCCTTAACAACTGTAGGTCTGTCCTTAAAGTTATCTATATATGGTTCATATATATCTTCTGTAAAAAGCTGGCCTGCTTCTTTAAGCTCGCCAATCTCTTCATACGCCTCTTTAATATCCTGAACAGAATATCTGTCTTTAAGTTTCTCTGTAATCTGCTCAAGGGTATTATTCTCATAAAGTTCTATAATATCGTATACCATATCATCAACCACATGTACTGAACCACTGTTGACATCTAAAACAATATTATAGCCGTTATTCTTATACTGATGTATCATTAAAAAGCCTCCAAACCGTAAATGTTCCATGTGCATTTACGAAAAATAAGAGAGTGCAGAATAGTTCGACACTCTCTTACTAAAAATACTAGTTATTCTTATTCTCACAGCTCTGGTTACCAACTGTGCAAGATGTCTTACATGCTGACTGGCATGATGTCTGGCACTCGCCACATCCGCCGTGCTTCATTGTATCTTTTAATACGCGGTTGCTGATTGTCTTAATATGCTTCACGACAATACCTCCTTCATATATTCAAATTATATTGTATTATATCATGCACAGAAATTATTTTCAATCGTTTATTGCCAATTTACTTTAACCACAATTTTTATGTATTTTCATTAAAATTCTGTCACTTTTTAAAGTCTTTACATAATTTGTTGTTCTATAGTAATATAGAAACAATCAGGAGGTAAATATGTTTTCAACTAAAGATTTAAAAAAACTTATTATCCCATTAATATTTGAACAATTACTTGCCGTCAGCGTGGGATTTGTAGATACATTTATGGTATCCATTGCAGGAGAAGCTGCTGTTTCCGGAGTTGCTCTTGTGGATAACATAAGCAATCTGCTCATTCAGATACTGTCAGCCCTTGCTACTGGCGGTGCAGTCGTATGCAGCCAGTATCTTGGAAGTAAAAATATCTGCATGTCAAAAAAATCTGCCGGACAGCTTATATTTATTATGAGCACACTGTCTGCCTTGCTTATGGTTATATCACTTATCGGAAATCACGGAATTATCAATTTCATATTTGGCAAAATTGAAAGAGATGTATTTGAAAGTGCAAGTATATACTTTTACATAACTGCAATTTCATATCCATTCCTTGGTGTTTACAATGCAGGTGCTGCACTTTTCAGAAGTATTGGAAACAGCAAGATAAGCATGAATACAAGCCTTATCATGAACATAATTAACATTTGTGGAAATGCATTATTTATTTTTGTATTCAATATGGGAGTAGCTGGTGTAGCCTTAGCCACTCTCATTTCACGAATCATATCAGCCATAATTATTATCGGGCTTATGTTCAGAGCGGAATCCGCAATAAGAATAAAAACCTGCAAAGATTTTCTTCCATCTCCTTCTATCATTAAGAAGATTCTGTCAATCGGTCTTCCGAGCGGATTGGAAAATGGTATGTTCCAGATAGGTAAGCTTTCAGTTTCAAGCCTTGTTTCAACATTTGGTACTGCTGCCATCGCTGCCAACTCAGTTGCCAACTCAGTTACAATGTTTGCCAATATTCCGGGTAACGCAATTGGTATGGCAATGATTACTGTTATCGGACAGTGTATCGGTGCAAAGAAGCCTGACGAAGCCAAAAGATACGGCAGGAAACTCATGTTTATTGCATACGCAGGTATTCTTGCAACCAACATTGTAATGACAATAGTTGCTGTTCCTGTGGTAGGACTTTTCCATCTGTCACCAGAAGCTACTAAGACCGGGTTGAGCCTTATTCACTGTTTCTCAATTGTAGCAATATTTATATGGCCATTAAGTTTTACAATGCCTAATGCTCTGCGTGCTGCCGGTGATGCCAAGTACACAATGATGGTAAGTATCTTTTCTATGTGGGCATTCCGTGTGGGAAGCAGTTACCTTCTTGGTGGCACATTAGGACTTGGCGTACTTGGTGTATGGTTCGGAATGTTCATTGACTGGGGATTCCGCTCACTTGCATTCCTTATAAGATTCTTACGTGGAAAATGGACTCAGAAAGCTGTTATCTGATAATGGTTATTTTATATGTTATTACATGCAAAACCTATAAAATGTTCTTTTTTGTGGTTTTAGTAGGTTTATTTTAGAGAAAAACCAAAGGACATTGAGAAATTTACCTACTAAACATGCAATAATCAATAATCTTATAGGTCTTTTTGTCGCAAAAATGTATCTAACATTGTCGACAGATTTAAAAAATACCTACTAAAGTCAAGAAAATACATCTACTTATAGGTAACACATCAAGATGTAATGTGTTGCTTATCATATGACAATAAAAAAATCCTGCAAATCAGGTTTAAACATCTGATCTGCAGGAACTTTTTATATTTACCAGCTTATTACTTCGTGTCCGTCCTCAGTTACAAGAACCTGAATCTCCCACTGTGCTGAAGGAAGTCCATCTGCTGTAGATACTTCCCATCCATTCTTTTCATCTGTAACAACATTTACTTTGCCCATGTTAACCATAGGTTCTATTGTAAACATCATTCCCGGTGCCATAACCATGTCTGTTCCTTTTCTTGTGTTATAGCCAACCCATGGATCTTCATGGAATTCAAGTCCGACTCCATGACCACCAATTTCTCTTACAACTGTATATCCATTAGCATATGCGTGATCGTGTACAGCCTGTCCCATATCTCCTAAGAAGCCCCAAGGCTTAACCTGCTCAAGTCCTAACTCAACACATTCCTTAGTAACATCAACAAGCTTCTTTACCTCAGGCTTAACATCACCTATACAGAACATTCTTGATGAATCTGAAAAATATCCATGAAGAATTGTAGAACAATCAACATTTACAATATCACCTGACTTAAGGATAACATCCTTAGATGGAAATCCGTGGCATACCTGCTCATTAACAGATGTACACACACTGTAAGGATATCCTTCATAATTAAGTGGTGCTGGAATTCCTCCCATATCAGTGGTTACATCATATACAATCTTATCAATCTCAGCAGTGTTCATGCCCTCATGTATTGCTGCTGCAACCGCATCAAGGCATGCTACATTTATCCTGGCACTCTCTTTAATCTTCTCAATCTGTTCAGGTGTCTTGATTAACTTGTGTGATGGCACAATATGTCCAATATCCTCAAGATATCTTAACTTATCGTCAAATGCTTCATGACACGCTTTGTATTTCTTACCACTGCCACACCAGCAATGGTCGTTTCTTCCTAATTTCTTAATCATTGTTCTGCCTTCCTGTTACATATATTATAATCATACACAACTATAAGGCTTTCTTAATATTTTTTCAATATCTGTTTCAAATGATTAATCATTATTAACATTAAAAGCCCTGATTCCCGGATATACTGCACTGGCGCCAAGCTGTTCCTCAATTCTTAAAAGCTGGTTATACTTAGCAACTCTTTCTGATCTTGAAGGAGCACCTGTCTTAATCTGGCAAGTGTTAAGAGCAACAGCAAGGTCTGCAATTGTTGTATCTGCTGTCTCACCTGATCTGTGTGAGCTGATTGCTGTATATCCTGCCTTATGAGCCATCTTGATAGCCTCAAGTGTCTCTGAAACTGAACCAATCTGGTTAAGCTTGATAAGAATTGCATTACCTGCTCCAAGTTCAATTCCCTTTGAAAGTCTCTCTGTATTAGTAACAAAAAGGTCATCACCTACAAGCTGAACCTTATCTCCAAGTCTGTCTGTAAGCTTCTTCCAGCCTTCCCAGTCCTCCTCATCAAGACCATCTTCAATAGATATAATAGGATACTTCTCACATAATTTAGCCCAATGCTCAATAAGCTCCTCTGCTGTATACTCTGTTCCAGCCTTAGGAAGCTTGTAATAGCCCTTTCCTTTCTCGCTCTTCCATTCTGAAGAAGCTGCATCCATTGCAATCCTGAAATCCCTGCCCGGCTTATATCCGGCCTTTTCAACTGCCTGTAATATTGTCTCAATTGCTTCCTCATCTGACTTAAGTGCCGGAGCAAAACCGCCCTCATCGCCTACAGAGGTTGCAAGTCCTCTTTCTTTAAGTATAGCTGCAAGTGCATGGAATACCTCTGCACACCATCTTAAGCATTCCTTAAAGCTTGGTGCCCCAACTGGCATAATCATGAATTCCTGAACATCAAGTCCGCTTGATAATGCATGGCAGCCTCCATTAATAATATTCATCATTGGAACAGGAAGTCTGTTTCCGGATACTCCACCCAGGAATCTGTAAAGAGGAATATCAAGAGATAAAGATGCTGCTCTTGCTGCTGCAATAGATACCGCAAGAATAGCATTTGCACCAAGATTAGACTTATCCTTAGTTCCATCAGCTTTAATCATTGCTGCATCAACTGCATATATATCAGATGCATCTATCCCAAAGAGGCAGTCATTAATAACAGTGTTAATGTTCTCTACCGCCTTAGTAACACCCTTTCCCAAATATCTTGACTTATCCTTATCTCTTAACTCAAGTGCCTCAAATTCTCCTGTAGATGCTCCTGAAGGTGCTGCACCTCTTCCAACAGTTCCATCTGCAAGATAAACCTCTGCCTCAACTGTAGGATTGCCTCTTGAATCAAGAATCTCTCTGCCTATAACCTTTTCAATCTCTAAATATGCTGCCATATAATCCTCCTTTTTTGCGAAGCAAAAATCCGAGTCCTTTGACGAGGAGAGGATTTTAGCCTCCTAATCAAATGCTTTGTAATCTTTTAAGTTAGTTCCCTCTAACTTTAACAATACAATTCTAGCATTATACAACCAAATCCACAATGCAAGAAAATGGGAAGTTTTCTCATTAAAAAACTTCCCATTAACAATTATATCCAGCTATTTAGTTTGTATACACATAAATAATTATTTTTCCATCTTCTGTAAAAATGCTTTGGTTCTTTCATTGCTTGGATTGTCAATAACATTCTCCGGCTTACCCTGCTCAACAATAACTCCGCCATCCATGAATATTACCCTGTCTGCAACCTTTCTTGCAAACTCAATCTCATGTGTAACGATAATCATTGTCATCTTTTCATCAGCAAGCTGTCTTAAAACCTTAAGAATTCCTGCAGTAATCTCAGGGTCAAGTGCTGATGTAGGCTCGTCGAAGAAAAGCATTTCAGGATTCATCGCAAGTGCTCTTGCTATCGCAACTCTCTGCTGCTGTCCTCCTGACAACTGGCATGGATAACTGTTCTCCTTGCCGACAAGACCCACTTTCTTTAAAAGCTCTTTGGCTTCTTTCTCTACTTCATTCTTGTCCCTTTTCTGAACAGAAACAGGTGCATCAGTAACATTTTTCATAACTGTATAATGTGGAAAAAGATTAAAGTTCTGGAACACAAGTCCATATGTATTCTTGATTTCTCTTAATTCTTTCTTTCCAACATACACTGAAACTCCGTCCTTGTCCTCACATGCAGTTTCACCACCCAACTTAAGAGTTCCTGCATCCATCGTCTCAAGAAGTGTTGCACAGCGAAGCAATGTTGATTTACCAGAGCCGGAAGGTCCAAGAATTGCAACAACCTCGCCCTCATTAACTTCCATTGATATATCCTTAAGCACCTCAGTATCGCCGAAGGATTTCTTTAAATGTGATATTTCTAATAATTTCTTCATATTAAAATCCTCCTTAATTAAAATACTGCATACGCTTTTCTAACTTTTCCATAACCATAGCAACAAGGAAATTGAAAATGTAGTAGAATAATCCTGCTATGAATAATGGCATGATACTTGCTGTTGAAGCCGCTACCTGCTTGGCAAGAGTGAACATTTCTGTGTAAGCAAGCGCAAATGCAAGTGATGTATCCTTAACAAGTGTTATAACCTCGTTAGTAACCGGAGGAAGCACTCTCTTAACCATCTGAGGGAATATAATCTTCCAGAAGGTCTGTACCTTGGAGTATCCAAGCACCTCTGCAGCCTCGTACTGTCCCTTAGGTATGCTCTCAATTCCACCTCTGTATATTTCTGCAAAATATGCTGCATAATTAAGTGCAAATCCGATAATTACAGCATAGAATCTGTATGTTGCCGTAACCTTCATTCCAAACAGATAATATGGTCCGAAGAACACAACAAGAAGCTGTAACATAAGAGGAGTTCCTCTCATTATAGATATGTATATTCTTGCAATCCATCTTACAATGCCTATTCTGGACTTTCTTATTTCACATACAAGAAGTCCTAACGGCATTGAAAATATAAGTGTTAAGAAGAATATTGCAAGAGTTGCTAACATTCCTGATGAAAGCTGCTTAACTATATCCACAAGTCTTTCACCAAATGAATCCTTAGTTGTACTGGTACTGTCAAGGAGGTAAGCACTGTCTGTTCCTTCTTCTCCAAGACATACGCTGTCTGTAAGTCCCCATTTCTCAGCAATCTTGTCAAATGTGCCATCAGCAAGCATATCATTAAGGCTTGTCTGAACCTCATCTCTTAATGCTGTATTACCTAACTTAAAACCAATACCATACTGTTCCGATGAAACAGTCTCATCAAGCATTGTGAACTTATTGCCTCTCTGCTCAAGCTGGTACTTTGCAACACCCATATCCATACATACAGCATCTGCCGAACCTGATTCAAGGTTCATAAATGCTGAGTTATAATCAGATACCTGCTGAAGTGTCTTAAACTGTGCCGCAAGTGCAAGATTTTCTTCTGTTGCATCCTCTCCTGTAAATGCTGCAAGAGCTGATGAATCAGCCTGTACAATAACAACCTTACCCTTAAGGTCTTCTAACTTCTTTATTCCTGAACCAGATTTAACTATAACAACCTGTGAATTATCAATATATGCCTTAGACCATGTATACTCACGCTCTCTTCCATTAAGTGTGAATCCGTTCCATATACAGTCAATAGAGCCTGAACTTAGCTCCATATCTTTAGAATCCCAGTCAATAGGCTGCTTAACCAGATTCCAGCCATTTCTTTCACATACTTCCTGTGCAAGGTCAAGGTCAAAGCCTACATACTCTCCACTGTCATCTTTGTAACCATAAGGTGGGAATTCCGCATCAAATCCTACTGTAAATGTAGTTCGTCCATCATCGCTCTTTTTATTACTGCATGCTGTGAACATTCCCACAATCACAGACAACATTGCCAGTAACAGGACGGCTTTTCTGATATTCTTAGCCATATAAAAATCCATGCCTTTCTCGCTTTAATATGCTTTCACTTTACCACAGTAAATCAAGCCTGTTTATTATAACATGAATTACAAGATAAAAACACTATAAATATTCTAAATAAGTCCAAAATTTCTTAATATAAATATCCATGCAGTAAGAGTCACACTTGAAAGCAATGTTGTAAGCACAACTATGCTTGATGACAGCACCTCGTCATTGTCCATCCCTTTAGCCATAACAAAGCAGGTAACTGTAGATGGTGAAGCAAGCATAATAAGAATTGCCATAAGTTCCTGATTACGAAATCCCATTTTTACTGCTATAGGAAGAAATATTGCCGCAAGACCCACGAGTTTTAAAAATGTAGCAATAATCGTAGGTTTAATCTTCTTAATTGCCTTTTTTCCTTCAAATGATGCACCAATACATATAAGTGCAACAGGTGTAGCTGTCTGTGAAATATTATTAATCGTCTTATTAATAATTACCGGATATCTTAATCCTGCAAGAGAAGATAAAAGGCCCAGCACAATTCCTATAATTATCGGATTAGTTACAATATTAAAGCACGCTTTTTTAATGTTTTCTTTCTTATCCGTAGATTGTTCTTCTGTGCTGCCATGACACTCAGGATGTGCCTTAAAGGTAAGCACTATTACCGAAAATATATTAAATAACGGAACCGCAGCAACTATCATAAGAGGCGCCATTCCTGTACTCTGGTACATATTCTGTATGAATGCCATTCCAAGTATAGCCGCACTGCTTCTGAATGATGCCTGCACAAATGCACCCTTCTGCGTATCATCCTTCATGAATATCTCTGTACATATCCATATTCCGCTAAACATTATAGTAGTAACAATCATGCAGTACAGTACGAACTTAGCATCAAACTGTGATTTAAAATCTGCTGCAGCCAAATCCCTGAATAACAGAACTGGAAGTGCCACCTTAAATACATATTTATTAGCTACATTTGCAAAATGGTCATCTATAACGCCAAGCTGCTTTATTACCCAGCCAATTATCATAACTAAGAATATTGGTACCGTTGCATTTATGCTATATAAGAAGCTGTCCATCTGTCTCTCCTTCCACTACTTATTAATATTAAGCCAGTATGTATGATCAAGCGGACCGCTGCCGCTTCCAAGATTAAGTCCTGCTTTCAACGCACCTGTCAGGTACTCTTTAGCCGCCTTCACACTTTCTTCTATTGATAATCCCTGTGCAAGATTAGCTGCTATCGCTGATGATAATGTACAGCCTGTTCCATGTGTGTTAGGGTTATCAATTCTTTCTCCATTAAGCCACACTATCCTGCCATCTACACACAGACAGTCATTAGCCGTATGGACTGCATGTCCGCCTTTTACTAAAACTGCCGCATGTCCACCTTTTGCCTTCAAATCCTCATATATCTTTATTGCCGCTCTCTCCATCGACTCTGCACTGTCAACTGCCATCCCTGTAAGTACTTCTGTCTCTGGAATATTAGGTGTTATAACATCCGCAAGTACCATAAGCTGTTCTTTAAGAACCTCTGCCGCATCTTCCTTTATAAGTCTGCTTCCACTTGTTGATACCATAACCGGATCAAGCACAATATTTTTTGCTTTATATGCAATCAATGTATCTGCTATTGTTTCTATAAGTTCCCTTGATGATACCATTCCTATCTTAACTGCATCTGGATATATATCTGTAAATATCGCATCAAGTTGTGCCTTAAGAAATTCCTGTGAAGATTCTGATATTCCTGTAACCCCTAAAGTATTCTGTGCTGTAAGAGCTGTAATCGCTGACATTCCATATACCTTATGGGCTGCAAATGTTTTAAGATCTGCCTGTATTCCTGCTCCACCACTGCAATCGCTTCCTGCTATTGTTAATGCTGTATTCATACAATTTCCTTTCTACATCTATTCTCATCGCTGCCCGCAATCTTTGTTGCGGGCAGCTCATATGCCAGAACTTCGTTCCGGCATTGTCGCGGCGCTCCTCGAGAATATATATAAAGTTCTCAATTCGCGCAAGCACGACTGTGAACTTTATATGTATTCTCTCATCGCTGCCCGCACAAAAAAAGCACCGAGGTTACCTCGGTGCTTTTAGTGCAGTCGGCGGGACTTGAACCCGCACCCAAGCAATATGGACTAGATCCTTAGTCTAGCGCGTATGCCAATTCCGCCACGACTGCTTGTTTTGTTTTCTGTCGCTTGCTGTTCGCTGACGACTTGATTATATTATCATCTTACCAGAATATTGTCAACAACTTTTTTAAAAAATTTTCAACAAAATAAATTTGAATTATTTATATTGACACATTCTAAAATCTCTTATAAAATATCAATGTTGTGTAGCTTGCATTAAGTCCGCTACGCATTATATTATATATGCAGAAGTGTCGGAATGGCAGACGAGCAAGATTCAGATTCTTGTGCGGGTTACCGCGTGTGGGTTCAAGTCCCATCTTCTGCACTGATTTTAAAGGGGCTGTCGCTTTAACGATTGAAAATTCATTCTTAGTGCGACATCCCCTTCTTTTTGTATCTTTGTTACACTGCCTTAAAACATCATAAATATCATTTCCGTTCTTGCAACATTTTCTTTAATCTTGCAATTTCCGCCTCCTTTTCATCAGACAATACTTTCAAAGCATTTACCTCTGCCTGCAGTCCCTTATTATGTTCTGTCAGTTTCTCTTTCTGCACCTCAAGCTCCTCATTCTGCTCGGTCAGCTTCTCTTTCTGCACCTCAAGCTCCTCATTCTGTTCTGTCAGTTTCTCTTTCTGCACCTGTAAAGCATCCATCTCATCCTTCATTCTGTCAACCATCAGCTCTGCTGTATTCCTGTCCAATATTCTCAACGCCTCTGAAAACATATTGAGTACCTCCTTTGGTTTCTCCAAATACTCATTAATATCATGACGCACCGACTCCAGGTCGGGAAATATCTCTATCAGCCTTTCTATCTCCTGCGGTGTTTCAGCTACAAATAACGACAGATACTTCAGCCTGTCTTTCTTCATCTTTTCAGAGACAATTTCATCATTATACTGTGATCTGTCATAATCATAGTCCGTTAACTCAGTACGCCCTTCTATGATATCAGAATATCTATATTCCCTGAATGTGTCAAGGCTTACCAGCACGAAATCCTGCAAAAGATCTATCCTGATTCCTGTATTAAATTTCGTCTTTCCAACATGAAAATACAGTTTCTTATCAGCCTCACTGATAAGGCTTTTATTGCTGTCCTCGAACAATATAATTGTATGCACCTTTCGCATATCTTTATAAGAAGGCTTTGAAGATCTATTTCTTAAATTCTTATTCTTTCCAGTAACCGCCTTGTACTGACGTAATACAAGATCTGCTGAATAACATGATATTCTCTCTGCCTGAAAATCATAAGAAATCTTCTGAATTTCAATATTAGCGATACTTCCATCAGCCATCATCACAACCATATCCATAATAATCATTACTCCAAGAAATTGTGAGTCTTCGTTAGGAAACACCTCAAGAACTGTAACATTCTGTCCTAACAGACAACTTATCAGTTCCGATAACCTATCCCTTCTCTCTACTGGATTAAATATTTTCTTAAAAAATGGATCATACAATAACGGCAGCGACTTCTTCCCTTTAAGAAAATCCTCATATCTCTGAACCCATTGCTCATTCTCCTTAAGATACCGATATGCACTTAAACACATAGAATCCCCATTCATCTCATTCAAGGCTTTATCATAATAATTTATCTTTTCGTTAACCTCCATAAAATACCATCCGACATCGGTTTTACCCCTTCTTTGCTTTACAAATATGCATATTAGTATATTTATAGTAACATATAAACACTACATTGTAAATATATAATATTTTTTTAATATATTTGTATCAATTAAAAGGCTATAAAAAAGATGCCGTTTGATTAATGGGGAGCAGAAAATACACTAACACCCCGCAATCAACGACATCTTTATTCTTTATATAACTCTTCTTTATATTACTTTTCTTTTTAATATTTCCTGCATAACAAAAGCCTTACGCATCTCATTCGTATCAAACTTCAGTTCATCAGCAATGCTTTTTCCTGATGTCTGGTTCTGCGGAACAATCTCATCATTATATTCATGCCCACAATCATACTGTGTAAATGTATGGCCACCAGACATATCAGAATATACACCTGTACTTCCTGCCTGCATAACAGGAGAATGGAATTCTGCTTTATCAAGTGTCTTCATAACCGGGGCAGCATTATCAGCTGCTGACGGAGGTGCAATATACTGTGGCAGAGGTGCTTGTGCAGCCTTAACCGATTCATTCTGAAAATTATTTCTCTTTCGGATCTGTTGCTTCAAATCCGCAACCTCCCCAGCAGACATCTTTTCATTGCCTTTGAATGTATTAACCTTGTACGGCTGACTCTGAACCTGATTAGCAGTACGCGCCTCCATATTTACTCCATGACTAAGTGAACCTTTGTCAGAATTAACATTGCGAACCTGCTGCATATTTTCCTGATGCTCTTTGACACGCTCCTTCTGCATCTTCTTGGCTTTTCTTATATTTGATGCAATTATAACACCAAATACTGCCCAAACAATTAATATCTCCATATATTATATTCCTGCTTTCCCACATGAATACAGCAAATTCAATTAAATAGTTGCTGGTTTCTCTGTGTCTCCGGCAATTGACTGTCTCATCTTAGTATCAGCTTTTAAGTTCTGAAGATCATAGTAATCCTTAAATCCCATTCTTCCTGATCTTAACGCTTCTGCTAATGCCTTAGGCACCTCTGCTTCTGCAGCAACTACGCTTGCTTTCATTTCCTGTTCAAGAGCAACAGCGGCTGCTCTTCTTTCCTCTGCCTTAGCCTGTGCAATATTCTTGTCAGCCTCAGCCTGAAGACTCTGAAGATGTGCACCAATATTTCTTCCGATATCAACATCTGCAATATCAATAGAAAGAATCTGGAATGCTGTTCCAACATCAAGACCTTTCTGCAAAATAGCCTTGGATATAGAGTCTGGATTCTCAAGCACGCTCTTATGTGAATCTGCAGAACCAACTGTCGTAACAATACCCTCACCAACTCTGGCAATTACAGTAGCTTCTCCTGCTCCACCAACTAACTGGTTAATATTAGTTCTTACAGTAACTCTTGCCTTAACTAAAAGCTCGATACCATCTTTTGCAACTGCTGAGATATTAGGTGTCTCAATAACCTTAGGATTAACACTCATTCTTACCGCTTCAAGAACATCTCGTCCTGCAAGGTCGATAGCAGCTGCCATCTCAAAAGGAATATTCATTCCCGCCCTGCTTGATGCAATTAATGCATTAACAACAGCATCAACATGACCACCAGCCATATAATGTGACTCAAGCTGGTTAGTATTAAGCTGTAATCCGGCTTTTCTTGCCTGAATGAGAGGAAGTACAATTCTTGCTGGTGGAACTTTTCTAAGTCTCATACCGATAAGAGTTCCTATTCCAACATGGCTTCCTGATGCTAATGCTGTAAGCCATAGTCTCATTGGTACAAATGTAAATAAAATAATCAGTAGTATAATAACTACAATTGGAATAATTGGAATGTAAGTCATAGCTTATCCCCCTTCATATGTTTGATTTTCAAATATATTATTACATATAATGATAAATTTTACCACATTTATATAGAATGATTTTTCATAATCTGTTATGATATTGATTAATCGATAATTATTTATCAATCAGCACAAAGGAGGATTTAATATGTTATCTAATGATGCTACCATTCTTAACATCAAGCATGAAATCCTGTATGAAGTTGCCAAGCTGGCTTATGCAGGAAAGTTTGAAGAAGAAAAGGATGAACTTGCTTATAAAATGTTTCCTGGTCCAAAGGCCAGATTCCGTTGCTGTGTATACAAAGAAAGAGAAATAGCAAGGCAAAGAATCCGTCTTGCTGAAGGCAAATGCCCAACAGAAAGTAATCGTTCAGGAGCTGATAATATTATTCAGGTAATTGAAGCAGCCTGTGCCGACTGTCCGCTTTCCCATTATATAGTAACCGATAACTGCAGAAAATGTATGATGAAAGCATGCCAGCAGGCATGTAAGTTCGGAGCTGTCAGTATGACAAGAGACAGGGCTTACATAGACCCTGACAAGTGTAAAGAATGTGGAATGTGCGCTAAAGCCTGTCCATACAATGCCATTGCTGATCTTATAAGGCCTTGCAAGAAAATCTGTCCTGCCAATGCTATCACAATGGACGAGAATGGCATCTGTGAAATAGATGAAAGCAAATGCATCCAGTGTGGCCAGTGCATACATGCCTGTCCATTTGGTGCAATCGGTTCAAAAACTGATATTGTTGATGTAATAAATGCAATTACAACAGGCAAAAAGGTTGTTGCCATGGTAGCTCCTGCAGTAGAAGGACAATTTGGCGACACAATAACTATGAGCAGCATCCGTACAGCTTGCAAGAAATTAGGATTTACAGATATGTACGAAGTTGGACTTGGCGGAGACCTGACTGCACAGTCAGAAGCTGAAGAATGGCTTGAGGCATCTAATGAAGGCAAAAAGCTGACAACATCCTGCTGTCCTGCATTTGTAAGTCTTATAAAGTCTCAATATCCTGAACTTGCAGACAACATATCAACAACGATTTCACCAATGTTTGCACTGTCAAGACTTCTTAAATCAGAAGATCAGGATGTGATAACTGTATTTATCGGACCATGCATTGCCAAGAAGCATGAAAAGCAGGAATACAAGGGACAGGGCAATGCTGATTATGTACTTACAATAGGTGAATTCAGAGCCATGATGAGAGCAAAAGAAGTCATTCTTGAACCTGAGGAAAGCAATGACCAGCAGGCAAGTATATATGGTAAGCGTTTTGGCAATGGTGGAGGTGTTACTGCTGCTGTTGCAGAGTGTATGCGTGAAGCAGGTGTAGATCCTGACAAATTCAACGTCGAAAAGTGTTCAGGAGCCGTTGAATGCAAGAAAGCCCTTACACTCCTCAAAGCTGGTAAACTCCCTGCAGACTTCATTGAAGGCATGATATGTGAAGGAGGATGCGTAGGCGGACCTAGCCGTCATATGAATGGCAAGAACCCTGTTCTTGCTGCCAAAGATCGTGATAAATTGCTCGCCCAGGCAGACGACCGCAATGTATCCGATAACTTAAGCAAATATGATCTCACAGCATTTTCAATGCATCATTAATAAAAAAGAACAGTCTGAATTGCAGCTTTGAAGAAATTCTCCAGCTAACGCTCTCAGACTGTTCTTTTTATATTATAATTCAATTATATTATCTGCAAAATAATCTCTTTCACTGGTATCATGAGTTGTAAGCACCATTGTTTTTCCATTAAGCACTTTTTTCAGATATTTCATGACCATCTCTTTGCAATCCTTATCAAGCCCTGTAAATGGTTCATCCATAAGAAACATATCAGCATCAGACATAACAGCCCTTGCAATTGCCACTCTCCGTTTCATGCCTCCACTTAACTCACTCGCCCTCTTATATATTGCATTGTCTAGTCCAAGCTCTGTCAGACACTCTTCACATTTTCTTCTATCTGCCTTTTTGTTTGTGCCATGTCTTATCACCAGCATAACATTATCAATAGCAGTCAGATTATCACACAGCCTGTCTTCCTGAAACACATAAGAAACCTTCTGTGATTTTCTATCCTCAAATGTACATTTATATTCTTCAAGTCCTGCCAGTATACGAAGCAGTGTTGTCTTTCCACAGCCTGATGCACCAGTAATCACAGTACACTTACCATCTTGTATATCAAGATCGTAATTATCAAAAATAATATTATCGCCAAAAGATTTACATAATCCTTCTATTCTCATTAGATCCTCCACCCGGAAGTCTTTTCAGCACCAATACAACGAGTTTTTCAAACACAATGCTCAAGACTACAATTATAACAGTCCATGCAAACAGATCATCTGTATCCAGATATATCTTAGACATATACAGCATCTGACCTATAGAAGCTGTCGGCAGGCCGATAATTTCTGCTGCAACTCCCGCTTTCCATGCCATTGCACATGACACCTTCCCAGCCGAAACAATATAAGGAGATACCTGTGGCAACACAATGAAGCGTATCCTTTTCCACCAGGAAACCCTGAATACATAAGCCATTTCCTGTAACTCCCTGTTAATTCCAGATAGTCCCGTCAGAGTATTCTGATATATAACAGGAAGAACTATAAGAAACGAAATAAAAACAGAAAGATTCTTAGAAGTAAACCATATCAGGCATATAACCACAAAGGAAGCCACAGGAACAGCCTTAATAGACATCATCCATGGCCACAACAGATACTCGACCAGTTTAAATCTGTATGCTGCAACAGCAAGAATTATCCCCGTTGCAAACCCCAACAGAAAGCCTGCAACAATATGATGCATTGTAAACCATATCGTTCCCATAAATCCTGGTTCTTTCCATATAGTAAACAATCTTCTGACAACTTCCACAGGAGTAACAATAATAATCTTCTGGTCAATTCTTAAAGCAACCAGCTCCCACACAAGAAGTGCCAGCATCACTGCCAGCACTTTCCATATAACATTTGTCACATTATTTTTTTTATTATTCATATTCATAATAGAAATCATCTTCTGGCATACTGCCACCTATAGACTTTGGATTCTGCTCATATAATACTTTCAGGAATCCCTGTAACGCAGACTTCATATCATCCCCTGTAAGGCACACAACATGACAGTCAGGAAGTGCCTTTTTAGCAATAGCAGCTGAACCAACAACTCCATAATCCGCAATAAGTTCTGATGCTCCGTCAATATCATCAGATATGTATCTGACACTTGCCTGATATTCTTCCATGAATTTCTTAAGCTGCTGTGGATATTTTTCAGCAAATTCTTTTCTGACTACTATAACACCGGTTACAATCTTTGAATCTGCCCCTGTATTTCCCCAGGCATCATTAAGATCCATAACAACTCTTAAATCTTTAACCTGTGCAGACGCTGCTGTAACAAAAGGCTGTGGCAGAACAGCAATTGCTCCATCAGTAGATTTAAGTTTAGAAAGTGCCTCTGTTGTATCAGAGCACCATACGATAGAAACATCCTTATCAGGATCTATGTTATTCGCATTAAGAATATATCTTATTGTATATTCAGGTACTGCACCCATACCTGTTGCATATACAGTTTTGCCTTTAAGGTCTGCAATAGAATTAACAGAATTACCTCTTTCCACAAGATTAAGCACACCAAGGACATTAACAGCAAGAACACTTACTTTTCCTTCTGTCTTATTGTATATATTAGCTGCAAGATTAGATGGAACAGCCGCAATATCAATATCACCTGTTGCAAGAGGGGTTACAAATGCTGATGCATCTGATGCAAAATCCTGAAATTCATATTCATTATCTGTATTACCTGATTCAGCATCACTACGAAGCTTAACCATTCCCATTGCTGTAGGACCAGCCATTGCTCCTATTCTTATAACAGTCTTTTCTTCCTGAACCGCATCATTAACAGTTTCTTTCTGTACAGCTGACATTCCACATCCAGATACTCCAAACATAAGAATAGCTGTAAGAATAATCGAAATTAATCTTTTAAACATATTTTTCTCCTTTTAGTACATTTATTAAGCCTCGTTTACTATACTACAACTATATTGCAATTGACAACTTATTATCCAATAAAAAACGGAGTCTGAACCGCACCAAAAGCCGGATCTGAAAATCCGACGTATATGGTTTAGTTCAAACTCCGTCTAATTATGTCTGTTAATATTCCATAAACTCCTGAATATCTCTTAACACATCCTCTATCTCGCCTTCTCCATCGTTAATAGTAAGCTGTAAAGGCTTACTGATGTCAAGACTAAATAATCCAACAAGTGACTTTCCATCAACACAGCTGTATCCTGACTCCACATCAAACCCACATGAATACTTACTTATAGTACTCACAAACCTTTGAACTTTCTCCACAGAATCCAAAAGAATTGTTACTGTCAGCATATTACTTCCTCCGCTTCCTCTATTGTACTTTATTAATAACACGTTTTAATATACACCATATGCGCATTAAAAACAACCTGATATACTTTTAAAACTAATTATACAGGAGTCGCCTTAGTCACACCATTCTTTATCCTGCCATATACATTGCCCTTATATACAATGCAATTGCGTCCATTCTTCTTAGCCTGGTATAATGCTGCATCAGCTTCCTCATATAGCCTGTCAAAATCCTTATTATATCCAGGTACAAAGCTTGCAATTCCAATACTCACAGTCACATACTTTGATACTCCAAGATAAGCCTGTGGAATAGCCTGTTCTTCAAGATTCTTGCGTATCTTGGAAGCAAGTGCAACAAGATTGTCATCATCAACATCCTGGACAAATATAATAAATTCTTCTCCCCCGGTTCTTGTAACAACATCCGTGCTTCTCTGTGCTGATGCTTTCAACACCCTCGCAACCTGCCTTAAACATTCATCCCCTTTGGGATGTCCGAATTTATCATTATATTTCTTGAAATAATCAATATCAAGCGTCAACACTCCTACTGGAATTTTATTTCTCTCGCAAAATGCCCATATCGCATTTATACGCGATTCCAGCCCTCTTCTGTTATAAAGCCCCGTTAAGGCATCATGCTCTGAAGTATCCGTCTTCTTCTTAAGCTTCATTCCCATCTTTTGTCTCTTAACAGCTACATTATGCTGGTATCCAGATAACAGAATAGTCAGAAACTGTACAATGCATACATCAATTATACCCCTCATATTAATTCTGAACCCTATCACAAGTGGAAGCATAATAATAGTCTGCCCTGCCACAAAAGCAATTCGTTCAGTTTCTGTAAACACCGGAACAAATACAAGATACATGCATACCGAAAAATATAAAAGCTCACTGCCAAAGGCCTCCATATCACATCCCGCTCCAAACATAAGAAATGTGATTGTAACAGCATAATACACCAGATATATCGTTCTGTATGTATCAAACTCATCCCTTGCACACTGAAATCTTATAACTGTCATAAAAATAAACTGGACAGCCTCCAGAATAGCCGTTCCAATCACAAATAAACTTCTAAGAGTATCATTATCCCACCTGCATACCATGGCAGTTGCAAACATAACCGGTAAAACTACTGCCAATACAACAGTTGACGTAAATGCCCGCCTCATATTAAGTTCAAGTATATTTCTGTTAAATCTCTCTGTATCTTTCCTATTATTCATGAAATCCCCCAACTTTGAATGAATAATCCCAATTAAATATATAATACTACGAAAACGTTTTCAAAACAACTAAAAAGGACCTGTGAAAAAGGAGTTATAATCCCCTTCTCACAGGTTCTCTTCTGATACTTATTCAACAATTACAGATTAGTATATCCCATAAGGAAATAATCAACTGCTCTCGCACAATCTCTTCCCTGTCTTATAGCCTTGACAACCAGTGACTGTCCTGTATGCATATCTCCTGCTGTAAATACTCCCGGTACACTTGTTTCATATCCATCTGCTGCTGTCTTTACATTAGTTCTTTCTGTAAGTTCAACTCCAAATGCATCTGTGACATATTTCTGCGAACCTAAAAATCCTGCAGCAATCAATACAAGTTCACATGGAAGCTCTGCTTCTGTTCCCTCTACAGGAACCATCATTCTTCTTCCTGTCTTCTCATCAGTCTTGGATTCAAGCTTTACAGTAACAACACTTGTAAGATTACCCTTCTTATCCTTCTTGAATTCCTTAACTGTAGTTGTATATATTCTTGGATCATGTCCGAATACTGCAATTGCCTCTTCCTGACCATAATCTGTCTTGCAGACTAAAGGCCACTGTGGCCAAGGATTGCTCTCTGCACGCTCGTCTGGTGCTTTTGGCATCATTTCAAGCTGTGTTATAGATTTGCAGCCATGTCTTATACATGTTCCGACGCAGTCATTACCTGTATCACCACCACCGATAACAATAACATTTTTATCCTTTGCAGAAATGTATTTGCCATCCTTAAGTCCTGAATCCAGAAGGCTCTTTGTAGTCGCTGTAAGGAAATCTACTGCAAAATATATTCCATTGGCATCTCTTCCAGGAGCATTGATATCTCTTGGGTTAGCAGCACCGCATGAAAGTACTACAGCATCATAATCTGCCATAAGCTTCTTAGCCTTAATGTTCTCACCAACATTTGCATTAGTTACGAACTCAATACCTTCTTCCTTCATAATATCAAGCTTTCTGTCAATAATATGCTTTTCAAGCTTCATATTAGGAATGCCATATCTTAAAAGTCCACCGATACGGTCAGCTCTTTCATATACAGTAACACTGTGTCCTCTCTGATTTAACTGGTCTGCTACAGCAAGTCCGGCAGGGCCTGAACCTACTACAGCAATTCTTTTCTTAGTTCTTACCTTAGGAGGATTTGCTTTCGCATAACCTTTGGCATACGCATGTTCAATGATTGCCATTTCATTTTCTTTAGTACATACTGCCTTGCCATTAAGTCCGCATGTACATGCCTTCTCACAGAGTGCAGGACACACACGGCTTGTAAATTCAGGGAAGTTACTTGTCTTATGTAACCTGTGATATGCCTGTTCCCAGTTTCCTGTGTAAAGAAGATCATTCCATTCCGGAATAAGATTGTTAAGAGGACATCCGCTAGTCATTCCCTTTATTGTCATACCAGACTGGCAGAATGGCACGCCACAGTCCATGCAGCGTGAACTCTGCTTCCTCTGCTCATCTTCTGACAGAGGTGTATGAAATTCATTAAAATTCTTTATTCTTTCCTTAGGTGAAACCGCTGTGGCTTCAACTCTTTCATAGTCTAAAAATCCTGTTGGCTTTCCCATGGTTAGCTCCTTTCATGTATGTTATAAACTTGCACTGTCCCTACGGGTGCACTTCCAAAAGCTTCGCTTTTGTCAGTCGCGACTGCGTCGCCTATGCAAGATACAGAACAAGTACAGCTGCAGGTAAACCTGCACTGTCCTTTTTCTACATCTTGCGCACCCTACTTGGTAGCCGCATAGAATGCTTCTATCTGAGCCTGTTCGCTGCTAAGTCCTTTTTCTTCCATCTGTACTATCATGTTAAGCATCTTCTTATAATCATGTGGCATGATTTTCTTGAACTTAGGAAGATATTCTCCGAAGTTATCAAGTATTTCCTTGCCCTTCTTAGAATTAGTATAAGCAACATGTTCTGTTATAAGCTGCTTTAACTCAAGGACATCATATTTGTTAGAAACTGCTTCCATTGAAACGAGCTGCTTATTAACTCTCTTGTAAAGACTTGTGTCTTCATCAAGAACATAAGCAATACCACCGCTCATACCAGCAGCAAAGTTCTTGCCAGTCTTGCCTAATACTACTACTGTACCACCTGTCATATATTCACAGCCGTGATCACCAGTTCCCTCAACAACTGCTGTTGCACCTGAATTTCTTACACAGAATCTTTCTCCGGCAACACCATTGATGAACGCCTTACCACTTGTAGCACCATATAATGCAACATTACCGATGATTATATTCTCATCTTCCTTATAAGTACTTCCTGTTGGTGGATATACAATAAGCTTTCCACCTGAAAGGCCCTTACCAAAGTAATCGTTACTATCACCGACAAGCTCAAGTGTAAGTCCCTTAGGAATAAATGCGCCAAAGCTCTGTCCGCCTGCGCCATTACATTTTACTGTATATGTATCATCATCAAGCTTATCATCAAATCTTCTTGTAATCTCAGCACCAAGAAGCGTTCCTAATGTACGGTCTGTATTGGCAACATCGATTTCAAGACTTCTCTTGCTTCCTGTCTCCATGGCAGACTCGAACTTTTTAAGTAATATCTTTTCATCAACTGTCTTTTCCAGCTCAAAATCAAATACATTCTTCTTATCATAATGTATCTTTGTCTGCTTAACGTATGGATTATCAAGAATCTGTGATAAATCAATCTCTGCTGAACGTCCACTCTTGGCAACATTCTTCTGCTCAAGCAGATCTGTTCTTCCTACAAGCTCATCAAGTGTCTTGATACCTAAGTCAGCCATTATTTCACGAAGCTCCTGTGCAATGAATCTCATGAAATTAACAACATATTCAGGCTTACCTGTGAATCTCTTACGAAGCTCAGGATTCTGTGTTGCAACACCAACAGGGCATGTATCAAGATTACATACTCTCATCATTACGCAGCCCATAGTTACAAGTGGAGCTGTTGCAAATCCGAATTCCTCTGCACCAAGCATTGCTGCAATAGCAACATCCCTGCCGCTCATTAACTTACCATCTGTTTCAATAATAACCTTGTTACGAAGTCCGTTCATTGTAAGTGTCTGATGTGCTTCTGCAAGACCTAACTCCCAAGGAAGTCCGGCATTATGTATAGAGCTTCTTGGAGCTGCACCAGTACCTCCGTCATAACCAGAGATAAGGATTACCTGTGCACCTGCCTTGGCAACACCAGATGCAACCGTACCAACACCAGCTTCTGAAACAAGCTTAACTGATATTCTTGCATTCTTATTGGCATTCTTAAGGTCATATATAAGCTGTGCCAGATCCTCGATTGAATATATATCATGATGTGGTGGTGGTGAAATAAGAGCAACACCCGGAGTTGAAAGACGAGTCTTTGCAATCCAAGGATATACTTTCTTTCCTGGAAGATGTCCACCCTCACCCGGCTTAGCGCCCTGTGCCATCTTAATCTGAATCTCCTTGGCACTTACAAGGTATCTTGAAGTAACACCGAATCTACCAGATGCAACCTGCTTGATTGCTGAACATCTGTTAAGACCATCAGGACCAACCTTTAATCTGTCGATATCCTCTCCACCTTCACCTGAATTAGACTTACCGTGAAGCATATTCATGGCAATAGCCATAGTCTCATGCGCTTCTCTTGAAATAGAACCATATGACATGGCACCAGTCTTGAATCTTCTTACGATAGAATCAACGCTTTCAACCTCATCAATGCTGATTCCCTTCTTAGGGAACTTAATATTCATAAGACCTCTTAAGTTCTTTACGCCCTCTTCTTTATTAACAAGAGCTGTATATTCCTTAAATGTCTTGTAATCTCCTGTTCTTGTAGCAAGCTGTAACAAATGTATTGTCTGTGGGTTATACAGATGTTCTTCCTTGCCGCTTCTCATCTTGTGAGCGCCTGAGCTGTCAAGAGTAGTATCTGTAGAAAGTCCAAGCGGATCAAATGCCTTAGAATGAAGTGTTTCAACATCTTCCTGAATATCCTTTAATGACACACCTTCAATTCTTGAAACTGTACCCTTAAAGTATTTATCTATAACATCTGAGTTGATACCAATTGCCTCAAATATCTTAGCGCCCTGATATGACTGGATTGTTGAAATACCCATCTTGGCAGCAATCTTAACAATACCTGTGATAATTGCCTTATTGTAATCATCAACTGCTGCATAATAATCCTTGTCGAGCATATTAAGGTCGATAAGCTCCTGAATACTCTCCTGTGCAAGATATGGATTAATTGCAGAAGCACCATATCCAAGAAGAGTTGCAAAATGATGGACATCTCTTGGCTCACCACTCTCCAAGATTACAGCCATGCTCGTTCTCTTCTTAGTCTGTACAAGGTACTGCTGTAATGCAGCAACTGCAAGTAATGAAGGAATAGCAACGTGATTCTCATCGACACCTCTGTCTGAAAGAATGATGATATTGGCACCTTCTCTGTGTGCTCTGTCAACCTCTACAAACAAATGATCAATAGCCTTTTCAAGTGAAGTATTCTTATAATAAATAATAGGAATTGTCTCTACCTTAAATCCTTCAACATTCATATTCTTGATTTTAAGAAGGTCTGTATTAGTAAGGATTGGATCATTAATTCTTAACTGTTTACAGTTCTCAGCCTTTTCTTCAAGAATATTTCCCTCTGTTCCAAGATAAACAGTTGTTGATGTAACAACCTTCTCTCTTATAGAATCAATTGGAGGGTTAGTAACCTGTGCAAACAACTGTTTGAAATAATTAAACAGTGGCTGATGCTTATTAGAAAGTACTGCAAGCGGAGTATCAATACCCATAGCACCTGTCTGCTCTGTGCCATTAAGAGCCATTGGGAGTATTGAAGTCTTGAAGTCCTCATATGTATAACCAAATGCTTTCTGAAGTCTTGCTCTTTCTTCTTTAGTGTGTACTGGTACCTTCTTGTTAGGAATCTTCAAATCCTTAAGCTGGATAAGATTGCTGTCAAGCCATTCACCATAAGGATTCTTAGTTGCATATTCTTCCTTAAGCTTATCATCCTCAATAAGTTCACCCTTAACAGTATCAATAAGAAGCATCTTACCTGGTCTTAATCTGTCCTTTAACTTAATACGGCTCTCATCTATTGGAAGTGCGCCGACCTCTGAAGAAAGAATAAGATAACCATCATTAGTGATATAATATCTTGATGGACGCAGACCATTACGGTCAAGTACTGCTCCAAAGTAGTCTCCATCTGTAAATGCGATAGATGCCGGACCATCCCAAGGCTCCATCATTGTTGCATAATACTGGTAGAAGTCCTTCTTCTCCTGTGCCATTGCACCATTGTTAATCCAAGGCTCAGGAATTGTAATCATAACAGCAAGTGGAAGCGGCATGCCATTCATAACAAAGAACTCAAGTGTGTTGTCTAACATTGCTGAATCTGAACCGTTAGTATTAACAACCGGAGTAATCTTTGACATTTCATCTTCAAGATATGGAGAAGTCATTGTTTCTTCTCTAGCCAGCATTCTGTCGGCGTTACCCTTGATAGTATTAATCTCACCATTATGTACCATGAATCTGTTAGGATGAGCTCTCTCCCAGCTTGGGTTAGTGTTAGTTGAGAATCTTGAATGAACAAGTGCAATAGCTGACTCATAATCCTGATTCTCAAGATCGCCAAAGAACTGACGAAGCTGTCCTACAAGGAACATACCTTTGTATACAATCGTTCTGCTTGATAATGAACATACGTAAGTTGTATCCTCTGCTGTCTGCTCAAATACTCGTCTTGCAACATAAAGTCTTCTGTCGAACTCTATTCCTTTAGCTGCATTGGCAGGTCTTTTTACAAATCCCTGCATAATATATGGCATACAGTCAACTGCCTTTTTACCAAGGACATTAGGAAATGTTGGAACATCTCTCCAACCTAAGAACTCAAGTCCTTCCTTCTCAACAATGATTTCGAACATCTTCTTGGCTCTGTTTCTTGCCAGTTCATCCTGTGGGAAGAAAAACATTCCAACGCCATAATCGCGCTCATCTCCAAGCTCAATTCCTAATGGCTTTACGGCTTTCTTAAAGAATTTGTGTGATATCTGAAGAAGGATACCAACACCATCACCAGTCTTTCCTTCTGCATCTTTACCAGCTCTATGCTCAAGATTTTCTACAATGCTTAAAGCATCAGATACTGTCTGATGTGTCTTAATTCCGTTAATACTTACAATAGCTCCGATACCACAGGCATCATGCTCAAGTTCAGATCTGTAAAGACCAGGCTGTTTGATTTCATTTTCCATAAGTCTAATCATCCTTTCGTATATTCTAAAGCTTTGCTTGGGCATAATATACTCCTTTTAGGCCATCTTGTAAATCTTTTTTTGTTGCTATTGTCTGACTATTTGAATGTTTCGTATTCAGCGCTTTATTGTCAGTCTATTTATGATTTTGTGTATGTATTGTGTTATTATTGCAGTCTTTTTTGTTTAAATATTATGTTTATGCATTTCTTTTCATTTCAAAAAATGCTCCTGTATTATACAATTGTGTCTGAATTGTGTCTGTTTTTGATGTAAAATTATAAAAGAAATAAAAAAATAAAGTGATAAAACCTTATATAATAAATCATAAGGTTTTATCACTTTATAATATTAATCGCATTTATCTAATTATTATCCAGTGTTCCTCCTATAATAAAATCAACAGCCTTTTCTCTGACAGAAAATTCTATATTCGTATGTTCTCCACCAAACTCTCCATCTAGTGTCCATGAGACAGGCTGTGGAGATTCAAATCTCACAGCTTTGGTTTTCCATGTACATACCCAGTCACATTTACTAAGATCTTTAGTTATAAAAGCATTAACCAGTGACTGTACAGCAATAGGATTATTAAGTTCCCTGATAAGAGTTACCTCAAACAGACCATCCTGCAAATCAACATCATTACCAGTAAGATTCTTTATTCCTCCTACCGAATCAGTATTACTGATCATTCCATACACAAAGTTTCCTTCAATATTAATCTCATCCGAAAACACACGCATATACTGTGGCTTAATCGTAGACAGGCTCTTAACAGCCTCTATTACATACGCCTGATGTCCAAGCACATTCTTAAGATTCTGAGGTGTTCCATAAGAAACTCTTGTAAATGCTCCAAATGCTGCAACATAATTAAATGAACGTTCTCCATTAACCATGCCGACATCGCATGGATAAAGTCTGCCCTTAGCTATATTAACAGCAGCTTTTACCATATTCCGTGGAATTCCAAGGCTGGCAGCAAAATCATTAGTAGTTCCGCTTGGTATATATCCTATCGGCGGCTTGTCGCCTTTATACTTAAGTATTGCTGCAACTGTCTCATTAAGAGTACCATCTCCACCACTGCATGTTATAACATCATACCTGCCTTCGCTATCCAAAATGTGCTGATAGCCATCAAGCGGTGCCTTGGTAGGATATACTGTAATCTCATATCCAACCTTGGAAAATACCTGTATTATCTTCATCAGCTGATTCTTAATCTGAGCCTTACCAGAATTAGGATTAAAAACAAATAGCATCTTTTTCATAATTACCTGTCCCATTTATCACATAAAGCATTAATCTGGTCTGTAAACTTAGCCAGATCTTTGTTAGTACCGCCATCATTATGCATAATGACTGTCATTAAACGTTTTCCGGCAGCAACAAGTCTGTCAAATACAGTCTTATTACGCTGCGTTGTTGTAGTTCTTCTTGATTTCTTATCCTTAATACCTTCAGAAATAACCCTGTCTGCAACTAAGTCATAACTTCCGCCGGTATATGGTGCCATTGCGTCATAACCATATTCTTCCTTAAGGCACTCTGTAAACTCATCGCATACGCTGTCCTCACCATGTACTACAAAAACTTTCTTAGGTTTCTTTTCAAATGCATTAATCCAGCAAAGAAGTCCATCCTTATCCGCATGACCGCTTGAGCCCTTAAGCTGCACTATCTCTGCCTTTATCTGTATCGGTTCACCAAAAAGTTTAATCTCTTGTGCACCATCAACTATTATACGACCCGTTGTTCCAACAGCCTGATATCCAACAAATACAATTGTGCTTTCCGGTCTCCATAAATTGTGCTTGAGGTGATGTCTTATTCTTCCTGCTTCACACATACCTGATGAAGAAATAATAACCTTAGGATTAGGATCAAAGTTAATCTGCTTAGACTCATCACCAGTAGTTGCATACTTAAGTCCCGGAAATGTAAGCGGATTAATGCCCTTTCTTACAAGTTCAACTGCCTCATCATCAAAGCAGCTGTCAACATTCTTAATAAATATATTAGTTGCTTCAATTGCAAGCGGACTATCCATATATACATCAAAATCCCTGCCAACAAGATTATCTTCCTTAATCTTTCTTATAATATAAAGAAGCTCCTGCGTTCTTCCAACGGCAAATGAGGGAATAACTACATTACCTCCTCTTGCAAATGTTCTTTTGAATATGTCAGTCAGATCTTCAACATAATTAGGTGTTCCATCATGTCTTCTGTTGCCATAAGTTGACTCCATAACTACATAATCTGCCTCTGTAACATGCTTTGGTGATTTAATTATAGGTTTATTAATATTACCTATATCACCAGAAAAGACTATCTTCTCAGTTATATCTCCATTATCAGTCTTCTCAGTAGCCCACACTTCAATACTTGCTGAGCCAAGCAGATGTCCTACATCCGTAAATCTTATCTTAATTCCTTCAGCAATATCATATACCTTATCATACTCGCAGCCAACGAATTGCTTACATACATTAACTGCCGCATCCATATCATACAATGGAACAAATTCCTTAAGCTTTCCACCTGATCTGGCAGCCTTTCGGTTTCTCCATTCAGCTTCAAACATCTGGATATGTGCGCTGTCTCTTAACATTATCTCACATAACTGTGCTGTGGCTGATGTTGAATACACCTGTCCCCTGAACCCATTAACATACATAAGAGGAATAAGACCTGAATGGTCAATATGTGCATGTGTCAGCAATATACAGTCCACATCTGATGCTGCAACTGGCAGTTCCTGATTCTCATACACATCATTGCCCTGTTCCATACCGCAGTCTACAAGAATGTTAAGACCTGCCGCCTGTAAGAAATGACAACTTCCTGTTACCTCATGATCCGCGCCTAAAAATGTTAGTTTCATAATATGCCTCATTTCCGCGTCAACGCTATTTTTTCACGATATTTCTGATGTAATTGTAACATTTTCACATGTGAAATTGAATATGTCTTTGATAAAATTTTAATTAATTTTAAATGCCATTTTAAAATACGATTTCATCCTCTTACAGCTGACAGTGTGCAGCCATCCTCTCATAATAGCTGCACCTAGCTGGAGTAAAAGCCACTATCTGTATAGTTTATTACATGTGAGAAAATCAACGCGCTTCGCTTGAACGCGATTTTCTCACATGATCTTTTACAGACAGCGGCTTTAACTCCAGCACGGTTCGCTATAAATCACGGATGACTGCACACTGTCAGCTGTAAGAGGACGAAATCTCACTTTAATCTCCATCCCAAATAAACAAATTAATTTTCTGTATATTCAATATCTGTAAATGTAACATCTGCATTTCTTGCAACAAAAAATCCTGCGTATACATGCTTTGGATCTATGGCTGTCAGTTTAAAATCAAATCCACCTGTCAGGAACTCTCCATCGCCTAATTTTACAGCATATCCATCCGGATTAGACTTTATACAGACTTCAACTGTATCTCCAGGCTTAAGTTCTTTTCCTGTCACTGTTCCCTGCATAAGCTCACTGTTCTTTCTTGCAAAACAGCTCCATGCCTGCTCTTTATAAGTAAGGTTAAGCGGTGCTGCAGCCACATAATCCCCAAGTACATCAGGCATTTTCTTATCAATATACATGTCGTCTCTTACCATAAGTCCGAATGACACCTGATTATTATAGAAATAGTCATTAATTGTCATCTTCGCCTTAATGGTAAAATTCACATTTACAGGAATTTTCTTATAGTACATTGCTATTCCGTCTGTAACAGCAGCTATCTTACCGTCATCATTCTTAACTGCAATGTGCAATCCTTGCGGAACCTCCTCAAGCACATAATTATCACACTCTGATGGCAATGAAGTAACATCACCGAATACTGTGCCTTTGAATCCATATGCATCTTTAAAGTTCTTGCTGTCAGCAAGCTCATCACTGAATACAACCGGCTTGTATGAAGCATTTTTCTCAAGATATCTGTTCTTATCCGGAAGTGGTTCATCTGCCCTTATATTAACTATATTCTCTGAAAGTCCTGATATTCCAGCCTTTTCAAGCTCCTGCATAACAAGAAAAGCATTAACCCTGCCGCCCCATATATTAGTGTGTGTATTGTCAACACTTACTTCTTTATTAGATGGCCATGCGTGAAGATAAATTGTCTCTTCTGGTCCTAATTCATCATATAAAGCCTTTGTCTTTTCAGTCATATCAACACAGACAAGTCCAAGTTCCTTAGCAAGGTCACGCACTGCCTGTGGATAGTCGCCACCCTTAAACTGTGCTGCATCATCAGTTATATGAAGTTCCTGTCTTGTCCATTCTCCTGTTGCTGTCCTTCTGACAATAGGTGTACACAGTATCGGTGTACATGAAACATCAAGTGCCGGCTTAATATAATTATCATATAATGATGCTGCAAATGTGCCTTCTGTATCCTTCCCGCCTATCGGGCTTGTATATCTTCCTGCCTCTGTTTTCTCATCATTATGTCCGAATCCGATTATAAGAAAATCTCCTGCTTTCATGCCAGCAAGAAGTTCCTTATAATTCTCTTCCTTAGTAAAGCTTAAACTGCTTCTTCCTGAAAGTGCAAGATTATTAACCTGCACCTTACTGTTAAGATAACAGTTAAGCTTTGTTCCATATCCATATCTTGGATAATAGTATTTGTCGTTAAAAGAACTTAATGTTGAATCGCCAACAACCCATAATGTACTCATCGTATATCACCTCATTTTCAGCTGATTAATATGTCTTATTAAGGTAGTTTTCACGGAGATGTTCCTCCATTGCAGCTATCTCTTTCTCAAACTCCCTGGCAGATATAAGCAGACATCCCTGCCCTCTTATAATAACCTGCTCCACTCCGTCTGATGTCGCCACTGTCACATTATATTTCTTTCCATTCTCATGTGCAAATTTTTCGATATAATGGTCAGCAGTTTCCGCTGTCTTCGTAAATACAACATGAATATTATGAAAATCAATAAACTCCTCATCATGTCCGGGAACTCTGTATGCGTCAAATACTGCAATCAGTTCACAACCCTTCATCGCCTGATAATTGCACAATATATCAAGCAGCCTGCCCCTTGCACTGTCAAGATTGATCTGTGCAAGTTCTGAAAGCTCCTTAAACGCATGTATTATATTATATCCGTCAACAAGAAGAAAGCTTTTCTTTGCCGGATTGTATTCAGGCGCTTTCGGAGGGTTTTTAACATTGGCATTACCGCCTGTAACATATCTTCCAACTGCCGAGTCAGCTTTTCTTTTCGATAACTTTCTTCTCTCGTTATCTCCTCTGCTGTTAGAAAAATATGTTTCATTCAAGATTCTGTCTACCTCGTCTGTTCCAATCCACTCATCAGACACTGTTCTTGAAGCCTGCTTTGCAGTCAGCTTAACCTCCCTGTCAGACTGTCCTCCGGCAACCCCAGAATCCGTCACGGCTATCTCGACATGTGCATGTTCTCTTACTTCATTCCACGGCACAACATATCCTGAACCGCCTGCACAGAATACTGAATCTACCGGATTTCTTGTATCACGTTCAGGTTCATAGCCAAATTTTTCAATAACCTCTTCTGTATTATGGCATGGTCTGTAACCTGCCATCTTAAGTGCAAGCCTTCCTGTTCCCTTTGTGTAGGCATTGACCTCTGCCTGATAGTTGCCAATCACTGAAACCGGGCCTTCGCCTGTGATAACGACATTGTCACCATCAGCCTCCTGCATGTTAAATGCTGCTCCCATTCTCTCAAAATCGGTCATTGCCCTGCCGACATAATCACGCTTTACCTCAAGTGAAAATGCATAGAATGGTTCTAATAGTACTGATTCTGCCTGCATAAGTCCCTGCCTTACAGCTCTGTAGGTTGCCTGCCTGAAATCTCCACCTTCAGTATGCTTCGGGTGCGCCCTTCCTGCAACAAGCGTAATCTTCATATCCGTCAGTTCAGAACCTGTAAGCACTCCTCTATGCATTTTTTCACACAAATGTGTATACACAAGCCTCTGCCAGTTCTTATCAAGTATATCCTCACTACAGTGACATTCGTATCTCATGCCGCTTCCCGGCTCACCCGGTTCAAGCAGCAGATGAACCTCTGCGTAATGTCTTAACGGCTCGAAATGACCGATTCCATATGCCTTATTCTTAATTGTCTCTTTATATACAATACTTCCTTCTCCAAATGTTACATCTACACCAAATCTTGTCTTGATAATATTAGTAAGTACCTCGATAAGCACCGGACCCATTACACTCACATGAATTTCTTTGAAATTCTCATCCCATTCAACATGAAGTTCAGGTTCTTCCTCCTCAAGTGTACGAAGCTTTGAAAGAAGTGCCACCGGATCTGCTCCTGCCGGAAGGTTAAGCTTGTAATTAAGTACCGGCTCAAGCACAGGTATATTATCCTCTCCGCCTGCTCCAATAAACTGACCTGCCTTAGTTTCTGATAATCCTGTCACAGCACACACTGTTCCGGCAACTGCTTCATTAATGCTTGTAAACTTATCCCCAGCATAGACTCTTATCTGATTGACCTTTTCATTACCAATAAGCATTTTTGATTTTAGAGAACCACCGCACACCTTAAGATGTGTCAGTCTTTCCCCTCTGTCATCTCTTGTTATCTTATACACCTTTGCTGAGAAGTCTTCTCCATAATCAGGACAGCTTACATATGTATCAATTCCTTTTATAAGCTCCTCAATTCCGTTCATTCTGAGTGCTGATCCGAAATATACAGGAAACATTTTTCTATCCATAATCATGCGGCTCATAAGGGCATCATCTACATTTGCAGATTCAAGGAACTGCTCAAGCGCCTCTTCTTGGCACATTGCCACTTCTTCATAATCTATATTATTAAAGTCCACGCATGACTCTGACAGCCTGTTCTTTAGCTGTTCCATGATTCTTGCCCTGTCAGTTCCCTGCTGGTCCATCTTATTGACAAATATAAATACCGGAATTCCAAGTCTTTTAAGCAGACTCCACAATGTCTCAGTATGCCCCTGCACTCCGTCCATTCCGCTTATAACAAGAACTGCTGCATCAAGCACCCACAGCGTTCTCTCTGTCTCCGCTGAGAAATCAACATGTCCCGGTGTGTCAAGCAGTGTATACGAACTTCCGTTATAATTATAGGCTGCCTGCTTAGAAAATATGGTAATTCCTCTCGCTCTCTCCATATCCCCTGTATCAAGAAATGTATCCTGATTATCAACTCTTCCAAGCTTTCTTATACTTCCCGCACTATATAGTATCGCCTCTGACAGCGTAGTTTTCCCCGCATCAACATGCGCCAGCATGCCTATTGTAACTGGATTCTTATGTGACATAGTTCCTCCTTCCTTAAGCAAACGTAAAAATCCCTCTCTACGAAATTATACATGCTAGTATAATAACTTTCAATTCTCCTGAAGAGTTTCTGTCTGGAATCGACAAATCTGACCGCTTTCACCCTATTATCACTCTTGTTTTATACTATGGTGATTCATTATGGGATGGACCATCATGCCTCTCCGACATGATGGTTTCCATACCTGATAATATCAAAGCCTACTTCTCTGATTATAAGTTAAATCTTGTCCAGATACTTGATTCTGATAAATACACATTTTATAATGATGATGTCAGAGATGTGTTTAATATTATAAGAAACATTTATAATGATGATTTTGAATCAATATATCGTGAATATGAATCCCGTAATGTAGATATTGATGTAATGGAGCTGATATGCAGCATAACATCAGTTCCAAAGCTTTTGGATTTATGTACAGATAATGAACGAGGAGGGACTGTCAACATGTGTGAAGCAATGAAACGATTTCAGGCTGAATGTGAAAGCAAAGGAATGAAAGAAGGTATCAATTCCGAAAAAGTCAACTCTATCATCTCCATGCTCGAATTCGGTATAACCAAAGAACAGATATTAACCAAGTACACTAAAGAAGACTTAGAAAGAGCAGAAGCTGCTATCGCTAATAAGAACTAACACCATATTAATAATACTAAAGCCAGTTAATCTAACTTTGAGGGCACCCCATTAAGATTAACTGGCTTATTTTATCTGATACTTTTATAGATTTCTGGTCTTCTGTCACGGAACAGTCCCCAGCTTATGCGCATGTCTGTATCAGCGTCAATGTCTGTTTCTCCATATACAATCTCTTCCTTGTCTCTTGAAGCCTGCATCACTATCTCGCCTGTTGCATCAGTTACAAATGAAGAGCCATAGAATACAAGTGATGACTCCTGATGTCCGTTGGCTTCCGATGGTGTAACCTTCTCCTCCCCGATACGATTGGCGGCTACAACAGGAACTATATTGCACGCTGAATGTCCCTGCATGCATCTTCTCCAGTGTGGCATGCTGTCAACCTCAAGGATAGGTTCCGAGCCAATCGCAGTAGGATAGAAAAGGATTTCTGCTCCCTGTACTGCCATTCCTCTGGCTGTCTCAGGAAACCACTGGTCCCAGCATATTCCCACACCTATCTTTGCATATTTTGTGTTCCACACCTTAAAACCTGTATCCCCTGGTGTGAAATAGAACTTTTCCTGATAATAATGGTCGTCAGGAATATGTGTTTTTCTGTATGTTCCAAGAACACTTCCATCTGCGTCGATAACCGCAATTGTATTATAGAACACATTTATATCTCTTTCATAAAAGCTTATTGGAAGCACAACCTGTAGCTCGGCTGCCACCTTCTGAAAATGCTTCACCGCCGGATTCTCATCAACAGGTGTTGCAAATGCGTAATAATCATAATTTCTCTCCTGACAGAAATACTGTCTTTCAAAAAGCTCAGGAAGCAGTATTATCTGTGCACCATTAGCTGCCGCTTCACGAACCATCTTATCAGCCTTTGCAATATTCTCTTCTACTGATTTCGAACACTGCATCTGTATGCCTGCATATTTTACATTTCTCACACTATTTTACCTCCGGTATCTGTTGTGTAATACAGTGGATATTACCTCCACCAACTATTATGTCTCTCGCATATATCCCGACTATCTTTCTGTCTGGGAATGCCTCTTTAAGCACATTTATTGCTAGGCTGTCCGCCTCATCATGAAACTGCGGCACTATTACTGAATCATTGGCAATATAGAAATTAACATAAGACGCTGCAAGACGCTCTCCTGCCTCTCTCATGTCCTCGCCTTCCTCAAATTCAAAGCCTGCCAGTTCTTCCTCGGTTATGCACACCGGCTTCTTAGGAATAAGCATTTTTCTTACTTTAAAATGTCTTCCTTTGGCGTCAGTTACATTTTCAAGGACAGACAGGCAAGCCTTGCTCATCTCATACTGCGGGTCGTTCTCATCATCCGTCCACGCAAGCACAACTTCACCGGGTGCTGTAAATGCACATACATTATCCACATGCTCGTTAGTCTCGTCATTATATATTCCACATGGAAGCCAGATTATTTTGCTCACATTGCAGTACCGCTTTAACTTATCCTCAATCTGTGCCTTAGTAAGCTCAGGATTTCTTCCCTTGCTCAACAGGCAGCTTTCAGTAACAAGCATTGTTCCTTCGCCATCTGTATGAATTGAACCGCCTTCCAGAACAAATGGTGCTGCATTATATCCCTGACAACCAAGATAAGACATAAACTTTCCGGCTACAAGATTGTCCTTTTCCCAGTCCGCATAAAGTCCGTCATATGTTCCGCCCCACGCATTAAATTCCCAGTTAATCCCCCGTAAATCTCTTGCTTCATATGGTGTATCCACATTTCCACTCACAACAAATGTCGGTCCGGTGTCTCTTGCCCATGCATCATCCGTATCCATGACTACAAGCCTGACCGATTTTGGGAGCATCTTCGCTGCTTCTTCTTTTCCGCCCTCTGATACAATCATGTACACCTTCTCGCTCTCACTGATTACAGACGCTATCTGTGCAAATGCTTTCTTAGCCGCCTTTGCTCCATATATCCACGATCCTGGTCTTTCCGGCCATATCATAATGCAGCCCTGATGTCTTTCAAATTCAGCAGGCATGCGGAATCCGTCTGCTGCCGGAGTGCTGTTTATATAATCCATATCTATAATCTCCCTTTGAAATCTTCATAGCCAAAATGCTTCCACACCCTACATTTCCCATCACAATCCATAATTGCAATATCCGGCAGTGGAATTCCGTTAAATGTATTGTTCTTAACCATCGAATATATAGCCATATCTTCAAATACAAGTCTGTCCCCGACATTGATCTCCCTGCCAAATTCATAATCACCTATGATATCTCCTGCAAGGCATGTATAAGATGACAGTCTGTATCTGTATCTTCCCTTCTTCGCCGGTTTCCATATACCTTCTTTTACATCCATATCAAAATCAATCTCTATGTCCTTATCAATTCCATACTCATCTTCTATGTCCGATATTTTCAATCCATCACGAAGCGGTGGTGTATATGGCATCTCCAGTACATCAGGCATATGGCACGCTGCAGAGGCGTCAAGTATAAGCGTTGTTATTCCATTTTCAACTTTATCAAGAACTGTCGTTACGAGATATCCTGCATTAAGTGCAACAGCCTCCCCCGGTTCAACATACACCTGTACATCATATTCCTTTTGCACATGAGTGATACATTTTTCAAGAGTTTTAATGTCGTAATCTTCACGGGTTATATGGTGTCCGCCGCCAAAATTAACCCACTTCATATCTTTCATAAGAAAGCCAAATTTCTCTTCAACAACCTTTAATGTTGCCTCTAAGTCATCTGAATTCTGTTCGCACAGTGTGTGAAAATGTATTCCTTCCATACCTGATAACACATCAGGTTCTTCCTTAAGTGCAGCTTTCAGGTTCTTAAGTGTAACCCCGAGTCTGCTGCCCGGTGCGCATGGGTCATATATTGCATGGTCACCCTGTGTTGAGAACTCAGGATTAATGCGCAGTCCAAAGCTTACCCCTGCCTCAATACATCTGACTTTATGTTTCTTTAACTGCGAAACTGAGTTAAAGACAACATGGTCACATATATTTACAAGCTCGTCCATATCTTCATCAGTAAATGCGGGTGCAAATACATGATTTTCTTTTCCCATGCACTCAGCACCAAGTCTGGCTTCATATATTCCACTCGCCGTTGTTCCACTTATATACTTTCCAATAAGCGGATATTCTGCATATGCTGAAAATGCTTTCTGCGCAAGCAGTATATGGCAGCCCGTGTCCTCTTCCACTTTATGAAGTATCTCAAGATTATGGATAAGCATTTTCTCATCAATTACATATGCCGGTGTCTTTAACTCATCAAATCTCATAATTAACCTCTCTTCTTAATTCAACAAATCTTTCTGCTGCAATTGTTTCTGTTCATTAGTCGACCAAAACAGGATTTTCATCGACAACCCATGGAAGACCATACTTATTAAGTGCCTCCATGTATGGATCAGGATCAAATTCATCTGTTGTGAATACACCCGGCTTGTTCCAGAGTCCCTTGGCAACAAGCATTGTACCAATCATCGCAGGTACACCTGTTGTATATGAAATAGCCTGTGAGCCAACCTCGCGGTAACATTCCTGATGGTCACACACATTGTAAATATATATCTTCTTCTCCTTACCATCCTTGATACCTGTGAAGATACAGCCGATATTAGTCTTACCTACTGTTCTTGGACCAAGTGAAGCTGGATCTGGAAGAAGCGCCTTTAAGAACTGGATTGGAACAATTTCCTGTCCGTTGAATTCAACCGGGTCAGTTCTTAACATACCAACATTTTCAAGGCATTTCATATGTGTAAGATAACTCTGTCCAAATGTCATGAAGAAACGGATTCTCTTAACATGTGGAATATTAGCAGCAAGTGCCTCGATCTCTTCATGATGAAGCAGGTACATGTCTTTCATTCCAACGCCTTTAAAATCATACTCTCTCTTTATTGACATAGGTGGTATCTCAACCCAGTGTCCGTCCTCCCAGTATGATCCAGGTGCTGATACCTCACGAAGATTAATTTCTGGGTTAAAGTTAGTTGCAAACGGATATCCGTGATCACCGCCATTGCAGTCTAATATATCAATTGTATGTATCTCATCAAAATAATGCTTCTGTGCATAAGCAGTGAATACGCTTGTTACACCCGGATCAAATCCTGTTCCTAAAAGTGCTGTGATTCCAGCTTCTTTATATTTTTCTCTGTAAGCCCACTGCCATGAATAGTCAAAATATGCTGTAAATCCGAGGCGTTTGCATCTCTCCTCGTACACCTTTCTCCACTCAGGATTGTCTGTATCTTCACACTCATAATTAGCAGTATCCACATAAGGAACTTTGCATGCAAGGCAGGCGTCCATAATAGTAAGATCCTGATATGGAAGTGCCACATTAAGAACTACATCCGGTTTGAATTCATTAATAAGCGCGATAACCTCATCTGTGTTGTCAGCATCAACCTTTGCTGTTGTGATGTTAGTGCTTGTCTTGTCCTTTAATTCTTCTGCTAATTTGTCACATTTGCTCACTGTTCTGCTCGCTATGCACAGGTCTGAAAATACCTCGCTTACCTGACATATCTTGTGAATTGCTACTGAAGCAACTCCTCCGCAACCAATTACTAATACTCTGCTCATCTTTCTTCCTCCTGTTCTAATAATTCTTCAACATACTTTGGCAGCATAAATGCGCCTGTATGAAGATTAGTTGTATAATATTCTGTATGTATATTTCTTCGTTTCCACTCCGCCGGCTTGAAATCCTTAAGCGGATGATATTTCTTCGACGCAAATCCAAACAGCCAGTATCCTGACGGACTTGTTGGTATATGTGCCTGATACACGCGGCTTATTGGAAATGTGTGGAACACCTTCCTGTGCATGCTTCTGCATGCATCCTCATCCTCATCATAGAAAGGACTTCCATGCTGGTACACAAGTATTCCGTCCTCTTTAAGTGCCTTATAACAGTTTCCGTAGAATTCTCTTGTAAACAACCCCTCACTCGCACCAAACGGATCTGTTGCGTCGTTAATTATAAGGTCATACATATCCTGCTTAGAACGCAGGAACCTTAATGCATCTGAATTATAAATGTGTACTCTCTCATCTTCTAATCCTGCTGCCGTCTCAGGAAAATACTCCCTGCACACATCAACAAACATGTTGTCCTGTTCCACTATGTCAATATTTTCTATATTGTCATACTGTAACAGTTCCTTCGATACTCCTCCGTCACCACCACCGATTATCAATACATTTTTAACATCAGGGTGGACTGACATTGGCACATGCACTACCATCTCGTTGTAGATGAAGCAGTCCTGTTCTGAAAATATAACACTTCCGTTAAGTGTCAGGAATTTTCCAAACTCTGGTGACTGGAACACATCTATCCTCTGATAGTCGCTCTCGCCAGAAAATAGTTGTTTTTCAACCCTGATATCAAACTTCACATGTGGTGAATGAAGTTCTGAAAACCAAAATTCCATAGAAACTTTCTCCCTTCTATATTTAACCGATTAAACAAATCAGACATTTATATTCTCAATACGTTAAGTGTCTGCAATGTTGAATCCTCCATTCCCTGCATTGAACAGCCCTTCTCAACTGAATACTGAATATAGTCAATTATTTCATCTGTGATTTCTTCTCCCGGCGCAAGTATTGGAATTCCCGGCGGATATGCCATTACGAATTCTCCCGATATATGTCCTGCTGCCTCACGGATTGGAACTCTTACCTTATTGGCATAGAAGGCTTCCTGTGGTGAAGCAAGCACCTTTGGAAGAAGCATTTGTCTGTCTACTTCAAAGCGTTTTTCTTCTCTTGAATACAGACGGCTGATTTCTGCCAGCGCTCCGACAAGTCTTTCTATATCCTGTATTCTGTCGCCGATTGATATGTACGCCATTATATTTCCAATATCACCGAATTCTATCTGGATATCATACTCATCTCTTAAGATGTCATACACTTCAATTCCATCAAGACCGATATCTCTAGTATATACGCAGAGCTTGGTAACATCATAATCATAGACTGTTCCACCATTAATCAGTTCTTTTCCATATGCATAGTAACCGCCTACCATATTAATCTCATCTCTTGCATACTGCGCCCACTCGCTCACCTTTGCAAATGACTGTCTGCCGCGCAGGGCAAGATTTCTTCTTGATATATCAAGGCTTGTCATAAGAAGATATGACGCGCTCGTTGTCTGCGTAATATTAATAATTGTCTGTACATAATCTGCGTTCATGCCATTATTGGTAAGCAGTATTGAACTCTGTGTAAGCGAACCGCCTGACTTATGCATTGATATTGCCGCAAGGTCTGCTCCTGCCTTCATTGAATTCATAGGCAGGTTATCACCAAAATACAGATGTGTTCCATGCGCCTCATCAGCAAGTACCTTAAGTCCATATGCATGTGCTATATCACATATTCCCTTGATGTCCGAACATATTCCATAGTATGTAGGATTGTTTACTAAAACAGCCACCGCATTCGGGTGCTCCTGTATTGTCTTTTCGACCTGCTGCACAGTAACTCCAAGCACTATCCCAAGCTTTGCATTAATCTCCGTATTAAGATAAACAGGAATTGCACCACACAGAATCAATGCATTAATTACGCTTTTATGCACATTTCTTGGAACGATAATCTCATCTCCAGCCTTACATACAGACAACACCATGTTCTGCACTGCCTGCGTAGTTCCTCCTACCATAAAAAATGCGTGTTCAGCCCCAAATGCTTCTGCTGTAAGCTCCTCTGCCTCCTTAATAACAGAAACAGGGTGGCACAGGTTATCAAGCGGCTTCATCGAATTGACATCAATTCCAACACATCTTTCTCCGAGTAAATCTACCAGCTCAGGATTGCCCCTTCCCCTC
This sequence comes from uncultured Lachnospira sp., assembly GCA_934343805.1. Lineage (GTDB taxonomy): Bacteria > Bacillota > Clostridia > Lachnospirales > Lachnospiraceae > Lachnospira. The sequence continues at coordinate 61,919 of CAKRIN010000009.1, forward strand.
TTATGTCCCGGAACATCAAACGGAACAATTCTTTTCTTCCTGAATTTCTCAATTGCTTCGTAAAGCGGCGCACTCGCCTGTCTTTTTAAGTCCATAATCTCCCCCTGTTCTCATCGCTGCCTGTACTTCTATTTCCATCACTACATGCACTTCTATTCTCATCGCTGCTCGCGCTCCCAGCTTTATTCCAGAGCTTCGCTCTGTCATTGTCGCGGCGCTCCTCGAATATCCGTGAAGAAATTCCAATTCATGCAAGCATGATTGTAATTTTTCACTTCTATTCTCATCGCTGCTCGCGCAAAAAAGGCGTGATTAATTTTAAATCAATCACGCCTGTATAATCATATTCTATCTTCTTTTTGATTACTGTATATTGACAAATACAGAAAATCTGACCTTTCAGAGTTTATCCAAGTAAGTCACTGTTACCGCTCTTATTGACCGTTTCACAAGATGATATGCTCTCTCGCATGATAATTTAAAAATCAACTTATAAAATTTGAGCTTCTAACTCAATCAATAATGTGTGCCCTCGTCACACTCGGCAACCGACCCGCCCGTCCGCAAGGCTTAACATGTAATCATGTGGTCTGTATTTGTGATATCTTTTTATATCCAAAATACCCTTAAAATATAATATAACTGTCTACCGGTGTCAATAACATTTGTTATATTTATTCCATTTTTTACTGAATCAATCTCTTTTTCCTTTTTTTACGCCTTCGTGCGCCTTCCTAGATCTTGCCACTTCCGCACTTCTTAATTTCATGCGCAAAAGGCATACTAATCCAATCTCGTTCCCCTTTTTAGTACGTCTTCCCAGCTCTCGACACTTCCGCATTTCTTAATTTTCGCGCAAAAGGCGTACTTATCCAATCTATTTTCCCTTTTTAGTACGCCTTTCCAACTCTCAACTCAGCCTCACCTCTCAATTCCTTGCGCCAAATACATACTTATCTAATCTATTTTTCCTTTTTCGTACGCCTTACTAGCTCTCAACTCATCCGCACTTCTTAATTTCATGCGCAAAAGACGTACTTATCCAATCTATTTTCCCTTTTTAGTACGCCTTTCCAGCTCTTGCCTCAACTACACTTCTTAATTCCCTGCGCAAAAGGCGTACTTATCCAATCTATTTTCCCTTTTTAGTACGCCTTCCCAGCTCTCGACACTTCCGCACCTCTTAATTTTCTATGCAAAAGGCGTACTTATCCAATCTCTTTTCTCTTTTTAGTACGCCTTTCCAACTCTCGACACATCCGCACTTCTTAATTTCATGCGCAAAAGACGTACTAATCCAATCTCTTTTCTCTTTTTAGTACGCTTTAGTGTGCCTTCCCAGCTCTTACCACTTCCGCACTTCTTAATTTCATGCGCAAAAGGCGTACTAATCCAATCTCTTTTCTCTTTTTAGTACGCTTTAGTGCGCCTTCCCTGATCCTTTAATCTATAATTCTTCCATTGAAGCAATGCTTAACACTGCTGATAATACTGATGGTACCCTGCATCTTATTCACAAGAACTTTTCACACAAACTATCCACACAAACTATCCACACAAACTATCCACACAAACTATCCACATAGCCTTTTCAAATATATCACTTATCTTTTAATTTGCTGCTATACACCTTCCGTGCTACCGCAAATGCTTCCTCCGGAATCCCCATTTCTCGATACATTTCTTTCCAGTCTTCTGTAAGTTGTCCTTTTAATTCAAGCTGTGTTTTCCTGTTGATATCTGAAAATACACCAAACCATTTACGGATATCAGGATTGCTTTTGTAAAAGCTGCTGCCCTCACGCTGTATCTGCATGTCCATAACTGCTGTTATCTGTAACATAAGATGCAGTTCACCAGTTACATCAGACGCCTCCATGAGAACATCAGGTCTTTTGTTGTAAAAGTCCATAAAGTACTGCATAGCACCCTTTGTATCCTCTCTTGCAAGAAAAGATGATAAAACCGCTTTCAGCTCTCTTGTTTCGGCTTTTTCGCCGACCATTCCGACCTTACATTCCTTAACCTTAAGATTGTTCACTCTTACCCACACAAGCAATAAGAATTCAGATATAAAGCCAAACACACGCCTGTGATATGAATCCTTATCAGTCTCCATATCAATGCGCTTCTGAACCTCAAAGAATATCGTAAACAGCCATTCTGCATATTTATCAAAAAGCTCTTTAGAAGTAACTACCATGTTTCCAAAATAAGTCTCATTACTATTAACAAGTTGTATAAATGTATCATAATATTCAGGATATAACTCCTTAATGACTTCTCCTGTCATGTCAAGTGCAGCTACATTATGATTAGCAGCAAATCCATAATGATACGAATTATTAAGAACAACTCTCTTGGTTGTCACAAGATCGTACTCCTTAAAAATCTGCTCATACTGCATTTCATTCATAATATGCTCGTTCTCATCAATAAGAAATCTTCTGTAATGGCATGTCCCAACATAATTAATATCATGCACATTTTTCCATATCCAGTATAATCCTGTGAGTTCGCTGTAATAACCATTAAGAGCAGATATATTATCCCCTGTATCATCCCGAAGATATCCAAGTGAAGAATTGAGGGCTGTTCCCACCTGAAGCGGAACATACATGTCATCATCTGTTTTATTAAATTCTTTGTGAGTCAGTGTATATATCTTAATATTCATTAATCTACTCCTTATTAAGGTCACATAAAGCACTATTTCTTACTTAAATCCGTTCATCCGTACTTTTTAATGTTATTTCATCTACTATATCAAATATTCTGGTAACATTTCTATTGTTTTCCTGTAAAATTTCAGTTACATTGTCATTAGATATTATAGCATCTGAAGACAGTATGCTTGTCTCTGATGATAATTCATCTGTTGTTAATTCATCCGTTGCTAATTCGTCTGTTGTAACATCAAAGTCCGCATATGAAAATGAATTGCTATTATGATTATCATTTTCAAGCGCTTTTTTCTGTCTTTCTTTCATAGCTTTTCTGGCGTTCATTCCAGTTAGATTTCCTATTACTCTGTCTATTCTGAATATGAAAAAAAGAATAACCGCAGCCACAAAAAATACTATAGCTAATATGAATCCTATCATAGATATTATTCCATATACTCCAGCCATATTAATTTCTCTCCTCCACATTCTTATATACTGTATCAACATTTTTCATATATGTATCCCGGTTATTAACTATATTATTAAATATATTTATAGTTACATCACGTGTTATTGTGTTGCCAATTTCATTGGTTTTATCATATATATTTGTCATAACATCTGTAACCTCATTCTTATTAATTCCAATTGATGCCATACTCTTTAACTGACCCTGCATAAGATTTAATAAAGACTGATATACAGTAAGCTTAATATATGCCTTATCTGAACTATCATATTCATCAAGATTATCTATGCATTCTTTTAGTGTAATCAATAATGATTCGTATTCCTCATATGTAGGTTCCTTAACATTATTTGAACTGACTACATAGTTCTTGTAAAAAGAACATAATGCATAATAACTTTTAGCAATCTCATATTTGTTGAACTTCCCTGCAAGCTGATCATTAGATACTATACTTGCGAAGAAGGGTTCTGCCTTAAGCGCTCTTACCCTTAAAGAGTCTCCCTCCGTATCTGACGCCGTATACCACAGAAGGTACATAGTTCCAATCTTGTAATTAAGCTCTGCAAAATCAGTTCCATCAGCATCGTATTTACCTTTGTTGTTTCCACTAAAAGCCGAATTATATAATGACATAAATTCCATACTTTCAGCCTCTCCAAACTGTCCATTGGCATCATACGCATCAAGAATTTTTATGTATGCATCAGTCTTATATGGATATAAATTAATTGCAGTCTTATATGTTTCAATCTTTTCATCATATGAAGTCGCTGTACTTACGGATATTTTCTTATCATAATCTTTATCATTCTCATTCACTTTTAAAGCATTAAAAGTTATTCCAACCGCAAGTGATACCAATGCTACAGCTGCAACGCCAGAAAATATTTTTAACTTTCTTTTTAACTTTCCTTTGTATTCATCATCAACTTCATTGTAATGTTCCAATGCATACATAAGTTCATCACAACTCTGATATCTCTCGTCAGGATTAGACTTCGTACATTTTTCAATAATATACTCTAATCCGGCAGATAATGATGGATTCCATGTTCTTATAGGATACATCTCATATGGTTCTTCTGCTGGATTCTGTCCTGTAACAAGATGATATAATGTTGCTCCCAGACAATATATATCAGTTCTTGCATCCGTCTGACCTCTTCCTCCAAACTGTTCCGGTGCAGCATATCCTCTTGTTCCAAGATTAATCGTATCTGAAAGATTTTTCTGCTTATATTCCCTTGCTATACCAAAATCAATTACTTTAAGATTTCCCTCTGGCTTTAACATAACATTTGCCGGTTTCATATCTCGATATATAATAGGCGGATTCTGTTTATGAAGATATCCTAATGCATCACACAGCTGCTTTGCCCACTCAATCACACGTTCCTGTGGCTGAGCACCATTCTTCTGAAGAATCTTATCCAGAGACTCCCCTTCTATATAATCCATAACGACATATATTTTATCCGAATTATCTATAATATCTACTATTCGAGGCAATGCCGGATGATCAAGCCTCTTCATAAGATTAGCCTCTACCAGAAGACTCTGCACCACTACTTCATTATTGGCATCATTAGCAATTTTAGTAATCTCTTTAATTGCCCACTGTTTATTAAGGTGTTTATCCATTGCAAGATATACAACAGACATTCCACCTCTGCCAATTTCCATGAGAACTTCATACTTATTATCGATTAACTCTCCTCTTTGTGCCATGCCTTTCTCCTAAACCGCTTTAATAACTAAAGCTGTAATATTATCTTTCTCGTGTCTTTGTATGTTAAGCTGGATAAGTCTTTCAATGTGTTCCTGTATCTGTTCCTTATCAACATATCCATCTGGTCTTAATTCATTAAACATATCCATCTTAGTAATTTCATGCCTGAATCCATCACAGCATAACATCAATGCCTCTCCTGACCTTAATGTTCCCTCATAATAATCAGGAACAACCTTAGTAGTAGCACCTATACACTGAAGCAGAACATTCCTTCTTGGATCATGTTCTGCCTCTTCTTCTGTCAGCCTTCCCTGCTTCACTTCCCTTGCCACTAATGACTGATCTATAGTAACCTGTTCCACTGATGAAGAGGAAATGCTATACATTCTTGAATCTCCAACATTGACAGCATAATACTTATCACCATATATCAGCACTGCAATCAACGTTGTACCCAATTGTGTATAATTATTCTTGCCATATTGAAAAAGAATGTCGTTCTGATATTGAATAAGATTATTCCATGAGCTATATACATCCGATGGTTTGAAATCATCTGTAATCATAGTTGGCAATATATTCTCAAACCATTCCGAATATGCACTGACTACATTAGCACTTGCTAATTCTCCTTTTTCAAGTCCTCCCATTCCATCACATAGTACTGCTAATGCAATCTGTCCTTTGTCCGTCTGTGCTATACGGCATACCACACTGTCCTGATTAGTATCTTTGCTTATACCTACATTAGTTCCCGCACCTATAATATACTTCATACCTTTATTACCTCTTCGTGCCACAATATGGGCAGACTGTTAATCCCATTCCATACTGATTGCCACAATTCTTGCAAAACACAACACCTGTATTACTTCCTGCATTAGCATCCCTGTCATGATTTCCAATCGAAACATTCTTTCCTAAAGTATTGATTGATACATTTTGCTTTTTTAACTTAATCATGTTAAGTATAGAAATAACTAATGCGGCAATCGCAATAACAGCAACAACAGCCAAAAGAATTATTTCTATAGTACTCATTGAAAAAGAACTCCCTGAACCACCTGATGAGGCAGAAGCTGACTCAAATGAGTAATCATATTCTATCTGTGCACCAATTATATTAAATAACATATATTTTTCCTCCATCATTTACATTCAAATATAAATTCTTCATCTGATAATCTTATAATATCACCATCCGTAATTTTATATGGTTTACCAGCTTCCAGTCTTACATCATTAACAAATGTGCCATTAGTTGATGACATATCCTCAATGCAGAATTCATTACCATCATTCGCAAAAAAAGCATGCGTCCTGCTTACAGTATTATTATTCATAATTGCATAATTAACTTTAGAAACCTCTTTACCAACTATGAACTTTGGAAGATTCAGCAATATCTTCTCATTGTTCTTTCTTCTTATAAGAACCGCTTTCTTTTCTGGCTCTGGAGGTGTCAGTATAACCGTTGCATCTGACCCTGTTACGGCTCCCAGAAATGTTGTTCCACCTGTCATTCCAACTTTCTGATTTTGTTCCTGCTTTCTTTCAGATCCAAATGCAGCATTATTTCTTTCATAAAGCTTTTCAGATACAGCCTTTATAGGATTATACTCATTAGACACTGTCTCTCCTAATCTGCATCCACAAGATTGACAATATATTGCCTCAGCCACATTAACAAATCCACAATTAGGACATATATTATTATCTGTTTTCTCAACATTAGTCTGATTCTTGCTATCATCAGATTTTAAAGACTCATCATTTCCTGCCATTCTATGTACAAACATCTCAAAATCATACACCGAAAAATTAATATTATTATTAAAATAAGCTATGAATTCATTCACATAATCAAGACTTTCACCATTATTAAACACTATTGTGTATGGCATTTTCATAAAATAATCTTTCATATTGACATGATTGTCATAATTCATAATTGGAATATATAAGAAGAGAAGCTGCTTGTCCATCTGATTAGGCGTATAATATATCTTATCAAAATCCAATAACAAATTCTTCTGATACATGACCTTATCCTGAAGATTCTTCATAAGTTCGATTATTTCAAGAAGCATATCTATAAACTGTCTTTTATTCATAACGCCCTTAAAGCGTTCCTTTAAAGAATAGCATCCTGTAGTATTAAATGAGATCATCTTAGCACTATCATCATAATTAACCGGCATAAGCTGGGGTATCGCCCTCTGATTAATTATCTGCACTTCCCTAAAATTAACCTGCTGTCCTTTCAATAATTTAACATTAATACTCTGACATCCTTTTTTAGTTTTTATTTGTATCTTGTTATCCTTCATCTCTTCTTATTCCTATTCCTTATAATTGTGAAGCTTTTCTTGAGAGTTCTTTTTCAATTGATGTGTATTTATCCATAGACTCATCTACAAATACATATAAATCCCTTAATTCCTGCACTGCCTTTATCACACTATTATTAGTTTTAGATAAATTATATCCAATGTCTTTTGCATTAAGTACATCTGCTTCCAGTTGACACAAAGCTTCGCTTATATCTGCCTGAATAGCAGTCACATCCCTTACGATATAATACAGCGCATCATTATCCTGCTTTATATTGCTTATATCTACTTTCATAGTATATCTGTCTCCTCCATCTGGGATATATCATCGTCATCTTCTTCGTCTTCAAGATATTCATCAATTGCATCAGAGATATCTGAATTAACATTCCTGATACATTCAATATCCTTCTTTATCCTTGCAGAAATTGCATCTATACAATTATTAATATCTGCCACTTCATCCGAATCCCAGTCTTTGTTTATTTCATCCCTATACAGACCAATCCGCCATCTTATATTCTCTAACCTGTCTGCACAGTTATTAAGCTTTTCTCTTTGAGCATTAGTTGCATCTACATTCATTAATCTACTCCTTATTAAATTGCAATAACTATCAGTTCAATTATCTATGCATTATGAAATAATAGTATTAGGATTAATTAAAATTATGAAAATGAAAATACAAGCTGCAACAACCATTATTCCGGTCCAAAAACCTCTCATTTTTTTATTCTTTAAAATTATATTGTTGTTATTTCCGTTTTGTATCATATAATCCCACCTAGGATTAACATAAACCCTAACATCAGATCCTATAGGATATTTTCTCTGTATTCTTCCATTCTCGACTACTTTTTGTACAGGCCATGTAACAACCTTTCCATTATTAATATATGAAACATACATTACAAGTGCAATCTTTACTCCTTTAGATGTAAAATACTGGTTCCATCTATAATCTGCCACCTTCGCTGTTATAAGATTTTCTTTTCTGCATATTCTAAAATTATTAATCAGTGACCTCATTCCAAAAAATATACCCGAAAAAACCACTCCCACAATAAAAAACGCTTTAACCATTACTTGAACTGATATATTCAATTGTTCCCTGAATACAAGACCCACTCCAATAAGCAGTAAAATCACGCCATAAATAAATGCCATATACGACAATATACCTGGTCTCTTAGTATATCCTACTGATTTATAACTATTATTAGTCTTTTTAAACCTATATAGCCCCCCTTCCTGATAAAAGTTCTGATTCGTTTCAAATGTATCTGCACATCCATTTCTCCCTACCAGTGTATATCTGTAGAATTCCTGCTCTATTCCCAAAGCTTCAATGGAGTCTGGTTCTTCTATTTCTTCTTTCTTTATTATTGTATATTCTTCATATTCTTTTTTCTTTAGCCTTTTTACATCTTTTATATATGGAATCATCGATATCATCGACATTACTATGACAAAAATCCCAAAAACAAACGCACCTGCAATTATTCCTGTTAAATCCATTTCTCCTCCTCTAATTCCATACACCTTTATATTTGTTTATCTTGCTCAATCAAAAAAATTATGTTCTAATACATATTTAAACTGTGAACCAGGATATACAACAACATAAAACAAATCTCCTACCTGAACATTGTTATACATACGTTCATCCATGTTAGTATGTTTCTGTACGCCATCCAGATGGTACGAAATCATATATACCTCTTTCTGTCTGCTATTCAGACTACCTGAATCCCCTATGTCTGTGCTGTAATCATAACTTAAGGTCTTGCCCTCACATACAACCTCATAAAGTTTACACTTACCCCTTATCTTTATCTTACTAAAAAAAGCAGCACAAAGAATCAACGCTAAACCCAGTCCACTAGTTATTCCCTCTCTTATATCATTCCTGACATATCCCACTATGACAGGTATAATAAAGCATATAAATACGATGCCAATGTATATTGCAATTGTTTTGCTTAAATACCAATTGATTTTTCTACGCATCTGTTGGGTCATTAGCACTTCATGATTGATTGAATTGTAATTTGTCTCCATCTTATCTCCTCTTTACGAGTTATTAAATCAAAACATTCATTGTTAGTTGATATTGTTACATCTGAATTATATGCTGCAACATTACCCTGATTATCTGAATTATCACTGTCTGTTACATTTCCAGCCTCTGTGACATTGCTATTTTCTCCTAAAATTTTAGGTACTGGTTCTGATGGTTTTACTGGTTCTGATGTACTGTTATTACCATTGTTGCTATTACTGTTTCCCCCATTATCTGATGATTCATTGCCTGATGCATTATTACTATCTGTATTCTCTGATTGCACGTTGTCTGGCTTTTCTTCTACTGTATCATCATTGTCTGCCGCTACTTCTTTTACATTTTCTTTCTCTTCTGTGTTATCTTCCTTACTCTCGTCTGTTACTTCTGTTGATATCTCCGTTACTGACTGGGTTGTCTGGGTTGTCTGGTTATTCTTATCTGTTTCTTTACTATGACCGCTCGTCTCTTCACTTGCTACCGCTGTCTCTTTTCCTGTGTGATTACTTCCTATTATTACTACGGTTGTTATTCCTCCGGCTATTACGATCACAGCTCCCGCTATTACTCCTATGCATAACGCTTTTTTCTCTGTCCATAGTTTAAGTAATTTTTTCATCTTCTCCTCTCCAATTCACACGCCTTTGTATACAAATAATATTATTAATGTAATTGCAATGGCTGCTGTCATAAGAAATATTCCTAACAGATATCCCCTAAATCTGCGATTTTTAAGAATTATATTATTATTAGTTCCATTCTGTACTGCATAATCTCCATCTGGGTTAATGTATACCTGTATGTCTGAATTAACTGGATATTTCTTTTTAATAAGTCCATTCTCTGCAACTTTCTGCACTGGTTCTGTATACATTCTCCCGTCTTTTACATATGAAATATATAACACTAATACATGTTCTATTGCCTCTTCCGAATTTGAAGATTGTGAATAATAATCTTTCCATTCATAGGATGCAACCTTGGCTGTAACAAGATTTTTCTTCTGACATGTCTTGCAATTATCAATAAATGACATTAATCCCGCAATAAATGCTGGGAACGCCACGCATGACATAGTGCATATTTTAACCAATATAACATCTGATATATTCAGATGTTTTCTCAAAAGTGTAATTACACCCAAACCTGTAACAACAATTCCTATGAATAACACCACATATGGCAATACTCCTGGATGTCCCATTCTGCCCACAGTTTCATATTCATTTCCAACTTTTTTTAACTTATATATATTGCCTTCTTTGTAAAAGTTCCAGATACTTTCAAAATAAACCTGCTGTCCTTGTTCATCTTCCAGGGTATATCCATAATATGTATCTTCTCGCCCCATAATATCCATATGTTCTGGGGCTTTAACCTGTTATTTTCTTATAACCTTGTACACCTTATAATTTTTCTTTCTAACATCATGTTTATCTTTTATATAAGGTGAAAATAATAGCAAAGCACATAAAATTATAGTTATTCCAAATGCTAATTCCATAAATATTATTCCAGTTAAATCCATTTTCTTCTCCCCTAGTCACCCCATATACGCAATAACTATCTGTTCAATTATCAATGTATAGTCACTCTCAAAATCACTATTGTTATTATGATTGCGAATAGCAGAAAAAATAGTCCCACAAAATAACCTCTAAACCTTCTGTTTTTAAGGATTATATTATTATTAGTTCCATTCTGTACTGCATAATCTCCATCCGGATTGATATATACTTTTATATCTGAGCCAACAGGATATTTTCTTTTAATCAATCCATTCTCTGCAACTTTCTGCACCGGTTCTGTGTGCATTACACCATCTTTCATGTAAGAGATATATAAAACCAAAACATGTTCTATTGCCTCTTCCGAATTTGAAGATTGTGAATAATAATCCATCCATCTATAAGAATCAACCTTTGCTATAACAAGATTCTTTTTCTGACACGTCTTGTAATTATCAATAATCATCACTGATGTTCCTACATATGCCGGTACTAAAGCTAATATCATAAATACCTTCACAATAAATTGATTAGGAATATTCCATGATTCTCTAAATATCAATACAATTCCTATTAAAACAAGCATCCCTCCATAAAACATAGCTAAATAAGATAAAATTCCCGGATTTCCCATATTTCCTACTGTACTATACTCATTTCCATCCTTCTTCATCTTATATACTTTACCTTCTTTGTAAAAATCCCAGATACTTTCAAAATAAACCTGCTGTCCTTGTTCATCTTCCAGGGTATATCCATAATATGTATCTTCTCGCCCCTTTATCTCCATATAATCTGGTGCTTTAACCTGCTCTTTTTTCACAACTTTATATACTTTATAATTTTTCTTTCTCACATCACTTCTGTCTTTAATATATGGCAAAAAAGATAAAAATCCCATAAAAAGCACGCCTATTCCAAAAAAGAAAGCCGCAAATATTATTCCAGTTAAATCCATTTTTTACTCCTCTAATTCCATACACCTTTATATATATAATCTTTAGTTACTGATATAGTACAATCTGATTTGTATTTTCCATCTTTTGTTTTAGCAGTAACAACACACGTTCCCTCTGCTTTCGCATTAACAGTACCTGATGAATTAACTGTTGCTATCTGTTCATCCGAAGATGACCATTCAACATCAGATGCACTGTATCCATCCGGAATCTGTGTAACTGATAAGACTTTTGACTCATCAAGAGCTATGTTAACAAAATAATCAGAAAGATCCATTGAACCGCTTGCCGATGTACTCGATGGCTGTTCAACTTCTATATCAATTCTATCCTGACTATGTGCCCATTCTTTAAGCACAATCTCTTTTGAAGGAACAAGCTCTAATCCATCTCCAACCTTTCTTTTTCCTTTTATTCCTAACTTAGCTGCCATATTATTTCCATATCCATACGAAAGTACCAACTCCATTTTCAATCCATAACTAAGTTTCATGCGCCATATATTATCAATAACAAATTGTTGCGCTGTCTCATCAACTGTTGGTTCAACATCCCATTCAATCTGATAACCTATATTAAATACAAAATCTAATTCTCCTCCAATATCAATCACTCTAACTCCTAAAATTGCAAATTCAAAGTCTAATTTTCCACCAATAGTTATTGTTCCAGCAACATTAAAATCTATTCCCTTATTAATTGATTGAAATCCTGTCTTTTTAACTTTTAACCCCTGCGTTTGAAATGTAATTGAATCCCCTACTGTCGCTTTTATTTCAATAGTTCCATCTACTCCATATACAAATAATATTTTCATATCTACCACTAATCCAAAAGGACAAACAAATGGAACTGAAGCCACCCCAACTTCTCCTGTATACGAACCATTCACTTTTACTGATATCGTCCTGTCATAGTACACATTCATCTTAATATTCTTATTACCTACAACATGCCAATCAATATCGCTTATCAGCTTTATGTCATCTAACGACAATGTTCCTGTTATACTTGCACTGCCTTTACTTTGATTATATTTTGAAAATATCATCTTTTTTAATTTTTCATCATCATTAGATTCCGTCTTGAGTTTTAGCTTCCTCAACTTATCCGTTTCGGTCTTTATATCATCTTTTTTAATTTTTCCATTCTTATATTTATCAAAAACCTCATAATAACCTTTGGTTTTTTCTCCAAAAATATTCTTCTCTACCTTCTTTTTTTCTTCTTTATCAGAATTTCCTTTTGTTACTTCCTGGCTATACTCATTTTTGTTATCTTTGACACCTCCAGACAGCTTAGTTGTTCCATCCGCATTTTTTTTAACACCACAATCTATAGTTACTCCATCTACTTCTCCTATTTGTGAAAACGACTTTGCTCCTGTTCCAAAATCATAAGACACCTTAAACTTAAGTGATTTTTTGTTTGTTGAAGATTCTTTCGTCAATTCATTATCAGCCTCAACATGATTTTCTATAAAGCCTGCTTTATTCTGCCCATCATCAATATAGGAAGTCTGCGAATTATCATCTGAATCGATAAGCGTTACACCTTCATAACATTCAATTGCCTCTGGCACCATCTCCATTTCCTGATGTATGTCTATATCAGAGTATATCTCCTCAATCTGTGGTTCTGTTGTTTCAACGGAATATGTACCATCTTCATTTCTGGTAACTGATACAACTTTTCTTGCTACTCCTGATGCATACACACCTTCTCCGCTTGTTATAAATACATCTCCTGGCTTTAACTCTGAGCCTTTTTCTGCTGACATCACATAATTATCTCCATCATGTGATACTACTGACGCTGGATCTGATCTGTAATCCGTAACTCCATCACTTAGTTTAGTCTCATTTGTATTTTCTCCTGAATCTGTGAGATATACTTTTAAAGCGTTTTCCGCAGCATTATATGCTTCATCATATGTAACCGGACTATTAAGTACTTTCTTTTCATATGTTATTCCAGAAAATATATTACTGATACCCGCTGCAAATATTATATTTTCATTTTCGTTGCCATTTACATCATATTGGCTATAATCAAGCTCTGATGCTAACACTGCCGTTGTTGCAACGAATCCCTTTGTCGCTGGTTTCTCTGGGTTAAATGCATCTGTATCCTGTGACAGCAATCCCCATTCATATGCAGTCTGTACATACGCAAATAACTCATTATCTGCATCTATATCAGCATAATATGGTTCATCACTGTCATATTCATTTAAGCCAAATTCCTTTCCAAGCATTGTAATCCAGTCGCCTCTGGTTACCTGGAATTCTTCACTTGTTTTCTTTTTCCCACTGCAGCCTGTAAATAATGATGTAATCATGCATATCATCATTAATATAGACATAATCCGTTTTTTCATATTTTTCTCCCTGATATTATTTCCTTTACGAGTTATTAAATCAAAACATTCATTATTTCATTGCTTTCAGTACTGCTTTGGCAAGAAGTTTCTTTCGTCTTAACAATATTGCAAATGTTCCTGCTCCACCTGCTACTACAACTCCTCCGCCTGTTACTGCATAGAACAAAGGCTTATTATTGAATAAACGTACAAAAAAGTTAGTTGATATTGTTACATCTGAATTATATGCTGCAACATTACCCTGATTATCTGAATTACCACTGTCTGTTACATTTCCAGCAAGATCTTCTATATGGAATCTTATATTCTTATATGTTCCCTCTCCTAATTCAAACGTTCCTGTATAATTAATATTATCATCTAATTCATCAACTTCACTTATTACATCATTTCCGTTATACACAACTACCTTTGCAATTCCTATAGCATCAAATACGTTATAAGTTACTGTCTGTTTATTACTGTTAATTGATGATTTATCAAGTCCTGTTACAGAAACCAGTGTTGGTGCTGTACTGTCTACGCTGAACTTAATCATCATCTCATCATAATTGATATTTTCTGATATATTATTCTCTCCATCTGTTGAAGAAACTACTATCTCATATACTCCGTCCAGTGCGAAATTAGATGCTTTGATCGTATAACTATAACTGTTCCATTCAGAATCTGCATTGAGCATTTCCTTATTCACTGTATCTGGTGCAGTATATTCAATATCTGTTATTGGATATCCATCTCTTGTGATTCGCACTGAAGCAGAATTATCTTCAATAACATCAGAATTGTATTCTGTTATAACAAGATCCCTGTCAATACTTTTAACATATGCTTTCCTTATGTAATCATCTAACGCATTATCAAATGTATACACTGAGCCGAATCTGTTCACAACGAATGTATATGCCTCCGGATGTGTATTGCCTGCCTTATCAGCGGACTCAACTACCAGCGTATAGACACCATCATTTTCCTGCTTTCTCTCGAATTCCTCAATTGCTACTGTTACCCCTTTATCCGATGTTGAGACAGTCTGTGCAAATCTGTCAGTTACATCTACTGATCCTGTAGGTGTAGCAGTCGTTCTTCCATTAAGTGTTATTCCTCTTTTATATAATCTTACTGAATACGAATCAAAATACTCATCTGTTATAGCTACTACCGGATTAATATTCTTGTTCTTGGCATGTATTCCGGATATAACTACTTCTGGTACAGTATTATCAACTGTGAATGTATATATCTGTTCTGCTGCTGTATTACCAGCCCTGTCCACTGCATTGACTGCAACTGTGTATGTTCCATCTTCCGAAAATACATAATCCCTTGTTGAGGACTTTTCCGTTCCTGTAAATTCTTCAAGCTGTACATTACTTATTGTTCCGCTATTATCTCTTGTTGCTGTTATACTTACTGAATTGTCACTATAATTAGATTCTGTTACATTAAGTGTCATAGTAACCGGATCAGAATAATATGTATCAGATGTCACTCCTGTTACATTGATTACCGGAGCAATCTTATCTATTGTAAAGCTGGTTGTCCTTGTATTACTTATGTTGCCTGCATTATCAACTGAACTTACACTGACTGTGTATATTCCATCCTCAGTAAATCTGTATGTCTTATCCAATGTATTATCTGACGAATCATATGTTATATCATTGTGTGCAGTTTCCCCATCCAGTGTTCTCTCAACCGATACTGTTGTATGATTGCCGCTTTCATTAAATGGTGCTTCAGACACTGTGAATGATATATCAACATCTGATGAATATGCTGCTCCTTCAGCCGGACCTGTTATTTCCGATACAACCGGAGCTGTCATATCAATATAAAATGTTTTTTCAGACGAAGCCTCATTACCGGCATTATCTGTTGTTACCACTTTTATCGTATATGCCCCGTTCTGATTAACAAGCTCACCAATCATGGCTTCATCAATGTTGACTGTATATAACTTTTCTTTAATTATTCCCGCAATGTTATCATCACCTGTATATCTCTTTCCATTAACAGTTACCTCAACAGATCGTATACCGGATGATACCCCTGTCTCTGTAACCGCAACATTGCATGTTATTCCTGCGTTATACCACTCATCATTATCTGCAGGTCTTGTTGCACTTATATCAACCACTGAAACATTCTGTTCTGTTACTATATAACTGCTCTTATATACAGATTGTGCCTTATTAATATCACTAAGCTTAACATTTTCATTAGTATTGCCGACATTATCTATAAGATTAAACGATACATTTCCTTCTGTTCCCACTGGAATAGTGAATGTAGCTTTTCCTGACTTCACATCTGCATCAGATAATTTTGAATCTCCTACATATAATACTGCCTTGGCTGCCCCTGATCCTTCATCAGTAACGCCTATTGTGACTGTAATACTGTCAGAATAAAAATTACCTGATTCATTGTTGACACCTTTATTATTTGCCGCAGATATTGATACAGATGCTGCCTCAGGTGCTTTATTATCAATATATATTGTTCTTGTAACCTTCTTCGTATAGCCGGAATTATCTGTCACGGCTACTTCAATCTCACATTTTCCTGATGCACTGTAGGCTGCTGTATTCCAATTAATTGTAAATGCTTCTTTCATTCTTGATGGATTATCTTCATCAATCAAAAATTCCCTGCTGCATTTGTCATCTTTAATCTCAGTTCCGTTAATCTTTGTAACAACCGAACTGATTCCTGACACGTCATTCTTAACTGTACAGTTGAAATCAACATCCTTGTCTGCATATATGATATTTCCTTTAGAATATGTATTAACACCGGATGTATTAAATTCAATATTACTTATATCAGTGTTACTTCCATCAGCAGCCTCCTGTACGAAGTCGCCAATTACATACTCTGTATATCTTCCAGACTTCTCATACACCCTGATTTCAAGATTGCCTGATGAAGTCACGGCATCCTTAGGGATTGAGAGCATTACTGTATGGCTATTGCCATTAGAACTTTTTTCTGTTGCAGTCACACTATCAACCTTAACGCCCTCATTATATAGTTCTACTCCATCATAAAAGTTATCAGCACACTCTACTGTTACTGACCAGTCTCCATATGCTGTTGCAAACTTATTGTCAGCATTAACTTTTATATTCCCTCCGAAGCTTACATTGGTTATCGTTGGAGCTTCCAGGTCTACTCCGAAGTAGACTCGATGCTTTTGCTTTATATTTTCCTTTGAAATAATATATACTAGATGCTCTTTATCACTCTTACACTCTTTCAAATAATTAATCTGTAATGTTTCTTTACCCTCCTCCCATAATAACTTTGAAAATTTATATTTATCACTATATATATACAGACTATCTCTTGTTGTCCATTTTTTTCCATCCCTACTTATGTATTCATCAAAAGGAGATTTAGCTTCCTCCTCTGTTGGATTAGATGGATCCTTTACTTCAAGCTTTGAATATTTTATATCAGGATCTTCAGATTTATTTTCACCCTTGATCTTAAATATAAATGATGTTTCTGCTACTGAATATATGCCATTATCCCATGACACTTTAATTGTGTATTCTTTATTTCTTTCAATTTCATCTGTATCAGATATGTTGCCAGTGTCTCTATTAATCGTGAGTGTACTATCAGAACATGTATATTGTGGCTTAAGATTATTCTCATCTGAATCCTTCAATAAACCTTCATATCTGATATCCCAGCATTTATCTATTGTGTTGTCTGATTTAATCTTTTCTTCAGATATTTCACATGTATTCGTTGTATTATTAATTGTTTCTCCATTATATGAGATTATAGCTTCAGCTTTTACCGGCAATACATTAATCGTACAATTCATGTCTGATTCGATCTCATAGTTAGCATTATCTATTGTAAACTTTAGATTTGCTGTTCCCACTCCTTTTATGGTCACTACTCCATCATCAACTTTCAGCACATTTTCATTATCACTGCTAACTTTTACTTTCTGTTTATCATCTGGCTCATATTCATATGTAAACTTTAATGTATTATTATAATAATCTCCATAAGATAAATTAATCGTATCACCTGATTTGACATTTACTTTTTCATCCGTTTTGTCAGATTCATAACTGACAGTTAATTTCAACTGTTTTCGGTTCACACTAAAATCAAATTGTGTTTTTCCACCGCTTTCTGTTTCTGCAT
This sequence comes from uncultured Lachnospira sp., assembly GCA_934343805.1. Taxonomy (GTDB): domain Bacteria; phylum Bacillota; class Clostridia; order Lachnospirales; family Lachnospiraceae; genus Lachnospira. Next base: position 80,207 of record CAKRIN010000009.1, read on the forward strand.
TTACTGTTGTCTGTATATCTGCCCGTGACCATGAAAGGACATTCTTATTCAATGAGAAGCCATCTGTACTATCTATAGTATATTTGATTTCTTCATCTGAATATCCTTTATTAACTAATTCATCAAGGTTAACCTCATTATATTTTTTATTCTGACTATCTCCGTCCCATTCTTGCTCATACTTTTCTTTACTTGTAAGTACATTCCTTATATGTAACGTGTATCTCGTTTCCTCATAAAACGGATCATCTGTTTTAACTATAATTGTAGCATCTCCTACTTTTGTATATTTTATAACTCCTGAATTCACAGTTGCTCCGCATGTATTATCCTGTGCATTGTCAATCTCATAATATACTTCGGCTTTATTGTTGCTTACCCCTAGCGGTGTAACCCTGCTATTATCTTTATTGTAGTCTGCTGTATATACTCCATCTTTATAGTTCTCATTATCATTTAATGTAAGTTTCTCAGCTTCTATCCCTACAGTATATTCATTATTATTTTTTTCATATACAGTTTTCCCTTTAAATCCATTATATTCAGCCTGTATATACAAAGAAGATGTTTTGGACACCTTCGCCTGCAAAATGTATGTTTTACCTTCATCATTATATTGAAATTTTACTTCAGTAATTATTGTATCATTAGTATCACTGACAAATGTTAAATCAGCCCCTCCTGTCAAATTCCCTTCTGTATCTTTATATGGAATTATTGAAGTTCCCTCAGGATCTAACACCTTAACTTTAACTGTGATGCTTTCTTCTCCAGCATATACAAAGATATTGTATACAGGTATTGATACTACTAATAATATTAATACGCATATTACCGCTGCCACCCTGCTTAGTATATTTTTCATATTGTCGCCTATGCATAGTGCTTTTTTCTCTACCCCTAATTCAATTAATTTTTTCATCTTACGCCTCATTCTTCTAGATACTGGTTTCATATTACAAATACCATCAACATCTATATTAAATTCATTCTTTTATTTAACAAAAAGATAATTATAACTTCCCACAACTATCATATTTAAAATTTCATTAGGATTAAACACATAAACAATGTACACAATTTCATTTTCATTTAAGCTATAATTTCCATATTTATACACTCTACATAATTTCCCGCCTTCTTCAAATTCTTGATAAAAGTTTCCATATAACTGCACTACGTCATTAACTGTAGAAACATTAAATTTTATTCCATCCATAAACGCTGATGAGTCACAATTATATGAAGATAATGATGGTACTGTAGTTGTATTGTCACTATTGGGTATTTCTTGCGTTGTTTTAGGCAATACATAATCACCACTATTTGTATGTGCAATTAGCTCATCCAATATCACTCCATCTTTTCCATGAATTACCACAGGTGCCTGTGTTACTGGTTCTTCTGGCTTTACTGGTTCTGCTGGTTTTACTGGTTCTGGTGTACTGTTATTGCCATTGTTGCTATTACTGTTTCCCCCATTATCTGATGATTCATTACCTGATGCATTATTACTGTCTGTATTCTCTGATTGCACGTTGTCTGACTTATCTGTTCCTGTATTGTCATTATCTGCTGCTACTTCTTTTACATTTTCTTTCTCTTCTGTGTTATCTTCCTTACTCTCGTCTGTCACTTCTTCTGTGGCACTTTCTGTTACTTCTGTTGATATCTCCGTTACTGACTGGGTTGTCTGGTTATTCTTTTTATTCTTATCTGTTTCTTTACTATGACCGCTTGTCTCTTCACTTGCTACCGCTGTCTCTTTTCCCGCGTGATTACTTCCTATGATTACTGCGGTCGTTACTCCCCCGGCTATTACTATCACAACTCCCGCTATTACTCCTATGCATAACGCTTTTTTCTCTGCCCATAATTCAATTAATTTCTTCATCTTCCTACCTCATCCTTTTATTTCTCTTTATGATTAACTTTATGATTAATATGTGGCATCTGTTTTCAGTCTCTGTTTTGCCTCACCTTTTACTGTTGTCTGTACTCCTCTGTAAGCAGCGGCTGTTTTTTTTAGATAAGTCGCATACTGTTTCATGAGATTATACATATATGTCAAATCATCCTCGAAAGCCTTTACCTGATCCAAAAATGCCTTATTATCAATTCCTTCCCACTGTTTGAATTTGGTAAGCTTTTCAATTTCCTTGTATAATTTTTCATAATCACTCTTATACTCATCTGCTAATCCATTAACCTTTGTTGACACCGCTTCAAGTCTTTCTGGTGTTACAACTATTTTTCCTACTGCCATACTATTCCCTCCATCTGTCATCCTGTTTCTATATGAACAACCTGCTGTGAGGCTGTTATTTTCTTAATTTATAATCACGCCATAAACCGGCTTTCACCGGTTCATGGCCAATAACTATCTCACCGCTTTTTATTCAAATGCGCCAAGATTATTAGTTAATGTACTCTCTGTTGATTCATACTTATTAGCTGTATCATCTAGGAACTTTGCATATTCCTCTATAATCTGCTGATACTCGTCAAAACGAGTCTGCAGATTAGTGATTTTAGATCTGATCTCTACTGAAGCGTCTGATGTCCAATCAGCTTCAAGTTTTTTGATCTCTGACTGAATTTCAGCTAACTTAGTAGTAAGGTCGGCATTTAATCCCCTTATTTCTGAGGCTTTTGTTCGCACCTCGGCAAATGTAATATTAATATCTGCCATTTTTTCTTTCCCTCCTATCTGTCAATTCTAAGACTCTTAGCATTTGCTGCAATTTCATTCTGTGTATCCTCATACTTTGCTGCTGTAGCAGATAAATATGAAGCATACTCATCCATTAATGACTTCATATACTCAAAATCATTTCTGAAGCCTTCAATTCTTTCTGTGTAAACTTTGTTGTCTGCTCCATCCCATGCGCTCTTTAACTCATCAATTTTGTTATACAGCTGCTTATAACTTGATTCATAATCTGAAGCCTTTGAAGATACATTCTTTGATGTATTTCTAAGTCTATCAAAGCTTACTTTGATCATACCTAATGCCATGATATTTCTCCTTTCTTTAGTTTAATCTATATTAACATCAGCTTCGTTCCGTTGGTTATTCCAGCAGAATAGACTGATATGTTAATATTTAAGATAGTTCCTGTATCTCTGAAACACAGGATTGTGTCATCTGATGCCGTAAATGTTCCATCTGACATATCTGTAATCATCCTTGCTATCGTTTTGATTACATCTCCAATTGAACTCATTAACGGAATTCTTACATCATATTGTTTTCCTGAAGCCGGAACATATATGTCCACTAATACTTTATCTTCCATAGTCTGCTCCTATAGTTTTATATTGTTTCATCTTCTACTACCTTAGTTACTGACTGGATTGCTTTCATAAGACTGTAATTACCTTTCGCCACATCAAGACTCTGCCATTCCTCAATGCCCTTATATAATTCTGTCGGAGTTCTGTTAAGCTTTAATGTATACTGATCGGTAAATCCATTTCCAAGCCATATACCATCTGTAATAATAAAATGCTTCTTATACCATGGTGTCATGCTTATCTTTGATATATTAGTAAGCGGTTCACTTATTATGTAATGGACATTGTACTCTTTCTCAGTTTTTTCAAGCAGTAATGAGAGTTTCTCTTTCCCATCAGGTGTAAGCTTTTCCATCAGATCTGCTATTGAATTAATGATGTATACTTTATGTCTGTATGAACTATTATCTCTTGTTTTCTTATATTCATTATTTCTTGTTACAAGCAGATTAAACATTTCAACTACAGTTTTTTCATAATCCGAATTAATATATGTGTATTGTCTGTTCTGGTCATCTTCATAATTATCATTTGTATCAATGACACATACATCTGCCTCTTTGTTCATGCTGATAATCTCTGCTAATGCCTGTGCTGTACAGATTACATCTTCATATACCTGTCCAAGTATTAATGAAAGACATCTGTTCTGGAAGTCATGCCTTACTATTTCAAGACTGCTCTTGTCTATACCAACAGGAACCTTTGCCAACGTAAATTCTGTATCAGCAAGAAATTCTGCATCAACCTTTGCTGGCATTATTGGTATTTTTCTGGCAGCATGCTCTTTATTCTCCTCCTTAAGCCTGATACACATATCCATAATTCTGTCCTGAATTACATCTTCTTTGTCTACAAATGCTGTCTGGAATTCATATACTTCATCTTTCTTTATTAAGCCTCTTCCTTTAGCCGATGATGGATATGTTCCATGTGTTGTTCCAAGGAGTGTTACATAATCCATCTGATCATTAAGCTGTAATGGATATATCTGTTTAATATTCTGTAAGATTCTGAACTTAATTGCATTAGTTGCAGAAGCTGTAATGACGAAATATATTCCGTATTTGGTGCACTCTCTCGTACAATATCCAACTGTATCTTCAAGTGCTTCGTAATTCTCAGCAAAACCAGAATAATTATGTATAACAACTAATATGTTAGGCAGACTCTCGCTGCTTCTCTTGCAATAACTCTCATAATCTCCACCATATTCTGAGAACAACTTCTTTCTGAATGATATCTCTTTCTTTATCATCTTAAACAAATTAATGACACGCTCTGTATCGCCTGATAATATTACATCACCGACCTGTGGCGCCTTTTCAAACATTTTTAATGTCTCTGCTCCGCAATCTATAATGTATGCATTAAGTGTTCTGGCTGTATGATGGAGCAGTAAATCATACATCATTGTTGTTATAAATGATGTTTTTCCTCCGCCCGAAGATGCATATACCGCTGCATTGCCTTCTGATGATAATGGTATTCTTACTGCAAGCTGTCTCTGGTTGAACGGATCGTCCAGTTCGCCAATTAATGGTTCAAGGACATATTCATCAGAATATGTTACGTTGTATTTATTTCTTATATCATCAACCTTTATGAACTTAGGAATTTCCTTCATCCACAATGGTCTTACACTTATTGATTCTTTTTCTGCAATATCAGACAGATACTTAACAATCGCAACTATCTGTTTTGATGTTGATTTTGGCTTCTGCACTTTCTTTGCCGGACTTGACGATAATACATGTCCTATTCTATCTATTATCTCTACATTATCATCCACTGTATCTTTAACTATATCCGTAGGCAAATAAGGTGCTCCACACCATGCTGACTGTCCCATATCAAAATATTCATTGAATCCGACCTGCAGATAAAAACGTCCCGTATTAGATATTTCTGCTGCATCCGGGCGTTTAATCATGTCGTTACTATCTGCTTTATCCTGAACCTTAAGGCATACTCTGAAACGCGAATTACTCCATATCTGGTCATCCACCACTCCATTAGGTTTCTGTGTTGCCAGAATAAGATGTACTCCCAGACTTCGTCCTATTCTGGCTGCACTTGTAAGCTGTTCCATGAATTCTGGCTGCTGTGTTTTTAATTCAGCAAATTCATCTGATATTATAAACAGATGTGGTACCGGCTCTTTCACAATTCCCTGCCTGTATAATTTCTGATACTTGTATATATCTATCGTTCCCTCGTTAGATACCTTTCTTGCTTCATTAAATACAGCCTGTCTTCTCCTGAGCTCACTCTGTATTGATATAAGCGAGCGCTTGACTGCTGCACCATCCAGGTTAGTTATTGTACCGGCAAGATGTGGTAATTTGATTCCTTTTTCTGCATCCTCAAACGCACCTGCAAGTCCGCCACCCTTATAATCAATAAGGATAAATGCGACCTCATCCGGATGGTAATTAACAGCCATTGATAATATATATGTTATAATAAACTCACTTTTTCCTGATCCTGTCATTCCAGCTACAAGTCCATGTGGTCCCTGAAATTTCTCATGAAGATCCAGCATGAAAAGATCTCCAGTTGTATTAACACCTACCGGAGCCTGAAGGCTTAATGTAGGATCATTATTTTTCCATCTTTCAAATGGATTAAGATGTTCTATTTTTCCAACATTAAACATGCTCAGAAAATCAAGCATATCAGGCAGTGTATATAAGTTCTTAGAAAGATCAAGTGTTGTATTGAGCATCTTCTTTGCAAGTATGTCATATTGATTTCTTACACTCTCATTCTTCTGGAATTCTATTATTTCTCCAGAAAGATCATTTTTGTTATATAATCTTGCCTTACCATTATTAAGTTCCACAACCATTGATGTTTCTTTAGGAAGTTCGCTGATCTTGCTGCTTATATATAACAGACTAAATCCAGCATTATGGTCTGAATTCAATATTTTATTGATAAGCTCACATTTGTTAGCTGTTTTAGTGGAATTCATAATAATAAGGTAATATGGAGAGAATTCCGGAGCCTTGCTTGTATTATTTACAATTGCATTTCTCTCATCATATTCTTTATCTAATGTTGCAATTATTTCTTTAAAGTCATTAACTGATTCTAATACATATCTTTTCTTTCTTTCGTTATCCCAGCAATGTGGAAGCCACTTAAGAAACTCCCAGTCTGTATCTGCCTGTTCATCCCCTACATAGACTATTTTGAGTTCATCATAACTATGTAATGCAGAAAGCTGGATAATGCAGTCTTTGGTATATTGCTGAATTTCCTGACTGTTATCCCCGACCAGACCCACTATGTTATTATCTTTAAGTGAAACTGTTACTGGCACATTTCTAAGTACTATTGGAGCAGCTGCTAACGCAAGCATGTCATCCCAAAGATTATCCTCTGTCAAGGTAAACTTCTTTTTCTGGTAATCTATATCAATGTCAGCTTTCAGGTTTCCCATACCAACCTTAAGCTTAAGAAAGTCATCATGTGATATCATTCTTTCCCAGAGCTTAGGACTGCCACTCATTATTCTGTTTTCGCACTCTTCAAGTGATATGCCATTTTCATTAAGGATTTCTGACTGCTTTGCACATTCTTTTACTATGTCGTCATTAATACTGCTCAGATATTCTCTGTACTTTTCCTGACGCATACGTTCTTCATTGAGAATTTTCTTATCATTAAGTTTTCTCGTAAGAATAGGCCATAAAATCATTCCAAGCAGCATAAAGAATGACATAGCTATTGTTGGTATAGCTGTCATTATTGATCTGCCCGAACTTACTGTATTAATTATTGTAAACACAGCCATTGAAACAGAACCCAATCCCATAGTTACAGAAGGTCCCAGAACCATTGCCATTGGAACATCTTCTTTTACCTGCGATTGCGGTGGAGAATCAATAGATATTTTGATATTAGATAAGTCTCTTTTAAATCTTGGAGATCTGTAAAAATATTTCTTAACAGGAACAACCAGTTCTCCTTTTTCCTGTGATTCCTGCTTAATATATGGAACAAGTATTGATGTGTTCACTTTCACATTTCCATCAGGATTATTAACAGCTACAAAACCATTACCTGCTATTATCTTCAAGCCAAGAATAAATATAACATCTCCTGGTCTGAGCATCTGTTTATCTGCTCTGTATCCATTAACATAAGTTCCATTAGTACTCTGATTATCGCATATTGTCCAGTTCTTTCCATCAAATTCAAGAACCGCATGCTGTGCAGATGTGTACGCATTATTGTATGTTATATCACAATTCTCACGTCCAATTGTAACTGATGCCTTTCCTAGTGTTACATACTTATAGTATTCTTCTCTGTCCTTTGTTGTTTCTTCAACAAAAAGAAGTACTTTATCATTTTCTCCTTTAATCTGCACATTATAAAACGAGTCTGGATTAAGGTATACTATATCATCATTGTGTGATTTTACTGAAGCGAGTTGTGTATTCTTAAGGAGCCATCCTCCTTCTGATGCTTCTATAGACAGTAACTTTCTTGATGCACCTGCTGCATCAACATCTGTTACCCAATATACTCCATTAATAGTTTGTGGAAGCACAAGTTCAAATATCCTTGCACTCTTGACCAATGATACATGCATATTAATTTTCCCCTCCCGTTCAATGTGTAAACAACTTATTTTGAAGTCATTCTAAACACACAGACAAATAGTATCATTGTTCGACATTTTTTTCAAGAGAAAAGACTAAAAAAATAAAAGAAAAGGCACAAGCTGCAAAATACAGCCTGCGCCTTTTCCGTTATTAATTATTATTCCGTCTTGACTAAGATATCATTATTTATTCCAAAAGTCAACAGGTTCATACTCTTTTAATTTTGCAAGGAATCCAAGCCTTCCAAGTTCCTCTTGAATAATGTCCAGAGTCTGCTCGTCATCCGCAACTATCGTATGATAATGATATCCTGATGTTACATTTTTCAACAAACTACTCTTACCGCTTGCTATCTCTTCAAGGTACTTCTTAATATCCCGCCTTGAATGTATGTTCATGTCAGCTCTTATAACACCATATACTTTATGATATACGAAAACATCCCTTATCCAGCCTCCCATATCTACTATTGCTCCAAGTTCTGTCTCCACCTCATCATCTTCATGAATCACCTTAAATATACGGCTATATTCCTTCTTATCATTGATTACATAGCCACGATTAGTAGAAAATATGTCTATATCTTTAGCCCTGATCAGTGCAATGTCCTGAACTATCACCTGTCTGCTGACATCTAATATCTGTGCCAATTGTGTTCCTGGAACAGGACTTGACGAATGTTTTAATATATCAATTATCTGTTTTCTTCTTTCATCACCATTCATGACTACCTCTCCTCTATTAATGCAGTCTCTGCAGATATCCTTTTCTATTCTTCTACAGGATGAAGATTCTTTAATGAAATATCCATTATTGGCGCTGAATGTGTTAATGCACCACTTGATACAAAGTCTACACCAAGATCTGTCAGTTTGGCAATATTTTCTTTGGTTACATTACCCGATACTTCGACTAATGCCTTTCCGTTGATTATTTCCATGGCTTCTTTCATATCTTCATGGCTCATATTATCAAGCATAATTATGTCTGCTCCGGCTTCTACAGCTTCCCTTACCATTGCAAGATTCTCAACTTCCACCTCTATCTTTCTTACAAATGGTGCATATTCCTTTGCCATTGTGACTGCCTGACGTACTCCTCCTGCTGCTCCTATATGATTATCTTTAAGAAGTACTCCGTCCGTAAGATTATATCTGTGATTGTTACCGCCACCAATTCTTACTGCATATTTTTCAAATATACGATTGTTAGGCGATGTCTTTCTTGTATCAAGAAGCTTTGTCTTAGTTCCTGTAAGCAGTTTCGCAACTCCATTAGTATATGTTGCAATTCCACTCATTCTCTGAAGATAATTAAGTGCTGTTCTCTCTCCACACAGAAGCACTCTGATATCTCCTCTTACGACTGCCATTTTCTGTCCTTTTTTAACCTCATCCCCGTCTTTTGCATAAAATGTAATCTCAGTATCTTCATCAAGCAGTTCAAATGTCCTTGCAAACACCTGCAGACCACATATTATTCCATCCTGCTTGCATATAAGTTCTACCTCACCAAGCTTTGGTTCTGGCATAACACTGTTAGTCGAAACATCTTCACTTGTAATGTCCTCTTTAAGCGCTCCAAGAATAAGTGGGTCTACATTTAACTTTAAAGTAACTTTATCAAACATATCATTTCTCCATTTCTATATTAATATTATGCATAATTCTTTTTCTGGCTCTCTTCATAGGCTTTATCTGCCTCTTCAATCTTTTTATTGACTAATTCTGCATATTCTCCGTCAATTTTTGACTCATCTGCATATTTTTCTGCATCAAATGTATTAAAGTACGCAAGTTCTTCCTGTGTCGGTTCTGTCACTGCATTTTCAGTTATATCAAGTGCTGCCCTCTTGGCAAATACAAGGCTTTCAAGAAGCGAATTGCTTGCAAGCCTGTTTCTTCCATGAACCCCGTTGCACGCAGTCTCTCCTACCGCATACAGATTATCCATTGTTGTTCTGCTCTCATGGTCTACCTTGATTCCTCCCATGAAATAATGCTGTGCAGGAACAACCGGAATACATTCCTTAAATGGATCATATCCCTTATCAAGACAATGCTGCACTATATTAGGAAAATGCGTCTTTAATTCCTCTTCTGGAATTGTCCTTAAGTCTTCCCATACAAAATCTGTATTATCCTTTGCCATCTGCTTTCTAATCTCTTCTGTAAGCAGGTCTCTTGGAAGCAGCTCATTAACAAATCTGTTACCATTCTTATCATAAAGCTTTGCGCCCTCGCCTCTTACTGATTCAGATATAAGAAAGCTTCTGTCCTCCTCTTTATCAGAGTAAAATGTTGTTGGGTGAATCTGGACATAATTGATATCTTTTAATTCTACACCATGTTTTATTGCAATGGCTATTGCATCACCTGTAAGATGTCTGAAATTAGTTGAATGTCTGTATAGCCCTCCAATTCCACCTGTGGCAAGCACAACATCTGAAGTCTCTACCTTCACAAGTTTTCCATCTTCAGTTCTTATAACTGCGCCAAGACATCTGTTATCCCTGCTTATTATATCAAGCAGTCTTGTGTATTCCATAATCGTCACATTAGGAAGTGTTCTCACCTTCTCTAACAGATGGCTTGTTATCTCTTTGCCTGTTACATCTTTGTGAAATATTATTCTGTTAGATGAGTGTGCTCCTTCTCTTGTATATGCAAGACTTCCATCAGCTTCTCTTGCAAATCTTGCACCACATGCAACAAGATCTTTTACAACCTCTGCTGATGAACGGATCATTATTTCAACGGACTTCTTATCATTTTCATAATGACCGGCCTTCATTGTATCTTCAAAATAACTGTCATAATCTTCTTCACATTTTAACATGCACATACCGCCCTGTGCGAGAAATGAATCACTGCTCTCACAATCAGACTTGGTTATCATAAGTATGTTCTTATCAGCAGGCAGATTCATTGCCATATAAAGGCCTGAACAACCACATCCGGCTATCAGCACATCTGTTTTAATTGTTTTATTCATGGGATACCTCCATTCTTTCTGCTCCATATCAGATATCTGTCTTACTTAGCAAGTTCCAACATTCTTGTAAGCGGCTTCATTGCTTTCTGTGCAACTTCTTCATCAACAAATACTTCGTTGTTTTCCTGCTCAAGCACATCAAGTACTTTATCCAGAGTTACCATCTTCATGTTGACGCATACCTGATCTGGCTTTAATGTGTACAGTTTCTTTCCCGGAGCTTTCTTTCTTATCTCTCCAAATACACCATCTACTGTTGCTATTATAAATTCTTCATTATCTGTATCTACTACATAATCGATAATTCCTGATGTACTTCCTATGTAATCAGCATATTTAAGCACTTCCTCTGTACATTCTGGATGTGCTGCAAGCTTTGCCTGTGGATACTTCTTCTTAGTCTCAATAACCATATCCTCTGTTATTGCAACATGTCTTGGGCAGAAGCCTTTATTAAGAATCACATTTTTCTCTGGAACCTGCTTAGCAACGAATCTTCCAAGATTCTGGTCAGGAATAAAGAATATATTCTTATTAGGAAGATTCTTTACTATCTTTACTGCATTGGATGATGTTACACATACGTCTGAATATGTCTTTAATTCTGCTGTTGAATTAATGTAACAGACTACAGCCAGGTCGTCATACTGCTCTCTCATCTTAAGAATCTCTTCCTTTGTTGCCATATGTGCCATCGGGCAGTCAGCTCCCGGCTCTGGCATAAGGACTTTCTTTTCCGGATTAAGAATCTTGGCACTCTCTCCCATGAATTCAACACCTGCGAACACTATAATATCCTGATCTACCTTCGTAGCTACTTTACTAAGATAAAATGAATCTCCAACATAATCTGCCACTTCCTGAACATCCTCATCTACATAATAATGTGCAAGAATAACTGCATTTTTTTCTTTTTTTAATTTTAAAATATCGCTTGTTACTGACATATTACTTCTCCAATCGTTGTTGTTTACATATGCTTGACTTGTGTTTTACATACATTGCGTTAGAGTATACCACGAATGTTTACATGTGACAAGACAGTTGTAATATTTTCTGTACACCTAGTGTAAAGATCATGTCTGATACATATTTCCGATGAGTGCAAAAAAGCCCCGGAGAAATCATTTCTTCACTGATTTCTCCGGGGACTTCTCATTATAATTTTGTATCCTGACTGTCACATTTTGCCTACTAATATTACATTTTAATATATTTAGCAGGTTTTGCAGCTTTCGTAACTAATATCATGCGTTATCCATGCAGCAAGTCGGACAATCAATAACTTTCTGAAGCTTCAATCATATCAAGACTTACAAATCTTCCTCAATATGTTCTCTTCCCTGCGCAATTATGCTTCGTACATGATCGTCTGCAAGTGAATAGAATATTGATTTACCTTCTCTTCTGTTCTTTACTAACTTATTCTGCTTTAATATCCTTAGCTGATGAGATATTGCTGACTGTGTCATATTGAGAGCCTGCGCTAAGTCACATACGCACACTTCTGCCTCAAATAATACATACAATATTCTTATTCTTGTTGAATCACCGAATACCTTGAATAATTCAGCAAGGTCGTATAATTCGTTCTCATCTGGCATTGTTTCATTCACTATCTTTAATAATTCCTCGTGTACTTCTACTGACTCACAGCATTCACAATCTGCCATTATATTACCTCTTTCTTTATAAGTTCTTTACAAACAATGCTCTTATTGCGTTGATTACAGCTATTACCATTACTCCTACATCTGCGAATATTGCTACCCACATGTTGGCTATACCTAATGCACCAAGCACTAAGCATATAAGCTTTACACCTATTGCAAAATAAATGTTCTCGTAAACAATTCTCAAGCATTTTCTTGATATCTTTATTGCCTTAGATATCTTTAACGGATCATCGTCCATTAATACTATATCAGCAGCTTCTATAGCAGCATCACTTCCTAATGCGCCCATTGCTATTCCAATATCTGCTCTTGAAAGTACAGGGGCATCATTAATACCATCACCCACAAATGCAAGCTTTTCTTTCGATTTCTTCTGGGCTAGTAATTCTTCAACCTTGGAAACCTTATCTGCTGGAAGTAATTCACTGAATACAGCATCTATATCAAGTTCCTTTGCGACAGCATCTGCTACATTCTTAGCGTCACCCGTAAGCATTACTGTCTTATGAACTCCTGCTTTCTTAAGTTCTTCTATAGCCTGCTTTGCATGAGGCTTTAACAGGTCTGATATAAGTATAAGTCCTGAATATACTCCGTCAACTGCCACATGAACCTGAGTTCCGACCTCGTTACATTCTGCATATTCAATACCAAGTCTTCTCATAAGCTTTCTGTTACCTGCTGCCACTTCATGTCCTGACACATTAGCTTTAACACCTTCGCCGCTGACTTCCTCGACATCAGTAACCAGTGTCTTGTCAATCTCACTTCCATAGGCCTTCTGCAGACTCTTGCTTATAGGATGTGTTGAATAGCTTTCCGCAAATGCAGCATATTTAATAAGTTCGTCCTGGTCAATAGTATTATTGTATACACCACTGACCTCAAATACTCCCTGTGTCATAGTTCCTGTCTTATCAAATACAACTACATCAGTCTCTGCAAGAGCTTCAAGATAACTTGAACCCTTTACAAGAATGCCCTGATTACTAGCGCCACCGATTCCGGCAAAAAAACTAAGCGGAATACTGATGACAAGTGCACAAGGGCAGCTTATTACTAAAAATGTAAGTGCTCTGTATATCCACACTCCCCACTGAGGAGATATTCCAAGGAATATCATGCTTACAAGCGGTGGGATTATAGCAAGTGCCAGTGCACCATAACAGACTGCTGGTGTATATATCTTGGCAAATTTACTAATGAAATTCTCTGAACGTGACTTCTTGGAACTTGCGTTCTCAACAAGATCAAGTATCTTGGATACTGTAGACTCGCCAAATTCCTTAGTTGTGCGGATCTTAAGCACACCTGACATATTAATACAACCGCTTATTACCTCATCACCAGCCTTTGCCTGTCTAGGAAGGCTTTCACCTGTAAGTGCGCTTGTATTAAGTGTTGTACTACCCTCTTCAATAATACCATCAATAGGAACTTTCTCTCCTGGCTGAACAACAATAATTGTGCCAACCTCGACCTCATCAGGATCCACCTGCTCAAGCTTACCATCTACCTCAATGTTAGCATAATCAGGTCTGATATCCATAAGCTCGCTTATGTTCTTACGGCTCTTTCCAACTGCAATATTCTGGAACAGCTCACCAATCTGGTAAAAGAGCATAACCGCAATAGCTTCAGTAAAATCGCCATCATCCACAAGTGCAATTATAATCGCACCGACAGTTGCAACTGCCATAAGAAAATTCTCATCAAATACCTGCTTGTTAAGAATTCCCTTAACCGCTTTTCTTAAAATGTCATATCCAATAACAACATATGGAACCATGTACATTATAAAAAGAATAACTGTAGGAATATCAACAAATGCGCTTAAAATCTTGAAGCCAATCATAAGAACAGCAGCAATAATGATTCTTATAAGCATCTTTTTCTGCTTTTTATTCATATTCTACTCCAATCTGCCGGAATAATCTCACAGCTTTAGATTACAGATATATCTCGCAATCATCTTCTACTTTCTTACAGTTCTTAAGTACATCCTGCATAACAGCCTTAGGATCCTGTCCGTCCTCAAACTCAACAATCATCTTAAGTGCCATGAAATTAACAGTAGCGTCCTTAACTCCTGCTGTATTCTTAGCAGCATCTTCCATCTTATTAGCGCAGTTAGCACAATCAACATCAATCTTATAAGTCTTCTTCATAATAATCTCCTTTAAATAAAATAGATTCATTGATTAATCGAAACTCTTTCATATGAACATTCATTCATATGTTCAATGTCATTATAACACCTATAAAACTTCTGTCAACAAAAAATCACTATATTTTTCTGCAAATATTCTATGTCCTTCTTCATCAAGATGCTGTCTGTCAATCTCGCTTGGCACAGCAACACTGGCTGCATCAAAATAATAAAATCCGTTCTCTTTTGCCACCTTCTTATATTCCCTTGCTAGCTGCTTTGAAACATTCTCCGAACTTTCATTAAATTCAGGATCAAATCCGTCATCACCAACACCTTTCCCAAGGAGTATCGGAGAAACTATTACAATCTTTGCCTGTTCTCCGGCTGTCTCTTTAGCCTTTCTTGCAACTGCTTCCATCCCCTTTGCTATTGCTGCAGCATCAGCATGAAATTCCGTCTTGCAGTCATTCGTTCCAAGCATGATAGATACAACATCTACAGGTTTATGCGATTCTACAACCACCCCGATAAGGTCAATGCCTTTTCTCGCATCTCTTACAGCATCTGGAAATATCGTTGTTCTTCCGCACAATCCTTCTTCAATAACATTATATTCACTTCCAAGTATTTTAGATATTCTTCCTGTCCATCTCACATCAAAATCATATCTTCCTGACTTATCAGGCTTATATCCGTAAGTATTAGAATCTCCAAAAAACAAAATATTTCTCATCACCATATCCTCCCATATAATATCTATCATTTTCTATATCATACTTGTTTGGTATGTTTATATGTTATTACTCATAAGAGGATTTGTCAACAATATTTTTACAAGCTGTGTGGGTGTCAGGACTGCCATATACACCCCTGTGCTCTTACAGCCCACACACATATAGCAGTAGGTTGTGTCAGGTACAGACTAACTACAAACTATGCGCATAATAAAAGCATTGAGCATGTATATAGTCTAGTGTACACGCGTCCATGGACGGACGCGTGAGCTGCCACGCACACGGATGTGCGTTGGCGGCGTAACGGACACATAAACCAATTACATTGCTCAATGCTTATTATTATGCAGCTTAGTTTGTCCGGAAGTCTTACCTAACACAACCCTACTGCTCTCTTTGCCAACCTGTCAGCCTCTTCATTACCTTCAACTCCTGAATGGCCTCTGACCTTCACAAATCTAATGGTAATCTTTTCTTTTACCGACTGGATATAATTATAATATTCTATAGTTCCTTTTTTGTTTCTCTTCCATTCTCCTGCTGCCCATGCCTTGATACCTGCATAATCGTAGAATACAGAAACATCTTTAAGCCCTAATTCTGTTGCCTTTTGTATTGCAGCCATGCTTCCAAGAATCTCTCCCGCAACATTACGCATAGATGCCATCTCTTTGTCGCTGCCATTACCTGACAGTTCGTATCTTACGCCATCATGCATAAGAAAACCGCCGTATCCATATACTCCGGTTGCAATATTAAAAGATCCATCGACAAATGCATAATCATCATCAGGCATTACATCTTCCATATTGCCATTCCCGTTTTTTCCATTAATTTCCTGTACAGCCTCCTGCCCCATATAGGCCTTCGCCTCTTCCATGGATGTAAAGCTCTTATACTCAGCTGCCGGAAAACCATGTACATTCTTCTTACACTCATCCCATGTCTGGTATATCCCGGGAACTTTTCCTACTCGCACAGCATAATATTTCTTAGCCATATATTCCTCACCTATTCACACATTTAATATGCAGTTAATATACTCTTATCACACCTGCAATTTCTTTAACCACTGAAAGTCCGTCAAAAACTGTCATTGCATCATTAAAATTCTTTTCTGCAACGTCATCTGTGATAATAACAAGTTCTGCCACTCCATCCTTACGGCTCTTCTGGACTACCTGTGCAATACTTACATCATTATTTCCAAGTACACTTGCAATATTTGCAAGAACTCCCTGTTTGTCTAATGCTTCTATTCTTAAGAAGAATTTGCTCTTAGTTTCAGATATATCCTTAACATTAAGCTTTTTATAACATGAGCAGCCAATCTTGCCACATGAGCCATGAACAATATTACGGCAGACATCAATTATATCTCCCATAACAGCAGAAGCTGTTGGCATCTGTCCTGCACCTCTTCCCATAAACATAGTATCATCACTAGCATCTCCACGAACAAATACTGCATTAAATGAATCTCTTACTGTAGCAAGCGGATGATTCTCATCTATAAGCATAGGGTGAACCTTAACTTCAATTCCATCTTCTGTATTTCTTGCAAGACCGAGAAGCTTGATAACATAGCCGAATTCCTTGGCATATTTGATATCTTCTGCAGTAATCTTAGTGATACCCTCTGTATATACCTGGTTAAATGTTACCCTTGAATTAAATGCAATTGATGACATAATAGCCATCTTTCGTCCTGCATCATATCCTTCAACATCTGCTGTTGGATCTGCTTCTGCATAACCTAGTTCTGTAGCCTTGGCAAGAGCATCCTTGTAATTCATTCCTGACTCTGTCATCTTGGTAAGGATATAATTAGTTGTTCCGTTAACAATACCAATAATCTCTGTGATATTGTTACCTGCCATGCTCTGCTTTAATGGTCTTATTATAGGTATAGCACCTGCAACTGCCGCTTCAAACTGAAGATCAGCATGCATTCTGTCTGCTGTTCCCATAATTTCCTCTCCGCACTCCGCAAGAAGATCCTTATTAGCTGTTACGACCTGCTTTCCAGCATTAAGAGCCTCCAGTATATATTGTCTTGCTGGTTCAATACCACCCATAAGTTCTATGACAATCTCTATTTCTTTATCTTCTATGATATCTTTCCAGTTGTCTGTAAGTAATTGTCTGTCTATTGGATCTCTGTCTTTAGCAAGATTTCTCACAAGAACCTTCTTAATTACAAGTTCTGCTCCCGTTTTACTAACAACATCTTCTTTCATACTCTGGCATAACTTATATACTCCGGTTCCAACTGTTCCTGCTCCTAATATTGCTGCGTAGATCTTTCTGCTCATTACTTTCTCTGCCCTCATTTCTGTATATTATTTCATATCAACCGCATCCATCTGGTCTTTTATGTTGGATATTGCCTTTCCCGCTTTCTTTGTTACTGAAACAATTCTCATAAGAGATATAAAATCCCATAATCCTTCTACCATAAGTGCAATTCCAATAAATACTGTAAGTGCTGTTGTTGTAGAAAATGGATTTAACAGCGCTATCACGCCAATAACAACCATAACTACAGCACCTATCAGCTCAATCCACCATTTGTCTGACTGAAGATGATAGAAATCAACTGCATACTGTAACTTAAGTATTCCATCAACAATAATTATTATAGCAAGTGCTGTTCCGAGGAACACCCCTATAACCTGAGGTTTGATTACAAAAAACATTCCAAATGCCAAAAGCGTAACTCCCTGGACAAGTCCATATGATCCAAGTACTTCATTACCTGCAATCCTGAAATAATTAATTAATCTGAGCACTCCCCATACACATAGTGCAACTCCAATTGCCTTGCATATTATTTCCTGTGATGCTGCCGGAAATATTACCAGAAACAGTCCTAACACAAATAATGCAACGGCTACTATTATTATTTCCAGTTTTATTGTTTTCAACTTCTTATAAATACCATTCATAATTTCCATCTCCTTACATTTTTGGGTTTCTTCATTATACACAAAAAAGAACACCACTTCAAGATATGCATATTATATGCTCTTATCTGTCGGTGATGTTCTTTATTATTAATTATTCAATCATTAAATTCTGCTTATCAGATTACTCTGCTCTTGACATAGCCTGATCGTAATCTCTTGTACCAACCCAGATTTCCTTAGTATATGGGCACTTCTTCTGTTCAATTGAACGCTTGATAATAACTGAAATGCAGATTACATTCGCTACTAATGCAAGCATTGCAACAACACCCTGTGCTGTCGGATTAGCTGTTATGCCAAAGCTTGCGATTGCATCTCCTGCACTCGCTCCTGTGTTGTGGCATGTAATAGCCGCATTGTAAAGATCAAGTGCCTTAACTCCAGCCTTAGTTGCTCCACCATACAATGAAGGTAATACACTGAATGTATTGCTAAGCTGGAATAATGGGAATACCTGTGCAAACATACACCATGTAGCAAGTGTCATTGCTCTGTTCTGAATCCAGCCACCCTTGTTCCATAATGCATTAGCAAATGTAGGAGCAAGAAGAAGAGCAACACCACAGTACCATGTATGTGTTGG
>CAKRIN010000010.1 GCA_934343805.1 uncultured Lachnospira sp.
AAGAATGTACCATGTCTTGCTGTCTTACCTACATTCTCGATATCACCTGTTCTTATACACTTCTGACAAGTTGTAACTCTTCTTCTTGGTGGAATCTCCTGTCCTGTAAAATATGGCTTAAGTGGAGCCATACCTGAATTAATGATAAGCAGACTGTTATCATTGTGCGGAACTAAAGAGAAACTCTTCATCTTCAAATGTCCCTTGCTCTCAAAGAAATCAAGGTATAATCTTCTTAATTCATTCACACCTCTGTACTGCACTTTTACTTCCTCCTGATTATTCAGTAATCTCTTTTTCTTTATTCTCCATATCAGCTTTTGCTGCCTTTTTTGCATCTGATGCCTTACGGAGTTTACCACCTACGAATACTGCAAGTACCAGCAACGCAAGCATTATAACAAACCTTACTGCTTCGTATGCGATTTCGCCTACAAGCGCACTTACTAACCCAACCATACTTATTACCTCCACGAATATAATATAAGTCTTCGCAATAATTTATAATATCACAAGAAACAACATTTATCAAGATTTCCAGTTTCCTTCCGTCAGGAAATGCATTGCACGCTGTTCTGCCCCTTTGATAATATTCTTATCATAGCCTATAACATTAAGAAGCTTAATAGCATTCCTTGTAGTAGCCGGTCCATCATACAGCTTATAATCGAACTTAACCTCATCTTCTGTAACTTCTTCCTGAAAATGGTAATTATCATAACAGTCCTTAAGAATTGTTGTAAGCTCAACATCATGTGTAGCAGCAAAACACAATGCCCTGTCTGTATTAAGATTTTTAAGTATCTCAGATGATGCCGCAATTCGTTCAACTGTATTAGTTCCACGAAGAACCTCATCAATAAAACATAACACCGGCTGTCCGGTTCTGTTTACTGCATCAAGAATCCTCTTTAACGACTTGATCTCAACAATATAATAACTGTCCGAATTAGCCAGATCATCCCTTAATGCCATTGATGAATATATTCTGTATACTGGAGCCTTATACTCCTTTGAAAGGCTTGTTCCTATAGTCTGTGCCAGAATACTGTTAATTGCTATTGTCTTTAAAAATGTTGACTTGCCCGATGCATTAGAACCTGTAAGCAGCACATTTCTATTGGTTGATATTGAATTGCATACCGGATTATCAATAAGCGGATGATATACATCCTTTACACTCATATTATTGCCTTCTCTAAATTCCGGCTTGCAGTAAAATGGCAGGCTCTCCCTGAAAGATGCAACCGCAATTGATGCTTCTATAAATCCCAGTGTATCAATAAGATTGTAAGCATCTTCACTTCTTGCAGTTATGAGCTTTGTCATTTTATTAAACCTTACAATATCCATGTGGGTAATCATTCTAAGATAATCAAGCACAACTTCTGCGAGAGAGCCATCAACATTGCCTGATTCTATCATCCATGAACCTTTAGTAATTTTTGCAAAATTCTTTAATATATTTTTCAGCCTGTCACACTCTGGTGCAAGAAATTCAATATTGCTGTCGCATATATCCTCAGATGCTGATGCCATCTTAACTATAATATTGATACATTTGAAATAATTCTCAATTCTGGCTTTATACTTATAATATGTGATTATTGAAAATGCAACTGATGCAATAATAAGCCATATTCCAAGAACAGGCGTAACAAATATTGTAACAAGAACCGATGCTGTCAGGAACATCCATGCAATAAAATGTACGACATTGCTCCCCTGCTTTATATCCATTATATAACTGATATAATCTGTAACTGCAACCTTGCGGCTTTTCCCCATACATCGGAATATCTTCTGGATTGTAATTCTTTCTTTCTCATTGGCAGTGAATTCATCTGCAAGCCTGTCCATTTCACGAAGCTTTTCATTATCTGCCACAGGTTCTCTTAACATCTTATAAAGATATTCCTGCCCTACAGATGAATTAGTATTATTAATTGCTTTAAACACTTCATCCATTCCAAGATCATTCCAGGTAATGTCATCTATTGCTGACTCTGCCGGATTCATCTTTGCATAATGTGATATATAGTTAAAGCTCTCATCCGTACCATTGTACCTTGCACGTTTTCCCCATGATTTTCTAATTGCATTCTCTGCTGCTTTCCTGCGCTTAATGCTGCTGCTTATACAGACATAAATACCTGTTGCCACAATAAGCAGTACAAAAGCAATAATTTCTAAATCTGTATCAGTCATAATGCCTCCATTTACCTGTTATTCTGTAATCTGACTGTAGTTTCAAGAGCTGTTTCCATCATATTGGCAAATCCAGTCTGTCTTTCCTGTGCCGACAGCTTTTCGCCCCTGTAGAGATGATCACTTATTGTAAGTATTGTAAGTGCATGTTTCCTGCATCTGGCAGCAGTCATATACAATGCAGCTGATTCCATATCAACAGCCAGCACACCCATTCTCTTCCATCTGTCATTAACAGATTCATCATCGTTATAAAAGACATCAGATGCAAGCACATTTCCAACCTTAACATGCAGCTTTTTTTCTTTAGTAACATCATATGCTGTCTTTAAAAGTGTAAAATCAGCTATTGGTGCATATGTGCCTGGCAGATTATACTGTGCTGCAAAATTAGAATCCGTACAAGATCCCATTCCCAGTACAATATCCATAAGCTGGAGTTCATCATCAAACGCTCCAGCTGAGCCTATTCTTATAATATTATCCACATCATAAACATTATATAGCTCATATGAATATATCCCCATTGAAGGCATTCCCATGCCGCTTCCCATCACGGATACCCTGCAATCCTTATACATTCCTGTAAATCCAAGCATATTACGGACTGTATTAAAGCACTTGACATCTGTAAGATAATTATCTGCGATATATTCTGCCCTTAACGGATCTCCCGGCATAAGAACTGTCTTTGCTATATCTCCTGACTGTGCTGCATTATGTGGTGTAGCCATAAATTCCTCCTTATACACTATTAAATATTCTAAAAAAGGCTGCTTTATCATCTAAAGCAGCCCGAATAATTATTTACCTGGGTATTTAATTACTGATTCAACATCATATCCTGCGATTTTGTCTCTTCCCTTAAGTCCTTCAAGTTCCATAAGAAAAAGCACTTTAACAACTTCTCCACCAAGCTCTTCAACAAGCTTGATAATAGCTTCTGTAGTTCCTCCTGTTGCAATAAGATCGTCAACAATAACAACTCTCTGTCCTGGTGTAATTGCATCCTTATGCATCTCAATTGTTGCTGTGCCATACTCAAGCTCATAATCTGCTGAAACAGTCTCACAAGGTAGCTTTCCTTTCTTTCTTACAGGAACAAATCCTTTTCCTGTATTATATGCAACTGGAACTCCGAATATAAATCCTCTTGATTCTGGTCCTACAACAACATCAAATTCTGTATCCTTCAAAAGATCTGTAAGTCCGTCAACAGCAAGTTTAAGTCCCTCAGGACTCTGTATTACACTTGTTACATCCCTGAATATAATTCCTGGCTTTGGAAAATCTGGTATACTTCTCACAAAATCTTCTACTTTACTCATAAAAATGTATCCTCCTGCGTTCATCGCATATAAACGTATTATTCATATGCCACGTATTTGAAAATTTAAATGTATTATACCACTTTTATATAAAAAAGCATACTAAAGATTTTTAAAATCCCCATATTATACAATCAGGCAGACAAGACCTGAATTTTCGTTCATCACTTTTTCAAGTGTATCACTTATCTTAGTCATGCTCTCCGATGTGATATTATGCGTTTTTTCATATATTCCATCATCAACTATCTGTTCAACAGTCTTTCCAAATATATTAGTAGTCCATATTCCATCCGGATTATCTTTTGTATTAGCCTTTATATACTCTATAAGGTCCTCAGCCTGATTCTTATTACCTACAATAGGTGCAATTTCTACCATAATCTCTGTTTTTAGCAGATTAA
Source organism: uncultured Lachnospira sp. (assembly GCA_934343805.1). GTDB lineage: Bacteria > Bacillota > Clostridia > Lachnospirales > Lachnospiraceae > Lachnospira. The sequence continues at coordinate 3,941 of CAKRIN010000010.1, forward strand.
TTGAAGGAACCTTTGCCTTAAGCCTCACGCCGTATTTGTTTCCATTCTTTATAACAACCGGCTCCTCAAGCAGTATATCCTCTTTAGGCGGAGTAACTACACCAAATCCGTTTACCCCCACATCACTTAATGCATTATCAAAACTTCCAAGCTCTTTTTTCTTATCAGACAGAGATTTTATCATATTAATAAGTTCATATTCATTATTAATATCTGCTCCTGTAAGCTCACTGAGTATTGTATAATACAAATCCTTCCTCATAACAAATTCTATCTCAACCTTTCCAGTTGACATATCAATTCTTCTGACTTTTATGTTATCTATGTAATCGTCACTGCAGTCTATATCCTCATATGCGTCTTTCATAACATCAATGTCATCCAGTATATCCATAGCTTTTTTAATTATACAATCTTTAAGCCAGTGCTCATCCTTTAATATCTCAATCCACGCAGGAACATAAAATTCAAGCTGTGCAACAGGAAATTCCTTCAGAACTCCTGATATTATGTTGTTAACATCTTCTTTTCTTAACTGTTCACAGTTTACCGGATACACATTAACATTATATTTTCCCTCTAAAGCTTCTGCCATCCGGACTGATTCTTTTGAATATGGTTTGACACAATTAAGAATTATCACAAATGGTTTTTTCATTTCTTTCAGTCTGCTGACTGCCATCTCCTCAGCAGGTATGTAATTATCTCTTTCTATCCCTGTAAATGATCCGTCTGTTGTAACAACAACGCCTATTGTTGAATGTTCTTCTATAACTTTGCGTGTACCTATTTCAGCAGCCTTTGAAAAAGGAATAGGTTCTTTAGACCATGGTGTGTTTACCATTCTTTCTTTTCCATTCTCCTGCGACCCCATTGCTCCATTAACCATGAATCCCACGCAGTCAATTGCACGCACTTTTATTCTTATGTCATCTGACATGCATACAGCTGCACCTTCTCCCGGAATAAACTTAGGTTCAGTTGTCATTATTGTGCTTCCTGCACTGCTTTGAGGCAGTTCATCTATAGCCCTTCTCTTTTCATTTTCATCAACAATCTCCGGAATAACACACAAATCCATGAATCTTTTAACAAACGTGGATTTTCCAGTACGGACCGGACCAACAATACCAAGATATATTTCCCCATTAGTACGTTCTTTTATATCCTCATAAAGGTTAAAACTAGCTTTTTCATTTACGTCAGACATTGTATCCTCCTGGCAATCAGGCAGTCTTCATAATCCAATAAAAAGATTATGCCTCCCGCATATACTTGTAAAAAATATATGCAGAAGGCACACTTTTTATTCTGAATGGTTACGATCACTCGTCAAATTCTGCAAGCACATAATAGCCCCTGCTTGTTTCTCCAACTTCTTTGACTATACCCTTTTTAGATTTCAATCTGTCTGGAGTTGAATAATTACCCGACATTGCAACTGCCGGCTCTATTGTATAATAATAACTGCTTGGCAGCTTTCCTTCTGTAATCTCAACCTCATCTCCTGGCTTTACCAGATTAGGTCTGCTCATTGTGAATTCCATCTGTCTCATTGTACAGCATCTCCTTTACAAATTAATCTTTTCCAGACATTTAACTGTGTACTCATTAACTTTTTCTTTCAGGTATGAATTATCTTCAAGCTTTAATTCCGGATCGTTCCTCAGCATATCTTTTGCTGCATCTGATGCTTCTTTAAGTGTTTTTGCATCCGTAAAGACATCAGCAATACCAAAATCAAAATCTCCACTCTGCCTTACGCCAAAGAAATCTCCAGGTCCTCGCAGCCTTAAGTCTTCCTCCGCAATTTTAAAACCATCATTGTATTTATTAAGAATTTCAAGACGCTTTCTAATCTTCTCAGACTTATTACTAGTAACAAATATGCAGTATGACTGATACTTTCCACGCCCAACACGGCCTCTTAACTGATGAAGCTGCGCAAGCCCGAATCGCTCAGAATTCTCTACCATCATAACTGTACTGTTAGGCACATTTACACCAACCTCAATAACAGTTGTAGACACCAGCACATCTGTCTCATGTGCTGCAAACCTTTCCATAACCTCATTCTTTAATGACGGACGCATCTTGCCATGAAGGTATTCTATCCTTAAATCCGGAAGCTCTTTTTTTAACATGGCGGTATAATCAACTACATTTTCAGCCTCTACCGCCTCACTGTCCTCAACCATCGGACAGATTATATAACATTGACGCCCGCTGGCAGCCTGTTTCTGTATAAATGCATATGCTTTTGGCCTGTAGCTTTCATCTACTACACAGTTCTTTATAGGTAGTCTGTCTGCCGGCATCTCATCTATTATTGATATATCAAGATCTCCATACAGAATTATCGCCAGTGTTCTTGGTATAGGTGTTGCACTCATAACAAGAATATGCGGACTCTTTCCTTTCTGTGAAAGATCACGTCTCTGATTAACTCCGAATCTGTGCTGCTCATCCGTGATAACAAGTGCAAGTTCTTTGTATTCAACCTTTTCCTGTATAAGAGCATGTGTTCCAACTATTATCCCAGCACTTCCATCAGCAATCCTTGAATATGCTTCTCTTTTCTGTTTTGCTGTCATTGAACCAACAAGCAGTTCAACTTTAATATCCAGTCCTGCATTTTCAAAACCCTTTGTAAGTGATTCATAATGCTGTCTTGCAAGTACTTCCGTCGGAGCCATCAGTGCTCCCTGATACCCTGCCATAACAGTATTGATAAGTGCCAGTGTCGCAACCACTGTCTTTCCTGAGCCCACATCTCCCTGTATAAGACGGCTGCACAGATGCTCTCCCGACATATCTGCCGCAACCTCCGCAACAGTTCTTTTCTGTGCATTAGTAAGCGAGTATGACAGACTTTCAAGGAACTTATCTTTTTCTTTACATTCAGGTATAACGTAACTGTTAGGTATTCGTTCATTAGAACTTTTTAACGAAAGTGTAGCCAGCGTAAAAAGAAAGAATTCTTCAAATGCAAGTCTGTGTCTTGCCTGTATATATTCTTCCATAGTCTTTGGAAAATGTATATTAACAACACTGAAATTATGTTCAGCAAGTGAATATCTCTTTCTTATATAATCAGGAATATACTCTTTTTCCAATCCGGCACTATATTTCTCAAGTGCCTGTGCAACAGCTTTAGTAACTGTATTATTAGTAAGACCCCTGGTAAGCGGATATATAGGCTGCAATGTGCCCTGCAGTTCTTTATACTGCGCAAGTGTATACATTTTAGGCTGTTCTAACAGCCATCCTCTTTTATTAACAAGTCTTCCCCTGAATACATACCTTGTTCCAAGTCTTAATGTATTCTTTAAAAATGGCATGTTATACCAGCTGCATTTTATAGAGTCACCATTATAATCCTTTATGGTCACAGTTAATATCTTAAGCCTGCCATTTCCATATATATCAGGACTTTTACATACCTGACCTTCTATAGCAATCTCAGTATGTTCTGATTCACTGCATATATCTTTAACAAAAACAGGCTCATGGTATACATCGTAATCCCGTGGGTATAACCCCACGAGATCCGATACTGTGTATACCGAAAGCCTGTTAAAATTCTCGGCTGTCTTAGCGCCGATCCCCTTTAATTCTGTTATATTCATAATCCTTACTCAACAGATACAATATAATAGTAAACTGGCTGTCCACCAAACTGAAGTTCAACATCTACGTCAGGGAACTTTTCCTCAATCTTGGAAACAACCGCCTCAGCAGCAGCTTCCTCAACATCAGCTCCATAATAAACGCTGATAAGCTCAGCTTCATCCGACATCATTGACTCTATCATCTCAAGAAGAGTTGCATCCATATCAGTTCCAACTGCAGCAAGTCCCTTATCTCCTAATCCAAGATAATTATCTTTCTTAATTTCCTTACCGTCAATTGAAGTATCTCTTACAGCATAAGTAAGCTGTCCAGACTTAACTGTTGAAAGACTCTCTGTCATTGCATCACTGTTATCCTTGGCATTGCGCGTTGTTTCAAAGTTGATCATAGCTGTAATTCCCTGTGGTACTGTCTTAGTAGGAATAACTATAAGTTCCTTATCTTCAACTATTGATGCTGCCTGATTAGCTGCAAGAATGATATTGCTGTTATTAGGGAGAACATATATTGTCTTAGCATTAATCTTATCTGCTGCATTAAGAATATCTTCTGTAGAAGGATTCATTGTCTGTCCGCCTTCAATAACTTCATCAACACCAAGTCCCTTGAAAATTTCTGCAATTCCGCTTCCAGGTGCAATAGTAATGAATCCAAAGTCCTTAGCTGGTTCTGCTTTCTTCTCTTCAGCTGCCACATTCTTTTCCATAGCCTGCTTAGCTGCAGCTGCCTGAAGTTCCGACTGTGCAACAACTTTCTGGTTATGTTCCTCTCTCATGTTATCAACTTTCATCTTAGTAAGCTGACCATATTCTAATGCCTTCTCAAACGCCTGACCCGGATGGTTAGTATGAACATGAACCTTAACAATATCGTCAAGTGCAACACACACTATAGAATCACCTATAGATGTAAGAAATGCCTTGAAATCCGCCTCAGTCTTTTCATCAAACTCTTTATCAAGCATGATAATGAACTCGGTGCAATATCCAAACTTAATATCTACATTCTCAATTGCAGCACCTTTTCCTGCCACACCCTCAGCATTGTCAGCTGCCGGTTTATTCTCTGTCAAAGTAAAATCAGTAACTTTTCCAGTAAGAGCATCGTACATTCCTCTAAGAACAACCACAAGCCCCTGTCCACCTGAATCAACAACTCCTGCTTCTTTAAGTACAGGAAGCATATCCGGTGTCTTAGAAAGTACATATTCTGCATGTTCTATAATAATGCGCATAGCTTCTTCAATATCATCTGTCTGTGATGCAATCTCAGCAGCCTTATCTGAAACTCCCTTAGCAACTGTAAGAATTGTTCCTTCTTTAGGTTTCATAACAGCCTTATATGCTGTCTCTGTAGCTCTGCTTGTTGCAAGAGCAAGTGTTTCTACAGTAATCTCTGAAACACCTTTCATCTCTTTAGTAAATCCTCTTAAGAGCTGTGATAAAATAACACCAGAATTACCTCTTGCTCCTCTTAAAGATCCTGATGAAATAGCCTTAGAAAGATTCTCCATATTAGGATTAGCTATAGAACTTACTTCCTTAGCTGCTGACATAATAGTAAGTGTCATATTAGTTCCTGTATCACCATCTGGTACAGGGAAAACATTAAGATCATTAATCCATTCTTTCTTAGACTCAAGGTTTTTAGCTCCTGCAAGAAACATCTTCTGCACAAGTGCTGCATCTATTGTATTAGTTGCCACGATTATCCTCCATTCTGCAATTAAACATTATAACAATATTCTAATTAATCAATTACTCTTACGCCTTCAACATAAATGTTGATTTTCTTAATTTCAAGGCCGGTAAATTCTGACACTTTATACTTAACATTCTCAATAAGATTATCTGCTACAGCAGCAATACTTACACCATAAGAAATAATAACATGAAAATCAATCTCAATAAGATTATCCTCATCTATAACTACACTGATTCCTCTTGTAAGGCTGTCTCCTTTAAGAAGCTTTACAAGTCCGTCTTTCATACTGACAGCAGCCATACCTACAATTCCAAAGCACTCAACTGCTGTAGAACCTGCATACTGTGCAATAACTTCTGAATCAATCGAAACTTTTCCAAGTTTATTCTCCAAAGTTCCCTTCATAGATAGTCCTCCAATACTGCGTCTTGTATTTGTTAACACCCTTTTCACCGGATGCAAGTTTCGCGCAGTCAAACTTTACATAAAAATATGTATATAAATAGCACAAATATTATACTATCTTTCTAAAGAAAAATAAACACATTTTCACATTCTTTATTAAACTTTGATTATCAAATGAAACTCCAAAAAATAAAGTGAATCACGTTTTGCGCAATTCACCTTAATATACTGGTATTAACTTTAAAAGCTCATAGATTATGCACGCTCAACTAAACCTGAACGTAAGCATGAAGTACAAACATACATCTTCTTAGCAGCTCCGTTAACCTTTACTTTAACAGACTTAACATTAGCATTCCAAACTTTATTAGATCTTCTATGAGAATGACTCACTGCATTACCAAAGTGAGGACCTTTTTCGCAAATTGCACATTTAGCCATTTCAATAACACCTCCTTACCGGTATTGGGTAATTTACCCACAACAGAAATTATTGTATCAGATAAAAAAATGTTTTGCAACACATTTTTCAATAAATTTCTTCAAAAATTTTACAAAAACACAATATATAGGTCTGGTTACTGACAAAACATGTTATATCCCACAACAATCAATGTAATTATTATGCATACACATAAAAACACATTGTCCATTATAAACAATGTAATTATCATTCCAACAGCAATCCAGAAAAAAATAAATCCAAGTAATCTGCACATATATATACATCCTTAATAAGTATGTTATATAATATGCCATTTATTACAAGTTATGAAAAACTACTCTGCAGCATCTTCTATTGCCGCATCTATATCTGCATCTGTTACAACTTTATCATCTTTATTCTTAAACTTATCTATAATATCAGGTATCATGTCAAGAATCTTAGTAACTGTATCCTGGTTCTTAATATTAACCAGCTTGGTAGCACCATTCTGAATTACTAACACAGCGCTTGGTGTAACCTTTCCTGTCATGCCTCCACCTGCATTATTCTTCTTATCTCCTGCAAACGCTCCGGCTCCTACGCCGAATGATACATCGACAAGTGGAAGGATAATTGTATCCTTAACTGTAACTGCATCTCCAACAACAGTCTTAGCTGATATAAATGAATCCATTCCCTTAAAGAGTGACGCTACTGTAGAATCAAAATTATTCTCTGCCATAAAAATCCTTCTCCTTTTCTGAAATATAATATATTATAACATAACTTTATCTATCTGGAAATAAACTTTTTGAGCTGTTCATTTCTATACAGTCTCAGCGCTATAACAAGCAGTGAAAATATGCGGATGCTGCCCTTTAACGACACACATCCTTCTTTAACATTCTCTCCAAATACCGGTTCTAAAGAAAGATCAACCCCTGATATCCCATAAAAAATCGAAACATACGCAAGAACCTTTCCCATTACAGCAGGATCTTCAAAACCTATTTTTGCTTCAATCTTATATTTTTTCGGTCTGATAACTTTAATAAGTGCTTTTATCTGTCCAATTATAAAGTGTAATAACTTCTTATTATCCTCATCTGTAACAAATATCCTGGCTTTCTCAAACTTTTCTTTAAGCCGGTCAGACGCACCTTTCACTTTCTTTATTGTATCCGAGATAAGCTTTAATATGTCCTTAACCTTAGAATACACTAAACTCGCAAAAGTTCTGATTTTCTTAAATAACTTTCTTTCAGATGAATCCCCTGATGCACCATCACTTTCATGTGTTTCACTGCCTGTCTGACCTGCACATTCATCTATTTCTGGTTTTTCCTCTTTCGTAAGCTTTCTTGCATCTTCTTCACTGATAGAAAAGACATTTTCTTCCGTGCTGTTGGTTTCACTTTTCTTTTTATGTTTTTTTTGCTTTTTATGTTTCTTATCTTTTGAAGAAGCTTCCTTATCATTGCTATATACAGTAACAAATAATACCTTTGCCCTCATAGCAAGCTTTTCGTTATACAAAACAACAAACTTTAATATTCCAAGCCATGAAAATTTTACTTTAGCTTTTGCTTTTTCATGATAATCAGCACTAATCTTATACCTTACCGGCACAAAAAGAACCGCTGCCACAATAAGTAATGCAAGACCAAGAATGCTGGCAATAACTATGCCTGTTATCTTAAGTATAAGCAAAAAAACAGATAGCATAGTCCCTCCTCTACATTTCAATCAATAGTAACAATCATCCTTTTCTTAATCTTTCACCAAATTTAAGATAACCGGCAACATCTACTGTACCTGTATGTGAATATGTTTCATCCACTATATCTCTTACCAGTTCATAAGCCTCATTTTTTCCTTTGGCAAGGCCTACAACATAGACCCTGTCCCTGTATTCTTTCTTTCGGAAATGTGGTTGTTTCAAAAAATTTGCAGAATATATTTCAAGGATATTGTCAGGATTATCAGAAACCGCAACAATATAAGTATCAATGGTAAATCTGTTCTTTCTGATAAGACCAAATGTCTTGTATTTAGCTTTTCTGGCATTATCACCAAGATAAAGATATCTATACCACTTCAACTCAAATATCCTCCGAAACTTAAATTTCATTATGCATCAGCACATCTGTATTAATTATCACTTAACATAGCCCTAATAATCTCAACAACCGCTTTCTGTTCAGCCTCATCATTGCACTGCATAAGAGAATTATTAATATATGACTGTATCTCCTCTGTATTGTTAAAGAATACCGGAAGACTTGAAAGTACTGACGCCATAACAGCTCTCTTAACCAATACATTCATGCTCTTAAAGCTGTCATCAAGTTCAATAATAAGCTTTTCGGCCGTCTCATCTGCATAAGAATCATCCGGGATCTCTGCAAACACCTCTGACTCAAGCTTTACAAAATCACTGCCTGACTGCAGCTTAAGTGTCTTGGATAATGCGTTATAAGCGGATAAAAGCTCGTATTCTTTAAGTTCGTCCACAAAGTTAGCAAGACTGTATTCTATTGCATAGTCACCAGATGATACTGCCTCAAGTATTCTTTCCTGTTTTCCTTCAAATACAGCAAAATCTTCTGAAATATCTTCAAACCTTTCACCTGTAATATAAGCATTTCTTGTCTTGCTTAAAACATCCTTGGCATTCTCTATCTCTTCTATTCTGTCAAGAGTATTTCTTCTTGTAAGTACAACAGTAAGTGCATCATTGACAACCTGTGTAAGAAGAACATATACATCCGCATAATCTGTCATCTTCTCAGTTGCAATATCAAGTGCACCCTTAAGCCTTACATATTCATCTTTATCAATATTCTTATAGTCAGCCCCTGCAAGTGTGTTATATATATCGTACACATCCGGGAACTTATCAAATCCTGCCTCACCCGAGAGCATGGCACTTGTGCTTAAAGTATAATAGAAATCATCTATTGAATCCTTTCCAGCGCCATGATACAGTGTAAATGCATCTCTGATATGCTCAAAGAATCTGTCCTTTAACATTCTTACAGGAAGCTGTCCTACAATCTCTGAAATCTTGCCATTAATAACTACATTATCCTTATCAGACAATATATAATGCATAATCTCATTAGTCATATAGGTATTATAGTAGTCGTAATCAAGTTCTCCTTCATTGAATCTGTATTCCACTCTGTTAAGGACATGCTCATATATTCTTAATCTGTCTACATATGCTGTTATAACTTCCATGATTTCAATAATCTGTTCACGGAATGCATTGAATTCATTAAACGCTTCATAGTCATCACATTCATCATTCTCGACATACTGTTCTACCAGACTATTAAGCTTATCTACCATATTAAGCAGATCCTTATCATTCTGTAAATCTCTTGCAATATCAAGTACAGTATAATAATTCATGGACATTTTGATGTATCCTAATCCATTATACATGGAACACATTCCATTGCCGTATTTCAAAAGATTCTCTGAAAGATTTTTCCCCTTTGTAATTTCACCTGCTATATAACCTAAATTCTTCAATGTATCAAACCTCGTTTATTTTAAATTCAACTTATCTAACGCATCACAGAAATCAAATGTAGCATAGTAATCCTTGATTGTCTCTGCTCTTCTGATCATCTGTACGCTGCCATCTTCCTTAAGAAGAAGCTCTGCTGATCTTAACTTTCCGTTATACTGGTATCCCATAGAGAAACCATGCGCTCCTGTATCATGGATAATAAGATAATCACCCATATCAATCTTAGGAAGCATTCTGTCAATCGCGAACTTATCACTGTTCTCACATAAAGAACCTGTGACATCATACTTGTGGTCACAAGGAGCATCTTCCTTACCAGCAACTGTAATATGATGATATGCGCCATAAATTGCAGGACGCATAAGGTTAGATGCGCACGCATCAACTCCTATATACTCCTTGTATATATGTTTCTCATGGATAGCTTTAGTTACAAGACAGCCATAAGGAGCAAGCATGAATCTTCCAAGCTCTGTATAGATTGCAACATCGCCCATTCCTGCAGTGCCAAGAACTTCGTCATATACCTTGTGTACACCTTCACCGATAACCGCAATATCATTAGGCTCCTGATCAGGCTTATAGGCAACACCTACACCACCTGAAAGATTTACGAACTTAATATCTGCACCAGTCTTGTCTCTTAACTCAACTGCAAGTTCAAATAAAATCTTGGCAAGTGTCGGGTAATATTCATTAGATACAGTATTACTTGCAAGGAATGAATGAATACCAAAATGCTTAACGCCCTTGCTCTTTAATATCTTAAATGCTTCAATAATCTGGTCATGTGTCATACCATATTTGGCATCGCCAGGATTATCCATAATAGAAGTTCCAAGCTGGAAATATCCACCCGGATTATAACGGCAGCTCATTGTTTCCGGGAACTTTCCGTCTAATATCTTATCAAGAAACTCAATATGAGTAATATCATCAAGGTTAATAGTAGCACCTATCTTATTGGCATATGCATACTCTTCTGCCGGAGTATCATTAGATGAGAACATAATCTCTTCTGGCTTATAATCAAGGGCATAGCCCATCATAAGCTCAGCCATGGATGCACAGTCAACACCGCATCCATAATCCTTTAATATTTTTAAAATATATGGATTAGGAGTAGCCTTCACAGCAAAATATTCTCTATAGCCCTTATTCCATGAAAATGCTTCTTTTAATTTCCTGGCATTCTCTCTGATTCCCTTCTCATCATAAAGATGATAAGGAGTCGGATATGTCTTATCGATTTCCTTAAGCTGTTCAAGTGTAACAAATGTCTTTTTCTTACTCATTATCTTCCTCGTTTCTGTGCTGAATTTATAAAATCTTTTGCAAGCCCACGTACACAGCACCAACGCATAGTCAGGCCACTGTAAGAAATCCTATATTATGAAGAAATATTTGTCAAGTTCTTACATTGCTGCTTATACAAATATAAGGAGCCATAAGGCTCCTTATATACTCTGCATAGTCATGCCTGTCATTAATAAAAATTAATACATCCTTTAAATGCATCTGGTGCGACCTTAACATCCTTAGCATACTCCGCCTTTTTAAGGCTTACACAATTAATAAAAGCTTCCGATTCTATCGACTTAAGACTTGCCGGGAACTCCACTTCCTCAAGCCTTCTGCAATTCTCAAATGCATTAGATGATATAACCTGTACACCTTCAGGAAATGTAATTGCAACAATATCATCTCTATTAGAGAACATATCTTCTGGTATTCTGGTAAAATCTGTCATGTCTATTTCTTTATATGTCCTGTTGTATAATGTCACTTTGATACGATTAACTGTCATATCCACCCCTCTTTTCCTTTCAGTTCTGGTTACATATCACGAAGCTTAAGTATAAGCGGACTTACAACTGAAGCCTGGACCTGATATAGAGACTGTGGATCATTACCATACACTTTACCATCCAGAATACCATTGTCTTTCACATTATTCTTAATACTTCCTGATGTATTACCTGTAACCATATTATACAATTGTACAGATGAATTGTCATCCTCATCCGTTGAAATTACAGAAAATATTTTTTCAAGAATATCCTTATATGTATTAATCACATACATATAATCTTCATAGCTTAATAAATTTGAATTATTAGTATTATCTGTACTTACATCTGCTACATACTGTGAATCACTCACTTTAACAGATACTTTGCTGTCTGGCTGTGAATCACCATCAGTAACATCTACTCTTCCGGATGACGAAAAATCTGTCGCCTCGGCGTTATCCACAGTTCTTGAATCTTCTGATAATGCTCCTCCAAGGTAATCATTAATCCTGTTGATATAACCAACTGTCTCATCATACGGAGGAACACCACCATATCTGCTTACAGAACCGCTTCCAGCATTATACGCAGCCAGGGCAAGGGTTGCGTTGCCATTATATTGATCAAGGAGTTCTGATAAAAGCTGTGCTCCTGCATATATATTCTGTCTTGCATCAAATGGATCTGTTACGCCATAGCTTTCTGATGTGAATGGCATAAGCTGCATTATTCCCTGTGCTCCACAATACGATTCTGCATTAATATCAAATCCTGACTCTGCCTTTGCCACAGCCTTAAGGAAATTTTCATTAATTCCAAACTTAGCTGCTGCCTGTCCAAATATGCTTTCCAGAGAATCATCAACTGATATATCGTTGTATATTTTATCAAAATCAGTTCCAGATGATGTGACACTATTATTACCATTAACAAGATAAGAGTCCCCATCTAATGGATTAATATTGTTTACTAAATTCATACTTATCCTCTTTTCCGAACTACTTCAGTACCATATGATATTATAATACAATTACAGATAAGCCTCAAACACTTTCTTCGCAACATATTGTGCTGCCTGTCCGGAATATCCGCCTTCAAGAATAACGCATACCGCAATCTGTGGATTGTCATATGGCGCAAAGCCTACAAACCAGCTATGGTAATTATCTGTATCATCATACTGTGCCGAACCTGTCTTTCCTGCTGCATTAATATCTGATGAATACCTCATTGAATTACCTGTACCATCCGTTATAACCTCACGCATACATTCAGTAAGATACCCTGCTTCATCTTCTGTCATCACTGTAGCTGCTGCCACAGGATTTGTCTGTTTAACAATACGACCCTGATAATCCTCAACCTTATCAACTATGTAAGGAGTCATCATTACTCCATCATTAGCGATAGCGGAAGCTATCATAAGATTATGCAGCGGAGTCATCATTGTCTTCCCCTGTCCAATAGCAGTTTCCTGCATTTCACTTATTGAGGATTGTGTAGTAACACTCATTGTACTCTTTGAATACTCAAATCCTACAGGAAGATTTGAATTGAAAAGTAAAGTATTGCACAGGTTAATAAATGACGTTTTGTTAAGTCCTGCTCCTATGGTTGAAAATGCTGAATTGCACGAATTGGCAAATGCGTTTTTTAAAGTCTGCACTCCATGGGCATTATGGTCAAAACACGCAATTGTTGTCCCCCCTGATATATATGCACTGCCTGTACAATTATATTCATAATTATCATAATTTTTATTTTCTCTAATATATTCAAGGGCAGTTATAATCTTAAATGTAGATCCCGGAGGATATAGTCCCTGTGTAGCCCTGTTTAATAACACAGAATCTGAACTGTCATAGGTTATCCATTTATCATAATCTGTATCAACATCATTAGCATCAAAAGACGGATTAGAAACCATAGCCAGTATCTTTCCTGTAGAAGGTTCCATTGCAATAACAGCTCCTTTGTTATTGCCAAGTGCCTGATAAGCTGTCTGTGTCAATGAAACATCCAGCGTAGTTGTTATATTATGTCCCTTTGCCTTCTGCCCTGTCAGGTCATTTCCTATCTGATCAAGGATATTATCAGTTTCACTTAACAGATAGTAATTCTCAGACTGCTCAACTCCTGTCTTCATTCCATTTCTGGCTGAATAACCAATAGAATGACAGAACAGATTAGAAAATGGATAATATCTTTGTTCATTGCCGTCATCATCCGTCACTGTAGTTGCAAGCACAGTGCCGTCACTTGACATGATATCACCTCTTACTACTTTATCTGCCTGATTATCAATTCTTTTATTATATGGATTATTAACAACCTTCTGGGCATCTTTAATATTAAATATACACAGATACACTATTGTTACCACAAAAAGTCCCGCAAAAAAGAACGCTATTATATTAGTTTCTTTGTTTCTAAGGTCTTTTTTTTCTGTATCAACGATATCGCTCTGTATTCTTTTCTTTCCTCTTTGGCTGCGATTCTTTTTGTTTTTTTCCATCTTTTTTCTCACCTTCGTCCTGTCTCATGGTATACATACCATTAATTAAAGCAAACATTATCAGCGAACTAAGTATAGAACTTCCTCCATAACTTACGAAAGGAAGGGTAACTCCCGTCATAGGAATAAACTTTATAGCTCCACCAACTGTAAGAAATACCTGGACACCATATGTAACCCCAAGTCCTACGGCAACAAGCCTGTAAAAAAGTGTTTTACATCTTGAAGCAATATTCATCATAAGAATAAGATTATTCAGGCATATCAGAAATAATGCTATTGAAAATATTAAACCAAATTCTTCCGTTATCGCAGAAAACATAAAATCTTTCTCTGCAACCGGTATTTTATCTGGCATTCCCTGACACAGTCCATAACCAAACCATGATCCCATTCCAATAGCAAACAGTGACTGGCATATCTGATATCCGCTGTTATCTATATATTTCCATGGATCTCTCCAGACAACTACCCTTGCTCTTACATGCGAAAACAGCTTATACGCAATAACAGACGCTCCGGCTCCTGCCAGAAGTCCCGCTCCTGCATACGCAAGCTTTCTTGTCGCAATATACAGCATTGCAATATATACAATAAAAAATATCAATGCAGCACCAAGGTCTGTAGACAACACCAGAATAATCACATGCAGTGCTGCAAACACTGTAACTATGCACGTCTGCTTAAATGATGTTGACTTATTAAACATTGAAGCAACAAACATCACATATAAGATTTTAACAAACTCTGCCGGCTGTACAGAAACTGGTCCAATACTGAGAGTAAGATTAGCTCCGTATACCTTATTGCCAAGAAGAACTGCCGTAAGCAGTGCAAGTCCCATAATGCAATATATCCATCCAAAATTTCTGAAGCTTCTGACAGTCTTTAAAAGCCACGGAACCATGAACATTATAATTGTTCCAAACACCGCTATAACAAACTGCTTTATACATTTATCAAAATTCAGCCTTGCAATCATTATAAACCCAACTGCCATAAGCATACACATATTATTAACAAGCAGTCTGGATGCCTTTGGATATAAAATATAATAAAATGCTATGAACACAACAAGATATATCAGCTGTACAAAATAAAACCCTACATACTTCATATCTTCCTTTAGTATATACATAACAAAATACCCAAGAAAATGTATCACAAATATAAGCATATACTGTTGTAAATATATATTTTTCCTTCTCTCTTCTTTATGTACTACTGCACCACGATATGCTGACAGCACATAAAATGCCATAAGGAATGCAAATATATATTTTGTTAACCCAATAAATATTGACTGCATAGCAATCTCCTTTTAATCATATGTTTTAATCAGTCTATTCCCTGATAAAAATGTCCTGTATATCCTTTGCTCTGTCCATCCAGAACTGATTGTATCTCACATTCAGTCTCTTCGTCAAATTCATATCTTAAGCTGCATTTTCCAAGCCTTTCTAAATCTTCTCCTGAAATATTAAGCTTTTCTTTTGTCATCTCTGAATAACAGAACGCACATCTGCTTTTCACAGTATATTCCGTCTGTCTCGCACCTTTTAACACAGCTTCATTCCAGCTATTATCACATCTGTCATATGTTTTTTGCACACATTGTGTTGATATCATAAGTGGAATAT
This sequence comes from uncultured Lachnospira sp., assembly GCA_934343805.1. Lineage (GTDB taxonomy): Bacteria > Bacillota > Clostridia > Lachnospirales > Lachnospiraceae > Lachnospira. The sequence goes on from CAKRIN010000010.1 coordinate 19,599, forward strand.
TACCATACACAATAAGCTGCATGCCTCTCATATCAATATCCTGAAGTTCTCCTGATGTAAGCTCATACGGAAGTGTCATCATGTCAAGCTTTAACCCTGTTCCGGCTATAATTTCCATAAGTTGTTCTTTTGCATATGTATTAAATATATATAGTGAACTGTCAGTAATAATATGCAGCTTATCCGAAAGTTCCCCCTTGCTTCTTAAATCAGCAAGGAACCCTATTTCCTCAAGATTTCTGCATATATATCCGTCAATATCACTGTCTGCGGTAATTCTTATAAGATTTCCAAACTTATTATAATCAGCAAGCCTTAATATATGAGGAAGCATTATATATACTCTCTTATCCATCTGCTTAATCTGCTTTATAACAGACTTCATCTCATTATCATCATATCTGAAAAACATTTCATAATCAGGATATATTTCTTGTACATCTTCTCTATTCAGAATATAAGCTATGCTGTCAATCTTATGTACATGAACAGCTTTTCCACCTGTCTTTCGGAATTCAGTTACACAGGCTTTTGATATGAACTCATTGTCATTTTCCTTTAACAATGTATTCCTTGCATTGCTATGTCTTAGCGTATTTTCCAGTTTTTCAAGTGCCCTTCTTCTTATATCCTTTATCCAGCCTACCGGAACAAATACATTATCATCAAGCTTTACATCAACTTCTGACGCAGTAAAATATGTATCTCCAGTCTTCTTTAAATTCTTAATAAGATCTTCTGCTTTAGCCGGTGCCTTAAGTGCTCTTCCAACATTTTCGCCATGCACTGTAATATCATTATCCAGATAATGTATATGAAGTGTAAGCGGTTTATCAAGCTCTGCCTCAAGATGCATTGATACATTAATCTTAGGAATTTCTTTTACAAAATTGTTCTCAACCTGGTTCCTTATCCTTGCATTATTCATTCTGTTTACGATTCGTCCAGGATATAACGGATATTTTCTTGGAAGATTAACAACCAGCTTCTCATTTTTCTTAAGATCACAGCCACTTTCAAAAGAGTGTTCACTATCAACCTCAAACACATCATTCTTGTTAATGTCCTTTAATGCTGTAAATGTGACTCTTCCATCCTTGTTAGACACAACCTTAAGACATTCTGTTCCCATATGATTAGGCCTTGTTAATGAAATCATTGAGCTGCCTTTGGATGAATTGTAATATCCTGTTGTGAAAGCACCTCTGTTATATATATCCATCAAATCCTGGATATCTTTTTCATCAACTCTGTATCCCTTTCTTCCTTTAGTCAGATACATGTCAACATATTTTCTATAAAGAGCTGTTACCCCAGCTGCATATGTAACATTCTTCATTCTTCCCTCGATTTTAAGAGAATACACACCACTCTCTATTACATCAGGAAGTATTTCAAGTGCACACATGTCTTTAGGACTTAACGCATACTGATGCTTCTTGTCATTAATAAGCCTGCCTTTGTCATATACATCAAAAGGCATCCTGCATGGCTGCGCACAGCGTCCCCTGTTTCCACTTCTGGTTCCATTAAAACTGCTAAGCAGGCATTGTCCTGAATAACAGTAACATAATGCACCATGCACAAAGCTTTCTATTTCAACGTCCACCTCATCATGGAGACTTTTTATTTCTTTAAGAGACATCTCTCTTGAAGTAACTATTCTTGATGCTCCAGCTTCCTTTAACAGCCTGCTTCCATATATTCCAGTCTGAGTCATCTGTGTACTTGCATGAATATCCATATCTGGGAAATTCTCTTTCACAAGCCTGAATACCCCCATATCCTGAACAATAACAGCATCTAACCCAGCCTCATAAAAAGGTGTCAGATAATTAATAAGACTATTCTTTATTTCTTTTTGTTTTACAAGAGTATTAACTGTAAGGTATATCTTTCTTCCAAATATATGAGCATACTCTATTGCCTCAATTAATTCTTCTTTATTGAAATTATTAGCAAATGCCCTTGCACCAAACATGTTACCGCCAAGATAAACAGCATCTGCCCCTGCAGCAATAACTGCTTTCATAATATCAAAAGAGCCTGCTGGTGCGAGAACCTCAACAGGACATTTTTTCTCATTAACAGTCATATATATAACCACCTTTTCCAGAGTCTGTATAAAAAAGCTGTTGCAAAATCAAATTGCAACAGCCTGTTATTATTTCTTTGAATCATTAAGCTCTGTTTCCAGCTTAACAATATTCTTCTGGTACTTTGATATCTCACTTTTGAGTTCCTTAATCTCTTTAGCAGAACTCTCAGCCTTTATCTGGGCTGCTATAAGTTCATGCTTAAGATCATATATTTCCTTATCCTTGCTTTCTATTTCAAGAGAAAGACCATCTCCAAGCTTTTTAGCTTTAAAATAATCATCTGCAATATTAAGATACATCAGATTAGTTCTGAACTCCCCAGACATACGTCTGTATGCTTCATCTTTATTAAATTCTGCAAGCTTATTATTAATATATGATGCAACTCTCTGAAGATACTCTTCGCTTTCATATCCGCTAAGTCTTATTACTTTTCCTCCAAGAATCACTTCTGTTGTATTCTTTGATGACATAAGTCCCCTCCATTGTATATAAATAAACATATTAAGTATATAATAATAACATGTCTTATTCAACTTAAAAGTTCAAATATTATATTCATGCATGATCATCCTGATTAAATATACGTCCAAGATTATCATAAGCTGCTTTAGTTGCCACTCTGCCTCTTGGTGTTCTGTTTATGTATCCATTCTGTATAAGATATGGTTCATATACATCCTCAAGAGTTCCTGAATCTTCTCCAATTGCTGCGGCAAGAGTTTCTATTCCTACAGGTCCTCCATCAAACTTATCTACTATAGTAGACAATATTATTCTGTCGTTCCTGTCAAGTCCATCCCGGTCAACATCCAGCAGATTAAGTGCATAATCAGCAACTTCCTTTGTTATATGTCCGTTATACTTGATCTGTGCAAAATCCCTGACTCTTTTTAAAAGTCTGTTGGCAAGTCTTGGAGTTCCTCTTGAACGCCGTGCAAGTTCATGCGCTCCCTGTGAATCTATATCAACATTAAGAACTGAAGCTGAACGTATGATTATCTTCTCAAGCTCAGGAACAGTATAAAATTCCATATGACTGACAACTCCGAATCTGTCTCTCAATGGTGCTGATAAAAGTCCGGCTCTTGTTGTTGCTCCTATCAGTGTAAATTGTGGCAGGTCAAGCCTTATTGATCTTGCAGTTGCACCTTTTCCAATCATTATATCTATCTTATAATCTTCCATCGCTGGATATAAAACTTCCTCAACCTGTCTGTTGAGCCTGTGGATCTCATCTACAAACAGAATATCTCCTTCATTAAGATTATTAAGTATTGCTGCCATATCTCCTGGTTTTTCTATTGCCGGTCCTGATGTAACCTTTATATTAACGCCCATTTCATTGGATATAATTCCAGCAAGTGTTGTCTTTCCAAGTCCCGGAGGGCCATAAAACAACACATGATCCAGAGCCTCTCCTCTTTCCTTAGCAGCCTCTATATATACTTTAAGATTTCTCTTTACCTTATCCTGTCCGACATAATCATCTAGTGTTAATGGTCTTAAAGAATTCTCAATACCATAATCTTCTTCAGTTATCTGTGTTGAAATAATCCTCTTTTCCATATCTGCTCTCTTTCAATGTATTCGTAATTATAAAATAGCAAGATTCTTCAGCGCTTCCTTAAGGACTGTTTCCGAATCCTTATTTTCAATATCTTCGACTGCTTTAACAGCTTTAAGTGCATCTTTTCCTGAATAGCCTAATGAAACCAGTGCTTCCACAGCATCATTCCTGATCATCATAATGCTACTGCTACCAGTTTTAGCAGCACTGCCCTGAGCATTTCTTGCAAGAGCAGATTCAAATACATCATCAAGCTTTAACTTATCTTTTAATTCTATTATAAGCTTCTGTGCTGTCTTAGGTCCTATTCCTGGAAGAGCTTTAATTGCTGCAACATCATCAGATAATACTGCAAATCTTAAATCATCTGAAGAAATATTGGAAAGTGCTCCGACTGCAACCTTTGGTCCAATTCCATTGACACTTATAAGCATTTTAAACATATTAAGATCATCTCTTGTTAGGAATCCAAACAGGCTGCATTCATCTTCCTTAACATTAAGATAAGTATATATCTTAACTTCATTTCCTATAGATGATATCTGCTCAATAACTGATGTCGGGACATTGATATTATATCCAATACCATTGCTTTCCACAACAATCATATCATTAAAGATTTCAGTAAGTTCACCTTTAATATAAGAAATCATATTAATCTCCATTCATTCCTGTTATATGTATTACTTACCCAGGCAGTAATTAATAAACTGCTGTGCAGTTCTTCCTGATATTCCACCATGTGAAAGTTCCCACTTATTAGCCTCTGCCATAAGTTCTTCATCAGTCATATTAACATTATTCTTCTTTGCAAGGCCTATAACAATATCAAAGAATTCCTTCTGTGATGGCTTAGAGTAGCTTATCTGGCATCCAAATCTGTTAACTAATGACAGTTTCTCTTCAATAGTATCTGATCTGTGAAGTCCGTTATTGCTCTCCATATCATTTCTGTCATTCCATGTTTCCTTGATAAGATGCCTTCTGTTAGATGTTGCATAGATAAGTATATTATCTGGTTTAGTCTCTACACCGCCTTCAATTACAGCCTTTAAGAACTTGTACTCTATCTCAAATTCCTCAAAAGATAAATCATCCATATATATTATGAACTTATAGTTTCTGTTCTTAATGCTTGCAATAACATTAGATAAATCCTTGAACTGATGCTTATATATCTCTATCATTCTGAGTCCCTGATCATAGTATTCATTGACAATAGCCTTGATAGATGTAGATTTACCTGTTCCGCTGTCGCCAAAAAGAAGTGCATTGTTGGCTTTTCTTCCCTGAACAAAAGCTTCTGTGTTCTCCACAAGCTTCTTCTTCTGGATTTCATATCCAATAAGATCATCTAACATAACCTTATCCATATTGTTAATAGGTGTAAATGTAACACCATTATCTCCACCAATTACTCTGAATGCCTTGTTAAGTCCAAACATTCCTACACCATATGCCTTATAGAAATCTGTAACATAATTAAAGAATTCATCCTCATTCTTTGCTGTTTCAAGTTTCAGGCTTAATGCCTGAACCTTCTCACTTACATTCTTGTTATACATAAGTTCTTTCTTAACAATAGCCTTATAATCAGATATTAATGAAAAGCAGTTAATTCCAAGTGCTTCCTCAATAGGTCTGAAATCATAATTAAAAAGATTCATAAATACTTTAAAATCATTCTTTGCAAATTCATTAACACTTCCATCATTGGCTCCGACTTTCTCACATGTAAGACTGAATGGATTCTCATTAGTTATAAGATAAAATGTAAGATAATTGTGCCACAAATTCTTATCAAATCCATAATCTGTTGCTACCTCAAGTATTCTCTTTATCTGCTCATATATATCACTTATAAGTTTATCCGGCGTTTCCTCATCCCTGTCAAACTTTTTGAATATTTCGGACATTTTCATAAGGATCGTATCCTCATGATTACCATATATTATAAGCTTAGCAACTTCTCTATACATTATACATTCCTCTTCTTTCTGTATTTATCAATTATTATTCCGGCAGCAAACATTATTATGCCAATTAAAGAAACATATGCACCTTCTTTTAAAAGCGGCGTAGAATACTCCAATCGTATATCGTGTTTTCCACTCGTAAGATATACCGCCATATACTGCCCATTGGCATTATACAGCTTATCCTTAACACCATCAACATATACCTTCCATCCCTTTGAATATGGTATCGTCAGGCACAGGTACTTATCTGTGTCAAGCTCAATGCTTCCAGTGACGCTGTTATTGCCAGTCTTAACATCTTCAAGAGTATTCTTCCTTAATTCTGCCACCTCATCAAGGAACCTGTCCATTGGCTGTGAAATTATATTAATGTCGTCATATGAATATACGCCTATTTTCTGGAATCTCACAGTTATTGAGCTTACATTCCCTGTTGAGTATCCCATGTTCACAACAAAATCATGCTGGTTACTATAATAGCTGTAATCACGGGTAAAATAATTCATTGATTTTGATATTCCGGTGTCAGTCGTAAAATCAAGTGTAACACTGCTTGTTGACTGTGTCCAGTATATAAAATTCTTGAATATACGCCTTTTTTGCGATGCTGAAAGACTCTTCCATCTGTCCTTAGAATATACATCCTGTGGATCATATTTTTTATTACCATAATACAGCTGGAATTCAGATGCGCCTTCATACTCTAACCCGTTAATATTAAAATATGTTTCGCTATTCTTAACTCCATCAAAGTTAAATGTAACTTCTGCACCCGCTTTAGTAACTGCAAACGTACCATCACCAATCTGCACATCATCATCATTATATGATAAAGTGTATGGCTGATTCTTGCTGTCATATAACAAGTCTGACGTATCCACCCGGTTACCTGGAATATCTTTTGTATCTTTTCCATCTCCCCTTGAAATGACAACAGCTTCAAGCATAGCCTTCTGCCGGTCAGCATAATTAAGTTTTTCCCATTGTGACTTGCTAACTGCTTTATCATATGTATATCCAAAAGGCAGTGCATTATCATTCTTATATAGAACATACTCATCATTTTCTGTTTCATAAGTAAATCCATATGGAACTACGCCTCCACTTTTAGGAATAATATATCCTGATGTCGAAGCTAGTGTCAGAAGATACGTTCTGTCATCATATCCTGTATATTTGTGAGGCAGTAATGTATCAAGTCTTATTGCACAGTCATATCTGAACTTTGACACATATGAATTAGTAAGTGTCCAGTAAAGATTAGATGATGATATTCCATTAATACTGTTAGCATTATAAGTAAGAGTACTTCCTGAATATCTGGATGTCTGTTCACCATCACTTTCCTTTATAAGCTGGTAATCATTTCCATAAACTTCTTCCTGTGCCTGTTTGATGCTGATACATTCAGCTGCATAATTATCGCCAAATGGTGCATTTTTCCATATTCCATTAGAAATGCATGCTAGCATAACTGCAGCTACAACAGCTGTAATCTTTAATTCATCAGCAGCCTTTCTGCAAGAAAGTACAACAAGAAGCAACGCCCCTATAACTATAACGCATACAAGTTTCCAGTTTCTTGAATACTTTACACACATACATACAGCGAAATAAACAACCAGTGCTATAGACAGGAATTTAATATCTTTGCGTTCAAGAGCTATGAGCCGTGGCATTAATTTCACAAGAATATATGCACATAATAATGCAAATGCATATATCCATCTGTTACACATATATGATAATCCATTCAGTATCTGTCCAAATAGTGGAATAAGCATTATAACAACACATGTAATAAAATATGTTTTTAACTGCCTGTTGTTCCTGCGTTCCTTAAACATAAGAAATACTGCCAGAAGAACAGGTATTGCAAAGCCCATGCATGTCCAGAAATTATCACCCTCTATAGTGAAAAATCCTGGTAATTTTACATAATAAGAGAATGGATACAACAGGTTAAGTTTATTAGATGAATTAAATCTGCTGTCAGACATAAAGAAATATAACACAGGAAGAAATATAACACCTGCCATACATAAGCCTGTTATTGATGACACTGCAAGCCTTAAAATTCCTTTACCCCAGTCTCTTATACTCTTTCCATACATGAAAACATATCTGATTACAACATATATTATCGTCGTAAGAACAAGCATATAGAAGAAATAAAAATTACTTACAGCTGCAAGTGTTACTGTAACTGTAAATAATATTGATTTTTTCTCTCTTATAATCTTCTCCACCCCAAGAACAAGCATCGGAAAATATAACAATGGATTAAGGAAAAAAGGATGTCTTACTGCATTATAAATTGCCCAGTAACAGAATGTATAACTGACAGCACCTGGCAATACATATTTCCTCTCATGTCCAATATAAAAACATAATTCTGAAAATACTATACCTGACAGATATATTCTTAAAATTATCATTGCCTCATAAAAGACATACATATATTTTGCAGGGAAAAGAAAACAGAAAAATGCAAATGGATCTCCTATAACATAGTAATGGAAAGTTCCAAGAATATCACTTCCCTCTCCAATTGCAAAATCCCACTGTGGCACCGCAAACTGATGATTAATGAATATGTTCTTAAAGAAATCCCTTAAATACTGGGAATAGTATATGAGTGCCTTATAATGCTGTTCCCAGCCATCGACTTCCCATATAAATGTTTTCCCCGCAAAAAAATAAAAAGAAAACACACCTATAGCAACAACCGCAAAAATAACCGAATAAACCAGAAAATATATGGATTTTCTGGAATTCAGACAATTATATAACTTTGATAACTGTATTTTAGTTTTCGCCATAAGTGTATCTTCTCTTTTCATAAACTTAGAAACTGCCATAAGCATAGCCTATGGCAGTTTCTTATTATAACTTATTGTGATTAAATTATCAATGAAGATGTATTATCTTCTTAGGGCACTTCTCAGCACACTTTCCACAACCTGTACACTTTGAATAATCAATATGTGCAATGTTGTTTTCTACTGTGATAGCGCCGAACTCACACTGCTTTGTACATAACATACAGCCGATACATCCAACAGAACATACTGACATAACATCTTTACCCTTGTCGTTAGATGAACAGTTAACTGTATAGTTACTCTTGTATGGAATGATTTCAATAAGGTGTCTTGGACATGTAGCAACGCACTTACCACATGCCTTACATTTGCCTTTATCTACTACTGCAATTCCATTAATAATATGAATTGCATCAAATGGACATGCCTTAACGCATGAGCCATAACCCATACAGCCATATGTACATGCCTTAGAGCCACCATTAGGAACAACATTCATTGCCGTACAATCCATAGCTCCTGAATATACATAATTCTCTTTTGCCTTGTCACAGTCACCAGCACATTTTACAAATGCTGTCATTCTTACTGACTCTCCAACTTCCTCGCCCATGATTGCACCAATCTTGGCTGCAACTGGTGCACCACCAACTGGACATGCATTAGCTGGAGCTTCTCCTGCAGCAATTGCCTTAGCAAGTGCATCACATCCGGCATATCCGCAACCACCACAGTTGTTACCAGGAAGTTCTGCTCTTACATCTATTTCTTTCTGATCTACTTCAACGTAGAATTTCTTACCCATTACTCCGAGGAAAAGTCCAAGAAGTAAACCTGTGCAGCTTACAACAACTGCAGCAATAATTATTCCTGACATCTTGTCTTCCTCCTCTTAAATAATACCTGAAAATCCAAAGAATGCAATGGCCATAAGTCCTGCTGTAAGTAATACAATTGGCATTCCCTTAAAGCTTTCTGGAACATCATTGAATTCGTTTCTTTCTCTAATACCAGCCATAATTATAATTGCAATTGTAAAACCAATAGCAGTTCCTAATCCGCTGACTACAGAATCACCAAGCTTCTGGGCAATATTAAGTCCTGCTGCTGTATTGTAATTCTGTACATTAGTAAGTGCAATACCAAGTACTGCACAGTTAGTTGTAATAAGTGGAAGGTACACACCAAGTGCTTCGTAAAGAGATGGTGATGTCTTCTTTAAAAACATTTCAACAAACTGAACCAATGCTGCAATTACAAGAATGAATACGATTGTATTCAGATATGTAAGCTTAAGTGGTGTAAGTATACAGTCATATATAAGACTGCAGACAGCTGATGAAATTGTGATAACGCCTATAACAGCGCCTCCCATTCCTGCTGCTGTGTTTATCTTCTTAGAAACTCCAAGGAAAGGACACAAACCGAGGAACTGGCTCAAAACTACATTATTGACAATCGCTGTACTTACAGCTATCAATAATAACTGTGAAAAATATCCCATATTTACCTCCCTTAGTTATTCTTAGCCTCAGCCTTAGCTTCTTCAATCTCTTCTGTATAATCTGGAACTTCTGCTGGCTTCATGCCTTTCTTTCTCTTAATTCTGTTCATAAGTGCAATCATGAATGCAAGAACAAAGAATGCTCCAGGTGCAAGAATAAAGATGCTTGCTGGTGTATAGCCAATTGTTGAGAGATCAAATAATGCGTTAGTACCATCTGAAAGAATTGTACCACCACCAATAAGTTCTCTTATTGCTCCAAGGATTGTAATTGCAAATGTAAATCCAAGCCCCATACCTATTCCATCAAAGAAAGAAGGAATTGGAGGATTCTTAGATGCATATGCTTCTGCACGACCAAGAATAATACAGTTAACAACTATCAGAGGAATATATATTCCAAGTGAATCATACAGACTTGGCAGGAATCCCTGCATAAGGAACTGTACCATTGTAACAAATGATGCAACTACAACGATAAACGCCGGCATTCTTACACCATCTGGAATAACCTTACGAAGTAATGAAATCATAAGATTAGATAAAGCAAGTACTACTGTAGAAGAAAGTCCCATACCTATACCATTGATTGCTGATGTAGTAACCGCAAGTGTTGGACACATGCCAAGTGTAAGTACCAGGGTAGGATTCTCTTTAATAATACCATTATAAAGTCTTTCTATACATTTATTCAACGTTCACACCTCCCTAGTTTCCTGACACAAGATTGTAAACTGCAAGTGCATAATTTACGCCCTTTGTGACCGCTTTAGAAGTAATTGTAGAACCACCGATTGCATCAATATTAGCATTGCTTTCTGATGCTGAACCATCTGTTACTACTGAGAATGACGCAACTGCATCAGACTTAGCTGTAAACTGTGATGTAAATGATGGGTCCTGTTTAGCTCTCATACCAAGTCCGGCAGTCTCACTGATTGAAAGGAATGATACACCGAGTACCTTTCCATCTGTTGAGATACCTACTGTAAACTTAATATCTCCGCCGTAACCATCACTGTCTGTAACTGTTACAACGTAACCTGCTGTCTCGCTGCCCTTCTTTCCTATGGCAACCTCATTAACCTTATCCTTAGAGAAGTCAATATCTGATGAAGCATTGATTTCATCATCAGAAGGCAGTGTATCAATTGTCTCAAAGCTGTCAGCATCTGCAAGGACTGCTTTGTAAGCCTTTTCCTTGGCATTCTCATTAGCCTTTGCAATAGGATCAAGTGTTATCTGATATACAACACCAAGAAGAATTCCGGCTACAAGTGTTATAGCAAATAAAACTAATGCATCTTTAACTATTTTCTTCATATTATGCAGCCTCCTTTGCTTTCTTCTCTGGCTTCTTCTTACCAAATGACTTAGGAACTGTTACTCTCTCAATAAGAGGAACTAAGAGGTTACAGAAGATAATTGCGTAAGAAACGCCTTCTGCTGAACCACCATACATTCTGAATATGAATGTAAGAAGTCCTAAACAGCATCCAAATACAATCTTGCCATTAGGTGTAATTGGTGAAGTCACATAATCTGTTGCCATGAAGATGGCACCAAGTAAAAGTCCGCCACCACATACTTCCTCAAGCATGTAGATTACATCAAAATTATGTCCTGGTGCAAAAAGGAATATAAGCACTGCAAATACACCTACATATGTTACAGGTATTCTCCAGTTAATAACCTTTCTTGCAAGAAGATAGATACCACCTAAAAGAAGGCAGATTGCTGAAGTCTCACCGATAACACCACCTGTTGTACCAATAAACATCTTTGCTAATGAAACAGCTCCTGTTGATTCTGCTCCCGGCTTAAGGAGTGCAAGAGGTGTTGCTCCTGAATATGCATCCAGGAATCCATTAGATGTAACAAAATTAGTCATTGGACCTGTGTATGCAATAAGAAGGAAACATCTTGCTGCAAGAGCAGGGTTCATGAAGTTCTGACCAAGGCCTCCAAAAAGTTGCTTAACAACGATAATTGCAAATACACATCCTACGATTTCAAATCCAACATTTAATGTTGATGGAATATTTAACGCAATAAGAAGACCTGTTACTACTGCACTTAAATCTGAAACAGTAACCTTCTTATGCATAAAATACTGATATAATGCCTCACACGCTACACAAGTAACAATACCAATTACTATACGAAGCAGTGCATCGAGGCCAAAATTAACTATACCAAATATGCTGGCAGGAGTTAAAGCTATAAGAACATCCCTCATTATAGTCTGAGTAGTATTCCCGCTTCGCACATGAGGATTAGTTGATACATTAAAAATCTCACTCACTTTGATTGCCCACCTTTCTACTTCTTTCTTCTATTAGCAAGTACTGTGCTTCTCATTGCCTTAATCTGCTGTGTCAAAGGTCTCTTAGCTGGACAGACATATGAACAGCTTCCGCACATTACGCATTCCATTCCATCAAACTTAGTAAAGCCTTCTTCATCATTACGTGATGCAAAACCTGCAAGCTTTGCTGGAAGAAGATGTTCAGGACATGCTTCACCACATTTGCCACATCTTATACATGCAGATGATTCAATCTTAGATACGATATCATTCTGGAATACAAGAAGTGATGAACTTCCTTTAACAACAGGTACGTCAAGGCTATACATTGCAAATCCCATCATAGGACCACCTGAAATATACTTCTCAGGCTCTCCAACAGGACCACCTGCAGCTTCAAGAAGCTGTCTGTAATTAGTACCTAACCAAACATAGAAGTTACCAGGTTCCTTAACTCCGTCACCTGTTACTGTACATATTCTCTTAGTAAGTGGCTTACCCTCTATAACTGAAAGATAGATTGAGAATATAGTATCAACATTATGTACGATACATCCTGCATCAGCTGGAAGCATGCTTGAATTAATAGCCCTTCCTGTTGTTGCATATATAAGACTACGCTCTCCTCCCTGTGGATACTTAGTCTTTAACGGCTTAACCTCAATATCAGGTTCAGATGCTACTGCTTCCTGCATGATTCTTATTGCCTCTGGCTTATTATCTTCAATTCCAATAATGCCCTTTGCATGATCAAAGATTTTAAGAGCAACCTTTAATCCTAAAACTATCTTATCTGACTCTTCTAATAATCTTCTGTAATCAGATGTAAGATAAGGTTCACACTCTGCGCCATTAACAATTATGTAATCTATAGCCTCAGGATTCTTTGGAGAGAGCTTAACATTAGTTGGGAAACCAGCTCCTCCCATTCCTACTACACCTGCTGCCTTAATTCTGTCCAATATAACATCCTTTGTGAGTTCTTCAAACTTCATTGGTGTATATTCAACTTCCTTGAATTCTCCATCATTCTCTATGATGATTGAATTACATTTACCGCCTGTAGCTAATGTTCTAGGTTCAATCGCTTTAACAGTACCCGACACAGATGAATGAATATTTGCTGAAACAAATCCACCTGCTTCGGCAATCAACTGACCTGCAAGAACATAGTCGCCCTTAGCAACAACTGGTTTAGCAGGTGCGCCGATGTGCTGTGAAAGTGGGAATACCATCTCGCCTACGGCTGGAAAGAGTTCTTTGATTGGCTTATCTTTTGAAAGCTCTTTTCCGTCATATGGATGACATCCACCTTTAAATGTACACTTTCCCATGACATATTTCTCCTTATAAAGTTTTATTAAATAATATTTTATCTCAATAAATGCCAAAAATCTACTTTTTTTTGCGTATACATTCCTATATAATAAGAGAAAATGAGTACTTTTTTAACAATCAGTTTGGCTAGTCAAACTATTACAGTGAGGATATTACATGATAACTATTAACAATACTCTGCAAACATCCGCAGACACTGAAATTCTTAAAACAATATGTCCGGATACTGACCATATCTGCTTCTTTGATATAGAAACCACTGGATTTTCAAGAAATTATAATATAGTCTATCTTATAGGCGCTGTATATTTCCGTGATGGAATATCCTGCTATTCACAATGGCTTGCTGAGTCCGACTCGGATGAAGCCTATGTTCTGTCTGCATTTAATGATTTTCTTAAAGATTTTCATACGCTGATACATTTTAACGGAGATGCTTTCGATATCCCCTTCATTACCGAACGTGCAGCTCATCTAAATGTTAAGCTTGACCTTTCACACCTCGAAAGCCTTGATTTATACAAGACTGCCAGAAAATGTAAATCTATTCTGTCACTCCCAGATTATAAACAGAAAACCATTGAACATTTCCTTGGAATAGAACGTGAAGATATGTATTCAGGTGGTGAACTTATTGAAATATATAAGAAATTTGCCACAAATCCTTCCAGTACAGCATGCAATGATTATAAGAAGCTCCTGCTCCTTCATAACCATGACGATATAGAAGGAATGCTAAGCCTTCTTCCTCTGGTTTCCTATTACGCTGTAATTATGAACTCTTACACAGTTGACAGGGCTGTCATAGATAAGGATACAGACTCCGATGGCAATGCAATTCTCAGATTAATCTCTGAGTGTTCACTACCGGTAAATGTCCCTGTTGACAGACATATATGTCTTGACGATATACATCTTCTGATTAAAAACAGCACATTATCCCTTGTGATTCCTGTAATATCAGATACCATGAAATATTTCTTTAAAGACTATAAGAATTATTATTATCTTCCATCAGAAGACGAAGCTGTACACAAAAGCATTGCACAGTATGTAGATAATAATAGCCGTGTGAAATGCAGTGCCTCCAACTGTTACACCAAAAAGAGCGGTATTTTTCTTCCGCTTTACGAGAATTGTGATTTAAATGTTTTTAAAAAGGATTATTCATCATCTGCAAATTACTGTAATGCAGATGATGTACTGTTAAATAACTCAGACAGCACCAACAGATACATACATTCTGTTATAAATCATATTCTTTCATAAAAAATATGCAGTCAGAACCTATCAGTCTGGCTGCACATTTTATTAATTAGTCTTTCTGTAGAAGAACAGATGCTGATAACTATATCCCAGTTCCTTATAACCTATTATCTGCTCAGTATTTCCCACAAACAGACATCCATCTGTCACAAGTGACTTGTTAAACTTAGCATACACATCTCTTTTAGCTTCTTCGGTAAAATATATAAGTACATTCCTGCATAATATCAGATGACAGCCTGTAGGATATGCATCTTTAAGGAGGTTGCTCTTTTTAAATTCAACGCATTTTTTAATATCATCAGATATCTTATAAAAGCGGTCTCCCATTTTATCAAAATATTTGTCCTGAAATTCCTTCGGAAGCCCCTTTATGCTGTTAGCTCCATAAACTCCGTCTTTCGCCTTTTCCAGTACCTGATCATCAATATCCGTAGCAATTATCTTAATATCTCTCATAGGTATCTTCTTGGCAAGTACCATTGCAAGCGAATATGGTTCATCACCTGTAGAACATGCTGCGCTCCATACCTTAAGTCTTGGTCCGAACTTACTTATTAGATCCGGCAGTATAACATCCTCCAGTGTCTTCCAGAGATTCGGATTTCTATAAAATTCAGATACATTAATCGTAATATAATTAACAAACTCGTCTCTTAACCCTGCATCTTCCTTTATTGCCTTACAATAACTATCGTAACCATCATACTTATGTCTTGCAATAAGTGTATCTATACGTCTCTTCATCTGTTTTTCCTTATATGCATTAAGGTCAATAGTTGTAAGACTCAGGATAAATTTCTTAAAATCCTCGTAATCTTTAATCATGCTCCCTCTTTTCTACATCGTTCCACGAAACAAATGTAATGTAAATTATTCTTAATTCTGTTATAATTCTATCATATTTTCAAAAAACCTGAAAGGATTATTTATAACTAATGGATAATGAATCTCTTTTAAAAAATAAAATAATGGATGCTGCCAACCGCTCTTTCAGGCAGAACATATATACATATACTAACTTTCTGGATATTAATGAACAGGCTGTTTTTGCCCAGATGAAAAACGCACTTAACTTCGTTGCTTTTAAAACATGCGGTGGCAATGATGCATGTGAAAGACAGATGGTACAGTTTGGTTCTTATGAAACTCTCGGCTATGAAGAGGAATTTCCTATAACTCTTATAAAGATATCCCCTCTTATAGAAAAATATGCTGAATCGCTGTCACACAGAGATTACCTTGGTGCTCTTATGAATCTTGGCATCAAGCGTGAAATGCTTGGTGATATAATAATTAAAGATAAATGTGCTTATCTGTACTGTGTATCTCATATTGCTGATTTTATAATAGATAATCTATCAACAGTAAAGCATACTCATATACAATGCTTAAAAACTGATATTAATGATATAGAATGTTCTCCTGAGCTTGAAGATATTGAAGTCCTCGCTGCCAGTGAAAGAATTGATGCTGCTGTTGCAAGCCTCACGAAGCTAAGCCGTAGTCAGGCAGTAGAATTATTCCGTTCACGAAAGATATTCATTAACAGCCGCCAGATGGAAAACAACAGCTATCAGTTAAAGGCTGATGATATACTTGTTATCCGTGGAACAGGCAAGTTCATATATCAGGGCTGCGGTAAAGAAACCAAAAAAGGCCGTGTCTATCTTTCATTTAAAAAATACATTTAAAAATCGGGCTGTAAAACATTAATTGTTTTTACAGCCCGTTAATTCTTATGCCACTTTATCATAAAGTATATCATGTGAAATACAATGCATAACATTCCAAAAATAATAATGGCAGGAACTCCATAAAACATATACTCCATTCCATTCAAATAAATACCTTCACCCCTGTATTTTTGTGTGATAAGCAATCCATTATTAACAAGTATAAAAACAATTACCCCAGACACAAAAAATGCCGCACTATAACTGCCAAACCATGCAAGAAGCTTTTTCCGGTCCGGCTTGTATGCAATGTAATTATAAATATAACAGCAGACTAATATTACAGGCACAATCATGTATATAATCAAGCCAATAAAAAAGCCTTTGTCTAATACCATTTCATCAACGCAATCTGAAATCACCAAAATAATCCAGACTAGCACTCCAACGCATAAGCCATTCATAATTGACAGATTATTTTTTGAATTCACAACAACACCTCCCATGAACAGCTTATTAAATGAGGCATCTGCCCACTAGTGTGAACAAATGCCTCAACTTAGAGCTTTTACAGCTCTTATAATATCTTTAATTATTCTTCTTCTGCTGGAACTTCTTCCTGAGTTTCGTTGTCGTTAAGTAATGCCTTAATACTTAAGCTAATCTTCTTATCAGCTTCGTTAAGATCAACTACCTTAGCTTCGATTTCCTGTCCAATAGAAAGTACATCTGATGGCTTTTCAATATGCTCTCTTGAAATCTGTGAAACATGAAGTAATGCATCAATTCCATCCTCTAACTGAACAAATGCACCAAAATCTGTCATTCTGGCAACTACACCCTTAACAACATTACCTACAGCATACTTCTCTGCTGCATTGTTCCATGGGTTAAGATCTGGATACTTAACTGAAAGTGCAATCTTATCTCCATTAATCTCTTTAATAAAGCACTTAACAGAATCTCCAACCTTGTATACCTTCTTAGGATTCTCTGTTCTGCCCCAAGACATCTCAGAAATATGAAGAAGTCCATCTACTCCTCCTAAGTCAATGAATGCACCGAAATCTGTAACATTCTTAACTGTTCCTTCAATTGTATCTCCCTCATGAATCTTAGAAAGAATCTCTTCTGCTGCTGCTTTCTTCTTAGCAACGATAAGCTGCTTGCAGTCACCAATGATCTTTCTGTTCTTAGGATCATACTCTGTTATAACAAATGTAACTTCCTTGCCATTGTATACAGATAAATCTTTAACAAATGTATCTGACACAAGACTTGCAGGAATAAATACTCTCGCCTCATCAACAATAACTTCAAGACCGCCCTTGATAGTCTTAGCTGTTCCTGTGAGCTCTTCCTTATTGTTATAAGCTTCCTCAAGTTTCTTATTGCCGTTATCAGCAACAAGCTTTCTATATGTAAGAAGAACCTGTCCCTCTCCATCATTAAGCTTGAGCACTTTAGCCTTCATCTCATCTCCAACTGAGACTACAGTAGTAAGATCAACTCCTGGAGTTGAAGTGTACTCTGAACGAGTGATAATTCCATCAGCCTTATAACCAATATTAAGAACTATCATATCCTCCTTAACATCAATAACAGTGCCGTCTACAACTTCACCTGTATGAATTTCCTTCCATTCTTCGTTATCTAACATCTGTGCAAAGCTTTCTTCTGACATTAGTATAAACCTCCTCAATGATATTGTTTGGGGTTGATGCCCCTGCTGTAATACCTATGCAGTCTGACGATTCAAGCTTATCCAGCTCAAGGCCGCTAAGAGTCTGAATGTAAAAGGTGTTCTGACATTCCATCTTGCAGATCTCATACAGTTTACGAGTGTTTGAACTACTGCTGTCCCCTATAACAATCATAGCATCAGCTCTCTGGGCTATCTGTCTCGCCTCACTCTGACGCTCCTCAGTCGCATTACAAATCGTATTACTAATGTTAATATTGTAACCTTTTTTCTGTATAATTTCAACTAAATCTTGAAATTTCTTGTAATTAAATGTCGTCTGCGATACAACACATACCTTTTTAGTACTGTCCAGTTTCAATTCTTCTGCTTTCTCTACTGAATCAATAACATATACAGGTGTTTCAGACCAGCCCATTATCCCCTCAACTTCTGGATGATTTTCATTTCCAATTATGACTATCTGGTCTCCTGCCTTACTTGCATCTTTAACAATCTTGTGAATTTTTAACACAAACGGACACGTTGCATCCACAATAGAAGCACCGCTGGATTTAATAGATTCATATACCGCTTTTGACACTCCGTGTGATCTTATTATCACAGTTGAATCATCCGGTGACTCTATTTCTGATATATCATTAATTGCTTTAATGCCCTTAGACTCAAGATCTTTCACAACCTCTGTATTGTGAATAATAGGGCCATAAGTGTATACATTTTTATTATCAGCTTCTGAATACACTGTATTCATGGCACGCTGGACTCCAAAGCAGAATCCCGCCGACTTGGCAAGTATTACCTCTTTCAATTACTTTCCCGCCTTTTTATCATCAATTATTTTTCTCAACGCTTCAACAACCTGTTCAATATTCATATCTGATGTATCAACAAGAACTGCGTCATCAGCCTGCTTTAAAGGAGATATTTCTCTATTCATATCTTCATAGTCTCTTTTTTCTATGTCTTCCTTTATAGCTTCGTAATCACACTTCTCGCCTTTTCCAACAAGTTCATCATATCTTCTCTTAGCTCTTGCATCTGAACTTGCTGTAAGATATATCTTTGCAAATGCATCTGGAAGTACTGTTGTTCCTATATCTCTTCCATCCATAATAACATCTGTCTTCTTTGCAAGTTCTCTTTGTAATGTAAGGAGTTTGCTTCTTACCGCAGCATACTTAGATGTCTTTGATGCCATCTTTCCTGTTTCTTCAGTTCTTAAGAGTGATGTTACATTTTTCCCATTAAGAATAACCTGCTGTACTCCATCTATATATTCAATGCTTATGTCAATATCATTAACTGAATTGTTAATTGCGTTCTCGTCAAGAGGATCTATTCCTTTCTGTGAAAAGAATACAGCCATTGCTCTGTACATTGCCCCTGTATCTACATAAACATATCCCAGTTCCTTTGCCAGTAATTTTGCTATTGTGCTTTTTCCTGCTCCTGCAGGTCCGTCAATTGCTATTGATCCCATATCCTAATCTCCTTTTTATTAATATATATCAAATGTGGCTGGCTGCAGCATAGGCTGTTGACCATGCAACCTGCAGATTAAATCCGCCTGTTACAGCATCAACGTCCAGCACCTCACCTGCAAAATACACATTTTTAACAAGTTTTGATTCCATAGTTGTAGGATTAATTTCTTTAACATTAACCCCACCATGTGTAATAATTGCCTCATTAAAACCTCTTGTTGATGTTACTGTCATATCAAAATTCTTTAACAGTCTTACAAGTCTCTGTCTTTCTTCCCTGGTCACTTCATTAACTTTTTTATCAGGTTTTATTTCTGATAACATAACAACAACCGGAATCAATTTCTTAGGAAGAAGTTCATCCAGAGAGTTCTTAAATGCCTTATTCTGTTCTTTCGAGAAATCGCGAAGTATTCTCTCATCAAGCTGTTCCTGTGTTATTGCCGGCTTCAAATCAATGCAAAGCCGCAGAGGTCTGTCTTTTACAATCCCCGTTATAACACTGCTTGCACTAAGAATAACAGGCCCGCTTACACCAAAATGAGTAAAAAGCATTTCACCGAAATCTGAAAATACTTCTTTGTTACCATCAAAAAATGTAACTGAAACATTTTTCAGGCTAAGTCCCATAAGAAGTTCTTCCCATTCCTCCCTTACATTAAGAGGAACAAGAGCTGGAAGAATCTGTTCAACGCTATGTCCAAGAGATTTTGCAAATCTGTATCCATCTCCAGTCGAACCAGTTGATGCATAAGAATTACCGCCCGTTGCAATTACACACGCATCCGCTTTTATGGTATATGTATGTGACACATCCTTAACTGTAACCGAAGCAAATTTCCCATCTGCCTGCTCCACTGAAACCACCTGTGTGTCAAGCAGTACTCTTACTCCAAGCTTTTTCATCTGTCTTGACAATGCAGATATTACATCTGAGGAGTGATCCGATTCAGGGAACACCCTGTTTCCCCGTTCTATTTTAAATCTTAATCCAAGCTCATCAAAGAACCCCATGCAGTCATAGTTACTGAATCCCCGTAACGAACTGTACATGAACTTTTTATTTGTCACAATGCTGTTAAATATATCTTCCTCATCTCCGGCATTGGTAAAATTACATCTTCCTTTGCCTGTAATAAACAGCTTCTTGCCAAGCTTTTCATTCTTCTCAATCAATGTAACTTCATTATTATTCCTTGCGGCAATTATCGCCGCCATCATTCCTGCCGCACCGCCACCAATTATTAAAACACTGCTCATTCTATTCTCTCTTATCTGACACTTTTGTATTGTGCCGTATTATCCATATTCTTCAATTCAGCAACAACATCTTCATCAAGCATATTAATCTCGTCATTTCCTGTATACTGGAAATTATCAATTACTGAATTAAGCATTTCAATATTTTTTACTACTTCATCGCTCTTTCTAATGCATAATGAAACTATCAAAGCATTAATAAGACTCATTGGTGCGACCATAGAATCTACTATTGAAGCCATATCACTTCTTGCAAACAGATTACATGATGAATACATATTCATAGGTGAATGCACCGAATCAGTAATTGATATAACTCTTGCATTTCTGTTATTTGCAAATTCCATTGCTTTTAATGTCCTCATGGAATACCTTGGAAAGCTTATTCCAATAACAACATCCTTCTCTCCCACATACATCATCTGCTCAAACAGTTCATTTGAATTACTTGTTCTTATCACATTCACATTTTTCTTGATCATCTTAAGATAATACCCAAGAAAATCTGCAAGAGGCTTACATGTACGTACCCCTATAATATATATATTGTCTGCATTAAGGATGTCTTCTACAGCCATATCAAATGCTTTAAAATCCATATGTTCAAGCGTATGTTCTATCTTTCTTGCATCCATCATCATCACGTTGCTAAGAACCATATTAGTAGACATGCCCGCCCCTAGAACATCAATCTTTTCAAACGAATGTATCTTTTCCTGGACAATATTCTCCAATGATCTCTGAAATTCCGGATACCCCCTAAAACCTAACGCAGCCGGAAATCTCACTACTGTTGATTCACTTACGCCAACTTCTTTTCCAAGACCTGATGCCGTGAGAAAAGCACATTTTTCATAGTTTGAAAGTATATATTCTGCAATCTTTTTATGCCCCTTGCTAAGGTTCTTCATTCTGCCACGAATAAGGCTTAATACATCTGCACTATCTTCCATATCACTCATTTTCTATAAAAAGTTCGCTAAAATATGGCAATTCTTTTATCCAATCACAGAATTCATGCCATTCAGCAAGCTTATGACCCTTTCTGGAATAATATATCCCAACAAGATTCTCATAATTGAGAGTACATGTTCTCATCTGGTTATAGCTTTCTGGAAGAAGCTGTATCATGCTGTACCATAGGTTCTTATCCTTATTCTCCACAAACTCTGTTCTGATACTTTCAAGAAAATCAATATTCTTCTGCATCATTCCGAGTGCTGCATCTGTCATATGATCTGTACTAAAATCAGACATTTCAAAAGGCTTGCTATGAATCTTATGCATTGTACTTGTTGAGTTAGCAACTGTTCCAACCTTATATGTATCATATTCCTTCCACCAGTAAAGTGGTGCGGTAATATCTACTGTAACAAATATCTGTCTTATGAACTTTCTATGATCCGAACCCGCTTTGCACAATCTCTTGGCAAGATCAAGGTCATTAGGACCAAAAACAAAATTTCCATTCTCATCAAAACTGCTATCCATTCTTGCCCAGCTGTTCATCGGGTTTCTGGCACCTCTGATAGCATTATTCATATTCATAACTTCAAATCGTTCTAACTTAATCACAATTGTGCTCCTTTGATTTAATTATGCTTTTTAATTTTACATGCAAAATGAATTTATATCAAGAAAAACATTCTGGATTACAGGCTTGCTGCCTGCAAAAAAAGACCGCCACATACGCTTTTGCGCACATGACGGCCGTTATTATTAATTATTAGACTGGATAAGCCTTATTAGCTGTATCTGCCTTTGCAGGATCAACCTTTGTCTGCTGAGCTTCTCTATACTTGAAGAACTCTGTCGCAACCTGTGGGAATAATGCATATGAAAGCACATCCTCATCCTGCTGCTTGTACTGCTGTACAATTGGATCATTCTTGAATTTCTCAAGCTGTGGTTCAATCAAGTCAGCTGGACGGCATGTAATAGGCTTTGTATCACCGATAGCCTTCTTCTGAACCTCTGGATTGAATGGCTTGATTGTCTGACCAAATTCACCAGCAAGAACTTTCTTAGATTCCTTAGTAATCATCTTGTATCTCTCGCCCTGTAATACATTAAGAACAGCCTGAGTACCAACAATCTGTGATGAAGGAGTAACAAGAGGTGGTTCACCATAGTCCTTACGAACTCTTGGGATTTCCTCTAATACATCTCTGTACTTATCCTCTGCACCAGCTTCCTTAAGCTGTGATACAAGGTTAGAAAGCATTCCTCCTGGAACCTGATAAAGTAATGTCTTGATATTAACACCAAGAACCTTAGTGTTCATAAGTCCGCTCTTTAATGCTTCCTCACGCATTGGCTGGAAGTAATCAGCTATTTCTGCAAGAAGATTCTGATCAAGACCAGTATCATACTGAGTACCCTTAAATGTCTCAACCATAACCTCTGTAGCAGGCTGTGATGTTCCCATTGAGAATGGTGACATAGCTGTATCAATAATATCAGCACCAGCTTCTACTGCCTTTAAGTAAGTCATTGAAGCAACACCAGATGTATAATGTGTATGCATCTGGATAGGAAGTGATGAACCATCCTTTAATGCCTGTACAAGCTCTGTAGCCTTGTATGGAAGTAAAAGTCCAGCCATATCCTTGATACAGATAGAATCTGCACCCATGTCTTCAATTCTCTTAGCTGTCTCTTTCCAGTAATCAAGTGTATAAGCATCACCTAATGTATAAGAAAGAGCAATCTGAGCATGTCCTTTTTCCTTCTTGGCAGCCTTAACAGCTGTCTCTAAGTTTCTTAAATCATTAAAGCAGTCGAAAATACGGATAATATCAATACCGTTAGCAATTGACTTCTGAACAAAGTACTCAACTACATCATCTGCATAATGATTGTAACCTAATATATTCTGTCCTCTGAAAAGCATCTGAAGCTTAGTATTCTTGAATCCATCTCTAAGCTTACGAAGTCTTTCCCATGGATCTTCCTTAAGGAATCTGAGTGAAGCATCAAATGTAGCTCCTCCCCAGCACTCTACTGAATGATAACCAACCTTATCCATCTTATCTACGATAGGAAGCATCTGCTCTGTTGTCATTCTTGTAGCTATAAGAGACTGATGTGCATCACGCAATACTGTCTCTGTAATCTTTAAAGGTTTTTTAACCTGTTCTGCCATAATATCCTCCTTTTACATAACACCAAACATGGCCATAAATGTACCAGCTGCAACCGCTGTACCAATAACACCGGCAACATTAGGTCCCATAGCATGCATAAGAAGGAAGTTAGAAGGATCTGCCTTAGAACCAACCTTCTGTGAAACTCTGGCTGCCATAGGAACCGCAGATACACCTGCTGAACCAATAAGTGGATTAACCTTGCCATGTGTAACAAGACACATAATCTTACCAAACAATACACCTGCTGCCGTACCAAATGCGAATGCAATAAGGCCCAGAGCAACAATCTTTAATGTATCAAGGTTAAGGAATGCTTCTGCACTTGTAGTAGCACCTACTGATGTTCCAAGGATAATAACTACAATATACATAAGTGCGTTAGAAGCAGTCTCTGCAAGCTGCTTAACAACTCCGCTCTCCTTGAAAAGGTTACCTAACATAAGCATACCAACAAGTGGTGCTGTTGTAGGAAGAATAAGTACTACAACTACTGTAACTACTATAGGGAAGAGAATCTTCTCAAGCTTAGAAACAGGTCTTAACTGTTCCATCTTAACTTCTCTTTCCTTCTTAGTTGTTAAAAGCTTCATAATTGGTGGCTGGATAATTGGAACCAGTGACATATATGAATATGCAGCTACTGCAATAGGTCCCATATACTTAGTCTGACCAAGTTTACCTGCAAGGAATATTGATGTAGGACCATCAGCACCACCAATGATTGATATAGCTGCTGCTGCCTTGTCTGGGAATCCCATAAGAACAGCCATAAGGTATGCTGCAAAGATACCAAACTGAGCTGCTGCACCAAGCAGGAAACTTGCCGGGTTAGCAATCAATGGACCAAAATCAGTCATGGCACCAACACCTAAGAAAATAAGTGATGGTAAAATACTCCATTCATCAAGTAAATAGAAATAATGTAACAAACCACCTACACCGTTACTTGAATCCTCTATTGCTAACATAATGTCAGGATAAAGGTTTACAAGAAGCATACCAAAAGAAATAGGTACTAAGAGCAGAGGTTCATATTCTTCTTTAATTGCAAGATAAAGGAAAACAAACGCAACCAGAACCATAAGGTAATTACCCCATGTAAGTCCGAAAAATGCACTCTGGTGAACGAGGTTTCCTAAAGTTGTTATAATATAACTCATCTTATACCTCCGTAAGTCACTTTATATCAGAATCATAATTAATTTAATGAAACTAATACCTTACCTGACTCTACAGAATCACCAGCTGCACACTCAACAGTTGCAATTGTGCCATCCTGAGGAGCACAGATTTCATTCTCCATCTTCATAGCTTCAAGGACAACTAAAACATCACCCTTCTTTACAGCAGAACCTGCTGTTGCATTAACTTTAAGAATCTTTCCTGGCATTGGAGCATTAACCTTAACTGCTCCCTGAGCACCTGCTGGTGCTGCTGCCTTAGGTGCAGCCTTTGGAGCTGCTTTAGGAGCGGCTGCCTTAGCTGCTGGAGCTGCGCTGCCTGTTCCTTCTTCTACAGTAACATCATATACGTTACCATTAACTGTAATTGTATAGTTCTTCATGATTATTTCCTCCTATTATTAACCTTTCTGATTGAACGTACAACCAAACCATCTGTTGATGTTCCTTCTGATGCTGCAATTGCAGCTGTAATAACCGCAACAAGTTCAAGGTCATCAATTTCACTCTCTGAAGAGCTCTCTTCTTCACTTGATACGATCTGTGCAATAGCATTATCAACTCCAACAGAGGCTGTGTCTTCTTTCTTTTCTTTCTTTCTGTTCTCAAATACGCTTATATACTTGAACAGAGAAATAATAAATGAAATGAATATAAGAACTACAAATACAGTTCCCATACCAATAAGTGTATTCATTCCTGCCTTACCCATCTTCTCACCTGTTGTGTATGATGGGTTAATAGCTCCACTTTCCAGTGTGTAATCTGTATTGATTACGAATTCAAAAGAACATTTTCTCTTTTCATAAGCAAGCTTGACTGAAATTGTACACAATTCATCAGTATCATCGCTGACCTTAACATTAATGTTCTTTAAATCAATATCCTGTTTAAGCTTTCCAAGTTCATCCTTAGTACTATTCCAGCTATTATATAATCCTATTGTTTTAACATTCATTCCCTTAGGATTAACAACATATACCTTATTATTAATCTCATCAAGAGTCTTTCCTGATTCTGCATCTGCAACAAGAGCATCTGTTCCTGATTCCCCTGAATTGCTGTCAAGGTAAAGAATCATGTCTTTTGCCCACTGCTTAAGATTATCCTCAACAACAGCAACTTCCTTATCCTTTACAGATTCCTTGGCTGCGTCAGAATCAATCTGTGTATTGCCGCAGGCTGTCATTGTGAATATGCAGACTAACATGCTAAATAACAATAAGAACTTTTTAAAATTAGTCTTTTTCATATTGTCACCTCTTAATTATACTGTTCCATGTTTCTTATCAGGACGAACCTCTCTTTTTGAAAATAACATTTCAAATGCAGCTGCTACATACTGTCTTGTATTCTCAGGATCAATTACAGCATCAACATATCCTCTTGCTGCTGCAGACTCAACACTTGACTGTAACTTAGCATATTCAGCTGCTTTCTCTGAAACAGTTGCTGTAACATCAGAAGCGGCAGCTATCTCATCAGCATACATAATCTTAGCTGCAAGCTGTGAATCCATCATACCGATAGAAGCTGTTGGCCATGCATATACAAGATCAGCGCCTAATGACTTAGAGTTCATAGAAACATATGCGCTTCCATAAGCCTCTCCTGTAATAACATTAACCTTAGGTACATCTGCATTAGCAAATGCATATGTAAGCTTGGCACTTGCAATAGCGATTCCTTTCTCTGCTGCAACTGTAGCTTCAAATCCCTTAACATTAGTAAGTGTAAGCACTGGTATCTCAAATGCATTACAGAAATTAACAAAGCTTTCTGCCTTATAAGCACCCTTAACTGTAAGTACAGGCTCAAACTTTTCAGCTGCCTCACCCTCTTCATCATAAAGAGCTGTTCTGTTAGCTACGGCACCGATAGTAATTCCATCTACCTGGATAAATCCTGTAACCATTTCTTTAGCATATGAAGCCTTAACTTCAACAAATACATTATCATCAGCAATATCTGCAAGAGCTAATGCTGGATCTGCAATCTCTGCTGCCATATCCGGGCATACTCTGTTAAGATCATCTGTTGTAGCTGAAACAGCAGCATCTTCCTCGTTATTAGCAGGAAGCATAGAAACCAACTGTCTGATTCCATTAGCAATAGTTTCCTCATCTCCTGTAAAATCAACTACACCAGCTTCTGCCTGGAACTTAGCTGATGCTGTATCAAGCTTAGATTCATTATTACCATCTAATGCATTAGGACTGTTAACAAAGAGCTTAGCCTTGCTATCTTCCATAAATGTAAAATCAGATAAAGCAGAAAGAACTGCAAGACCTCCGCCACAGTTACCATAAACTGCTGTAATCTGTGGGATAACGCCTGATGCTATAGACATTTTCTTATAAATTGTACCAAATCCTTCAAGTGCATCTGTTGCTTCCTGAAGTCTTAAACCTGCGCAGTCAATAAGACCAATCACAGGAGCTCCCATCTTCATAGCATAATCATAAAGTGCTGAAATCTTCTTAGCATGCATCTCGCCGATAGAACCATTAAGAACAGTTGCATCCTGGCTGTATACATACACAAGATTACCATTAATAACTCCGTATCCTGTAATAACGCCATCGGATGGAGCCTTCTTTTCCTGAATGTTAAAATCTGTAGATCTGGCAGTCACACCAGCACCGATTTCAACAAAGCTGCTATCATCAAGTATTGCTTCAATCCTTGATAATGCCTGTGTTGTATTACTCATTACGAGACCTCCCTTGTTTTTATGTTGCAAATACGCAACTCTTTGTTAATTTTAATACAATGTGGAAATAAATACAAGCATTTTTAGTCCTTAGTTTCAAATACAATAACAAGTCCTTTATATATTTTGATATATGCTTTTTCTTCTTTAATTTCGTTACTCTGGCATATGCTTAAGCCTTGTAAAAGTTCATAATTATCAAGAGAATATTTAAATCCCATCAGACTTATTTTTGCCATATCAGACATTGGAACAATCGATACATATCTTCCATATTGTCTGCTACGGACAAGTTCAACACTCCCCTGTTTCTCCCCTGCTATATATATTTTATTATGTTCATCATATATATAACACTCAACATTGCCATCATATGCCATTTTCATATTACATACATTAGTAAATGTGTGATCCATCCTTGTGCCTGTTGCTCCAAGTATATGTATTTTATCAGCACCATTTTTTATTGCGCTTATTATCGCTATATGAGTATCTGTATAATCCTTTTCTTTAGGATATGTTTCAATATGTATATTCTTATATTTATCAAGCAGTCCATGATCAACAGAGTCATAATCACCAAGTATAAGATCTGGTGTAATGCCTATTCTGTCTGCATATGAAAGTCCACTGTCCGCTGCAATCACATAATCATAATCTATCGTTTTAAGAAATGATTCTGCCCACCCGGTATTAATATATCCACCTGTAATTATCAATGTATTCACTATAAATCACCTCTTTTTCTGCATAACTATTTAATCACTACCGCCTGTTTGTCCTGTTCGACCCATCTTGTATAAAATGTTTTAAGATTATATTCTTTAACAGTTCCATAATAAGGATCTGCTATATATGCAATAGCTTTATTAACATCTACGCCTATCAATACCATACAATGTTCCTGTGCCTTGAATTTCACAAGCTTGTTGTTAGCATCTTTCCAGCCTGTACTTCCTTCATAACTTTTATTCATTGAGATCGTCGCCCATACAATAACAGGATTTCCTGTCTGAAGATAATTAAGTATTTCCCCAAACTGGCAATAAGACACATTAACTGCATCTGCCCCGGCGCTTCTGGCACATTCTGCTATTACAGGTGCATAACACCCATATCCATTCTTGTTATAAGGATTACCTATAAATGCCACGTATGGATTAGACTGCCCTGAATTAACTTTTTTCAGATATTTATCACACAATGTAAAACGATCAACATTATAGCCTTTATAATTCATGGCAATCTCCAGTGCAGTTACCTCACATCCGGTTGGCAGTTCAGGGAATTGCTTTATTGGCTTAACACCTTCTATATAACAATTCTTTGCATTAATCACTGCACTGTTATACTCATCCTCACTATAAACAGCTGTTCCTGCAAGACTTACCCATTCTGTATCTTCGCTCTGCCTGTCCGGAAAATATATATTAATCTCATTGTCCACAGCATTACCAGATGGCACCTCTATATCTGCCACCTCAATCACAATAGCAGCACCGCCATCAGTTGATCTTTTTTCCTCAAATGGCAGTGTGCATCCGCTTGCAAGCAATAATACTCCGGCTAATATATCCACCACTAATACTCTTATTTTCATATGTTAATTCTATCCTCATCCATCAGTTAATATAAATGGCAATCATATCCATGATGCCTTTCCTGGCTCATATATAGACATGAAAGCCTGCAATTATAATAATTATATATTAATATGGGCTTTTTTTCCACATTGACAGTGTTGTTCTTTATTTTTTCACAATTATATTTTATAATATGAAAACAATTCAATAACAGGAGGGAATTATATGTCCGAAACTAAATCTGACAGCTATGAAGCTGTTGCCTATCTTGAAGCTGATACAGCAGAGCGTTTTAAGGAGTTTCTGATTTATTCAGGCATTAAAGATGTCTCAACAAAAAAGAATCCCGACAACGATACATATTCAGTTGGAATTCCAAGCAGTGACTTTGAAAAAGCTTCTAATCTGTATCATGTATTTTGTGAAAATGAACTGGAAAATAATAATGATGACAGCTCTTCATCAGATGTTTCTGATGATTTTATATCTTCTGGTGGCAACCTTTACGAAAGCAGTTCTGACAAATATAAAGATAATCTTTCATCTGCAATAACATTTTTTGTATGTGGCGGAATTGGAATTGTCATTTTACTGCTTAATTACTTTGAAATTATTCATTTAGTTGATAAATCATCTTCATCATTTATCCTTATTAATGTCATTCTTGCACTTTTATTCATTGCATTTATTGCAATTGGTTTATGGTCATTAAAATACTCTAAAACCATTAAAGCTTCAGCCGATAACGACAATAAGGTTTCCAAGGAAATATTTGACTGGCTTGAGAACAACATAACAGCAGGTGATATTGAAGCATCATACAACAATGATATTCCTGAAGAAATGAAGTATTTCAGCAGAAGTTCATATGTAAAAGACCAGATCAGTTCTAACTTCCCGGATTGTCAGGAAGAATTAAAAGAATCAATCAGTGATTCATATATAGAGAAATTATTCAACTAAAAAGAGGATGCCGCACTAATTTTCTTAATGCGGCATCCTCATTTTTATTATCTGTAAATCTTTATCTTTACAATTCAGATTAGTTATTAGAGAGGAACTCATCAATTCCCTTAGCTCCAGCCTTACCTGCACCCATTGCAAGAATAACTGTAGCAGCACCTGTAACAGCATCTCCACCAGCATATACACCTTCCTTAGATGTCTTACCAGTTTCTTCCTCTGCTACGATACATTTTCTCTTATTAATATCAAGTCCCTTAGTTGTTGAAGAGATGAGTGGGTTAGGTGAAGTACCAAGCGACATGATAACTGCATCTAATTCCATAACAAACTCTGAGCCAGGAATCTCTACAGGCTTTCTTCTTCCAGAAGCATCAGGTTCACCAAGTTCCATCTTAATGCACTTCATTCCTGTAACATTACCCTTATCATCTGTAAGAATCTCTGTTGGATTAGTAAGAAGGTCAAATATAATTCCTTCTTCCTTAGCGTGATGTACTTCCTCAGCTCTTGCTGGAAGTTCCTCTTCACTTCTTCTGTATACGATATGAGTCTCTGCTCCAAGTCTTAACGCTGTTCTTGCAGCATCCATAGCAACATTACCACCACCAACGATAGCAACTTTCTTAAATCTTGCTATTGGAGTATCATACTCATCCTTGAAAGCTTTCATAAGATTGCTTCTTGTAAGGTACTCATTAGCTGAGAATACTTCATTAGCATTCTCGCCTGGGATGCCCATGAATCTTGGAAGACCTGCACCTGAACCGATAAATACTGCATCAAAGCCTTCATCTTCAAGTAACTGGTCAATTGTCATTGACTTACCAATAACAACGTTAGTCTCAATCTTAACACCCAATTTCTTAACATTCTCAACTTCATGTGCAACTACTGTTGACTTAGGAAGACGGAATTCAGGAATACCATATACTAATACACCACCAGCCTCATGTAATGCCTCAAATATAGTTACATCATATCCCATCTTGGCAAGATCTCCGGCACATGTAAGTCCTGAAGGACCTGAACCGATAACAGCAACTTTTTTGCCCTTCTTCTCTGTTGGCTTTTCTGGCTCAACATTATTCTCTCTTGCCCAGTCAGCCACAAATCTTTCAAGCTTACCAATAGATACTGATTCTCCCTTGATTCCTCTGATACACTGACCTTCGCACTGTGTCTCCTGTGGACATACACGGCCACATACAGCAGGAAGTGCACTTGACTTTCCAATAATCTTATATGCTTCCTCAATATTTCCTTCTTTTACCTGATGAACAAATGCTGGAATATCGATAGAGACAGGACAACCCTGAACACATCTTGCATTCTTGCAGTTAAGGCATCTTGCTGCCTCTTCCATAGCTTCTTCCTTGTTATATCCAAGACATACTTCATCAAAATTCTTATTTCTTACGTCAGGAGCCTGCTCTCTGACTGGCACTTTCTTCATTACGTCCATTTTGAAATCCTTCCTTTCTAATTACACTGTCCACAACCGCCGTGATGTGTATCACCTTCCTGAAGCGCAAGCATAGCTCTTCCCTCTTCAGTTCTGTACATAGCACTTCTCTTCATAGCCTGGTCAAAATCAACAAGATGTCCGTCAAATTCTGGTCCGTCAACACATGCGAACTTAATTTCATCACCAACCTTAAGACGACATGCTCCACACATACCTGTTCCGTCAACCATAATAGGATTCATGCTGACAATTGTAGGAATTCCAAGTTCCTTTGTAAGAAGACATACGAATTTCATCATAATCATAGGTCCGATTGCTACACATAAATCATAATGTTTTCCTTCTGCAACAAGATCCTTAAGTACATCTGTACCCATACCTTTTCTTACATAGCTTCCATCATCAGTTGTTATGTAAAGATTACCAGCAACAGCCTTCATCTCTTCCTCTAAGATTATAAGTTCCTTATTCTTAGCACCAACGATAACATCAACATCAACACCATGTTCATGCATCCACTTAACCTGTGGATATACAGGAGCTGTTCCAAGACCTCCGGCAATGAATACGATATTCATCTTCTTAAGTTCCTCAATATCCTTGCTTATAAGTTCTGATGGACATCCAAGTGGTCCAACAAAATCTTCAAATGCATCTCCTGCTTTAAGATGTGACATCTTCTCAGTAGACGCTCCAACTATCTGAACAACTATTGTAATAGTTCCTGCTTCTCTGTCATAATCACAAATAGTAAGTGGAATTCTTTCGCCTAAATCATCCATCTTTACAATAACGAACTGGCCAGGTTCACAATGTTTAGCAACTCTAGGAGCTTCCACATCCATAAGGAATATCTTCTCTGCTAACTTCTCAGCCTTAAGAATTTTATACATTATAATTCTCCTTTCAAAAATTATATTATGAAGTGCCTAAACACTTTCAACCTTAGTAAGCATTTGCAGAATAACTGCCGTTAGATACTGTAACTGTGTATATCTTTCCTGTTGAAGTATCTACCCCGTAATATCCTGCAGTAGTTGTACTTCCATTCTTAATAGAATCATACCTTATGACATACATTTCAGTCTCATTAATTGTAGTCTTGGTATCATATACAAGATTGACCTTTGAACCATCCGCTGCAGTACCATCTGATTTAAGAACATTTCTTGCGATAAGTGTGTTCTTAAGCTGTGTCTCTGCCTGACTATATGTATAAGTATTCTTTACCTCGACATTATAATTTCTCTTTACAACAGTACTGCTTTGTGAATGTTCATTAATAATAATAAACGCCAAAACATTATTTCCTTCAGGCATATCAAATTCGCCCGTATATTCTGTTGAATTCTCTGTTGGTGTCTTTCCATCAGTTGTGTAATACGCCTTACATTTGTCAGGTATATTATTAATCTTAACCTTCTCGCCTTTTGAATATTTACCTGATGCTGGTGTTACATCTGGTGCTTCAGGCGCCCCATATTCAATGACATACTCCAGTTCAACCACATTACTCATAACACCAATATTATTAACAGCAACTGCCTTAATCTTAGTAGTTCCTGTTTCCAGCTTAAGCGCCTTGCCATCAAATATTTCACTCTTAGTATCAGGTTCAGAACCATCAGTAGTATAGTAAACGACATCTCCCACATCGCATGTAAGCTTTATCTCTACAGAATCATCATATGATCCGGCATCCTTGGATGGCTGTGGATCTTTTACTATATATTTTGTCACAGCATCTTTACATTTGCCATCCTGATATTTTCTTATAAGCTTTGTCAGATTATCGCCATCTTCATTATCATAATAATACTCAGCAAGTGCCTTTACAGCATCTGAATAATTCTCATCATACGAAAGAATATCCTTTAATTCACTCACTGCCTGCTTATCATCTCCTGTGTTCTTATAAGCCTGATAAAGGACATACTTAAGTTCAAGATTTTTCTTTCCCTCTGACTCCTTTGCTGCTTTCTCTAACATATTTACAGCATCGCCATAATTGCCATTCTCATACAGCTTCATACCCTCATCATAATAATATTTATAGCCATGTGTATTTTTCTTATTAAGTGATACTGCAACTATTATGATAACAGCTATAACAACTGCCACACCAGCTGCAACGCCAGCTATTATGAGCTTCGTTTTTTTAGGCATTGGCTTTTTTACCTTATTATTCTTTTTCTTATCAGATGTTGCACCATAAAGTTCTTCATCATCTTCATCATCTTCTTCATCATCCAGTAATATATCATCTAATGACTGTTCATCATCATCTTCTTTTTCTTCCTGTGGCTCCTCAAGCATATCCTTTGATATTGTAGGGATTACCTGTGTTTTGCCATATTCAACACTATTATTGATAACTGGTTTTTCTTCCTGATTACCAACCAGCGCTTTAGCAACATTAGTTTCTTCTTCTATAATTCTTTGAAGCGACTTTTCTACTTCATCCTCTATGCTTGTATCTTTCTTATAATCGTCTGGCATATTAAACCTCCATGCAAAAATAACATTTTGATATTAACATATTAAAGCATTTTTATCAACAAAATAGATTTTAATGATTTTTATTTTTGTTTTATTAATTGTACACATTTTGCTCACATTTAATATGTATATTACATAACAGATAGAAATTAAATCTTTCTATCTCCCCCTCATATTTAAAAAGGAGATGTTTGACCGCATCTCCTTTTTTCGTTTTATTCAGTTATCTAAGACTTGTAACTCTTACTGTACATGTGAGAGTCTTATCATTAACAACTGCTGTGACTGTTGTAACCCCCGCCTTTCTTGCGATTACCTCACCTGATGAAGATACCGTACACACTCGTGGATTACTGCTTCTCCATGTAACATTACTTGTAGTTCCTATAACATCAAGATTAAATCTGTCATACTGCTCCAGTGTGATATTAGATTTGCTTATTGCAAGTGAATGGACTGTACATGTTGATTCAACTCCTGCAGCGTTACTTATTACATAAACATCTGCAGTACCAGGTCCTACTGTTGTAATTACACCATTCTGATCAACTGTTACTATTCCAGTATCTGATGAATACCATTCATATGAATCCGTATTAACTGCCGGTCTTACAATAACAGACAGTTTTCTGGTTCTTCCTGAAAGCATATATATATCTTTAGAATTAATCCTTAACGAGGTTATATTAACCACAGGTGTAACATATACCCAGCATATTCCTTTAACGTTGTTACCATCCTGTGACATAGCTGTTATCTTAACTTTTCCTGTACTTAAAGCAAATACTTCACCATCCTCATCAACTGTCGCAATAGATTCATTAGATGATGACCATGCAACATCTTTAATCGTTGCATTATCCGGATAAACATTTGCTTTTAACTTGTAGGAATCCCCAACCAGTATTCTTACTGTACTTGGAACTACTTCTATGCTTGTAACAGGATTAACAACTCTTACTATACACGTTGCACTAACCCCGCTTCCATCTGCTGCCGTTGCAGTAATTACTGCATTTCCAACTGATTCCGCACTAAGATTTCCATTAGCATCAACATAACATATGCTGTTATCTGATGATGACCAGACTATATTCTTGTTAGTTGCTGTTGACGTTCCAACTGTTGCAACCAGCGTTCCAGTTGAACCGACATTCATAAACTTATCCGTCTCACTCAGCGTAATGCTGGAAACATATTCCTTAACAACTATTGTACACGCAGCTGTAAGATGACATTCTTCCGTTGTAACCTCTATTACACAGCTTCCACCTTTCAAAGCTGTTACAACACCATATTCATCAACAGTTGCAACTGATGTATCACTTGAGAAATATGTAACATTTTTATTCTCTGCATCTATAGGTTCAATTGACGGAATAATTGCGTATTTAGCACCAACCCATAACTCCTGATAATCTGAATTAAGCGTAATTCCTGTTACCGGCTGCGTAACTGTTACAACGCAATATGCTGTAAGTCCCGTATCAACATTGGTACATATGATAGAAGTTGTTCCTGCACCTGTTGCTGTAACCTTACCATCACTTTCTACTGTACACACATCAGTATCACGGCTCTCCCACGATACAATTTTATTATCAGCATTCTCAGGAAGACATGTTGCATTCAGCCAGAATACCTGTCCCTTTCTTACTGTTATATCAGTTGTACTAAGTACAATAGATGTTACAGGCTGCTTTACATATATATTACACATAGCTGTAACGCCACCATCAAGTGACTTACAAAGAATTGTAGCGCTTCCTGTTCCGACAGCTTCAACAAGTCCATTAGAATCAACAATACATACATTAGTATTAGATGATTCCCAGCTTACTGTCCTGTTAGTTGCTGTAAGCGGAAGAACCTCTGCCGTTATTCTTAACGTCTGTCCTATTGACATTATTTCATCTGTATAATCAAGCTTTATCGTTTCTACAGGTATACTTATTATAAAGTTACATGTTGCAAGAAATGCTCCATCCTCTGTCTTACACACAATTGTACAATAACCAGGTGCTACATATGTTACAAGTCCGTTTTCATCTACCTTGCACACATTTTCATTAGATGATGACCATGTTACTTTTCTGTTAACGCCATTTCCTGATGGTTTAACGGTCGCAACAAGCTGATACTGTCCTATTGCCATTGTAGACTCTACAGTAGTTGCATTAAGAGTTACCCCCGTTACCGGCTCTCTTATATATACATCACATGTTGCCACTTTCAGTCCGTCTTCTGTAATTACTGTGATAGTTGTATTACCACCAGATACACCTGTAATAGTAGCTGTATAGCTGTCTCCCTCAACTGTTGCAACAGTTGTATCCGATGATGACCACAAAACATTGCTGTTTGTAGGTCCTGATGGATTAAATAACAGCTGGACTGTTCCTGTGCTTCCTCTGTCAATTGTTATTGAAGAAGGATTGATTGTTACTTCACCAACTGGTGTTGTTACATATATAACACATGTTTCTGATTTAATTACACCATTGATATTCTGCGAAACTGTCAAATGCGTTATACCAGATGCAACACCTGTTATAGTAAATATAGTTCCATCATCTGACTGAGAAACTGTAATCAGATCATATGTTGGAACAACACCTGCCGCATCCGGCTGATTGG
Source organism: uncultured Lachnospira sp. (assembly GCA_934343805.1). Classification (GTDB taxonomy): domain Bacteria; phylum Bacillota; class Clostridia; order Lachnospirales; family Lachnospiraceae; genus Lachnospira. The sequence goes on from CAKRIN010000010.1 coordinate 56,806, forward strand.
TAACAGTATAAGTAATCTGATCCTTAGTCGGATTATTAGTAACAAGAGCTGTTATATCTATTGTACTTCCAATATTAACTGAAGCTGTTACTGAACTAAGTCCGAATCCATCTATAACAGTTATCTTATAAACAAGCTGATAAGGCATATTATATACAGTAAAGAGTTCATCCTGTACTCTTGTTGCATATATAGTGGCTGTTCCTGCTCCTACTGCCTTAACAAGGCCTGTTGTGGAATCAACCTGCAGGACTGAATTATCAGATGTTGACCACGTCACCTCTGATGCTTTAGCAGATGTAGATAACTGAAGCTCATCTCCGACATTCATATTGCTTACTTCGTTGCCCATCTTCTTAAATGGTACAACAACATTAACAGTATCTCTTGTATACCACGACTCATTGCCGCCAATATCAATTGTTGTGAGTCCTGCGCTTACTGTTGTAACGCCAGCATGTACTCCGCAAACAGTTCCTGCTGCTACTGCAGCTATATCTGTATCATTTGTTCTGTATACGACATTAGACTTAGCCGGATACACAACATTAGATGGTATTGTCTCATATGAAAAATCTTCATAATCTTTATCTGATAACACCATGTATTTAACAGATGTATCACCCGGCAGATGTGTTATAAAATGTCCCTGTGCATTCTGTATATTTTCTTTAAACTTAACCTCAGACCTTACTGTAAATGTATATGTAAGAGGATTTATTCCACTTCCGTCAGCAGTTCTTGCTGTTATAACTGTGGAACCACCACCAATAACTTTAAGTATAACTTTAGATGAATCGCGATAATACATTTCAACAATTCCATCCGAATTAACTTCACCTGATGAATCATTAGATGTTTCAACAAAAAGCTTATTACTCTCACATGTATTGGCTGTTATTGTTATAAGGTCTCCTTCTTTTAGAAGATCTGCCTCCTCAAGTGTCTGGTTTCCTCTTTTTCTCTCAACATTAACATTAATAGGAACATATACTGCTGCTGTAGATGTTGCAAGAACATTATCATACACAACAGCTCCACCCTCACCAAACTTCTTTGAATGATAAGCTGCTGTAATTGTTGCAGCACCTGCTCTGTTTCCATATATTGTAGGATTGGTTGTTCCTGAAATATTCTGAAGATATGCATCTCCACCTGAACTTGGATTAACAAACTTAACAACATCATAATCATCATCAGATATTGTCCATTCAAGTCTTACAGGACTTGCTATTCCATTGTTGGCAGGATTACTTTCGTCATAAAATTCATCATCCGTACCCGACAGGTTAGCGTGAATAACCGTTGTTGTCGAACCTTGTGCAACACTTGACTGTGCTGGTGTAAGTGCAAGTGATACACTTGAATCTGCATTAGCAAATATCAGCACTCCTCCACCGGTCATCATAACCGCTATAACAGCAATCAATATTTTCCATTGAAGCTTCAAGCCCATTGTAAGCTTTTTTATCTTTCTGAGATTCTTCATATATTACCCTCACTTTTACTATATAAATCATAAGTTATATTCAAGCAAACAAATAAACTGATATCTATTATATTATATCGAAATATTCATTATAAAGTTTACCCCTAAACATTATTTTTTTCAATAAAATATACAATATTTTCCGTTTTATATAATTTCATGACACAATTTATTGTGTTTTACATAATATTTCATTTTTCATACTATCTTTTTCCATATTCTTTACCACGTTAATTATCTGCTCTCTTTCAATGAAAAATTGATATTTATAAATAAATGCAATATTTTAATGTCAAATTCTGTAATAAAAAGCCACATTTATTTCAAAACATCCAAAACTTTGGGTGAAAAATATGGAATTAATCAGATTAATATGATAAAATACGATAGAATAAATATTTTGGAGGTATCTAAAAAATGAAATTAAATTTAAGACCAGCTGAAGAGTGTACATTTGACGCTGTATCATTAGGTGAAGTTATGCTTCGTCTTGATCCAGGTGAAGGAAGAATCCGTACAGCAAGAAGCTTTAGAGCATGGGAAGGTGGCGGAGAATATAATGTTATCCGTGGTCTTCACAAGTGTTTTGGTATGAGAACTGCTGTTATCACTTCTTTTGCTGATAACGAAGTAGGTCTTCTTATGAAGGACTTCATCGAGCAGGGTGGCGTTGATACATCACTTATCTGCTGGAAGAAGACAGATGGTATCGGACGTCTTTGCAGAAATGGTCTCAACTTCACAGAGAGAGGATTTGGTATCCGTGGTGCTAAGGGATGCTCTGATAGAGCTAACACAGCTATTTCACAGGCTACTCCAGAAGATTTCGATTTTGATTACATCTTCAAGAATAAGAGCGATGGTGGTTTAGGTGTTCGTTGGTTACATACAGGTGGTATCTATGCTGCTCTTTCTGAGCAGGCTTGTGAGACTGTTATTGCAGCTTGTAAGGCAGCTAAGAAGTACGGTACAATCGTATCTTACGATCTTAACTACAGACCATCTATGTGGGAAGCTATCGGCGGTTTAGCTAAGGCTCAGGAAGTTAACAAGGAAGTTGCTAAGTATGTTGACGTTATGATTGGTAACGAAGAAGACTTCACAGCATGCCTCGGTTTCGAAATCGAAGGTAACGATGAGAACCTTAAGACTCTTAACCTTGATGGTTACAAGAAGATGATCAACGAAGCTGCTGCTACATACCCTAACTTCAAGGCAGTTGCTACTACACTTCGTCAGGTTAAGACAGCTACAGTTAATGACTGGTCAGCAATCTGCTGGGCTGATGGTGAAATCTACAAGGCTGCTCAGTATGATGGTCTTGAGATCATGGATAGAGTTGGTGGCGGTGATTCATTCGCTTCTGGTCTTGTATATGGTCTTATGACATTCGAAGATGCTGAGAAGGCTGTTAACTATGGTGCTGCTCATGGTGCATTAGCTATGACAACTCCTGGTGATACAACAATGGCTTCTCTTAAGGAAGTTGAAGGTATCGTTGGTGGCGCTGGTGCCAGAGTTCAGAGATAATCTGTTTCTTCAATCAGAATCATTAAAGATTAATCCAAATAAGACAGGCTGCTTTATGCAGCCTGTTTTTTATAATATTAAAAAGGGAGGTATTCATACATCCATGAACACCTCCCTATTAATCTGACATATTTATTTAATTTTCTACATATCAATCCAACTTATAAATTATAATGTTACACCCTGCTTAAAAATTGCGAGATCATGGAATCCTGCTATCTCTGCCTTAACCTTCTTACCAGAAGCAACATCTAATACGAGCTGGAAAAGTTCCTTAGCTGCATCTTCAAGAGGAAGGTCATCTGTAACAATTCTTCCTGCATTGAAATCAATCCAATTGCTCTTATTACCTGCAAGTCTTGAGTTAGTTGCAATCTTAACTGTAGGAACAGGTGATGCAAATGGTGTTCCACGTCCAGTTGTGAAAAGAACCATCTGTGCTCCTGAAGCTGCACATGCTGTTGCAGCAACAAGGTCATTACCAGGTGCGCTAAGAAGATTAAGTCCCTTAGTATTAACAGGCTCTGCATATGCAAGAACACCCTTTACTAATGAGCTTCCTGACTTCTGTGTACATCCTAAAGACTTGTCCTCAAGAGTTGTTATACCGCCATCCTTATTTCCTGGGGATGGGTTCTCATAAATCTCCTGACCATTCTTAATGAAGTATTCCTTAAAGTCATTGATAAGGTGAACTGTCTTCTCAAAGAGTTCCTTGTTAGCACATCTGTTCATAAGAATTGTCTCTGCACCGAACATCTCTGGAACCTCTGTAAGGATAGTTGTGCCACCCTTAGATACAAGCATATCTGAGAAAAGACCAACTGTTGGGTTAGCTGTGATACCTGATAATCCATCAGAACCACCGCACTTCATACCAATGATAAGTTCCTTAGCGTTAACTTTCTCACGCTTAAATGTAGCTGCATAAGCCATAAGCTCATTCATAAGCTTTTCAGCTTCTTCCTGCTCATTTTCAACATCCTGAACCTGAAGGAACTTAACTCTGTCAGGATTAACCTCTCCGATATAATCCTTAAGAACTTCAATACGGCTGTTTTCACAACCAAGACCAAGTACAAGTACAGCACCTGCATTTGGATGATTAATTAAGTCAGCAAGAATCTTTCTTGTATTCTCCTGATCCTCTGTAGTCTGTGAACATCCATATGGATGAGTAAATGCAACTACTTCATCTACTCCTTCCGGCTTGTTAGCTCTTGCTGTTGCTTCAATTGCTCTTGCTATTGAGTTAACACATCCAACTGTAGGAACAATCCATACTTCATTACGGACACCAACCTTGCCGTTCTCTCTCATATATCCATCGAAATAAGCCGGTTCAGTAGGCTCAACATCCTTATGTCCCTCTGGTTCATAAGTATATTCAAGCAACTCGCCAAGACCAGTCTTTAAGTTATGAGTATGAACCCATGCTCCAACCGGAATATCAGCCTGTGCAAATCCAATTCTGAAACCATATTTGATAACAGGGTCACCATTCTTGATAGCCTTAATTACAAACTTGTGTCCCTGTGGAATATCTTCTACAGTAGTAACATCAATTCCTGCAACATTAAGAGTTGTACCTTTAGCAATAGGCTTTAACGCTACAGCAACATTATCATCTTTATTAATCTTAATAAAATCCTGCATAAATTCTCCTTGTTATTATACTTATTATATTAAATAAGAGCGGATGAATATAAAAACATCCGCTCTGTAATCATTCAAAGAGCTATTAATTAGTCAGCTAAATCATTAACTACTGCTCTCATACCTCTTTCTCTGATATCTGTGATGTACTCAGTAATAACTTCTTCAAGATTAAGAACCTTAGAAAGATCCTCGCCACCGAAGAACTTAGTATTGCTTAAGTAAGCATGTGTGAATTCCTTAGCAGACTTTCCTGAGTTATCTCTGAAGAAATCAAGAACAGCCTTATCGTCTGTGATGTTGTACTCTTCACCATTTCTGTTACCCTTTAATACAATACCGCCATTGAACTCAGCTTCTGTCTGTGATGTATAGAAACTCATAAGTGCTGCGATAGAGAATGTAAGGTACTTAGGAAGCTTGTTGAACTTATTAACATATCCTAAGAATGAAGGTAAACATCTGGCTTCCCACTTAGATACTGAGTTAAGTGAAATGCTTAATAATCTATGATCAACGAATGGATTAAGGAATCTGTCAATAACAGCCTTAGCAAACTCTTCGCAATCTTCCTTAGAAAGTGAAAGTGTAGGAATAACCTCATTGTAAAGTGTCTCTTCCATGTACTTTCTGATTACAGGATCCTTCATAGAATTCTCTACATTATCATTACCAGCAAGGAATGAAGCTAATACAAATGATGTGTGAGATCCATTAAGGATTCTAACCTTTCTTTCCTTATATGGATGATGATCCTTAGTAAATACTACATTAAGTCCAGCTTCCTTGAATGGAAGTTCCTTCTCAAGCTGCTCAAGTGGAAGGTTAGAATCACTCTCTACAACCCAGAGACCAAATACTTCAGCTCTGTCGATAAGCTGATCCTCATATCCCCATTCTTCGCAAAGCTTAGCTGCATCTTCTCTTGGATATCCTGGAACAATTCTATCTACGAGTGTTGGGCAGAATGAGCAATACTTGTTAACCCAGTCCTTGAATCCATCTTCAAGACCCCAAAGCTCGATAAACTTCATGATGCATTTCTTTAATTCAATACCATTATCAGCGATAAGCTCACATGGAAGTAAGATAAGTCCCTTATCTGCTGCTCCGTTGAACTTCTGATATCTCTTGTAAAGGAGCTGTGTAAGCTTTCCTGGATATGTCTTAGGAGGACGTGCATTAGGATCGTTATCTGTCTCATCAAATACGATACCAGCCTCTGTTGTATTAGAAACGATAAATCTAAGAGTTTCGCTTGTACCATACTCTATGTACTTGTCATAATCCTCAATAGCTGCAACTGCATCTACTACTGATGTAATCTGACGTGTAATTTCCTTAGGCTCTCCATCAACAAAACCTCTTAACTGAAGTGTATACTGGCATTCCTGATCATGGAATCTTTCAAGTGTACCGAACTCGATAGGCTTAACGATTACAACACCACCGTTGAAATCTGTCTTCTCATTAGTTACATCGAAGATATAATCAACGAATGCTCTAAGGAAGTTACCCTCACCGAACTGCATAACCTTAACAGGTCTGTCAACTGCATGTGTAATACTCTTGTTTAATCTCTGCATCTTAAATCTCCTTTTTTCATTGGGAATAATCCGTTTTACGATAACGGTCCCTAATTATTAACCAGTAAATGGTATGTAAATAAGTGCATGTAAGCGCTTTCATAAATAAAATATACTTAAAAATGCTCTAAGTCAATACATTTTTCTGCTTTTTAAAAAATTCTTACATTACACTTGTTTTTATTATAATACCATTGTATAATTCATTTATCAATATGTAAGCGCTTACATTTATTTATTTTTTATCAATTTCTGTTAAGCGATACATTTACATTCGTCAAGAGATGAGGTCGCACATGAATATTAATATATATGATGTTTCTAAAAAAGCCGGTGTGTCCATAGCAACTGTCTCAAGAGTTCTTAATGGTAACGCTAAAGTGTCTGATAAGACAAGAGATAAAGTTATTAACGCAATGAAGGAGCTTGATTACACTCCTAATGTATTTGCAAGAGGACTTGGTCTTAATACAATGAAGACAATCGGCATAATGTGCATTGATTCATCAGATATATATCTTGCCAATGCTGTTTATTATCTTGAGCAGGAACTAAGAAAACACAGCTATGACTCCATTCTTTGCTGCACAGGTAAGGATTACAACACTAAGAAGAACTATCTTGAACTTCTTCTTAGTAAAAGAGTTGATGGTATTATTCTAGCTGGTTCACAATTTGTTGAGAATACCGGCATGCATAATAACGACTACATCATTAATGCTGCCAGGGATGTGCCTATCGTACTTGTTAATGGTTATCTCGATGCAGACAACATATATTCTGTCATGTGCAACGACGAAGATGCTGTATACAATGCCACAAAACTCTTGATAAATAATTCACATCGTAATATAGTTTACTTATATACGAGTACTTCATACAGTGGAATGAATAAGTACCGCGGCTATCTTAAAGCAATTAATGAAGCTGGTATTACTCTCCCGGATGAATTCCATCATCTGTGTGGCAAGAACATATCTCATGCAAGGGATTATCTTACATATCTGTATGATAAAGGTATGAAGTTTGATGCCGTTATGACATCTGACGATTCCATTGCTGCCGGTGCAGTTAAGTTTGCACATACCCACGGAATCAGAATTCCCGAGGATTTAGAGGTTATTGGATATAACAACTCTGTTCTTTCATTGTGTACAGAGCCTGAACTTACTTCAATTGACAGCAAGGTTGAGGAGTTATCCTCATGCGCGGTAAACGTGCTTATGAAGGTTTTATCCGGTGAAGATGCTGATAACCACAGCATCATTACCGCTGATATAATAAAACGCAACACAACAATATTTTAATTCACAGGAGGATTATGAATCATGAAACAGTTCATGGACAAAGACTTTTTACTTTCAACTCCAACAGCTCAGCATTTATTCCACGATTATGCAGCTAAGATGCCAATACTTGACTATCACTGCCATATCAACCCTAAGGAAATCGCTGAAGACAGAAAGTTCGAGAACATCACACAGGTATGGCTTGGTGGTGATCATTACAAATGGCGTCAGATGAGAACTAACGGTGTTGATGAGAAGTACATCACAGGTGATGCCACTGACCGCGAGAAGTTCCAGAAATGGGCTGAGACTCTTGAGATGGCTATCGGTAACCCACTTTATCACTGGAGCCACCTTGAACTTCAGAGATACTTCGGATACAATGGTATTCTCAACGGCGATACAGCTGAGGAAGTATGGAATCTCTGTAATGCAAAGCTACAGGAAGATTCTATGTCAGTTCGTAACCTTATCAAGCAGTCAAATGTTACATTAGTTTGTACAACAGATGATCCTGTTGACTCACTTGAGTGGCATCAGGTTCTTAAGGATGATAAGACATTTGACGTACAGGTACTTCCTGCATGGAGACCTGACAAGGCTATGAACATCGAAAAGCCAGAATATCTTGATTACCTTGAGACATTATCTAATGTAAGCGGAATTAAAGTTAATTCATTCGCTTCATTAATAGATGCTCTTAGAAACCGTATGGATTTCTTTGCTTCTATGGGATGCTCAGTATCAGATCACGCTCTTGAGTATGTAATGTACAAGCCATACACAGAAGAAGAAATCGAAGCAATCTTTGCTAAGAGATTCTCTGGATCTGCTATCACAACAGAAGAAATGAACAAGTTCAAGACAGCATTCATGGTATCTGTAGGTAAAGAATACAACAAGCGTAACTGGGTAATGCAGTTACATTATGGTACAATCCGTGATAATAACAGATTCCGTTATGACCAGTTAGGTCCAGATACTGGATTTGACTGCATCAACACATATGACTGTTCTGCTGAGATGGCTCAGTTCCTTAACGCACTTAATGCTACAGATGAGCTTCCTAAGACAATCATTTACTCACTTAACCCTTCAGTTAACGCTGCTATCGGAACAGTTATCGGATGCTTCCAGGATTCTAAGGCTGTTGGTAAGATTCAGCAGGGTTCAGCTTGGTGGTTCAATGATCATAAGGTTGGTATGACTAACCAGATGACAAGCCTTGCTAACTTAAGTCTTCTTGGTAACTTCATCGGAATGCTTACAGATTCAAGAAGCTTCCTCTCATACACAAGACATGAATACTTCAGAAGAATCATGTGCGAGCTTATTGGTGGATGGGTTGAGAATGGTGAATACCCAGCTGACGAGAAGGCTTTAAAGAAGATTGTTGAAGGAATTTCATACAACAACGCTGTAAGATATTTTGGATTTGATCTTTAATTACATACAAATTAACCCCGCGCACATGCGCGGGGTTTTATTTTACTTTTTATTTTTATTTCTTTCCATCGTATCAAGAGTATGCATCTTTCCTGCTGCATCTCGTTTAAATTTAGGCTTCTCTCCTGCCCCTGAATTAAATACTCCGATTGCATTTTCCTTATTATGCTTCTGTGCACATGCCGGGCAATACCTTCCATATCGTATATCAGCTCCACAGTCTTCGCATTTAATATATACATCAGATCCATCAGGAATCTCTATTCTTCCTTCTCTAAGATACTTATTGATAACTGCAACAGGAACACCTGTAGCTTTCGCAATATCTGCTGCAATGGATGGACCATTTTTCTCAATATAATTTCTTACCTTTCCAAACTGCGTATATTCTTCCTGTCCACAATTGTCACATTTAAATATTTCTCCATATGCATAATGCATAAGTTCTCCGCAGTTAGGACATATCTTTGCTTTCTCATACTTTATAAGAGTTTCGATCTTTCGCTGATCTTTTTTCTTTTTTTCACGTTCTTCTATCTCTCTCAAAGTTGGTCTCATAACTAAACCTTCTTTCCACTCATTGCATCCCGGAATATATCTCTGCGCTCTGTCTTTCCAACAGAATTGATTTTCCTGTCATTTCTTGTTCCATCATTCTTAATAGATTTATTCTTATAATTCTTATCATCCTCAGTCTCTCCATTCTTCTCTGGAGCATTACCAGGCTCCTTCAAGGCATTCTCAAGCATCTGTTTACTTTTATATGCTGAATTATCACGATTTATAGCTAACATCTGTCTCTGTTTCTGGCTTATATAATGTTCAAGCTTAGCATTATTGATACTTAGCTGACATCCATATAAAACCTTTGCCTCATTAATAACAACCTTCCTGACAATAATCCCCATAAGGCTGTAGTTCTGGTTAAAATCAGAAAATACAAGTCTGACCGGCATATTTATCACATTCTCCATATCCTCTGAACTCACAAATGAAAATCCAGTCTCACTTACATCTTTAACAATAACATCCACTGCCTTCTTATTAATTCCAAGCTGTGCCACACCCGATATTCCAACAAAAAGTCTGAAAGCACCCCGACGATTAACCTCATAACCTTCTCCGCTGGCAATGACCTTATAAGATGTACCTTCCTTCTCATATGCTGTAGTAATTCCTACGCCCTTCCATACCATTGGTGACTTTGCATCTCTTACCATTATAAGACTTACAGTTATATTCTCAGCAGAATTGAAACCAAGCACCTTTCCATTAATTCTAATAGGTTCAATATAAATATACTGTCCATCTTTTTTTAGAAATTTAGATGGGAACTCATATTTCTGTCCATTATAGCTTAGTTCAATTATAATTCTGTTATCCCCTGTAATTTCCTGTAAAAGCATATGTTTCACATCCTTATTATCACGTATAAACTATAAGTATAATAACATATATGTTACACATTTAACAAGTATAAATCCAAAAAATGGGGATGCCGTACCAAGAATTCTTAGTGCGGCATCCCCTAATTAACATCTCAATATAGTTACTGCTTATTCTTCATCCTCATCTGGTTCATTCCAGTTATGATATACATTCTGAACATCATCATCCTCATCTAAGAGTCCTAAAATTCTGTTCATCTTCTTAATGTCATCCTCAGATGTAAGGTCTACAGTTGTCTGTGGAATCATAGTAACCTCTGCTGAAGCAAATGTTACTCCGGCATCAGCTAATGCCTGGTTAACAGCATCAAACTCCTCTGGTGAAGTAAGGATTTCATAACAATCCTCTTCTTCATTGAAGTCATCTGCACCAGCATCAAGAGCTAACATCATAAGCTCATCAGCATCTCCGGTATATTCTTCCTTGTCTACAATCATCTGTCCCTTGTTATCAAACATGAATGATACACAGCCTGGAGTGCCAACATTACCGCCACCCTTAGTGAATGCACTACGGATATTAGAAGCTGCTCTGTTTCTGTTATCAGTAAGAGCCTCTACGATAATAGCTGTTCCATTAGGGCCATATCCTTCATATGTAACTGATTCGTAGTTAGACATATCATTACTTGCAGCCTTCTTAATAGCTCTGTCAATTGTATCATTAGGCATATTAGCTGCTTTACACTTAGCAACTACCTGTCTTAACTTACTATTATTATTAACATCCGGACCACCTTCTTTAACAGCAATCATAAGCTCCTTACCAAGTCTTGTAAAGATCTTACCCTTAGCTGCATCATTGGCTGCCTTCTTATGCGCGATATTCGCAAATTTTGAATGTCCTGACATAAAAATACCTCATTTCCAATTATTGTTGTAACTATTCAGAGCCAGCCTCCAAAATGTTTCGCATTTCGTCGGTGTGGCGTATCCGCCAGATAGAATTTCAAAATCAGATATAGAAATGCAAGCATTTCTAATCTGATTTATGAAATTCTGCATGGCTCTGAACAGTTACATGTTTGCTTTAATCTTCTCAATCATCTCTGCATATTCAGCATCTGTAAGATACTTCTTATCTGGGTTCATAAGGAATACGCCACCCCATTCGAACTCGTCCTTATACTTAGGGCAGAGATGGAAATGAAGGTGATGACCTGTATCACCATATGCACCATAGTTAACCTTATCTGGGTGGAAAGCAGCCATGATAGCTCTTGCTACTCTTGCTACATCCTCAAAGAAAGCAGCTCTCTCTTCTGCGGTTAACTCGTTCATATCACCAACATGCTTCTTATGTGCTACGATACATCTTCCCGGATGGCTCTGCTCCTTGAACAGATATACCTTAGATGTCTCAAGCTCACATATCTTAATACCAAACTTAGCAACGAGGTCACCCTCAACACAATATGCACAATTCTGATCTACCATAATCGTATCCTCTTTTCTATATGCAAATATACTTTATATTGTTAATTACATAGCATCTTTAATTGAGAAGCTGATTCTTCCCATCTTATCCTTACCCATGCACTTGCACTTTACATGATCTCCAAGAGTAAGTACATCTTCTACATGGTTGATTCTCTCATTAGAAATTTTAGAAATGTGAACCATTCCTTCCTTACCAGGAGCAAACTCTACGAATGCACCAAATTCCTTAATGCTTACAACCTTACCTTCATATATCTTGCCTTCTTCGAAGTCTTCTACGATAGTCTTGATATACTTCATGGCCTTGTCCATTCCTGCCTGCTCAACACCGCATACAGAAACGAATCCATCATCAGTAATATCAATCTTAACACCGCACTCATCAATGATTGCGTTGATTGTCTTACCACGCTGTCCAACTACTTCACCAATCTTAGCAGGATCAATAGATGTCTGGATAATCTTAGGCGCATACTCACCAACAGTCTTTCTAGGCTCAGCAATAGCAGGCTTCATACATGTATCCATGATGAAAAATCTTGCTTCTCTTGTTCTTCTTATAGCCTCTTCAACGATTGGTCTTGTAAGACCATGAATCTTAATATCCATCTGAATAGCTGTGATACCTTCTGTTGTACCTGTTACCTTGAAATCCATATCTCCGAAGAAATCTTCAAGTCCCTGGATATCAGTAAGTACAATATAATCATCATCTGTCTCGCCTGTAACAAGACCACATGAAATACCAGCTACCATTCTCTTAATAGGAACACCTGCTGCCATAAGAGACATACAAGATGCACATGTTGAAGCCATTGATGTAGAACCATTAGATTCAAATGTCTCAGAAACGGCACGGATTGCATATGGGAACTCTTCCTCTGATGGAAGTACAGGAACAAGTGCCTTCTCAGCTAATGCTCCATGTCCGATTTCACGACGTCCCGGTCCTCTTGATGGCTTAGTTTCACCTACAGAGTATGAAGGGAAATTATAGTGATGTATATATCTCTTAGTAGTTACATTTTCATCAAGGCCATCAACCTTCTGTGCCTCTGATAAAGGTGCAAGAGTAACAACATCACAAATCTGTGTCTGTCCTCTTGTAAACATTGCAGAACCATGAACTCTAGGAATGATATCAACCTCAGCTGCAAGTGGTCTGATCTGGTTAATAGCTCTTCCGTCTGGTCTCTTATGATCCTTTAAAATCATCTTACGTACAGTCTTCTTCTGGTACTGGTAAACAGCCTCACCAAGAACAGCAAGCCATTCTTCGTTATCTGCAAATGCTTCTTTCATCTTCTCAGTTACGGCATCAATATTCTTCTCTCTTGTCTGCTTGTCATCTGTGAATACAGCAATCTCCATTTCTTCTGGAGATACAACCTGCTTCATAGCCTCAAACATCTCTGCAGGAACAGCACAGCTTACATAAGAATGCTTTTCCTTACCAACCTCTGCAACAATCTTGTCGATAAATGCAATGATTGTCTGGTTGATATCATGAGCCTTATATATAGCCTCAATCATCTTATCTTCTGGAATCTCATTAGCTCCTGCTTCAATCATGATAACCTTCTGCTTAGTTGAAGCAACTGTAAGCTGAAGATCTCCATCCTGCCACTGAGCCTGAGATGGGTTAACGATGAATTCTCCATCAATCATACCAATCTGTGTTGTAGCACATGGACCATCAAATGGGATATCTGAAATAGATGTAGCAATAGCAGAACCAATCATAGCAAGTAATTCTGGTCTGCATTCTTCATCAACTGACATAACCATATTATTAAGAGTAACATCATTACGATAGTCCTTAGGGAATAATGGTCTCATAGGTCTGTCAATAACTCTTGATGTAAGGATAGCATTCTCAGATGCCTTACCCTCTCTCTTGTTGAAACCTCCAGGAATCTTTCCTGCGGCATACATCTTCTCTTCATATTCAACGCTTAATGGGAAGAAATCAATTCCCTCTCTTGGTTCTTTAGATGCTGTTGCTGTTGAAAGAACAACAGTATCACCATAATGCATTAATGCAGCACCATTAGCCTGTGCACACACTCTGCCGATATCAACTCTTAAAGTTCTTCCGGCAAGCTCCATTTCATACTGTTTAAACATATGAACTCCTTCCATAAAATATATATTTAACAGAAGGTCCGAAACAACTGAAAAACACACCATACTTCCGTTATGATATACATTTCAGTGGTCTCGGGGTATCCCTTCTGCCATTAACAATACAATAGGGCGGAGTGATACACCCCGCCCTGATAAATTACTTTCTTAAGCCTAAACGCTCAATAAGACTTCTGTAAGATTCAATATCTGTATCCTTAAGATATGCAAGTAAAGCTCTTCTCTTACCAACCATCTTAAGAAGACCTCTTCTTGAATGGTGATCCTTCTGATTAACCTTAAGATGTTCTGTTAACTCAGCTATTCTTTCTGTTAAGATAGCTACCTGAACTTCTGGAGAACCTGTGTCTCCTAGCTTTCTTCCATAAGCTGCAATAATTTCTGCTTTCTTTTCCTTAGATATCATCTCTAATTCCTCCTAAATAATAATCTCCTGTCACTAAGCTTCAGGTCGGAGTGTCCTACAGCTGAGTAACGGCTCATACTCGATTATTGTATCACAGGCATTATCCCTTTGCAAGCATTAATTATCCAATAAGGAACATATTTCTTGCAAAATCTGAATCTGCTGCAATCTGTCTCTTTAAGCCCTCAATATCTTCAAACTTCATCTCTGGTCTTATAAAATGTATAAATTCCACATCAACTTTCTTGCCATACACATCCCTGTCAAAATCAAAAATAAATGTCTCAACACTCATCTCCGGTGCATCGCTTACTGTAGGTTTGGTTCCTAAGTTAGTAACTCCATAAAATTTCTCACCATCAATAGTCGTCTGTGTAGCATATACACCATTAGGAGGCAGAAGTTTATACTCTGTCGGATATATATTAATAGTAGGAAAATCCAGTTTTCTTCCAAGCTGGTTTCCTATCGAAACCACGCCTGTAACATTAAATGGTCTGTTAAGAAGAACATTTACAGTTTCCATATGCCCAACCTTTAATTCTTCTCTTATATATGTACTGCTGATTTCCTTATCCTGATATTTTTCTTTCTCAACAATAATAGTTGTAAAGCCAAGTTCTTTGCCTGCTTCCACAAGCATTGCCGCATCTCCTGCCCTGTCCTTGCCAAAACGATAATCAGTACCCACAACAACATACTTTGCATGAAGCTTGTCCTTAAGGATCCTGCATATAAAATCCTCTGGTTCCATATGCATGAATTCATCAGTAAATGGGTATTCAATCTCAACATCTATACCAAAATCTTCGCACAGTCTGCGTCTTTCACTGCTTGTAGATATAAAATGCTGATACTTCTGGGGACATATCGAAAGCGGCAGACCGTCAAATGTAAACAAAACTGCAAGCAGATTCTCCTCATCCGCTTTCTGCCTTACAATCTCAATAAGCTTCTGATGTCCCGTATGAATGCCATCGAATTTCCCTAGTGTAACTGCACTTTCCTTATTTAATTGAAAATCATCTGTTCCATGAATGTATTCCAAAGATGATCACGCCCCTTTACTTGTTGTCTTCATAAAATATCTTAACCGGATAAAGCACCCCATCACGGAATTCATATACACCGATAAAACATTTATCAGCATCATACACTCTGTATCTCTCATTATCATTGATTGCAGAATCTGCAGGTATCTGTTCTCTTGACAGCTTATTGCCATTGTGAAGATACCGGCTGTATTCTTCTGCAAATATTATCTCCTGATAATCACTAAATATCTTATCTATGCCAGTTATCCTGTCTTCTATTTCACCTTTTAACACAAGAGCTGATATCTGGTTAAGTGTAAGTGTGTCGTCAAGCTTGAATTCACCTACACGTGTTCTTGTAAGCTTCATCATACATGCACCACACCCAAGCTTCTTACCTATATCATCACATAATGACCTGATATAAGTTCCCTTCGAACAGTCAACAGTAATAGTAACCGTCTTCTGTTTATCAGAAAGATTGATATCATTCACCCTTAATGTATTAATATGGACAATTCTTGGTTTTCTTTCAATCTCAATACCTTTTCTTGCAAGCTCATAAAGCTTCTGTCCATTATACTTTAAAGCTGAATACATAGGTGGTATCTGTTCATACTCACCTATAAATTCGTTACATGCTTTAAGGACATCAACTTCACTCACATTAACCTCTGACTGGGAAACAATTTTCCCTGATATATCAAGGGTATCTGTCGTTGTGCCAAGAAGCATTTCAGCCTCATAAGTTTTTCCCCAGTCAGTTATAAGATCACACAGCTTTGTAGCCTTGCCGATACACACCGGAAGCACCCCGACCGCATCAGGGTCAAGTGTGCCTGTGTGACCAATTTTTTTAGTTTTAAGTATTCCCCGAAGCTTTGCAACTACATCATGAGATGTAAATCCCTGCTCCTTATATACATTTAAAACGCCATTCATGCATTATCCTCATTATACTGCTGCTCAATCATTTCACCAATCTTATTAACAATACTGTGGACATTACCTCTGGCAGAAAATCCTGCTGCCCTCACATGTCCTCCACCGCCAAATGCTGTGGCAATTCTCGCAACATCAATTATTTTCTTTGAACGAAGACTTACTTTATATTCATCCTTATCTGTCTCATAAAGGAATATAGCCACTTCAACTCCGTCTGTTAAGCGTAACTGCTCAATAATCCCACCAAGCTCTTTACCAGTGACACCATAGAAATTCATTTCTTCAATAGAGACGCTTGAAAATATACATCTGCCATCATAAAATAACACACTTTCAAGTAAAGCCCTTCCAAGAATCTGATTCTGTATATAACTCTTCTTATAAAAGCTGTTATCAATGATATCAGAATAATCAATTCCCATCTCCATCATCTTTCCAGCGATATCCATGGTTCTTCTTGATGTGCAGCTGTACTTAAACACCCCTGTATCATGGATTATTCCTGTATATATGCACTCTGCAACATTCTTATCAACCTTATCCTCGTCAAATGTTGTATAAAGAACCTCACATGCTGAACTTGACTGTGGTTCCACAAGATTAACATCAGCAAATGAATCATTGCTTATATGATGATCTATGCAGATAGTCTTATCAGCATTTTCAAAGCAGCTCATAAATGGTTCTATCCTGTCCATTGAACTGCAGTCAAGTACTACGAATAAATCAAAATGCTTATCCTCAGCCTCATGCTTAATATCATTAATACCAGATAAATAATTAAATTCATCTGACGGCTTTTCAAGATAAACAGTAACCTGGCACTCAGGAAGATTCTTCCTGATATAATTATATAAACCTAATGTTGAACCAACACAGTCACCATCAGGACGGATATGTCCTGTGATACCTATAACCTTTGCATGTCCGATTTCTTCAATAATATTCATGACTAACCTCTTTATTCTGTCTCGTCTTCAACCTCAACGTGCATCTTATTATCATGTTCTGTAACTTCATCAATAAGCTTAGACATATTAATACCATACTCAATTGACTGATCAAGAATGAATCTGATTTCAGGAGTATTTCTTAAATTGACAGTTCTTGCAAGCTGTCTTCTTATATATCCTTCTGCACTCTTAAGACCTGCAATTGTATCCTGTTGCGACTTTTCATCTCCCAGAACACTTATATATGCCTTACATGTCTTAAGGTCAGGAGCGACCTCAACCGCTACAACCGAAGTCATAGGGTTGATTCTAGGGTCTTTAATCTCGCTTCTGATTATATTACTTAACTCTTTTAATACCTCACCATTAATGCGGGTATTTTTCACACTATTTTTACGCATATATTCTCCAAACAAAAACTTAAATACTATCTTGGTACTTCAACCATAATGTGAGCCTCAATCATATCTTCTGGCTGGATATCATTGAACTTGTCGAATACCATACCACACTCAGTACCAGCCTTGATTTCCTTAACTTCATCCTTAAAATGCTTAAGAGATGCGATAGGTCCTTCATATATCTTATCACTGCCTCTTGTAATTCTTACTACTGAGTCTCTGGTAATTCTTCCTTCTTCAACTATACAACCAGCAATATTACCAACTCCTGAAGCCTTGAATATCTGCATGATTCTTGCATGACCGATAATCTTTTCTTCATAGATAGGTTCAAGCATTCCCTTAAGTGCTGCTTCAACATCTTCAATAGCATTGTAAATAACGCTATAAAGTCTTAAATCAACCTTTTCTCTCTCTGCTACTATTCTGGCCTGATTATCAGGTTTAACATTAAATGCAATGATTATAGCATTAGAAGCAGATGCAAGTACTACATCGGATTCATTAACATTACCAACACCGCCATGAATTACCTTAACAACAACTTCTTCATTGGAAAGTCTTACAAGACTTGACTTGACAGCCTCAACAGAACCCTGTACGTCAGCCTTGATAATGATATTAAGTTCCTTCATATTACCAGCCTGAATCTGCTCAAAGAGTGCATCAAGAGATACCTTATGCTTAGTATCATCAAGAAGTTTCTTTCTTCCCTCACTGATAAATGTCTCTGCTGTACTTCTTGCTTCTTTCTCAGAATCAGCAGCCATAATAATTTCTCCGGCATTAGGAACATCATTAAGACCAAGAATCTCAACAGGAGTAGATGGTCCGGCAACCTTAACTCTGTTACCCTTATCATCAATCATTGCTCTTATCTTACCATAGCATGAGCCTGCTGATACTGCATCTCCAACATGAAGAGTACCCTTCTGTACAAGAATAGATGCTACCGGACCACGTCCCTTATCAAGCTCAGCCTCGATAACAATACCTCTTGCCTTTCTGTCCGGATTAGCCTTAAGTTCATTAACCTCAGCTGTAAGAAGAATCATTTCAAGAAGTTCATCTATACCTTCCTTAGTATGTGCAGATACTGGAACAAATGTAGTTGATCCACCCCAGTCTTCTGCTATAAGTCCATATTCAGTAAGTTCCTGTTTTACCTTCTCAACATTGGCATTTGGCTTATCTATTTTATTAACAGCAACAATAATTTCAACACCTGCTGCCTTAGCATGATTGATAGCTTCTATTGTCTGTGGCATAACACCATCATCAGCAGCTACTACAAGAATAGCAATATCAGTAGCCTGAGCTCCTCTCATTCTCATAGCTGTGAAAGCTTCATGTCCAGGTGTATCAAGGAATGTGATAAGATTTCCATGTACATTTACCTGATAAGCACCAATCTTCTGTGTGATTCCACCTGACTCCTTAGCTGTTACATGAGTTTCTCTGATTGCATCAAGTAATGAAGTCTTACCATGATCAACGTGTCCCATAACGCAGACAACTGGTGGTCTTGGTACAAGCTTATCCTCTGGTTCTTCATCTTCCTTAAGAAGTTCTGCAATAACGTCAATCTTCTCTTCATGCTCACAGATACAGTTAAACTCAAGAGCAATCTCTTCAGCTGCATCATAATCAATTTCTTCGTTGATAGTAACAACCTTACCCTGTAAGAATAACTTCTTAACAAGTGCCGCAGGTGCGACCTTCATCTTGTCAGCAAGTTCCTTGATTGTAAGAGTATCTGGAAGAACAAGCTGCTTGATTGTTTCTTCTTCCTTCTCCTTCTTCTCAGGCTTTGTCATAGGCTTCTTCTCAAATCTGCTGTTTGCAAATTTAAGATTTTCTTTTGCCTCATTATCTCTCTTTCTGTCATTCTTCTTGCTGTCTATTCTTGAATCATGTCTTCTTGAATCTGGCTTAGCTGAGAAATCAAATTCTTCCTTAGGTGCAGAATCTCTTCTGTCATTATTACGTCTCTGACCACCATTAAAGCCATTACGATTCTGATCATTATCCTTCTTAAATCCGCCATTGCCAGACTGGTTATTTCTGTCATTTCTGAATCCGCCATTGTTACGGTCATTGTTTCTATAACCGCCATTATTATCGCGGTTACCATAGCCACCATTGTTGCGGTCATTATTTCTGTAACCACCATTGTTATCGCGGCTGCCTCCGTTGTTACGATCATTGTTTCTGTAACCATTATTATCACGGCTGCCATAACCACCATTGCCGCGGTCGTTATTTCTGTAACCATTATTATCACGGTTACCGCCATTGTTACGATCATTATTTCTATAGCCATTATTATCGCGATTTCCATAGCCGCCATTGCCACGATCATTATTTCTGTAGCCATTATTATCACGATTTCCATAGCCGCCATTGCCACGATCATTATTTCTATAGCCATTATTATCGCGATTGCCGTAGCTGCCGTTACCACGGTCATTGTTTCTGTAGCCATTGTTATCACGATTCTGACCATCTCTGTTATTATCTCTTCTTGTGTTCTTATCCCTTGAACTGTTCTGTGGGAAATACACCTGTGAGATATGCTTTTTATCATCTGCATTGCCAGCTTTATTCTGTGATCCCTGTCCTGCCTGCTTTGGAGACTGAACCTGCTGCTTGTTATCTTTGTTTTCAGGCTTAACAGATTGTGCCTGCTTAGCTGGCTGCTCTGATGATTTACTTTCAGCCTTAGGTGCTGGAGAAAACTTCTTTCTTACCTTTGATACTTCCTCATCCGTAAGTCCGCTTACAGACTTGTAAGTCTTCTCACTGCTGCTAAGCATATCAGTTATATC
The DNA here is from genome assembly GCA_934343805.1 of uncultured Lachnospira sp. Lineage (GTDB taxonomy): Bacteria > Bacillota > Clostridia > Lachnospirales > Lachnospiraceae > Lachnospira. The sequence goes on from CAKRIN010000010.1 coordinate 77,402, forward strand.
CTTTGATGTTATATTTAACTCTTTTGCCAATTCATGTACTCTCATATTTGCCATTTAACCTCTTTTCTAAATAATCTCCATTCCAGAGATTATTCCAAACCCTGTTCAAAATATTTTCCTATTGTTTTTGCAAATCCCTCATCAAGAATTGCAAGTGATGCTCTGAATTCTTTACCTATTGCATGCCCAAGAATTTCCTTTTCACTGAAAAAATGTATTGGCACCTTATAAAAGCTGCACATATCCGAAAACATTTTTTTAGTATTATCAGATGAATCATACGCCACTATAACGCGGAATGCTTTTCCTGTCTTAACTGCTTTCTCTGTTGAGAACTCTCCACTGACTACTTTGCCAGCTTTCTGTGCAAGACCTATCATGTTAAGAACTTTCTGTCTGTTATCCAATATTATTCAGCTCCTTTTTTAATTCATCATAGATACTCTCATCTATTGCCATCTTGAAAGACCTCTCAAGTCCCTTAGTCTTAAATGCTTTAGCAAGACAATCTTCATTGGCACATACGTAAGCCCCTCTTCCGTTTTTCTTTCCAGTAGTATCTATAATAATTGTTTCTTCCTGTGTCTTTAAGATTCTGATAAGTTCCTTCTTATCTTTCATCTGTCCACATCCGATACATTTTCTTTGTGGAATCTTCTTTACTGTTGCCACTTTGCATCACTCCTAATAATTATTCTTCTTCAAGGCTTATCTCAGATGGTTCAACATATTCTTCATCAAAGTTCTCTGTTTCCTCTGATGACTCTTCTGAATCAGCCTCACTTTTAATATCAATTCCATATCCTGTAAGTTTAGCAGCAAGTCTTACATTCTGTCCCTGCTTTCCAATTGCAAGTGAAAGCTGCTGTTCTGAAACAACAATCTTAGCCTTCTTTTCCTCGTCATCTGCAACAGCTGAAACAACCTTAGCCGGACTTAACGCATTTACAATAAGCTGTGCTGAGTTGCTGTCCCACTCGATAATATCAATCTGCTCATTACCAAGCTCATTAACAATAGCTTTAACTCTTGCTCCATTGATACCAACACATGCACCAACAGGATCAACATTAGCAACATTGGCTCTGACTGCCATCTTTGTTCTTGAGCCAGCTTCTCTTGCAATGCCCATAATCTCAACAACGCCGTCTTTGATTTCTGTAACTTCTTCTTCAAAAAGCTTCTTTACAAGCTCCTGTGACTTTCTTGAAACTCTTACAACAGGACCATTCTTTTCTCTGTTAATTACATCAACGACATAAAGTTTAATTCTGTCACCTGGCTTAAATTCTTTATCTTTGAACTTATCATCTGCCTTTAATACTGTCTGGATTCTTCCTATATCAATCGTAAGATCTCCATTTTCATTAACTCTCTGCACAACACCAGTAATAAGTTCTTTTACCTTTGAATGATATTCCTTATAAAGTGCATCCTTCTCCTGCTCCCTGATAGTCTGTACTATTGTATTCTTTGCATTCTTTGCTGCCTTTCTTGAAAATTCATCAGACTTAACTTCTACAGTGATAACATCTCCAATCTGACAGTCCGGTTTAATCTTTCTTGCATCTTCAATAGCAATATCTGTTCCTGACACATACTTTTCTTTCTTATTATCTCTATTTTCTGGAACTATAACCTTCTCTACAACAGTTCTGTCTGAATATATATGAAAATCCCCTGTCTTTCTGTCCAGCTCAACACGTCCATTATCTGCCTTATCAAACTCAGCCTTATACTCATCCATAAGAGACTTTTCGATAGCTGCAAACATAATCTCTTTGTCGATTCCATTCTCCTTCTCAAGAGCATCAAGTGCCATAATTAATTCCTTATTCATTGCTTTCTTATCCTCCAAAATATTTTTATGCTTCATCTACAAACGCCCATCTGATCATTGCCAGATTGCTTCTGTCAAACTTCTTATTCTCGCCATCTATACTAATTGTTACCGTATCTTTATCATATTCTGTAAGAATACCAGAATATTCCTTAGACTTATCCACAGCTGCAAATAATTTAATTTCGATCATTCGACCTATGCTTTTTTCATAATCTTTTTCTTTCTTTAATGGTCTTGTAAGTCCCGGAGAACTCACTTCAAATATATACTGTCCATCTATATAATTCTCTCTGTCCAGTATCTCATTAAATTCTCTGCTCACGCTCTGGCAGTCATCAATAGTTACCCCGCCTTCCTTATCAATATAAACGCGAAGGTACCAGTCACTTCCTTCTTTCACGTAGTCAACATCAAAAAGTTCAACACCATTAGCTTTAACAACCGGTTCAATCAGCTCAGCTGTCTTAGCTTCGTAGCTTTCTCTTTTTCCCATGCAGTACTCACCCTTTCTAAAATATTCAGTTTTCTTATATATGAATGAAAGAGTGGACATTTCTGCCCACTCTTTCCGAATCACATATAGTAGCTTGTAGGGGAATCGAACCCCTGATTCCGCCGTGAGAGGGCGGCGTCTTAGCCTCTTGACCAACAAGCCATAACCTGTGTCGTGCAGTTGTTTACCGCAACAACAATAATATCTTAACTCAATTATTGAAATCCGTCAAGCACTTTTTTGAATTTTTTTAATTTTTTTTACAAAAATCATACAAAGCCCTCAAAAAAGCGCTCAAATACTGGTTTTCAAAACTATTAACAATCTTATGCAAAACTAAAAATTGCTGTAAATACTCCCGCACTTGCAATTCCCATAATCACTCCTGCAAGTAAAACTCCTAGTAAAACGGCTATTACACTTTTCTTAAATCCCATATCAAGAAAACTTGCAGCAAGTGTTCCTGTCCATGCGCCTGTTCCCGGAAGTGGAATTCCAACAAAAAGTAATAACGCTACAAAAAGACCTCTTCCAGCCTTCTCCTTAAGCTTTTCTCCACCTTTGTGTCCTTTTTCAATACAGAAGGTAAAGAATTTGCCAATATATTTCTTATCCTTTCCCCACTCAAGGACCTTTCTTGCAAAAAGATAAATAACAGGAACCGGAAGCATATTCCCAATCACACACACAATATATGACTGTAATAAAGGCAGCTGGAATCCCTGTGAGATAATTATAGAACCTCTCAATTCAACAAGCGGCACCATAGAAACAAGAAAAATATACAAATACTTTTTAAACATACTATCTCCTACTTAATATTAATTATAGACAGTTATTGATAATACAGAACATTCTTAAAAAAATCAAGCACATTATATATTCTCTATCTGCCAGTCAATTGGTTCTGCCCCATTAGCCTTTAAAAATTCATTGCACTGGCTGAAATGTTTACAGCCAAAAAAACCTCTGTACGCAGATAACGGACTCGGATGTGGTGCTTTAAGAATAAGATGTTTCGGATTATTAAGCATTGACGCTTTCCTCTGTGCAGGTGAGCCCCACAGCATATACACAATAGGTCTGTCCTGCATATTGACAGCATTAATAACAGCATCCGTAAACTGCTCCCAACCATGTCCCTGATGGGAATTAGCCTGATGCGCTCTTACAGTAAGCACTGTGTTAAGCATAAGCACTCCCTGGTCAGCCCATTTCTTAAGATACCCGTTATTAGGGATATAACACCCACAGTCGTCATGCAGTTCCTTGTATATATTCTTAAGTGAAGGAGGCGCTTCCTCTCCCGGAAGTACCGAGAAAGACAATCCATGTGCCTGGTGTACATTATGATAAGGATCCTGTCCCAGAATCAGCACCTTGACCTTGCTAAGCGGAGTAAAATGAAATGCATTAAATATATCATCCGCTGGCGGATATACAACACATTTGCTGTATTCATCTTTAACAAATGTAAAAAGTTCTTTGTAATATGGTTTGCCAAATTCTTCTTTTATAGCTGGCAGCCAGTCATTATCTATCATTGCCATAACATATTCCTCCTACAGTCTCATAGGAATTCCTTTATTAGCAAGGTATTTCTTAAGATCTATAATATCAAGTTCCTTATAGTGAAATAAAGAAGCTGCAAGTGCCGCATCAGCTTTTCCTTTAGTAAATGCATCAAAAAAATGCTCTTTACTGCCTGCACCACCTGAAGCAATTACAGGTATTGATACATTTGACGCTATTGTATTAGTAAGTTCAATATCATATCCTGCTTTCGTTCCATCACAATCCATACTTGTAAGAAGAATCTCTCCTGCACCAAGCTTTTCTGCCTTCATTGCCCATTCTACAGCATCCATATGCATGTCAACTCTTCCACCATTCTTATATATGCTCCAATGTCCGTCGCTATTCCTCTTTGCATCAATTGCAACAACAACACACTGGCTTCCAAACTTATCTGCAGCATCAGATATAAGCTGCGGATTCATAATAGCTGCCGAATTAATTGATATCTTATCAGCGCCCTCTCTTAAAAGAACCTTGAAATCATCTGTAGTTCTTATTCCACCACCTACAGTAAAAGGAATAAATACTTTCTCAGCAACCTTTCTTACAAGATCAACTGTTGTATTTCTTCCATCACTAGATGCTGTTATATCAAGAAATACCAGTTCATCTGCTCCAGACTTATCATACATGGAAGCAACTTCAACCGGATCACCCGCATCCTTCAGATCAACAAAATTAGTTCCTTTAACAACTCTTCCATCCTTGCAGTCAAGGCAAGGTATAATTCTCTTCGTAAACATTAATGACTCCTTTTAGCAATTATAATGACGCAAAATTCTTTAATATCTTAAGTCCTACATCGCTGCTTTTCTCAGGATGGAACTGGCAGGCGAACACATTGCCACTTTCAACAGAAGCATGAATGTGTGTGGTGTACTCCGTTGTTGCAGCAACAATTCCTTCATCTGCTGCCTTTAAATAATAAGAATGAACAAAATACACATATGGATTACCTTCAAATCCCTTAAAAAGCTTTGCACCAGGTTTAATATCAAGTGAATTCCATCCCATATGAGGAATCTTATATCCTTCCCCAGCGGGAATCTTAAGAATTTTTCCCGGTAAAATATCAAGTCCTTCAGCCCCAGGTGTTTCATCACTCTCTTTAAAAAGCAATTGCAAGCCAAGGCATATTCCTAAGAATGGTGTTCCTGATGATGTAACCTTTTTGATAGTATCTACCAGTCCGAACTTATCAAGATTATTCATTGCATCTCCAAAGGAACCAACTCCAGGCAATATAACCTTGTCCGCCTGAATTATCTCACTTGAATCTCTCGATACAATTACTTCTTCTCCTAAAGAAATAAGTGCTTTTTCCACACTTTTCAAATTACCTGCGTCATAATCAATAATTGCTATCATTGTGCTGCCTTTCCATATTCTTTTATTTTGTAATAATAATTAGTAAAATCATCAGCTGACTGATTTGCAAGACTTATGCCTTCTGCCTCTGAAATCTTAAATGTATCCTGTAATGCCTTGATTATCATATTATACTGCTCAGTATACTTATCATCTATTCCAAGCTCTGCTGCATCGCTCTTATAAGTTTCATATCTGTCAATCCCCTTAATAAGTGCATCCAGTGCTTCAGTTTTCATATCCAGTTTCATATAATTCTGATAAGATTCATATTGTCTGTTAACATACATTATTGTAGAAGCCTGTTCATATAAAGTCTTATCACTGCCAGAAAGCTTCATTCCATTAAGCTTTGAATATGCTTTGCTGTAATCTCCATTAGCATAGTAAGTCTTGGCTTGTGAAACAGCTGTATCATAATTAACCGAAGAATTAAGTACGCACACAAGAACGACTATTCCAGCAACAAAAAGTACAAACATAACCATTGACAAAGGCTTAATCTTCAATATATCGCCTGGTTTTGGAGGTTCTTTAGGTTTCTTCTCCTTCTTAGGTTTACTTTCTTTTACCTTTTTAGGCTTTGATGCCTTTTTATCCTTACTATCCTGCTTCTTTTTCTCTTTCTTTTCAGCAGCTGCCGCCTTCTTTTGTTCTTTCTTTTTCCGCGACTCCTCTTCGTCAAGTCTCTCAGCTTCCTCTTCTGCCTTTTCTTCTTCAGCACGTTTAGCCTTTAACTGTGCAAGACGATACTTAAATCTGGCAAAAAAGCCTTTCTTCGGAGCCTCTGTATCATCTAGCGTATCTTTATCACCAAATACATCCTCAATTATCTGTTCATTCTCATCCTTTGGCGCATCTGATACTTCAGTTGCAGCTTCATTATCAGGCTTTTCCTGATCATTTTTCTCCTGCGCATCATCTTCTAAAGGCTCATCCTCAAGACTATCAATAAATATTTTCTTAAGTTTCCCAAAAAAGCCTTTCTTTTTCTTATTATGCTTATCTTTCTCAGTCAGTTCCTGTATTGCTGCATTAGCCAGATCCTGGACATCATCGTTCTCATTGCTATCAGAAATGTTTTCCTTCTCCGTTTCTGGATGGGCATCTGTATTTCCAGTGCTCTCGTTACTATCATGTGTATCTTGTTCAGCCTGTCCACTGCCACTATTTCCAAACAATTCACCAACCGAAATACTATCTGACTTAACATCATCAATTATGTCATCCAGATTCATATTCATAAGTCTCTGCATGTCACTGTCAGTAAGCTCTGCATTATCCTGTTCCGTTATATCAGCCTTAGATGCCTCTTCCACAGGAGTATTTTCTAAAAGCTCATCCAGTCTGGCATCAGCTTGTGCCTCTTTCTCGCTTTCAGACTTTTCATTTTTCTCTTTTTCTTCCATCTCCTGTCTGGCTAATCTGGCAACCTCTTCCGGATTTTTCCCTTGTATGACATTATCCTTTGTCAGATCCCTATCTTTCTCTTGCTGAGAATTCGTCTTGCTTACAGCTTCCTGCACCTGCTCTTTTATAAGCTGTTCCTCTTCATCTATCTCGTCTTGATTTTCCTTCTCGTTCATTGAACTAAGCAGCTTATCAAGATAATCTTCTTCCTTATTATCAGGCAAAATTCTCACCTCCAGAAATAAAAAAATATACTAGAATATTAACATAAACACTCATCATTAACAATATTTAACAAGTTCTTTTATAAACTGTGCTCCATTCATCTCAACAGCCTGTGCCCTGTCATTGATTTCTTTTGGTATCTGATAAAATGTATTATTAACCCGATACAGCTTGGATTTCTGATTAATCATCACAATCCTTTCAAATGGCCATCTTATAATATTAGGATTGGAAAAATCTTCTCCTGTCTCTAATATAACCATTTTCTTAGCAAGTGAAGAAGATAACCATTTATTATAAAAATCCCATTGTTTTTCTTCTTCTTCCATATTTTCCTGATTAACAGGACAGACTATTCTTTTCTCATTAAATCCCTTGTTTCTTATATTACCTGTCTTATCTGTAGACACAATAAAATAATTGACATGATCATTCGATTCCAATATCTTTTTCAGATTCTCATAAACACCGACATCATCTGAATTATATATTTCTTTTCCAATTCCAACAATTACATAATCTGAACTTTTGATATCATCTATTACATCTTTATAATCCATAAAATCCTCCATTCCATAATAAGATAATTATATAGATAATTACATATAAATCAAGCCCTTGTACTTTTCTGCAATTCTCTAAAAAATATGATATTAATTCACAATGCTTATATTGGGACTATAAAAAGGACGCCGCCCATGTCAGGCGGCGTCCCATAAGAGGAAGTGTAAAATGAAGAAAATTATCTGAGTAATTTATCGATTTCTGATACAAGCAGTCCAATTTCTGGCTTTGACAACTGGACATCTGCACCAAGTGATTCTCCCTTTGCTCTCATCTGTTCATTAATAAGTGATGAGAATATAACAACTGGAATATTCTTTAACTTATCATCAGACTTAATAAGTTTTGTAAGTCTGTGACCATCCATAAGCGGCATCTCCAGATCTGTGATAACACAGTCTATATCAAGAGGTACTTTTCCTGCCTTGGCATCTGATATAAAATCCCATGCTTCCTGACCATTATGACATAATGTAAGATTATCATAACCTGATTTAACAAGTGAATCAGATATCAGCTTAATAAGAAGAGGTGAATCCTCTGCTATGACAATATGTGCTTCACTTCTTGGTCTGCCTTCAAGCTTGAGAATATCAGAAGTCTTAAGACCTGTCTCCGGACTTATATCTGATACAATACGCTCAAAATCAAGAATAATAATAAGCTGACCATTAATCTTAACAATTCCTGTAGCAATTCCGTTGTCTGCAGTACTTATTGTTGTATCCGGAGTAATGATATCAGCCCATGATACTCTGTGTATTCCAACAACTGTATGTACATGAAAAGCGACATTCAATTTGTTGAAATTAGTTATAATAAACATATCCTTCGAAATATCTCCTGAAGGAGCACTCTTAATAACCTTAGCAAGGTCTACAACAGTTATCATCAAATCTCTTGGCATAAATATTCCTTCTACACAAGGATGTGAATTAGGCACTGGAGTGACTGGGCTATAAGGAACAATTTCCTTAATCTTGGCAACATTAATACCATAGTGGTTGTTTCCTATTGTAAATTCAAGAACCTCTAACTCATTAGTTCCACTCTCTATCAAAATATTAGTTTCCATATCAAATTCCTCCATGTTGTTCACGAACAACTCTTATGTGAAGATTATAACAGAAACATATTAAAAAAACAATGAAATAATGAAAACTTATCTTACCGGTCTTATAATACTTCTGCTGCACAGAAACGTTATAAGGAAATATCCTCCATAAATAACTGCAACGAATGCGAGTGTAAGCCCGATAGACGCTGCCATTGAACTCATTCCCATAGTTGCAAGAATTATATTGATAAACTTAATTCCAAACACAGAATGAATAAGTGCAAGAATAAGTGGAAATGCGAAGAATATTCCAATCTGCTTAAAAAGCGCCATATCAATCATTCTCTCATCAACTCCAAGCTTCCTTAACATTCCATATCGTTCCTTATTGTCTGCACTGTCTGACAATTCTCTCAAAGCAAGAATTGCCGCACTGCTTATAAGGAATATAATTCCTAAATATAAGGCAATAAATGTAACTAACGCTCCAAGCCCGACACTGCTTTCAGCCAGGTCAATTCTGGAATTCCAGCTAATGAAACTCGTTTGAAATGATATATTTTTCATTAAATTGTCTAATTGTGTTTCAATAGAATATCTTTCTTCCCTGGTGTCTGCCCTATAGTCAGCACTAAGTCCCATATTACGTACCTGCTGTGGTTTTACCGCGTTATCAGGCACAACAAGAATCCCATCATTCATATTCTGAACACCAATCTGTACAAAACCATCCATGCATTCACTATATCTTGGTTTATACTCTTTTCCATTGACAGATAATATAATTCCTTTCTTTAATGCCTGATTCCTAATCATAACCATGTTCTTATAATCTGCCACTATAATATATTCATCGTCATTAAGTTCATACGTACTATTACCATACAGTCTTGCAACAGAATTATAATCGCCAATAGTCATTACCGGCATAATAGTATCTGCCATAAACTGATAATCATCTGTATTAATATCCCCTAATGTATCTTTAACTGTCAATCCGGTGTTATATACATTATATTCTGCAACATCCTTAAAATACTTCTGCGCATCAAATCCACTGTTATTAAGTGTTTCTATTATACTTAATTTGGAATCTTCCAGCATTTTCCTGTCTTTTTCATTCATATCCTGTGATGTGGCATATGCCTCGCTCATCGCATCATATGAATATTTTGCAAGCTGTACATCAACAGGACACATACTGTCCAGATCCTTTGAAAGCGAATCCTTCATTGAAAGTGCTGCAGAAAGCACGCTTATTGTAATAAAAAGCATGATACATATAACAGTTGTCGAGAATACAGTAGTGTTAATCTTGCTGCAGAACTGCCTTAACACAAAGCTGTTCACACCTTTATAATACACACTCTTAATACTTGTGAATATTCTTATCATAAAACCTGAGACTGACCAGAATATTAAAAATGTAGCAGCACAGCCCAGTGCAATAGGGATGCCTATTTTATTAATGATATTTATTGACTCAACACCCCTTGTAACCATCCAGTATGCATAAGAAAGAATACCAACCCCTATGACAAATACTATTGTGCAGATAATTGGATTCTTCATAGTGACCTTCTCAGTTTTCTTACCTGCATTAAGAAGGTCAATAAGCTTACATCTGCTTATATTTATTGTGTTAAATATCATAACTAACACATACATAATTGCAAAATATATTAAAGTCTTGACGCATGCCTTCATTGAGAATATGAATTTAAACTTAGTCATATCAGCATCAAACATATTAGCAACAATCACGCTCATAAACTGCGAAAGGATTGTACCAATAACAAGTCCTGCCACAAGTGAAACAATGCCGATAATCAGTGTTTCAAAGAAAAGAATCGCTGAAATCTTTCTCTTGCTCATTCCAAGTGTAAGATATATGCCAAACTCCTTATTACGTCTTTTAATAAGAAAACGGCTTGCATATATAATCAGAAATCCAAGTATGCACGATACGAATACGCTCACGCCTGAAAGCATGTCATTCATCAGCTTGATAATATCCATTACATTTTCTCTTACATCAAGCATAACGCTCTGACTGTCAATTGCATTAAACACATAAAATATTGCAACACCAAGAATAAGAGTGAAGAAATAGATGGTATAATCCTTTAAACTCTTCCTGATGTTCTTTAAAGATATCTTAAAGAGCATTATTAAGGTCGCCTCCTAACAATGTCACAACATCAATGATTTTATCAAAAAATTCTTTTCTTGTAGATTCGCCTCTGCGTATCTCATTAAAGATGTTACCGTCCTTGATAAATATCACTCTGCCTGCGTAGCTTGCAGTAAATGCGTCATGTGTTACCATAAGAATTGTTGCCGAAAGCTCAGTATTAAGAAAATTAAAGCTCTCAAGCAACATCCTTGATGACCTTGAGTCAAGCGCTCCCGTAGGCTCATCAGCAAGAATAAGCTTTGGGTTCGTAATAATGGCTCTTGCACTTGCTACTCTCTGCTTCTGTCCGCCTGACATCTGATAAGGATATTTGTTTAATACATCTTCAATTCCAAGCTCTCTTGCAGTCTGTCTTACTCTTAATTCAATCTCCCTAGCCGGAACATTCTGTATAGAAAGCGCCAGTGCAATATTTTCAAATGCTGTTAAAGTATCAAGAAGATTAAAGTCCTGAAAGATAAAGCCTAACTCCTCTCTTCTGAACTTGTTAAGCTTATTGCCCTTTAACTGGGTAATATCATTGTCCCCGACATATATCTTACCTGTAGTCACCTTATCAAGTGTTGATATACAGTTAAGAAGTGTCGTCTTTCCTGAACCGCTCGCTCCCATTATAGAAACGAATTCTCCCTTTCCAACCTCAAACGAAATATTGTCAATCGCTTTGGTAAGACTTGATTTGTTTCCATAATACTTTTCAATGTTATCAATCTTAAGTATTGTTTCCATAATAATAATTTCCTTTCATTTAGATTAATTATGTTTTACCACTTAACTAATCCGGTGTCGTTTGTTCAATATTACGGAACATTACAATTTTGTAACATTACGCCAGTACTTACACTATTTCCTTATAGAAATCATTCTTGTAAAATGTAATCTTCACCCGTGTATACTCGCCCTTAACTGACTCAATGCTTACCTTAGAGCCTAATTTGTCACAAAGCTTCTTTACAATATAAAGTCCCATTCCTGTTGCCTTGGAGAACTCTCTTCCATTCTCCCCTGTAAATGATTTGTCAAATACTCTCGGTAAATCAGACGCATTTATGCCAATTCCATTATCCAGTATTTCAAGGACAACACATTTTTTATCCTCTGCTGCCGACATCTTTATATACGACTCTGTCTTTGTCTTATCCTTGTACTTTATGCTGTTATTCACTATCTGGTTAAGCATGAATTCCATCCACTTTGCATCTGTAAGAACAATCCTGTCTGCATTGCTCACTTCAAATGTTATGTTATTCTCTAACAAATCATCCTTATTCTTTAATGCCACCGCACTTATTATCTTAGAAAGCTTCGACTCGTTGATTATATAATCTTTCTCTGCATTTTCACTTCTCACATAATAAAGAATCTGCTCAATATAGTTGTTAATTCTTCGAATCTGCGTATTCATTCTGTCTGCAAATTCTTTATCACATTTATCCATATGATTATGAAGTATAAGAGTAAGTGAAGCTATTGGAAGCTTTATCTCATGAATCCACATCTCCACATACTCTTTAAAATTCTCCATTCCGAGCCTGTATTTTTTCACATTCTCCGACATTGACCTGTCTATATCACTAACAGTGTCATAAAATATCCTGCCCTCATAAAAAGCCGGTCTGATAAGTGTCTCTGTAATAAAATATTTTTCTTCAAGCGCAGCGAGGTTGGTCTCCAGCTCATCATAGAACTTCTTTCTTCGGTAATAATCTGCCAGCACAACCGCAATATAGCATATTGTCATTATAAATATCTCTGCAAATATCAGCTGGACAGACACCTTAAAGGCTGCCATCATAAGTACGCTTATGATAAGCATTGCCGCAAATATGCACACTGAATACAGTCTGTCTTTAATATATTTTCCTAACCTCATACAAGAATATATCCCTGTCCCTTTCTTGTCTCAATAACATCTTCAAGTCCAATATCTTTAAATCTGCCTCTTAACCTGCTTATATTCACAGTAAGCGCATTGTCATTAAGGTACTCCTCATTATTCCACAGCTCAGTCATAAGCTCATCTCTTGAAACAATATGCTCCCTGTGTGATAACAGATACATGAATATTGTCATCTCATTTTTAGTAAGAGTTATCTCGTCATCCTTATACTTAATTACACCCTTGTGCGGCAGAATTTCCATTCCCCGGTAAGCTGTTGTATTATCTGACTTCGCACCAAGCCTCTTAAATACCGCATTAATCCTTAATAGAAGTATTGTCGGATTATACGGCTTGGTTATATAATCATCTGCCCCATAACTCATGGAAAGCACCTCATCGGCCTCGGAATCCCTGCTTGTAACCATAATAACAGGCACATCTGATTTACTCCTTAACTGCTGTAAAAGCATTTCCCCATTCATATACGGAATATTGATATCTAGCAGAACCAGATCCGGCTCTGCAGCAATAATACTGTCACACGCATTTTTAAAATTAGACAGAACCTCTGCCTCATATCCTGAATTTTCAAGCAGCTCCTTAAGCTCCCTGCTTATATCTTTATCATCTTCAACAATCAGAATTCTGTTCATTATAAGTCCCTCACTGCATTTTGATATAAATGTATTGTAAACTGTTTTACTAAAAAAAGACAGAGAAAACGCAAAAAGGTTTCTCTGTCTTGTTATAAATATAAGCTGGTTTCGAGTCCGCATCCTGTTAGAAGCTGTGGCCGCCGCCGCTTCCTCCACCTCCACCGGATGAGCTGTGGCCTCCACCGGAACTTCCTCCTGAGCTTGACTGTTGTGGAGAATATGTTCTTGTCTGGTGGGTAAATACAACATTACAACTATTAAAGGCTCTGTGTTCAAACAAACCATTCATAAGAACCTTCGTTGACGCTTTCTTCTTTGATGAATAGAATCTTACAATAATATAATTAATAACAACTGCCAAAACAAGCGCAATAAGTGCATTACTTATATACTTCATTGGCTGTGAAATTTTTCTTCCCTGAAGCAATGTATACTCCTGCTCATATGCTTTATAAGCACACATATAATAATCCTCGTCTGAAGCGTACTTGTATACATTATCTGTGATACTGTCTGCATACGATTTTGTAATAGTCTTATTGATAAGACCGTTGCTATGTATCCATATATTTCTATTATCCATATCAATCAAAAAAATTGTTCCACTTTCAGAACCATATCTGTCCTTATATAATGATCTGATATAGCTTTCAGTAGATGAACTATTGTAATATATAGATTTAAACATAACATTTCCATATTCTGTAATAAGCTGCATCTGTTCCAAAAGCATCTGTTTTTCACTCTCAGTAAGGAGTCCTGCATCATCTTCAATTACCGCTTCATAGCCATTAGCTGGGTTATTGTACGATTCATTTGCTGACACTCTGACACTGAATATAGTCATTATGCTCACGCATATTACAAGTAAGGCTGATAATAATCTTATTCTTTTATGCATTATCATTACCTCCTTTGTATTCGTCAAACTGTGGCAGCTTTCTAGTTGCAAGCATATTATAATACCTTATAAGATCAATAAGAGTAAACATTAATGTGATCAGAACAACAATTACTGCCGCATAATAGTATATGTCCGATACAGGATTTATAAGCAGAACCAGCGTTGCAAGTGCCATGGCAATAAGAGCTCCTATGCTTCCGGATACATTTTTGCCTTTAGACACTGCTTTAAATGTCTTTTCACTATTAATAGTTATGACAACTCCCAATATAAAACATATTCCACTTATAACAAAAGATGCACTGGCTGATAATATACTTCCAACTACCATTAATATCATTAATGTATATGGTGCTCCAAACATAATTATAAGAATTGTGACTACTGTCTTTAAAGCATCCGGTATGCTCTTTTCCTTTTTTAGTCCTTCGCTGCTTATTCTTCGTGCATCAGCTATCTGGTTAGCAAGTCTGTCTCCTTTTACCCCTGCATTATATTTATTTTTTAATACGTTTGATTCAATCCATGAACCCTTATCATCACTTTTTTCATCACGTTTCTTTATCTTCCTTAGTTCAAACGAGTACATTATCACAGCAATTAACGAAATTAACGCAGCTAAAATAAGTGTTACTTTAGGTCTGAATGTAAAAAATATGTTGAACAGAATAAATATAGGAATTGCAAGTAACAAAGAGCCTGCAAAGTACCTTCCAACAGAAACCGGTAAATCAGCTGCAACTTTTCCAGTCTGTCCATTAACTGTAGCATATGCAACCCTGTCTTTATTTCTGTATGATAAAAACCACACTGGATACAATGTCCTGTCAACATTCTGTACCTTGGTATTACATTTGGATTTAATAGTACTCCTCGATTCTTTAAGTGACACGCTGCCAAATGAGGCATTATTCTTTATATAGTCATATGTCTCTTCACTAGACATATCCATAGCATCATTCATATATACATCGCAGCCTACATCCGCTGTATCAGCATAAAACCCACTCAAAAATGCAGGTGTAAAGCTTCCCATATTCTTAACATCAAACGGTGCAATAGCCGAACTTATATTATCATCAAATGATGATGATGCATCAAATGAAATCCCCTTATACTGACAATCAATATCACCATTGATATCATAATGATCCGTATATATATAATCACCACGTCTTGTACTTTTCTCTCCCTTAAGCACCACAGGACCTTCCTGTGTTATGGTGTATGCCCAATATGGCATATAAATTCCACGGAATCCATCAATATATCTTTCATTCTTTAGTTCTTTTGGCGCAAACCACGCCCGACGCATCATTTTTTTATATTCTTTCTTACAATCCTCTTTGGTCTTACTAAATGGAATTATATATCCCGGGCGAAGCTGCTTTGAAATTCTGCTTTCCAGTACTGTTGATGCTCCACAATAGCTGCAAAAGTTCGCTATTGTGTTATCAGTACTCATTATCTCTCCACCACATTGAGGACATTTAAATACTGTTACATCATACTCTTTACTCTCTTCTGCCGAGCTTCCATCTCCAAGATTATATGGATTAAAATGTGCATTACAATGCTCACACATCATTGACTGTGATGTTATATCAAATATTAATCTTCCACCACAATTAGGACACTGATACATACATTCTCTCCCCTCATATGTATTAAATTAATTCAAAGCTATGCTAATTGTAGCACCCATTATTACTCTTTTCAAACCCACATTTAGTATGAAAATGCATAAAAAAAGCAGATCCTGCGACCTGCCTGAATACATTATATTTCGTATCATATTGTTCCTTCAAAACTGCACATTAAAATTCTTTCATCCGATTACTACTTTCAGTAGTTGTTATCCTAGAATAACTTCCTCTGTTCTATCCAAACCGTCTTAACCTTT
>CAKRIN010000011.1 GCA_934343805.1 uncultured Lachnospira sp.
CCTTTTGATAGACATTACTACTACGTTTGCTGTAATCTCATGGAAGAAGGAGGCATACAGAATTATGATAGCTGATAGATAAAAATATCCCACTGATAAGAGAGTGGATAAATAATGTACAAACGGTTGATGATGCCATTACTGTTCTTAATCAGAGGATAGTAACTTTACCCCATATATATGTTCCGTATATGTGTCATATCAGAGCGTTTTTATATGCAAAGAATAACGATATAGATAATGCAATCGAATCTATTAAACAAGGTTATGAAAATAGCGAGATACCACAAGTTATAATTGATAAATTGGTTCAGATTGCTAATGGGTAAGAAAGAGACAAATTTGGAATTTATGGAGATGATGAAATGATTAGGAAATATGTTGACAGTGATATAGATTCAGTAATGCAAATATGGTTAATTACGAATATTCAGACACACAATTTTATATCTCCGGATTATTGGCAGAGCAACTTTGATAAAGTAAAAGAAATAATGCCACTTGCAGAAATATATGTACATGAAGGGGACAATGCAAATCAGATAGATGGATTTATTGGATTAAATAATGACAATATAGAAGGAATCTTTATAAAAGAGGCAGCACAGTCAAAGGGAGCCGGAAAACAGCTATTGGATCATGTAAAGAAAGTCAAGTCCACTCTAAAATTGAATGTTTATCAAAAAAATGAACGAGCAATACAATTTTATCTGCGAGAGGAATTTAGCATCCAATCTGAAAGTTTAGATAGTAATACGGGAGAAAAAGAATTGATAATGGTATGGAAGCGTTAACTTCCTGTTTTTAAAGCTGTACATGAAAATGTATGGCTTTATTTTATAAAAACATATTGATAATTATCTATGTATATGCTAATCTACACACATAGATAAATATCAATGTGAGGCAAATGAAATGGAACTAACAAATATTGCATTAATCTGCAAGGCACTTGGAGATTCAAACAGATTAGAAATAGTGCAAATGTTGTCAGATGGCGAAAAATGTGGATGCAGGCTCTTGGAAAAATTTGAAATTACACAGCCAACCCTGTCTCATCATATGAAGATACTGGTGGAATGTGGATTGGTGAATGATCGCAAAGAAGGTAAATGGCATCATTACTCTTTGAATTGTGATACTTTATTAGAATTCAAGAATTTTATTGGCAGTTTGACATGTGAGTCATGCTGTGACAAAAAAGATAGCTGTTGTTAGAGGGGAAATGCTAAGATGAAATTTTTTCAAAAGTGTCAAGTATATCAGCAAAAATCCGAAAGGATTATTTGTGACTTGGATCGTTAATTGGCTGATCAAACCATTTACAATGTATGGAATTGCATGCTTGTTTTTCTTTGTGTTATTCAGGGCATTTATTCCGGTTGAACTTGCTACAGAATATCTGGCTTGGGCAGTATTGCTTGGTGCAGCACCATGCACAGCAATGGTATTTATATGGAGCAGTCTGACGCAAGGGAATCCGGTATATACTGTCGTTCAGGTTGCAACGAATGATAGGAGCATTTAATTTCTTTGAACTTGCGGTGGCAGTGGCGATTGCAGTGTTTGGAACAACAAGTGAGGCTGCACTTGCTACTACTGTGGGTGTCTTAACAGAAGTTCCGGTAATGCTTATGCTTGTAAGAATTGCAAATAAGACGAAAGGAAGGTTTCTATGACAGTAAGAGAAAAAGCAGAACTGATTGTAAAAGATATAAAGAAAGAACAGGGAACAAATCCGGTTGTTATTTTTAAGCAGATTGCAGAGAAGGAATATATCAGCATTCATGGACCGGAACACCATATATTAGATGGTGCAAGTTTGCTAGTAGCCTACAAAAACGCAGGTGGAGAGATAGACTTAGAACAGGCATTGGACAGGCTGATGTCAGAAGGACTTCGGATGCCGGGAGCAATGTGCGGTTTATGGGGAATATGCGGAGCAATCACATCCATTGGCGCTGCACTTGCAATCATCGACGGAACAGGTCCGCTTTCAACGGATGGAACATGGGGAAATCATATGCAGTTTACCTCGAAAGCAATTGGAGAATTAGGAATCATAAACGGACCAAGATGCTGCAAGAGAGATGCAATGATAGCATTTAAGAATGGTATTGATTATGTAAATGCTCATTATGGAGTAACATTGCAATACGAACAAATGCAATGCGGATTCACAGATTTTAATGAGCAATGTATAAAGGAGAGGTGTCCATTTTATGAGTAAGATAAAAGTAGCTTTTATTTGTGTCCATAATTCCTGCCGAAGTCAGATTGCTGAGGCTTTTGGAAGACATCTGGCATCAGATGTGTTTCAAAGTTATTCGGCGGGTACAGAAACAAAACCACAGATTAACCAAGATGCTGTCCGTATTATGAAGGAATTATATAATATAGATATGGAAGCAGATGGGCAGTTCAGTAAGCTGGTTAGTGATATTCCAAATCCGGATATTGCAATATCAATGGGATGTAATGTGGGATGTCCATTTATAGGAAGACCGTTTGATGATAACTGGGGACTTGAAGATCCAACAGGAAAAAGTGATGAGGAATTTAAGATAGTCATTGAAAAAATCAGAAAAGATATTTTGAAATTAAAAAATGGATTGGATAAGAGGTAGACAGCATCAGATTCCAGCTTGTCTGTTTCACAAACAATTTAATAACAAACTTATACAGCACTTTAGCAATAACAGGTTAAGGTGCTTTTTTCATGCCATGAAAGGAGGTGGTCACAGCATACCGCATCGGGGACAGGAACTTCCGCAGTAACACAGCTACTTGAGAACTTAAAAACACTGATCATCGCAGTTATCGGTGTCGTCGGTGTCATCATCTTAGCAAAGAATGAAACATGTATTGATTTTGTGCAGTGTCTATATGAAACGGATGTGTTTTACAAAATCGGAAGTCCTTTTTTATACTGTGCATAAGCTGAACCGGCAATGGTATTTCTTTAAATTAAGAGAACTGGTATAATAAAAAGAGTTTAAGATGTACGGGAAGAAGGGATGGGTGATTGCCATGAGGAAGATAATTATGATCTTATTATCTGCAGCACTGGTCTTTTCAATGACTGCCTGTAATGGTGGTAAGGAAAAGGCAGAGAATTGGACGGAGAATCAAACAGAGAATCAGACGGAGAGCATAAAGCCGACTGAGGAAGTAACGATGGCAACGGAAACTGTCACAGAGATTACAACCGAAGCTGGGAGTGACGAAACAGACAAAGATATTTACGAGGTTAAAGATTTAGAAGAGAAGACTGATAAGGAAGATAACCAGTCACCCGATAATAATACTGTCTCAAAGCAGGAAGAAGAGTCTGAGCAGAATGCTGATAGTCCGAAAGACAATGTAAGCAATTCACAGCCTGCATCTGTGGCATACAGTCCACAGAATGTTGTGTCCCTTGCAACAGCAAAGTGTCAGGCAGGAGGGATGATTACCACACAGCAGAATTTACAGAACCATTTGAATGACGGTAGTATTACGCAGGAAGAGTACAATGAGTATTATCCTTACGATGGTATGGAAGGCTCTTATTATAGTGTGTTTGTAGAGACAGACCTCAACAAAGCAAGTACCATTGATGGACAGCGGTTATCTTCTGAGGATGCAATCGCAGAATATATTGCAAGCATGTTGCTTTTGGAAAAAGATCCGGTATTCTACATCAGTTATGATGGAGTGTACACTACAGGCGGCTCAGACTATTACGAGTTTCGATGTCACAGATAAATTATCACATATGTTTCACTAAGAATGGGTTAATATTTTAGGAACTATGTATTATATGCTTATATAGAAGGCAATACATAGTTCTTAAGATATAATGCAACAATGATGAATTACCATTTCCAGAAATACTGGAGATGGTAATTTTTGGTTAAAACTTAAATTGACACGCTATTGTCAAGATATTATAATATTCTATACGGCTTTAATAATATTGTATTATATGCGGGATGAAATAGGATTCAATAATAATTAAGGAGAATGCAAATGGGAACCATAAAATGTAAAATGTGTGGAAGTAATCTTGAGACAGGTGATTCGGTTACTGTATGTAAATGTGATAGTTGCGGTACTAGCCAGACAGTTCCTGATATAGCAGACGACAAAGAACTTAAATTATTTGAGCGTGCTAACAAATTACGATTTAATTGTGATTATGATAAAGCACTTGGAGTATATGATAATATAACAGATGATTATCCAGAAGAAGCAGAAGGATACTGGGGAAAGATCCTTTGTAAATATGGAATAGAATATGTAGAAGATGAGAAGACTTCATCAATGATGCCTGTGTGTCACAGAACATCTTATAATAGTGTTATGGAAGATGAGGATTTTGAGCTGGTTATGGAAAACTCAGATTCAGAATCAAGAGCTGTATACAGAGATGAAGCTAAAGCAATAGAAGAGACAAGAAAGAAATACATTGATATAGCAGAGAATGAGAAGCCATATGATATATTCATAAGCTACAGGTTTGCAGATGAGAATGGAGAAAGAACAGCAGTCAGTGAGCTGGCAGAGGATATATATAAGAAGTTAACTGATGCAGGATACAGGGTATTTTTGGCACAGGAAGTTCTTAAGGATATCAACAGGAGCGATAGTGAACCATACATATTTGCAGCATTGAAATCAGCATATGTAATGCTGGCATTAGGTACATCATATGACGATTATAATGATGTATGGGTTAAGAATGAATGGAATAGATACATAGCATTTGCAGATGCCGATAAGACTAAGCATCTTATACCATGCTATAAAGATGTTGATGAATATGATATTCCTAAAGAATTTGCATCTTTAAAGATGGTTGAGCTGGGCAAGGATGATACATTTGACAGTATAATTAACTTAATTAAGAATACAGCGTCAGTTAATGAAAATCCTGATTCAGATAAAGAATCTGAGGAGGTTAAGGAAGAGTCGGGGAATGCAGCAGCCGAGCATGATGACAAGCAGGAAGAAGTAATCGAGCTTGAGATTTTTGAAACAGCAGATCCCGAGGAAATGATCAGTGATGCATATAAGGCAATTGCTGCAGGTAATAATAAAGAAGCCAATAAGCTTTTCTATAAGGTTCTTGATATTGAGCCAGAGAATTCACTTGCATACTGGGGACAGCTTCTCATCCAGCAGGAGAGCGCCAATGCAAAGGATATGGCAGATAATATATATGTGCAGGCTATCGGAAGTGTTTCAAAGGAGACAATTGAATTAGAGATTAAAGACAGAAAGCCGGATATTATTAAGAATTATCCTGTAGCAGAGCTGTTCTCACAGGAAGAGTTCGATGCTTTATTCGATATGCATTATTATTATGAAACAGGAGTTGCATCAGTAGAGCGTGCAATCGCAGAGAATAAAGAGCATTATATACTAAGCGATAACGAATTGTTTAAGAGAGCACAGTTATATGCTAATGATGAAGTAAAGGCTTATATAGATGAATTTATAAATGCAGTAGACAAGCATCTTGACGATACACTCAATGAAGTTAAGCTTCAGGAACAGCAGTCAGTAGCAGAGGCAAGAAAGCAGGAAGAAGAATACTTTTCAAAGCTTGAAAATGCATTTAAGCTTGCTAATAATCTTGCGGAATTCAACAAGGCTAAGAATGAGAAAGAATTTCAGGATGACCATAAGCTGTGGGAGCAGGAAAGAGATAATCTTGAAGCAGCAAAAGAACAGTGGGAAAAGGATGTCGTTGAAAAACAGAAAGAGCATGATGACTGGCTTGAGACTAATAAGGATGTGCTTGACAGATGGAATGCTGAGAAGAAACAGTATTTTGACGATAAGATGAATCTTGAATATGAACTTAAGAGACTTCAGGAAGATAAAGGATTCATTGAAGGATTTATGGCTGATGCAAGAGCTGCCAAGAAGGATAAAGAGATAATGAATGTAAGAATTGAATTATCCAAGCTTGCCATGCCATCTGAACCATTTCTTCCTAAGGAACCGGTAATACCTCCAGAACCAGTATTAAGAAGAGAACCAGAAAAGGACAGCTTTGATGATATGGTTGGAAGAACTGAGGTTCTTGATGCATTTAGAAATTATATGGGACAGTAGATATTATGAGAACCAGAGAAGAAGCCCTAAGCTATGGCTTATCATTTCCTGATACTTATCAGGAAGCACCATTTCATGATCAGAACTGGCAGCTTGTAAGAGTTAAAGGATGCAAGAAAGCATTTTTATGGACATATGAGCGTGACGGGTATATTAATCTTAATGTAAAAGTATCACCTGAATGGCGGGATTTGTGGAGAAGTACATATTCTTCTGTAGTTGCTGGATGGCATCAGAATAAAGAACACTGGAATACTATTATCCTTGATGGAACTATTCCGGATGAAGATGTCAGACGCATGATTGCGGAAAGCTATGATCTGGTATCTGACAGCCCGACTAAAAGGATATATGAAGCTGTTAAGAAGATTCCAAGAGGGCAGGTGGCTACATATGGACAGATAGCACAGCTTGCGGGAGATAAGAAGATGGCGCGTGCAGTTGGTAATGCGCTACATAAGAATCCAGACCCGTCGGAAATTCCGTGTTACAGAGTGGTTAATTCAAAGGGAGAACTCGCTGGAGAATTTGCATTTGGCGGAGCTGGAAAGCAGGCAGCACTCCTTATGGCAGACGGAATAGAAGTCATTAATGGCAGGGTTGACCTGAAAAAATATGGCATGAAATGCTGAGTTACTATAATAAAATAATAAATAATGCCGATATATAACAAGCATGGAAAGCACATTCGTTCAATGGATTGAATCTGTTGGATAAATGTGCTTTTTTATTATTTTATGCCACTTGGACCTTTCAGGAAAGTGGCGCGGCTGCGACTGGCTGAGCGGCTGCGGAAAGGAGAAAACATGAATGTTAACACACAAATGAGGTATGGGAATTATTCAGAGTATAGTTCCCAGACAACGAAGACCACAAAAAACATGGAAACTGGCAAAGAAGACACCAGTTTTAAGGAATCTATGAAGCCGGATAGTAATATCCAGTACAAATCATTAGGAATAGGCTTCTTAAATGTTGGGGATACCGGATACGGAATGAGGGCAACCCAGATTGTTAATCCTGATAGTGAGGATACGATTATAAGAGTGAGCATTGCATTGGGTGGAAATGAATTTAAAAACTATGATGTTAATCTTTCTGGGATAGATCCATCTAATGCAAGTGCTGTGGAAATGTTTGCATATTGCCAGTATGCAGATTCAACCAGCGAGGGTTCATACAAGTGGGGAAGCTGGAATGCCTTAAAACATTTGACAGGTGATGCTGCATATTCATACAATTCACTGGATGAAGCTTTAACTGAAAAGAAAAACTGGAATGCAGCACTGGTGGGTTCAGGTATTGAACTTGAAAACGAGTCAACAGGTAAAAGGTATACGGCAGCTGACCTGATAGAAATGCTCAGACAGAAGTATGAACTTACCGCGGACGATCTTGAAGATAAGGATTGGCGTGATATGTCTGACAAAGAATGGGAAAAGCTCCTTAACAGTTTTGACCGGAATATCGAGGCTATAAGGGATAAGATTAAAAAACTTAAAGAAATTCAGGATGAAGCAGCATCTAAGGCAGCAGCTGATGCACCAGCTGGGGATAAAGCCAATGCGGCTTCGAGTGCAGCATTAGGCGCAGCGGCTAATGGATTTTCGTCTGATGTAAAGACTGAAGATGAAGAATGGATAGAGGAAAACAGCTGGACATATGATATGAAAACAGATGACCAGACGATTCTTCATAAAGCAGCTATTGCCAATGAAAAGGCACAAGACAGTCTTAGTAAGTCCCAGGAACTTATGCTTACAGGGGATACAACAGAAGGTATAAGCAAGACCGGAAGTACAACAGAAAGTGCATCCTGTGATGATGAATCAGGCGAAAAAGTGTGGACAGTTACCGCATATACTGAGCAGGGGATTATATGTAAGGAGTTTAAAGACGGGGTAGGAACGCTTTTATGGCAGATTGATTTTAAAAGTCCGGCTGATTACAATAAGGTTATGGATTATCTTGATAACGAGAAGGAAGAGGATATATTAAAGTATGCGAAAGATAAGGAATTCTGGGAGAAACTTATCTGGGGGTAATATAACAGAATAATTAAAAAATGGACTTTCTGCATGGTAAATCCGTGAGAAAGTCCATTATATTATTACTTTATTACCAGCGCTCTGTCGGTATCATCACCCTCAACTTTAGCAAATTTCTTAGCAGTGAATGAATTATTAGAACATTTGCCTATGTAGCTCTTTACGCCGGTAACAGGGCTTATCCACCACATGTCTCTTCCTGTATAATTATGAGTATCAAGTGTGAACTCATTTCCAAGATAATCGTATGCAATCAGAAATGATTCGCCCGCGAATACAGCAATGCGTTCATGCTTTTCTTTTTGACCAGATAACAGCAGAGAGTCATCTGGCTTGCCATTAATGAAATCTACTGACTGCATTAAATCTTTTAAGAAATGCATCTGCCCAGAACCTTCGTGATGAATAGCTTCGTCCCAGTTACATACAACGCCATAGCTTACACCATCATGTCCGCCAGTGTAGAATTGCATGACAGAATTATCACCATAGGTATGACCACATGCACCGGCGAGAACAGACCAGTAAGCATATCTTCTTACATGTTTTGCAGTCCAGTATGGTTCACCAGGGTTGTGAAGTCCCTGAATAATCCATTCATAAGAGGGTTCAGCATCAAGTACTGGTTTATTACTGAGAGCATGGTCGTGTAACACATACTTCCAGTTGTCTTCGCCATAGTAAGAAGGACTGTCCGTATCATCCCATGTACCAAGATTACATTGGTCGTAACGTCTGTGACCTGACTGGAACATATTAAAATCAAGCCATTCGTCATCAGGAAACCACATCGTTGATGAACATCTTCCAAAAGGGTGGAATGTTATCAGTTTATCAGGAGTTGAAGATTTAAGGTATTTACCTAATTTGCGGTAAGCTGCCTTATAATCCTCAGCTTTAATATCACCACCGAGTACCCATATTATATTAGAATAATTCTTATAACGCTCTGCTAAGAATCTGCCATATTCAAGAATATTATCTTCTGTAATAACACCAGTTTTTAACAGGCTTCCCCATGATGGAAGAAGTGCCATATAAAGTCCAAGTTCATCTGCCATATGTATAATTCTGTCCACATGCTCCCAGTAAGCAGGAGTTTTATATTTATCAGATGCACCCCAGTGCATGCGGTTTACAGTTTCCATTCCTTCTGTTGAATATATAAGAACCGCCTGAATCACATTGAATCCTTTTTCAGCCCTGTTTTTAAGATATGTGTAAGCCTCATCTTCTGTAATGTTTCCAAAGATAAGCCATCCAGTATCTCCGAGCCAGAAGAATGGCTTGCCATCTTCTAACAAATAATGTCTGTTGTCGCTAATAGTAAGCATATTATATTGTCCTCCATACCTTCGTAATGCATATATTATAGCATATTTTAGAAAAATGTTTTATAATAAAAATATTAATGGTTTGAAACGGAGACTATTATGTGGAAGATAAAACAGATATTTGACGGAGATTATGGGTGCGAAGAGCTTGAAGAAGGACAGCAGCCTAAAGTTTCTGTCATGCTTGTTAATGAATCAGGTGTTAAGAAATATATCATGGTAGGAGATGAATGGCTTACTGATAATGGACTTGATGAGGGTTCTGTGTGGCCGGATGATATAGACGAATAGATTGGATTTGCATGCGTTGAGACATCAGATTACGAGATAGTGGCAATATAATAATGATTATAGATTAAGGAGAAGTGTGATGGATAAGAAAACACAGATTATAGCAGTGGCAGGTAAAGGAGGAGTTGGTAAGACTTCTTTAGCGGGAGTGATTGTAAAGCTTCTTGTTGAGGCATATCCTGACAAGAAAATACTTGCGATTGATGCAGACCCGGCGGTCGGACTCTCTACAGTTCTTAATGTTGAAGTTGAGAAGACTATAGATGATATAAGAAAAGAAGTAATTAAGAATGTTGAGGACGGAGATACCAAGACTGCGGTAGAGTTACTTGGAGAAGCCAAATACGAGATAATGGATGCGGTTGTTGAGCAGGACGGATATGCATTTATCGCAATAGGAAGACCTGAGACAGCAGGCTGTTACTGTAAGATTAATTCATATCTTAAAGAAGTCATCACAATGCTTTCAGATAAGTTCGATTATGTTGTAATTGATGGAGAAGCAGGAATTGAGCAGATTAACAGAAGAGTTATGGAGAAAGTTACACATCTGCTTCTTGTTACTGATGCAAGCAAGAAAGGATGTCAGGTAGTACAGACAATCAAGAAAGTTGCAGATGAACTTGTTATGTATGACCGAATAGGAGTTATCGCCAACAGAATACCGGATATGGAAGTTGCAAAGCTTATGGATATTGGTGGACTTGAGCTGCTTTCTGTAATACAGAGCGATTCTAAGCTTGCGCAGGCAGATGTT
This sequence comes from uncultured Lachnospira sp., assembly GCA_934343805.1. Taxonomy (GTDB): domain Bacteria; phylum Bacillota; class Clostridia; order Lachnospirales; family Lachnospiraceae; genus Lachnospira. The sequence continues at coordinate 10,536 of CAKRIN010000011.1, forward strand.
CTTGGTGAAAATGTATTTAATCTCCCTGACGATGCAATTATTGTTGAGGGCGCAAAGAAGGCACTTGTTAATATAGGAATATTATAATCCGGAGGTAATTGTGAAAGATTTAGCTAATCTTTATTATTTTGAGAAACTGCTGGAGGACGTGAATAATGACCTTGTAAGGCAGGCACAGGCGAAAGGTGATATTGCAATCGGAGCGGTCTGTTTCCAGATACCGGAGCCGCTTATTAATCTGCCGGGCAGCTTTTCAGTAAGACTTCGTGCGCCTCGTACAGGTTCTATTGAGATGGGTACATATTACATGAGCAGTATGCTGTGTGAGGGTTGTCGTGCGATATTGGAGAGGGCAATTGAAGGTGGATTTAACTTCCTCGACTGCATAATTGCGCCAGATGCATGTGCACAGATGAACAGATGCGTAGAGAATATTGAAAGACAGCACCTTATCGAGAAAGAGAAATTCTTTGTGGAATATTCAGATGTTCCAATGAAGAATGATGAGACAGCATTAAGACATTATGTTAAGCAGATGAGGCTGCATGTGCTTGAACCGCTTAATAATACATATGGAATAGATATATCAGATGATGCACTTAGAAAGTCTGTACAACTGCAGAACAAGATAAGCAGACTTATAAGAAGCATTGGTAATTACAGGAAAGAAGATAATCCAAGAATTACGGGATATGAATTCGCAGTGCTGTGCCTTGCAACCTACTGCTGTCCGAAAGAGGCACTTATAGAAAAGCTCGAAGAGACAATTGAGGAGCTTAAGACGCGTGAACCTGATAAAAAATGTAGTTACAGGGCAAGGGTTGTAATGGTTGGTTCAGAAATTGATAATCCTGAGCTTATAAAGCTTGCCGAGGAAGCAGGAGCATTGGTTGTGGCAGACAGATTCTGTTTTGGTTCACTTCCTGGAAGAGATGAGATTATTCTTAATGATACGGAGGATGTTCTTACACAGATATGCAGACAGTATATGAAGTGGGGACAGTGTCCGCGATTCATGAATACAGAAAAGATTATCGAGAGACAGGAATATGTTGATGCGATAGCTAAAGAGTATAAGGCTGATGGGCTTATATATGAGCAGATTAAATTCTGCGATTACTGGGGTTATGAGAGGGCTTCAGCGTTTCATGTCATGAAAGAGAAATACGGATATCCGGTTCTTTCAATTGACAGACCTTATGCTGTTGGAACTTCAGGACAGTTAAGAACAAGAATACAGGCATTTGTTGAGAGCCTTGAGATTAAGCGTATCAATGCAGGAAGGAAATTATAAATATGTCTAAGAATATAGGAAGTGAACCACTTGGCAGATTCTATACAGGGAAAAAACCTAAGAGAAGAAGAGAATGGCGCGGACTTAAAGATACATGGTACGACTATGTAAGGTGGCTTGGATACTGGAAGACATTAATTACATTTATAATAAAACCTAATAACATGAAGGGCTTTTTCAGATATCGATGGATGATTAATTATCTTGCCCTGCCTGACTTCATGGACAGACACACCGAGGGCATGAGAGGAACACAGCTTAGAATGGCGCATCAGGCACTGGGACTTATTGTTACTGATATATGTGGCATGCTTGGACAGATATTTAAGGCAGACCCGGCTATTGGCAATGACAAGAAGTTAAACAGTAAGATTGTCCTTTTTGATGAAAATATGATGAGTACCCTGATGGGAGGCTTCCCTAACCTTACATGGCTTTCAGTGGAAGTCCCTGCTGTGTATACAAGTTCAATGATGTCACAGGACGGAGTAAGTTATTATGTCGATGTTACACACCAGTATGGTGTGCCATCAGATGTCTGTCCTATGCCGGCGGCAGAGCTTGGTGTTGCGCTGGCGGATGATTTTCCACTTATAGGCTGTTGTGCAGTGCAGTGTAATACTACATGTGACGGAAGCCTTATGGGTAACGGAATTGAAGCTGGATCATTTAAGATTCCTACATTTCAGCTTGCTGTGCCAATAAGACACAGGCAGGAAAGTGTGCAGGAGTATGCAGCAGAAGAAGTCGTTAATGCGATACATTTCATAGAGGAGCAGACCGGCGAGAAGTTTGACTGGGATGCATTCTTTAAGAGCATGAAGCGGTTCAATGCAGAGACAGAGGAATTTTTGGAGTGGATGGAGATTTCCAAGACAGATTATCCACAGGTTATGGGTGTAACGCTTGCACTTTACAGATATGGTGTGTATCAGGCGGCTGGTGGAAGAAATCAGGCATTTCTTGATATGGATAAGAAGCTTACAAAGATGGCACTTGCTGCATATAAGAATAAAGAAATGGCAGCGAAGGAGTACCGCCACAGAGCAATGACATGGGGAGTTCAGGCTGCATATTACACAGCACTTCCAATCTGGCTTCTTAATTGCTGGGGTGTTGTTACAATTGCAGATATGTTAAGTATGGTATCTACAGAGATGGTTAATACAGAGGATAAGCATCAGGCAATGTTAGATCTTGCATATCTGTATGAGAATATGATTATGAGAAACCGTTCTAACGGCGGCTATGAGACAGGTGTAGAGGCACTCTGGCGTTTCTGTGAGATGTTTGATATTGATATTGTAATCATGTATGTTCATATGGGCTGCAAATCAATGTCAGGGTATCACGGCATATTTGAGGAAGAAGCCAGAAAACACGGAATACATTTAATATGGGTAACACACAATCTTATGTGTCCTGAGGACGGAACAAGAAGAGATATGAGAACAGAGATTAACAGATATATGAGAACTGTTTTCAGGGAAGAGCCGCTTGATCCGTCACTTGAGGATTTTGATGATTCCAAGAACTGGTAAAACGTGATTACCTAATGCAGTGTGTTGCAGGAAAGGATAACAGAATGAAATATTTCGGTGGTTGTGATGCAGGAAGTACATATACCAAATGCGTAATTATAGATGAGAATGGAAAAATTGTAGCTGCTGTTACTAAGAGAAGCAGGATTAATCCTGTGCTTAGTGCGAAGGATGCGCTTGATGAGGCTGTAAGCCAGGTTGACGGATTAAACAGTGCAGAGGAGCTTACATATCTGATTGGTACAGGTTATGGAAGAAACAAAGTACCATTTGCAGATGAGAATATATCAGAGATAAGCTGTCATGCCATGGGTGTACATGTGACAGATCCTTCGGTTAAGGCAATTATTGATATTGGTGGTCAGGATGTAAAGGGAATTGCAATTGACACTGACGGAACTGTACTTAATTTTGCGATGAATGACAAATGTGCAGCGGGAACAGGAAGATTCTTTGAATCTATGGCAAGAGCATTTGAGATGTCGTTAGATGAATTTTCTAATCTGTCTCTTACAGCAAAGAATGTGATTCCTATAACAGCACAGTGTGCTGTATTTGCAGAGAGCGAGGTTATCTCACTGGTAGGTGAGGGAAAGCCTATGGAGGAGATAGCAGCAGGAATACAGTTATCAGTTGCCAAGAGGTGCTTTGTTATGGCTAAGAAAGCTGGTGCGGCTGACAGCGTTACACTTACAGGCGGTTGTGCCAAGAATGAGGGACTGAAGAAAGCAATAGAAAAGGTGCTTAAGATAAATGTAGTTGACCTGCCGACAGATCCACAGCTTATGGGAGCATTAGGTGCTGCAGAATACGCAAGGCAGAAGGGAAGTAACGTATGATAGTATTAAAAGTGCTGGCTATTATAGCAATCGTGTTTGTTGCATTGTTTCTTCTGACTCTTGTTATATATTTCTTTAATCTTGACATGAAATTTGCGGCAACTTTAATCAAGCCGCTTACTGCGTATTACAACTGGTCAAAGAACAGGCGCGAGGCAAAGAAAAAGAAAGAACGGGATGCACAGAGAGAACAACAGGAAGGGTAGAAACAGCCAATGGATTTATATGATGGTGAGATAAGAAAGCTTATATCCATGCTTGAAAGCCATGGTGCTGAGAAACTGCCATTACAGAAAGAATGGGAGATGACTAAGAAAGAGAATCTTATCCTTAAAAGTGAGATGGCTTATGAGCTTGGCGGTGGAGGTAATCAGGCGGTGAGTGCCATTGCATTTACACAGGACGAGAAACTTGTGCCGGAAGATGCAGTGTATCTTGTTGGGGATGACCTGTGTAATATCAGAAACGATATCTCATATGCGAGAATTACTGTAATCAGGCTGGATAGTGATTACATTAAGAATCATGATGATAATGCACTGTATGCTTCGATGAGAGCAACTGATTATGTAAGATACCATGCATTTCCTAAAGGATATATGATGAGAATATCAGCTGTCAGAGAAAGAGAGCCAGTGAGAGTGAGTAAAGAGGCAGTTTCTCAGGCTATTAACTTTGCAGCGGTAGGACGGGGATTTATCAATGCCTACAGGAAACGCCCGGAAGTTGAGGCTGTAAGCATATATTTTGTTACAGAACAGGATATTGATTACACATTTTTAAAAAATGAAGCACACAGATGTGAACAGATAACAGATTCGTTAAACAACATATTTAATGGTCTTACGATGGATTGTTCAACCTGCTCAAGCAGGGAATTGTGTGATGAGATAGACGGGCTCAGACAATTACATATGAGTATTTTGTGAAAACACCTTGAAAAAAAATCGAATTAGGAATAATATATTAATTGAATGGAAAAGGGAACAATTAAATATTTTGTACGAATGATGCATATGGAAAGGCTGGTAGTTATAAGATGTTGAAGAAAATGAATAACATGAACATTAAGGGGCGTTTGGGCTATGTATTTAGACTGATAATTATATCGTTTTTCGTAGTTGCAGTTGTTATAAGTGTAATGATGGTTTATATGTCTATGGATTACAGAAGGGTTCTTAAGAATTATGCATTCCCACAGGGGGATATTGCTACAGCTATGGATGAAGTTGCAGAGGTAAGAAGTGCGTCGAGAGGAATTGTCGGATATGATTCAGTTTCTCTTATAAATCAAATGAAAGAACAGCATGATGAACATGTTGATGCATTTGAGGCAAAGCTTGAACAGATAAGACCAACGATGGTTACCAAAGAAGGCAAAGCCTGTATGGAAAAAATTGACAAGGCATGGGAAGAGTATAAAACAATTGATAACAAGGTTATAGAATTGGGAGCAACAACTGATTCTGATCGGTCTATGAAAGCACAGACAATGATGATTAATGAGATGGCACCTAAGTATAAGGCTCTCGACACAGCATTAGAAGAACTTATGCAGATTAATATTGAAAAAGGTGAAGCAGAAGAATTAAAGCTTGAAATATTTCTTATAATAGCTATTGTTGTTGCAATTGGAATTATAGCTGCAGTAGTGCTTGTTGCTTCTAAAGCAGCACATATGATTGCAAGGAGTATAGAAGATCCATTAGATGGAATGATGGCCAGATTTGAGACATTTGCACAGGGGGATTTGGATTCACCATTCCCTGAGGTTGAGGCTGATGATGAGATATCAGAGCTTGTAGATAGTGCACGTGCTATGGCAGAGAGATTACATAATATTATCAGTGATGCAGGAAAACTTATGGGAGAGATGGCAGCTGGCAATTTTGCTATTTCAACAGAGCATGAAGATCAGTATACTGGTGCATTTAATGCATTGTTGCTTGGTATCCGCAATATGAACAGGCAGATGGATACAACATTGAAAGGGGTTGAAGATGCCTCTAAGCAGGTTGCAGAAGGCTCAGCCAACTTATCAGAAGCAGCACAGGCATTGGCGGAAGGTGCTACAGATCAGGCAGCTACTGTTGAAGAGATGCAGGCAACAATCAATGATCTTAATGAAGGAATACAGCAGACAGCTTCTGAATTAGAAAATTCATATAAGGAAGCAGAAAAGTATGCCAATACAGCAGAGGGAAGCCGTGAGAGCATGGAAGCTCTTATGGGGGCAATGGCTCGCATCAGTGAGGCTTCTGAGAAGATTGGCAATATTATTTCAGAGATAGAAAGTATTGCAAGTCAGACTAACCTTCTTTCACTTAATGCTTCCATTGAGGCTGCAAGAGCAGGCGATGCAGGAAGAGGATTTGCAGTAGTTGCTGACCAGATTCGTACACTTGCAGAGCAGAGTGCCAAGTCAGCAGTGGATTCAAGAAATCTTATAGAAGCTTCTATCTACGAGGTTGGTGAAGGTAATAAGATTGCTACAGAGGCGTCTGATTCTCTTAAGGAAGTTGTTGATGGAGTACAGTCTATTGCAGAGACAGCCAAGAAGATGAGAGATGTATCAACAAGTCAGGCTGCGGGTATGGAACAGGCTGATGTTGCAATTGCAAGAATCGCAGAAGTTGTTCAGGCTAATTCAGCAACATCACAGGAGACATCAGCTACAAGTGAAGAACTTACAGCACAGGCTACGACTCTTAGTGAGATGGTTGCACAGTTTAAGTTAAGAAAAGATATATAATTACAATATATAATTAAATGTATTACCTGAAAGGGGGATGTTGTACTAAGAAATTAGTGCGATGTCCTCTTTTTTTATGTTGAAGCGACATCTCTTTTTTATGCAGAAATTAACAGTAAAATGTATTTTTTTAAAAGCATAGTTGAAAGGTATGTAATTTTTATTGACAGACACAAAGAGGATGATATAATTCATACAGCAAAAAGGTTAGTGCGTGCTAACTTCTGCAATATTAAACGGGAGATTTTTGATTATGCCATTAAATCTTGCAGATAAAAACAGAATATATGTAATTCAGAGAATTGTTGGAAATGAAGGAATGATACATAGGCTTCAGAGCCTTGAAAGAGATGTAAATGATTATAATGAGAAACATAATATTAAGATATCATACGCAAGAGGATATGAGATAAGTACAAGAAATCATTATTATCTGATGGAAGAACTTACAAAGCGCGCGGACAGCCGCATGTATGATAATAAGCGGATAATGAAGGGCATACGATTGGATGGTAAGAAGTTAAGTATATGATAACAGGAATAGTAATAGCAGCATTGTTAATAATAATAATGGTACAGCATGCCATTATAGAATATGGCAGGATTAAAAGACACCGGATGGGGCACGATAAGCTTACTGGAATATGCAATCTCGAACATCTTATGCAGAAGGTTGAAGAATTGCCTGATAAGAAAAAGAGCAGGCTGATAATCTGACAAAGCTAGGCTGTGATATTTTTCAGGGATATTATTTTTCTAAGCCGATTGCAGTCAATGAATTTGAAGAAAAATATCTTGATATAGAGAAAGCAGGGTAGATATGGGATTCATAAATCCTCATATCTGTCCTGCTTTTTAGTTTAGAAAAGTTCATTTACCATATCTGCTGTGTAAGAAATGCTTGTGGCATGTTCAACTTCAATCATATAAAGTGCATGTGCTGCTAAATGCTCTGCTGCCTGTTCAAGGTCTCTGATGCCTGTAGTGTCCCTACAGTAATCAAGAACAGCGTCAAGTCCATCGTCAAGAACAATACACTCATTTTCATGAAGACCAATTCTTTTAAGAACCTTAGGAAGTGAATATTTAAGGAATATTGTCTTTTTCTCTTCCCTTGTGTAATCAGGAATATCAATTACTGCAAATCTTGAAAGCAGAGGCGCACTTATCTTGTCCTTATCATTGGCTGTTGCGATAGGATATACACCGGAAGTTGGAATAAGGCATTCCATGTAGTTATCAGTGAAGCCAAGATTATCAAGCAGTGTAAGGAGTACATCTGCAGGGTTGGCGTTACCATTGCTTGATGTAGCTTTATCAAGCTCGTTAATGATGAATACAAGGTTAGATTCACCAGCCATGTTAAATGCTTCCATGATAATACCAGGCTTTGCATTAGAGTATATTCTTGAACTTCCTGTAAGCTGTTCTGCGTCATTAATTGAGCTCATATCAAGTGTTGTCCATGGCATCTTAAGAATCTTGGCAACAAGGTAGGCAATCTGTGATTTACCAGTTCCGGCAGGACCTACAAGAAGGATTCCATATGCAGGAAGAGTGTGTGTTCTGTTAATCTGAATAACAGTCTCGATAATTCTCTGCTTAACACTCTCCATACCGAAAAGTTCTTCGTCAAGAATTCTTCTTGCTTCCACAGGGTCAATGGATTCAAAATAATTGCTCTTCCACTTTATGTTAAGCATGATAGAAAGTGCTCTCTGAGCATGTCTTTTTTCTTCAGGAGTTACCTCACTTGAACGGGCAACAACAAGGTTTCGTCTTGCCCATAAGCGGATATTTTCAGGTAGCGTGCTTCCTGCACAGTTAAGAAAATCTGATATGCTTGTAAGGCTTGTAAGCTTCATATCATCAGCAGATTCATCAGGCTCTTCACTATTTTCTTCTGCAAAGGCGCTGCTCTCTAATAATCTTTCAATCATAAACTGAAGGAAGCCGTCTTCGGCAGATAACTTGTTACCATTGCCAAATGCAACCTCCTGAATCTTATAAACATTGTATCCGTCAGATGTGTTAGCACCTGTAAGTTTTACTTTAACCCGGTTTTCACCAAGCCATTTTATTAGGCTTGTAAATCTTGAATCAATCTTTAAGATATTGCTTGTAAAAGATTCTCCGTCAATCTGGAAATCAAATGCAGTCTTTTTATAAGGGTTAGTGAATAATCCATAAGATGTCTCATCCCACTGCTTCTCAGAATTGTCCAGAACAAGGATTGGATTCTCTGGGGAAGCTGTAGAATTGTCTGATTTAAAAGTTGTATAAGTACACTCAAAACCGGCAGTGCTGCCAGAATTGGCATTAGCATCATAAACTAACATATATTCCTCTTTCTGTGCGTCAGGCACTTGTAATAATCTACCATATAATAACATATTTTATAATATTTGTGGATAATATATTCCTTAGTTAACAGCCCGTATCTGACCCTCAGTAATAAGTGGGTATCGAACAAGTTTATCACTGTCAAGGTCTTCTTTATACATATCAACAGCACATATCTGATGATTGTCATACGCAGTATAATAATAGATACCCTTAGTCGTATTGCAGCAGCAGGTATATATGGTAATCTCATAGTTATCATCGTCTAACTGGCAGCATCCACGCTGCTGGTCCACACTCCCTAATATATGGAAGAACTGGCTGACACTTGACAGTTCGTCATCTTTAGATATTGAGTTCATCTTAGTGAAAGCAACTCTTACAAATCTTGACTGTGATGACAGATCGCCAGGAAGTCCGAGAGCTCCCATACCACGGCTGTATCTGTTGAATGTTAACTTGTCTGAAAAACTGCAGGCAGGCTGTCTGGCGGATAATCCCATATAATTATTAAGATTAAACATCTGTATATTAAAAGGCGGATTATTAGTAAGCACACCAACAGGATTGTCATATATATGAAGACCATCTGACATAGATTCAACAGTTATACAGTTTTCCTTGTCAGCCATAATCCAGTGAAGATTAGCACAAGGAAACATTTTATTAAACTGTGTATCAGTAAGATTAATGACGTCAAGACGCTTCTTAGCTTCATTAACTGTTGCACATTGCGATAGAATCCATGGAATGAATTCAAATACTGCTACATTTTCAACATTAGTTTCTCCATTGAGACCTCGTGGGTCTGGGTTGTTGTACACTGCATTACCAACGAAATTAAGGCCAGCCATGCCAAGCCCCTTTTCATTAAATGCTTCGTAATATAAAGGATAATCATTAGCGACATGTGCCATGCCAATCATTGCATAATGATTATCATTTGTCCCCATAAATCTGAAATTAACAGGATAATTCCTTGGGGTGATGGTCACTTCATCACCATAAGAAAATTCATAATCAAGGGAACGTCCCATGTAAAAATCTTTAGTTTTATAAGTTGCTGCTGTACACATAAACCCTCCTGACAAATGTTTCAATATAATAATAGTCTGGCTGCATCTGTTAAAATAATACACCCATTCTGCATATAGGGCAATTTGTAAAGGATATAATATAGTAAAGTGCAGGTTGACATATAGATAAAATATTGATATATTCTTTTCGGTAAATTTTGTTCGGAATTACAATAGAATAAAATGTACTAAGGAGGTTATATGAATAAAGTACAAAAGGCTAATTTGTGGGTAGTATTAGGATGTGTACTTACAATGACAGCAACGACCATACTGTCATATGGAATGTCTTTAAGGACTGTTCTGTGCAGTGCAGTATTATGGGCAACGCTAGTTGTTGTTATAGTGGCACAGTTTTTGAGAATAAGTGATTTTGCTAAAGCAATGGTTATCGTTTTAGCACCATCGTATGCATTGCTTATATATTCAGCATTGTGTAATGGAAATTCGGTAACATTTATAGCAAGCTTTGTTACACTTGGAATGGCTGTAAGATACTTTGATAAGAAAATAGTAAAATATTTTTCTATAGCATTTATGATACCGGTTCTTATATGCTTGTTTGTTAATTCTGTAATAATAGATGACAATACAATAGGAGCAATATCAAAGATTATCCTTTGGATGGCAACAGCAGCTCTTCTTTATCTTGGAACCAAGTCAGGACAGGCAAAGGAAGAAAGAGCAAGAACAGCACTTAAGAAAGTTGAAAATAACAGTGCTATCGCTAATAGTATTGCAGAAAAGCTTAATAAAGATATAGTTGCATGCAGTGAAGAGGTGGGCATTGTAACATCGCATGCTGAGGTTGTTAAGTCATCAGCAGAGCAGATAGAGCAGGTGGTAGAGGAATCAAGCCGTTCTATACAGAATGTGAGTGAGAAGCTTAATACATCAAGAGAATATATTAATACTAATTACGAGTATGCCAGAAATCTTGAGGATAGTTTTGAGTCAGTAATTAATAAGGTTGAATCGGGAGATAAGGAGGCAACGCTTGTTAAAGAGTCAATGATTGAGATGTCACAGGTGGTAAGTACTGCAAGCGATGCAACAGCAGGTCTTATTGGACAGATGGACAAGATAGCAGGTATATTAGATGATATTAATTCAATAGCAGGACAGACAACTTTATTATCACTTAATGCATCCATAGAAGCAGCAAGAGCTGGAGAGGCTGGAAAAGGATTTGCAGTTGTTGCTGAGCAGATAAGGATTCTGTCTGATGACAGCAGGAATTCAGCAGAAAGTATCAAGAGTATAATACAGACTCTTTCAGAGACTGTTAATGATGTTGCAGATAAGATTATGACAGGAGCACAGGCGGCTAAAGAAAGTTCAGAAAAGATGAACCAGTTAATTGACTGCTTTAAGGCAGTAAGTTCATCAACTAATGAGGCGACAGTTGTTGTCAGGGATGAGTATGAAATAATCAGCAGGATTAAACAGGAATTTGATGATATACAAGAAGAACTTGATACAGTTGCTGCTACATCAGAGGAGAATGCTGCAATGGTATCTGATATCGGAAACAATATTGTCAAGCAGACGGACAGTATATTTGGTTTGTCTGATAGGATAGGTGGTCTTAAGGATACATCAAGAGAGTTAGAAGAGCATTTCCAGTAAAAGAATAATGTATTCATTTGTTCTTATTTATACAATTCATTATGAATAAGATACGTTAATATCCATACCATAAACTTAATAAATCAAAGACAAAGGCGTCGTACAGAAGAAGTACGGCGCCTTTATTGTTTGTTTTGTTAATTAATATTAATGCGAAGAGGAAGGAGCTGGTTTTATGGAAAGAAAATTAGGATTAGGCAGTGGCGTGGCTATATGTGTCGGTCTTATCGTTGCAACTAGCTGTCTTGTTTCACTTGGAACAGGAATGGGTTCAATAGGCAGATGGTTTATTATTCCTTTATTTATGGTAATGATACTTAACTGGTTTATAGGAATTTCATTTGCAGAATTAAATGGGCTTATGCCAAGAGTGCAGGGCGGTACAGGACAGTATCTGTTAGCGGGAATGGGACCACTTCCATCACTTATTGGAAATCTGTCAGCATATGTAATTACAGAAATTTTAAGTATGACAGCAGAGATAACATTATGTGGTCTGGTATTAAAAAGTCTCTTTCTGCCACATGTTGATAACAGGATAATTTCTATTGCAATAATGACAGTATTTCTTATTGTTAATCTTTTTGGTGTTGATATGTTTTCAAAAGTACAGAACCTGGTAGTAATTCTTCTTATAGGCTCTATGGTACTTATAGGATTAATTGGAATGTTTAAACTTGGAAATAGTGCAAATGTTGTTGATTATGCAGCTAATGCACCTACATTTGCACAGATAGGCGGAATTAAGGGACTTTGCTCATATGCAGCGCTTGCGTTCTGGCTGTTCATAGGTGTTGAGTTTATTATACCGGTTGCAAAGGATCTGAAGAATCCAAAGAGAGATGTTCTTCTTTCTATGACAATAGGACTTGTAATGCTTTTTGTAGTTCAGAGTATTCTTGGTATAGGAATGACCAATTATGTAAGTCTTGATATTCTTGCCAATGATCCTGACAGTACACCACATATGACATATGCAACTAACCTTCTTGGTAATGCAGGAAGAATATGGATGGGAATTATAACAATACTTGCAGCTGCATCAACGATTAACACTGTGTATGCATCAATTTCAAAGATAATGCAGGGTATGGGCGAAGAAGGAATGATGCCAAGGATATTTGCAAAGGCTAATAAGAGAGGCGCTGCGTGGGTTGGACTTGTTGTGTTATTTGCATTTGTAACAGCAATAATTGCATCAGGACTTGGAGCTACAGAAGGTGTAAGTTTTCTGTTATTGTCTGGTTCATGCTTCTGGCTGTTAACATATTGCCTGGTTCATATTACAGTTCTTATATTAAGACGGCGCAACCCGGAATATCCAAGGAAAAAGTGGCTTACATTAGGAGGAGTACCGCAGGTAATTGGTATTCTTGGAAATGCATACATGATATGGAATATATCAACAGGTGATACCAGAATTAAAATATTTGAGTTGTGTGGAACGATATTTGTTGCACTGGTAATCTATTCTGTTGTATGGGTATGTGGAGTTATGAAAGCAAGACCATTCCAGCCGGTTCCGGTTGAAGTGATAAATGATTCTTCTGTAAAGTTTGATGAACTTGTTAAGAAGGAAAATGAATCAAGGACACTTACAGGTGTAGAAGGAGAGGTAAATTAAATGTCAGAGAAAAGAGTTAATTATTCGTCAGGCGCACCTTTGGAGGAGAAAGTTGGATATAGCCGGATGGTTAAGGTTGGAGAACATATTTATGTGGGAGGAACTACTTCCGTACAGCCGGATGGCACAGTGTATGGTGATAATGCTTATGAACAGACTAAATATGTTCTGGAAAAACAGGTTAAGTTAATAGAACAGGCTGGCGCGAGTGTGCAGGACGTAATAAAGGTTGATGTATTTGCTGTGGATATGAAGATGGGTGCTGATATATCAAGAGCATATTCAGAGATTTTTCATGATATCAGACCATTGTGTACAGTAGTTGGAACACCGGCACTTAACAGACCAACACAGTTTGTAGAAATAATGATGGAAGCTGTTATAGGATGCGGATTATAGAAAACAGGGAGGGATTAATATGTATCCAGAAGTTGATTTTTTATATCTTAATGAACAGGAAATGATTAAGGCGGGCGTTAAGGACATGTCTAAGTGTATAGATACTATGGAAGACGTGCTGAAATGTCTTACAAAGGGTGATTTTGTAATGGGAGGAGAGAATCACAATTCCCATGGATGTATGGTTACATTTCCAAATGAATCACCATTTCCTAATATGCCAAAGAATGTAGGCGAAGACAGAAGATTTATGGCTATGCCGGCATACATCGGAGGACCTTTTGATATGGCTGGTATGAAGTGGTATGGATCTAATACGGCTAATAAGGAAATAGGATTACCAAGGTCGATTCTTATGGTAATGCTAAATGATAAGACAACGGGTGCACCTGTGTGCCTTATGAGTGGTAATCTTCTCAGTGCATACAGAACAGGTGCTATTCCAGGAGTAGGATTAAGGCATCTTGCACCTGAAGGTGCAGAGGTTGGAGCAATATATGGCCCTGGTGTAATGGGAAAGACAAGCCTTGATGCTTTCATGGCCACATGTCCAAAGCTTAATACTCTTAAGGTAAAGGGAAGAGGAAAGAAATCACTTGATAGTTTTCTTGAATATGTAAAAGCTACATATCCACAGATCACAACATTAACTGTGGTTGATGATATTGAAACGCTTGTCAGGGATAGTGATGTTATATCATTTGCTGCAACAGCGGGAACAGATCCGTCCAAATATGCATTTGTAAAAGGCGAGTGGATTAAGCCGGGAGCACTTATTGTAGCACCAAGTGCATTTGACATGGAAACGGATTTTCTTAAGGACAGATGCAAGATGGTGGTGGATAATATTAAGCTGTATGAGGCATGGGCTGAAGAATATCCTTATCCGACCTTTGGGTCTATTAATATAATCGGCGCCAAATTCACAGATATGTGTCATGATGGTCTTATTACGAAAGATGCTATTACTGATATGGGAGATATACTTTTGGGAAATGCGCCAGGAAGAGAAAGCGACGATCAGATTATTGTGTATTCTGTAGGAGGCATGCCGGTAGAAGATGTTGCATGGGGTAAGGTGTGCTATGAGAATGCCGTAAAGATGGGGCTTGGAACAAAGCTTAACCTTTGGGATAAACCAGATATGTGCTAGATCTAAAAATGCAGAAGACACATTATGCTGTAAAGAGGCATAATGTGTCTTTGTTATATTATCTTATTCGACATAATTCGACATGATTATATAGTATTATATATTACAGGGTAAATGCCTTTGTAACATATGAAGTATTATATACGGAACACAAGATGGGGTGGATTAATGGAGAATAGGATAAAAAGAATAATAAGTATACTGCTTTTAGCAGATATGCTGGTATTTGTTCTTGTGTCATGCAGCATGCCGGGGAAGAATAAAGAAAATGAAAGAGAACGATTTATTATACAGATAGACCAGGATTACTGGCTTTCGAGTCTCGGAAAAATGTTACAGCAGCATTTTCCTGATATAGAATTTGATTTTGTTATAAGCCAGAGTGGGGCGCAGTATCTTAATGATGCAGCAGTTAATGATGATCTGGCAGATATTATAATAGATGAATCTTCGTGGACGCAGACATCATATATGGATGATGATTATGATATTGATCCCGGGGATTATTTATATGATTTTGCGTGGACGGACATAACGAATATGTTTTATAAAGTATATCTGGATGGATTTACTAATGCAGACGGGTCAGTAAACTGGCTTCCGGGAGCTGCAAGTGTAGAGGGAATACTTGCTAATAAAGAGCTGTTTGAACAATATGGAATAGAGATTCCATCAGACTATAAGACGTTTGTTGAAGCGTGCAATGAATTCAGTGAGCATGGCGTAAGAGGATTTGCAACTGACTACAAATATGATTATACTGATTCATATATGCTTCAGGCATGGTCAATTCCATTGCTTCAGAGTTACAGAGGCAGAACGTGGCGGGATCAGGCGATATCGGGCGATGTGGATTATCTGCCTGAGGAGCTGGGTATAGAGTTGTTTACAAGGCTGCGTCAGGTACTTGATGACACAGATGCACAGGCTGATGATATAACGAGGGGATACTCCAGAGTATTTGATGATTTTGTTACAGGGAAAGTGGCAATGATAAGACAGAGTACTAATATAGCAGAGTATCAGCAGGAGGGAATGGACAATCTTATTCTTCTGCCGTATTTTGGAGAAACGGAAAGCGATAACTGGTATTTTAGTACACCAGGATATTCGGTTGCAATGAATGGAAAGCTCAAAGGAACCGGTAAGAGAGAAGAACAGGCGCTTGATATTGTAAGATATCTGTTCAGCACTGAAGTTATGAATGCTATGGCTGAAAGAATACAGTCGTTTGTAGTTTATAACAAGGATGTAAATGTAGATGTACAGGATATATTTGCCAATGTCATTCCATATATGGAGAGTAACAGGATGTATACATACATAAGAAATGATAATGTGTGCAGGGCAAGCTATGCATCAGTACAAAGTATGCTGTCTGAAGATACAGATGCAATTGAAGCGTGCAGAATATTTAATGAAAACTACAAATGCGTCAGGGAGAAAGCTCCTGTGATAACGACATTTGATAAAGGTTACCAGTGGCAGGTAAAGGATACAGGCAGTGAGGCATTTTCTGCAAGGGTTAACACCTTAAGAAAAATATGTGGCACACAGCTTCTTATAGCACCTGCTGCCATGAATGCCGGAGATATCTATGAAGGGGATTATACAGCAGCACAGCTTCAGGCGCTTCTTATGGGAGGCGGAGTGAGATTTTATACAAAAAATGCTTCCGGTAAAGAGATAAAAGCTGTTGTCAGATGCCTGGTAGAAGGGTGTGGAAGGGATGATGATCCTATTTCATGGGATACGCTTCCTGCGTCAAGTGGATTTGTTATGAAGATATCAAAAGATGTCAATGGAAATATGTATCTTGAGGACATTCTTGTTGATGGGAAGCCGATAGATGACGAAAAAATATATTCTTTCTGTTATGTTGACGTTTATGGTCATACTTTGTTGGAAACTGCATATAATTATGATGTGTCAGAACATAGCGGAATCCATATGTATAAAAAGGAAATGGACATAAATGAGGGAGAAGAATATGATGGATATGTAGCTCATGAAAGGAAAGTATCTGAACAATGGATACAGTATTTTATAGATGGTAATAAGCTTATTCCACCTCAAGAATACATAATTAAAGAGTGACAATCCGAGGGGAAAGGGAAAAGTCAGTTGAGAAAGAATGAATCAAAAAAGTATTTTTTTGCAGCAGTGGGAGTTGCTGTAATAGTTTTTATATGTGTAGGGATAATCATGCTGAACTATTCAATTGAGGTAAGAAATGAATTGTACAGAACAAGTTCAAAGAATCTGAATGAAGTATACACACAGGTATGTGAGAAATTCATGCAGATAACTAACCAGCAATGGAAGCTTCTGGGGATGACAGGCGATTTTATAGAAGAAGCAGATGGTAATATTGATGATATAAAGAGATTCCTTGATGAATGGAAAGAAGAGTGGCATTATACTGAGTTTTATTTTATAGATGATGATTGCAATTATATGTCATCTTCGGGGGAAAAAGGATATCTTGAGCTTGGAAGTGCGTGGAGCAGTCTTGTGCTTGACAGAGAAAATATTGTTGTTGACGGATCGCTTCCTGGAAGTAACGAGGTGATGTTTTTTGCTATTCCGGTTAAACCGGCAGTCATAGGAGGGTTTACTTACAATTCCATAGCAATTTCCTATGATACTGATTCTGTTAACAGGGAATTGGGGGTAAAAGCATTTGCACATAATACGAGCAGTTACATTGTATACAATAATGGAGATATTGTGTTAAAGTCAGAGGGGAGTGCAGATATAGGTGGTAATATATTTTATCACTTAAGAAATGCATCTATTCCTGGAAAATCGTTGGATGGATTTATGAATAGTGTGAAAGCCGGAGAGTCTGGTGATATGTATTTCAGTCTGGATAATGAAGGATATTATCTTGTATATGTTCCGGTTGGTTTTAAGGACTGGGGATTAATATCAATGGTTCCTATGGATATAGCCAATGCAGGATTTGTGTTTATACAGCAAAAGACTGTGCTTATGACTGTGTATATTGGAGCATTGCTTCTTATTGTTGCAACAGTAGTTCTTTATACATATTATAAGAGATATGCGAGTGTCAAGAATCATGAAATTGCGCGTCGTGACATGTTGTTTTCTATTATGGGAAAGAATCTGGATGACGTGTATATTATGCTTTCATGGGGAGACTGGGAGAAATTATATGTAAGTACCAATGTTGACAGAGTTCTTGGGATAAAGAATGATGATACCTGTAATCTTGCATTCGATTTCAGATATCTTGAAAAGAAGGGCGAAGTGCCACGATGGAGGGATATAACACGTTTAAAGAAAGGGGAGTCAGCGGTTAATGAATATTGGATAAAGCCGGCTGGAGCATGTGAGTACAGACTATTTAAGCAGGGCAGTTATCATATAGATAAAGATGGGGATGATGTTCTTATTATAATTCTTTCAGACAGAACTTATGAGCAGCAGATTCGAGGACATATAGAAGATGCGCTTCATACAGCTGAGGCCGCTAATCTTGCAAAAAGCCAGTTCTTATCTAATATGAGTCATGATATAAGAACTCCAATGAATGCAATCGTAGGCTTTTCGCAGCTTCTTTTACGGAATGAAAAGAAGCCAGAAAAGGTTAAAAAATATGCCCAGAACATAGTAGTATCAAGCCATCATCTGCTTAGTCTTATTAATGATGTTCTTGATATGAGCAAGATTGAATCTGGAAAGACAACACTTAATATCAGTGATGTTGATATTGCTGACGTTGTTCTGGAAATAGACAGTATTATAAGACCGCAGGCAACACTGAAGAATCAGACATTTACAGTCTGTTCAGGAAATGTTAAACATGGTTGTATTAAGGCAGATAAGTTAAGGCTTAATCAGATACTGCTTAATATTTTATCTAATGCGGTAAAATATACGCGGTATGGAGGAAACATAATATTTGACATTAATGAAATCAGTACAATTGGAATGCAGTTTGCACAATATAGTTTTACGATAACAGATGATGGTATTGGAATGAGTAAAGAATATATTAATGATATATTCAAGCCGTTTTCGCGTGAAGAGAATGGGTACACAGAAAATATTCAGGGAACAGGTCTTGGCATGGCAATAACAAAGAATCTTATAGATCTTATGGGCGGAACTATCAGAGTAGACAGTGAACCTGGAAAAGGCAGTACATTTGAGGTGATTATGGAATTCGTTATTTCTGAAAAGAATAAGGATACGGGTAATGCTATTGATGATTGCTCTGACAGAAAAAATGAGGATGAAGCAGAACCAGACAGAGTATTAGAAGGTAAACATTTTCTTCTGGCAGAGGATAATATTATCAATATAGAGATGATGAGTGAGTTCTTTGAATCTGAAGGAGCGGTTTGCAGTTGTGTGAGGAGCGGAATGGCTGTAGCTGCAGCGTTTAACAATTCATCTGATGGGCAGTATGATATGATTTTTATGGATGTCCAGATGCCGGGAATGGATGGATGCGAGGCGGCAAGAATAATAAGGAGCATGGATCGGCCGGATGCTAAAACTATTCCAATAATTGCAATGACAGCCAATGCCTTCTCTGATGATGAAAAAGCAGCCTTAAATAGTGGAATGAACGCACAACTTACTAAGCCTATAAATCCAGAAAAGGTTAGAGAGACTGTTAGAGAATTTACATAGATTTTACATAACCAACATAATACATTTTACAAAGCTCATTTAAAATACACATGATGTGTGAAAAGTCGTTTTAAAAAGGAGCTTATGTAAAATGGATATTTTTGGTGTATTAACAATGGCAGGAGGTCTGGCATTATTTTTGTATGGAATGAATGTTATGGGAGATTCTCTTGCAAAACTGTCAGGTGGTAAGCTGGAACAGATATTGGAGAAGCTGACATCTAAAAAGATTATGGCGGTACTTCTTGGACTGGCTGTAACAGCAGTTATACAGTCATCCTCAGCAACAACAGTTATGGTTGTTGGTTTTGTTAACTCAGGTATAATGCAGCTTTCACAGGCGGTAGGCATTATTATGGGAGCTAACATTGGAACAACGGTTACGTCGTGGATGTTATCACTTACCGGTATTAATGGTGCTGGCTGGATTCAGATTCTTAAGCCATCATCATTTTCCCCTGTACTTGCAGTTATTGGTGTTATTATGACGATGACATGCAAGGATAATTCCAAGAAAAAAGATATTGGTAATATTCTTCTTGGATTTGCAATTCTTATGTTTGGAATGGAAACTATGAGTGGTTCGGTGGCGCCACTTGCAGATAATGAAAAGTTTACAGGCATGCTTACGTTATTTTCAAATCCTATATTTGGATTACTTGCAGGTACAGTACTTACGGCAGTCATACAGTCATCATCAGCTTCCGTTGGTATTCTGCAGGCTTTATGTATTACGGGCGCAGTTAATTATGCAACAGCAATTCCAATTATTATGGGACAGAATATAGGAACATGTGTCACAGCGCTTATATCATCTATAGGAGCTAAAAAGAATGCCAAGAGAGCATCTATGATACATCTTTATTTTAATATGATAGGAACAGTAATATTTATGGTTATATTCTATACACTGAATATGTTTATAGGATTTGACTTTCTGTCTAAGCCTGCAGGAGCAGCAGGAATAGCTGTGATTCACAGTCTGTTTAATATAGGATGTGTAATAGTGCTGTTTCCATTTTCTAATATGCTTGTCAAGCTTGCAACTCTGTCTATTCCAGAAGGAAAACATGAGGAGACAGCCCAGACAGGGATTGAAGCAGATCTGGCTGCACTTGATGAAAGATTTCTGGATACTCCTGCAGTTGCAATGGAGTTATGCAGAAATACAGCTGTTAAGATGGCAAAGTTATCACAGAGGGCACTGGATGCATCACTTGACATGATAAGCAATTATTCGGATACTGCATATGATGAGGTTGCTGCCATGGAAGAGAATGTTGACTTATATGAGGACAAGCTTGGTACATATCTTGTTAAGGTAGGGAACTGTGACTTGTCAAGACACGATAATCATACATTTTCTATATTGCTTCACTGCATGAGTGATTTTGAGAGAATATCAGATCATGCTATTAATATTGCCAAATCTGCAAGACAGATGAATGAAAAAGACTCTTCTTTTTCACAAAATGCACGCAAAGAGCTTGAAACATTTGCAAAAGCGGTACATGATATAGTTGATAACACTGTTAATGTATTTGAGAATCAGGATATAGAGGCTGCTAAACATATTGAACCGCTGGAACAGGTTATTGACGGACTTAATCTGGAAATAAAGCAGCGTCATATAGGCAGGTTAAGAAAGGGCAAATGTACAATAGAGACAGGATTAGTACTTGAAGATATTATGACTAATTTTGAAAGAGTATCGGATCATTGCTCTAACATAGCAGTGTGCATGATAGAAGTAAGAGACAATGGATTTGAAACACATGGATATCTGGAGCATCTTACTAATGAGGATAATCCGGAATTCGCAAAAGAATGCAGAGAGTTCTATAAGCAGTATCAGCTTCCAGAGCTAAAATCTGCCAATTAAGAACAGGAGATGAGAATATGGCTCTTATATATATTGTTGAGGATGATGAAAGCATAAGGGAGATAGAGACAATTGCACTTAAGAATAGTGGTCATATGGTAGGTGCATTTGGCAGTTCCAAAGAGTTTTTCAAAAAACTGGATGAGATTCTGCCAGATCTTGTATTGCTTGATATTATGCTTCCTGATGAGAGCGGATATGACATTATTAAGAAGCTGAGGTCACATGCGGCAACTAAAAGATTACCGGTTATTATGGTAACAGCGAAGTCAACTGAACTGGATATGATTAAAGGCCTGGATGATGGCGCTGATGATTATATAAAGAAGCCTTTTTCAGTAATGGAGCTTATTACAAGAGTTAAGGCGTTGTTGAGAAGAACAGAAGCCGATGAGGCAAAGACACTTGAGGTTGGGGAAATTGAGCTTAATCATGAAAGACATACAGTTACAGTGTCAGGTAAACCGGTAGAACTTACATTTAAGGAATATGAGCTGTTGAGATATCTTATGGCTAATAAGAATATAGTGCTTTCTAGGGAGTCAATTGTTCTTAAGGTATGGGGAACCGAATTTGAGGGTGAGTCAAGAACTGTTGATATGCATATCAAAACATTGAGACAGAAGCTTATGGATTCGGGAAGCAGAATCCGTACTGTAAGAAATGTTGGTTATGTTATTGAATAATTCAGATTGGAATGTGTTATGAAACAGAAGATTAATTTAAGACTTATAGTTACAGCAGTTGTTGCTGTACTTGCAACAGCTGTCGGCATTACGCTCATATATTATGGCTTGTTTAAGAAACAGGTACAGAGTGGATTGCGCACTAATGCAGAAGTACTTATGGATACGGACGTATTTGACACGGAATCAGGCAGGGTTGATGTAGCATTGTCGATACAGAATTTAAGAGTGACATGGATAGATTCGGATGGAACTGTACTTTTTGATAACGACAATGATGTGGCGGATATGCCAAATCATCTTGACAGACCAGAGGTACAGGCAGCGATTGAAAATGGATACGGACAGTGCGTGAGACGTTCAGACACAATGAATATGAATACGTTTTATTATGCCCTGAGGCAGAAGGATGGAACTATAATAAGGGTGGCATGTGATGCCAGCAGTATTCTTAGTGTATTTGGCAATGTGTTTCCGGCAGTTGTAGGAATCCTTATTGCTATAATAGCAGCATGTGTTGTTATATCACATTTTCTTACTAAAACACTGATTGAACCAATTGAAAGAATGGCAAGAAATATAGAGGATGTCCAGGATAAGCCTGTGTATAAGGAGATTGCTCCATTTGCTGAGAAGATAAGGGTGCAGCATGAGAATATACTTGCTGCCGCAAGGAGCAGACAGGACTTTACGGCAAATGTATCGCATGAGTTAAAGACACCGCTTACTGCTATTTCAGGATATGCTGAGCTTATAGAAAATGAAATGGTAAACCATGATCAGGAAATTCATTTTGCACATGAAATCAAGAAAAATTCAGAGAGACTATTATCGTTAATTAATGATATCATAAGGCTGTCGGAATTAGATCATAAGGAGATGCCAAGACAGTATGAGAATTTTGACCTGTATGAACTGGTAAAGGAATGTTCGGAGTCGCTGCTGGTAAGCGCCCAGAAACAGGGGGTTATTTTTTCATACCGGGGTTCATCGTGTATGATACGTGGAAATAAAGATATGATAAGAGAACTTATTGATAATCTCGTACAGAATGCGATAAGATATAATAAAGCAGGCGGGCATGTAGAGATGTTTGCAGGAATAGTGGATGGAAAGCCACAGCTTAAGGTAAGTGATGATGGAATAGGAATTCCAAAGGATCAGCAGGACAGAGTTTTTGAAAGATTTTACAGAGTTGATAAGAGTCGTTCTAAAGAAACAGGAGGAACAGGTCTTGGGCTGGCAATTGTAAAGCATATTGTCGAATTGCATGATGCCAGAATATATTTAGATAGTGAACCCGGAAAAGGTACAGATATCTGGGTTGAATTTTGACAGACAGGATGACATTATGGCAAAAAGCCAGTGTCATCCTTATTTTTTCTTTTACAAGTTGGCAGATTTGTTATATTATTAAAGAAAAATACATTAATCAATCAATGAAGGATATAATTATTGTAATATCTGAATATAATGTATTTACGAGGATTATATGAAAAGGAAGAAAGCTAGATTAAAACCGGTTCCTGTTGTAATAACGGGTATTATAGTGATTGGGATTGTGTGCCTTATTATTGCACTGACACACAATGATGGCAGTAAACCAAAAGATGATACGAAAGCAGATGTAAGTATTAACAGAACAAACCTGAAACAGGATATGTCTCAGGAGGAACCATCAAAAGAAGAGACGATTGTTGACATTTTGTTTGAAAATACGGCGATACCTGTAGGTACAAGCCTTAAGGTGACAGCTTTAGTAACACCGGAGGACACAGATAAAGCACTTGTGTGGACAAGCAGTGATGAGAATATATTTACTGTTGATAAGGAAGGTATTATAGTTATAAAAGGAGTGGGTACAGCTACACTTACAGCAACTGTCGGGAGTGTTTCTGATGCGGTTGTTATAGAAGGTATTCAGAGTGTTTCTTCAGGTTCAGGAAATGGATTTACTGTCTATACCGGGCAGGCAGGAGCAAAAAGCAATAACAGCACTGTGGCTGCTTCGGGGACTGATAATAATTCAGATGGAACACAGAGTAATACGAATGATGGAGCAGGTCAGCCACAGGTCAGCACAGATGGAACTACAGATGGAACCACAGATGGTGATTCAGGACATAATAATGGATCTGCAGGGGGCGGGAAGACGTCAGCAGATTTAGGAACGGCACTTATGAATAATGGATTTGAACAGACTGTGTCTAATGTGTATGTCTGTCAGGAAAATGGAATTTATAATGGCGAAATAATAACACAGAGCAATGTCACAATTATTTATATAAAACAGAGAAGTGCAACATTTGACAGCAGGATAAGAAGCGTTATTGATTCAATTCTTCCAGGCAATTCATCACAGGTATGGAGCAATTATTTATCAGCTTCTACAGACAGAACATTTACAATTGATGGCAGGGTTGTAAGAATTGTCGTTGCAACAGGAGGAGGACACTCTCAAATAGTAATATACAATTAAGATAAAATATGTTATATTTAACCATATGCAGTTGAATAACTGAGAATTGACGAGGTGAATGAATTGCTTAATGAGAATAAGATCAAAATGATGACTAAGATGGCAATATACGAGAAGAATGAAGGAAAAAGCATGTTAAAGACCGCTAAGTACTTTAAGGGAGATTACATAGCTTTTGGAATATTAAAGACTGTTATTGCCACAACATTTGCTGGGATTATACTTCTGGCAATGTATTTTTTGTGTAATGCAGAAGGCATGATTAAAGAAATTAACAATCTTGATTATGTGGGGATGGCGCGAAAGATAGGACTGTATTATGTCCTTATGCTTATTGTTTTTAGTATTATAGCTGGATTTGTGTATTATTTCAGATATGAAAGAACGAGAAAAGGACTTAAGCGTTATTTCTCAAGACTTAATAAGCTTGAAAGATTTTACACAGGACAGAAGAAGAAATAATTAATTGGAGGCAGCAATGGCATTTTTATTAGATTTCAAGGAAAATTTCAAAAAGTTTTATAACAGATACAATACATATATTGTACCAGCAGCAAAGTTTGTTGTTGCATTAATATCATTTATAATGATTAACGCAAGCATTGGCTATATGGACAAGCTGAAGAATCCGGTATTCGCGATTCTTTTATCAGTTGTGTGTGCATTTTTGCCAAGTGGTTTTACACTAGTGATTTTATCAGTGTTTATGTTGTTACATTTGTATGCAATATCAGCAGAATTTGCATTACTGGCACTTTGTGTTGTGCTTCTTATGTATCTTCTTTACTTTAGATTTACACCAAAGTCGGCATATATTCTGATTATTACAGCAATGTTATGCTGGATAAAGATACCATTTGTTATACCGGTTGTAATTGGACTTTGCTCATCAGCTCTTGCAGTTATACCAGTAAGTTTTGGCGTTATTATTTATTATATTATAAGAACTGCAAGCGATTATGAGGCAGCTATATCTAACCAGTCGCTTACTGAAAGCATGCAGCAGATAAGTTATCTTGTAGAGAGTCTTCTTAAAAACAGACAGATGCTTGTAATGATAATTGCAGCAGTTATTACAATTATTGTTGTTTATATAATCAGAAGACAGAAGATAGATCATTCATGGAAAATTGCTATAGTTGCAGGAAGTATAGTTGAATTCCTTGTATTAATTGTAGGACAGATAGCATTTAAGTCTGATTTCAGCATTATTCTTATGATTATAGGTGTATTGCTTGGTGCATTAGTATCATATATATGTAACATTATTTTCTTCCCTCTTGATTATAAGCGTACAGAATATGTACAGTATGAGGATGATGAATATTATTATTATGTTAAGGCAGTGCCAAAGCTTAATGTTACATCAGAGGATGTGCGTGTTAAGCATATCAATGCTAAGAAGACTAAAAAGACATCAGATATCAGGGAAGTGAGAAGACATGAATCAGAGCATGGTTCTCAGGCTGCATCAATTGAAGAAGAGGATGATATCCTTTATTATGATAATGATGATAAATAATTAGAACAGATGGCTATACAGAATGATTGTTTGGAGGCGTAAATGTAATGAATAATTTCATACAGGATTATCTTGTAAAATTATATATTCCGCGTATTACGTGGACGGATGTTATAGAGATAGTTATTATCGCTGTTGTTCTGTATAATGTTATGGTATGGATTAAAAATACCAAGGCGTGGGCACTGTTAAAGGGAATAATTGTTGTTATTATATTTGCAATGATTGCATATATTCTTAATCTTAAAACTATCCTGTGGATTGCAGGTAAGACAATAAGTGTAGGAATTATAGCTCTTGTTATTATTTTCCAGCCAGAGCTAAGAAGGGCACTGGAACAGCTTGGAAGAAAGAAAATCATATTCGGATTATTTAATTTCGGAGATAACAGGGATAAAGGTGAACGATTTAGCAGTAAGACTGCTGAAGAGATTGTAAAGGCATGTTATGATATGGGCGCAGCATATACAGGTGCACTTATCGTTATAGAGCAGGATATGGTGCTTGAGGAATATGCTAAGACAGGCATTGCGGTTGATGGAATGGTAACGAGTCAGTTACTGATTAATATATTTGAACATAACACACCTCTTCATGATGGTGCTGTTATTATAAGAGGCGACAGAGTTGTGGCAGCTACATGTTATCTGCCATTATCTGACAATGGTAATCTGAATAAGGCTTTGGGAACAAGACACAGAGCAGGAGTAGGTATCAGCGAAGTTACAGACAGCATGACTATTATTGTTTCAGAAGAGACAGGCAAGGTATCAGTTGCTGTAGGTGGAGAACTCATTCATGATATTGATGCAGATTCTCTTAGAAATAAGCTTGAATATCTGCGTAGAAGAACCATAGATGTGAAGTCATTCAAGATATGGAGGGGCAGATTAAAGCATGAAGGAAAAGATATTTAAAAATCTTAGTCTGAAGATACTTTCTGCCGTATTTGCGGTTGTTTTATGGACAGTAATTGTCAATGTATATGATCCTACAACAAGCTACACATTTAGTAATGTTTCAGTGCAATTAATTAATACTGACAGTCTTACTGATAAGAATTATAGCTATGAGGTTGTGGAAGGCGGAAAGATTTCTGTATATGTAAGCGGACCAAAGAGTATAGTTACTAATATTAAAGCAAGTGATATTGTTGCAACTGCAGATTTAAGCAAAATCAGTGCATTTGCTGATTATGTTGATATACATGTTTCTGTGGTAAAAGATGGACAGGTGTTAAATAATGTTGAGGCGACACCTAAGACATCCGCAGTAAAGCTTAGCATAGAGAACAGAGAAACAAAGACGCTGGATGTAACATCTGAGATAACAGGAACACCAGCTAATGGGTATGCTGTTGTTAAGGAAGTACTTAACCCTGTTTCTATTAAACTTACAGGGCCATCATCGATTATAGATTCTGTAAGTAAGATAGGTGTTCAATATGATGTTACCGGGGCAACAGCTGATATAGCAGGTACGGCAGATATACATTTGTATAATGATGATGGAGAAGAGATTACGGATCCATCAGTAGAGCTTACGCAGAGTAATGTTGGATATACAATACAGATTGCAAGGATCAAGACAGTAAATATAGAGGCAGAAAGTTCTGGTACCCCCAAGGAAGGCTATGCTGTTGCAGGGATAGAATTAAATCAGAATCATGTTAATATATATGGTCCGGAGGATAAGCTGAATGCGATAGATACAATTGTAATTCCATCAGAGAATATTAATGTTGATGATCTGAATTCGGATAAGACATTTAAGTTTTTATTAGATAATTATATAGACAAGAATCTCGCAATACTTGGTAATTCAAGGGTTGAGGTTACTGTAAAGATTAAGTCTGTGGCGACAAGAAGCCTGACACTTAATACATCTGATATCAGAATAACAGGACTTGAATCTGGAATGAGTTATAGCTTTGAAAAGCCAACATTTGATATAGAAGTTGGAGGAGTACAGGAAGCATTGGACTCTCTGGATGTTTCACAGATAAGTATGACAGCAGATATGTCAACGTACGCAACAGAAGGGGCTAAGGATATAACAGTTTCAGTAAAGCTTCCGGATGGCATAACACTAGGAAATCCGGCCAGTGTGCGCATAGTACTTAAGAATAATAACAACGAAACAACAGCAGAAAAGAGCGAGTCTACAAGTGAATCAACGACAGCATCTGCGTCTACTAATACAACAGTGAGGTGATTCAAATGGTAAGTGAGAAAATTATGGTTGGAAGTGAGTTGGGAATTCATCTTAGACCGGCAGGCGCAATGTGTGATACAGCTGTAAAGTATAAGTCACATATTACTTTTACATATAAAGAAAAAGAAGCCAATGCAAAAAGTGTTATATCAATATT
Organism: uncultured Lachnospira sp.; assembly: GCA_934343805.1. Lineage (GTDB taxonomy): Bacteria > Bacillota > Clostridia > Lachnospirales > Lachnospiraceae > Lachnospira. Next base: position 38,791 of record CAKRIN010000011.1, read on the forward strand.
GGCTGCCGGAGTAGGGTGCGGAGATGAGATAACTCTTATTGCTGACGGACCAGACGAGGAAGAAGCATTGAAAGCAGTTTCTGAAAGCTTCAGAGAAGCTTTGCAGGACTAATATAAAAGAAAAGAGGTAAGGAAATATGGGGTATATGGAAACTTACAAAGCGTGGTGTGATAATGCATATTTTGATGAAGACACACGCAACGAACTCAAGTCAATTGCAGGAGATGAAAAGGAAATCGAAGACAGATTCTATAAGGATCTTGAGTTTGGAACAGGAGGACTCAGAGGAGTTATTGGCAATGGTACTAACAGAATGAATGTATACATTGTAAGAAAAGCAACTCAGGGTTTAGCTAATTTCATTATCAAAGAGGGAACACAGGATAAGGGCGTTGCAATTTCACATGATAACAGAAGAATGTCAAGAGAATTTGCCAAAGAAGCTGCTCTTTGTCTTGCAGCTAATGGTATCAAGGTATACATATTCCCTTCTTTAAGACCAACTCCGGAGCTTTCATTTGCAGTAAGACAGCTTCACTGTACAGCCGGTATTATGGTGACAGCAAGCCACAATCCACCTGAATATAATGGATATAAGGTATACTGGGATGACGGATGCCAGATAACAGCTCCTAAGGATACACAGATTATCAACGAAGTTAAAGCTGTTACTGATTTTAATGATGTTAAGACAATTGATGAGGAAGAGGCAAGAGTAAGAGGTCTGTATAATATTATCGGATATGATATGGATGATGCATTTATTGCAGCATTAAAGAAGCAGAGCCTTAATGGAGATATTATTAAGCAGGTTGCTGATGATATTAAGATTGTATACTCTCCATTCAATGGAACAGGTAATGTTCCAGTAAGAAGAATATTAAGAGAGTTAGGATTTAAGAATGTATATGTTGTTCCTGAACAGGAGAAGCCGGATCCAGATTTTACAACTCTTGAATACCCTAATCCAGAAGATCCTAAGGCATTTACATATGCATTAAAACTTGCAAAGGAAGTTGATGCGGATATTATTCTTGCAACTGATCCTGATGCAGACAGACTTGGAGTGTACTCTAAGGATACTAAGTCTGGTGAATACAAGTCATTTACAGGTAATATGTCTGGTATGCTTATTGCAGAATATCTTCTTTCACAGAGAAAGGAAAAGGGACTTCTTCATAAGAATGGCGCATTTGTAAAGACTATTGTATCTACTAACTTAGCAGATCTTATCGCTAAGGAATATAACTTAAAACTTATTGAAGTTCTTACAGGATTTAAGTATATTGGAGAGCAGATTAAGTTCTTTGAGCAGAATAACTCATATGAATACGAGTTCGGATTTGAAGAAAGCTACGGCTGCTTAGTTGGAACACATGCAAGAGATAAGGATGCTATTGTAGCTGTTATGGCATTATGTGAGGCAGCAGCTTATTATAAGTCTAAGGGCATTACTTTATGGGATCAGATGATTAATATATTTGATAAGTACGGCTACTTCAAAGAAGGACAGAAGGCTGTTACTATGAAGGGTGCAGAAGGTGCTGTCCAGATTGCTAAGATGATGGATGATTTAAGAAGCAACCCTCCTAAGAAGTTTGGTTCATGGGATGTTGTAGAGTTCAGGGATTACAAGAAAGGTGAATGTACAGTTATTGCTACAGGCGAAAAGAAACCAACAGGACTTCCAGAATCTAATGTTCTTTACTTTGAACTTAATGATCATGCTTGGTGCTGTGCAAGACCATCAGGAACAGAACCTAAGATTAAATTCTATATGGGTGTTAAAGGAACAGGTCTTTGTGATGCCGATAAGAAGCTTGAAGAACTCACTAAAGCAGTATCAGAGGTTGTAGGCCTTTAATCAGTTCAGAATTAATTAACAACAAAAACACAATATGAACACATTTCGTTGTTATATTACAAGTATTGACAGTGAGATGTGTTCATTTATTTTTATATGTCTCGTTGTCATAATTAATGGAAAAGGAGTGTGTTATATATGTATAACGAAGACGAGAATAATTCACAGTACCGTTTTAGTGGAAGTGAAATCCCATATAACAGCAATGATAATAATGGAGCATTTGCTAATTACCAGCCAGGACAGGAATATTATCAGCAGTCACAGACATTTTCACAGAATGATAATTCAGGAAAGAAACATAAGGAAAAGAAGCCTCATAAGAAAGGCATGGCAAGAAAAGTAGTAAGTGTAGTACTTGCAGCAGTTCTTTTTGGTGTTGTGTCAGGTTCGGTTATGTTTGGCATTAATTATGCTGGTGGTAAATATGTTTCTAATAACAAATCAGATGCAAGAGATGTTGATATAGCAACTGTAAGCAATAATATATCAACTGTTTCTAAGACAGATTCAGGAATCACAGAGGATACTAACCTTTCATCATCATCACATATGGATGTTGAAGCCGTAGCAACAGCTGCGCTTCCGGCTATGGTTGAGCTTAATGGTACAACTAAAGTAACAAGTTCTAATTATTTTGGATATGGACAGAGCTATGAAGCTACATCAAGCGGAACAGGAATAATAGTAGGAAAAAGTGATACAGAACTTCTTATTGTTACTAATGCACATGTTGTAGATAATATAGATAACCTTAAGTGCGTATTTGCGGATGGAACAAGTGCAAGCTGTTCTGTAAAAGGTTCTAAGTCAGATCAGGATATTGCTGTTGCAGCAGTTTCTTTGTCAGATATATCATCTGATACAGCATCATCTATAGCAATAGCAGAGCTTGAAGATTCATCTGATATTAATGTCGGACAGCAGGTAGTTGCAATTGGTAATGCATTAGGAGAAGGACAGTCAGTTACAACTGGTATTATAAGTGCCAAGGATCGTTCAATTACTGTTAATAATGTCACATTTACAGGATTACTTATGACAGATGCAGCAATTAATTCAGGTAACAGTGGTGGAGCATTACTTAATGCAGAGGGAAAGGTTATTGCAATTAACTTTGCCAAGACGAGCAGTGATGGTGTAGAAGGAATGGCATATTCCATACCAGTTTCTAATGTAAGAGATATTATAGATTCGTTAATGACGAAGCAGACAAGAAATAAGGTATCAGCAGATAAAGCTGCATATCTCGGAATTGCTGCAGTGGATATAACGAGTAATTATGCATCATATTATGGATATCCGGTAGGTATTCTTATAAGAACAGTTGCTGATAATTCAGCTGCTGACAAGGCTGGTCTTGAAACATACGATATAATTGTTGGATTCGATGATCAGACAGTTACTACAATGTCAGGACTTACTAATATGCTCCAGTATTATGAGGCGGGTGAAAAGGTAACGATTGATTATTATCATATGGAAGGAAGCGAATATGTTCTTAAAAGCGTGGAGGTAACTTTAGGTTCAAAGAGTGCTTCATAAGTTTTAAGAAATAGCAACAGGTGATTTTTTATGGATAATACCAATGAGAATATCAAGGGTGACAACACCAGTGATAAAAAAGATGACTACGAAAAAGTGTGTTTTGTCTGCAGAAGACCTGAATCAAGAGCGGGCAAGATGATTGTTATGCCAAATGATATATATATATGTCAGGATTGCATGCAGAGAACTTTTGATTCAATTAACAGCAGTGGAATTAATTATGAAGATATGATGAAAATGTCAAACATGCCTACAATGGGCATGTTTGGCAATTTTGGCGCAATGGACCAGGTTCCTGAAAAGAATAAGATCAAGAAAAGAAAAGAAGATAAGAAGGAAATACCTGCGCTTGATGTGAAAAATATTCCTGCACCTCATGAAATAAAAAGAAAGCTGGATGAATATGTAATTGGGCAGGAATACGCCAAGAAGGTTATGTCGGTCGCTGTATATAATCATTATAAGAGAGTTGCAGCAGACCCTTCTGTTATGGATGAGGTCGAAATTGAAAAGTCTAACATGCTTATGATTGGACCAACAGGAAGTGGTAAAACATATCTTGTTAAAACACTTGCAAGAATCCTGCAGGTTCCGCTTGCAATAACAGATGCAACAACTCTTACGGAAGCCGGATATATAGGAGATGATATTGAATCGGTAGTATCAAAACTACTGCTTGCGGCAGATAATGATGTTGAAAAAGCTGAGCATGGAATAATATTTATAGATGAGATAGATAAGATTGCCAAGAAAAAGGAAACAAGAAGCAGAGATGTAAGTGGTGAATCTGTACAGCAGGGAATGCTTAAGCTTCTCGAAGGAAGTGAGATAGAGGTTCCGGTTGGTGCAACAAGTAAGAATGCCATGGTTCCGCAGGTTACAGTTAATACAAAGAATATCCTTTTTATCTGTGGAGGTGCATTTCCTGATCTCGAAGACATTATTAAAACAAGACTTAATAAATCATCTTCTATGGGATTTAATGCTGATCTTAAGGATAAATATGATGATGATAAGAATATAATGTCGTATGTAACGCTAGACGATTTACGTGAATATGGAATGATACCAGAATTCCTTGGAAGACTTCCGATTGTTTATTCTTTGGACAGACTTGATGAGGATATGATGGTTTCTATTCTTAAAGAGCCTAAGAATGCAATTATTAAGCAGTATCAGAAGCTCCTTGAATTAGACGAGGTAAAGCTTGAATTCACAGATGAGGCATTAAGATGTATTGCAGGAAAAGCACTTGAAAAGGATACAGGTGCAAGGGCATTACGTTCAATAATAGAAGATTTTATGCTTGATATTATGTATGAGATTCCAAAGGACAGTAATATTGGAACAGTAACAGTAACTAAGGATGTAGTTGAGAAGAAGGGCATGCCGGTTATAACAATGAGAGTATAATTTTTACTAATATAGTGGGAGCTGTCTGAATAGATATAGCATGTATTATTCTATTTGGAGGACTAACATTATATGGCATGTGATTATGATATTACAGCAGAGAATATATATGATTATATAATTGAGGATACCCCAGGGGTGCAGGAGGAGTTAGTCAGGCTTCCCGGAATATGTTCACAGCGTGTTAATGATCAATGGATTGTAGCACATGGAGAATTACCGGAAAACAGACAGCTTAACATCAGCTCTCTGGGGTATTTTACTATTCCAAAGTTATATGGATTGATGGAAGATACAGCTGATATCAGTGCATTAGACGAGACGGGGGCATTAAGGATATTGAATCAGGAAAATCTTAATGCAGATGGAAGAGGAGTGCTGATAGGGTTTATAGATACCGGAATAGATTATCTGTTGGATAATTTTAAGAACACTGATGGAAGAACGAGAATACAGGCAATATGGGATCAGAGTGCCATGGCAGGAATCAATTCATATGCTAATTTTGGACGTATATATACGTATGACGAAATTAATCAGGCAATTACAGCATCTGATACGGGAAATGATCCATATTTAATAGTTCCAGAAAGAGACGAAAATGGTCATGGAACAATGATGGCATCAATTGCTGCTTCATCTTATACAGGAGGATTTGCCGGGGTTGCACCAGAAAGTGAACTGCTGATAGTGAAGTTAAAAGAGACTAAAAAGTATTTAAGAGATTTCTTCCTTATAAGAGATGATGTGCCTGCATATGAAGAAAGCGATATTATGCTGGCAGTAAGATTTCTTGCAGATTATGCAGCAAAGCTGGACAGACCATTAATAATAATACTGGGACTAGGATGCGCCAGCGGTTCAAGGACAGGTGCTTCACCACTAGCAGAGGTATTAGAAAGTATTACAAAAAGACCAGATATATCGGTTGTAACCTGCATGGGAAATGAGGCTAATAATAAAGGTCATTATAAGGGAACAGTAACATCAGCATTAGATCCCGATATTATAGAAATTAATGTCGGAAACATTGGAAAAGGGTTTGCAATGGAGATATGGGCAGAAAGTCTGGATATATTATCCGTGTCAATAGAGTCACCATCAGGGGAATATATACCAAGGATACCAGCAAGAATGGGCTCAAGCATGCAATATACATTTTTATATGAAAGAAGTACAATAACTGTTGATTATCAGATAACTGAAAATGTAGCTGGCATGGAGGTTATATTAATACGTTTTATATCACCTGTAGAAGGGACATGGAAGCTTTATGTATATAGTCTTACTAATATTAAGGGCACATACAATGCGTGGCTTCCGTTAAAGAATTTTAGTGAACAGGATATATATTTTCTTAAATCAGATCCGGACATCACATTAACATCACCGGCTGCGGCACAAAGAGTTATAAGTGTAGGTGCATATAATCATTACACTGGGGCTGCATATTATGAAAGCGGAAGAGGATATACTGCTGATGGCCGGGTAAAACCAGATTTGGTTGCTCCGGGAGCAGGTGTATATGGAGTTATGCCATCAGGACCGGCTAAGGGTACAGGAACAAGCTATGCTGCAGCTTATGTAGGTGGCTGTGTGGCATTGTTGTATTCTTATGAAATTAACACAAAAGGAGAGCAGACAGTTAATCATAATGAGATAAAGGCTGAATTGATACGTGGAGCAATGAGAACGGAGTATATGATGTATCCTAATCCTGTAATGGGATATGGAAAATTAAATATATATACCACATTTAATATGATGAGAATATCGTGAAATATTGAAAATATCTACTTAATATGCTAAATTGATATAAAAATATGACAGGTACAAGAGAGGAAGAAATAATATGAAATATAAAGCACTAGCACTTGATTTGGATGGAACATTAACAGATCATAATAAGAATCTTCCTCAGAAGAATATAGATGCGGTAAAAAAAGCTATACAGGCCGGAGTGAGTATTATACTTGCATCAGGAAGACCTGTATTTGGAATAACTCCGATAGCGCAACAGCTTAATCTTAAAGAACTGGGTGGATATATACTTGCATATAATGGTGGATGCATAATAAACTGTAAAACAGGAGAACAGATGGCAGCATCAATATTGCCGCAGGAATGCATAGAAGATATATGTACATATGCAAAAGAAAATTCTGTATATGCAGTAACCTATTCAGAAAATAATATAGTTGCTGAGAACAAGGAAGATGAATATGTAAGAAAAGAGGCCATATGCAATAACGCTAAGATTTTGGAAGTGCCAGATATCAAAGAATACGTTAATTATCCTGTAGAGAAGTTTCTTGTTGTTGGGGAGCATGAAAAGCTTGTTCAAGTACAGAAGAGGCTGATAGATAAGCATGGTGGAATTATTAATGCATTTTTTTCTGAAAGTTATTTTCTTGAAGTGGTGCCGGCAGATGTTGCTAAAGATGCAGCGTTAGACAGATTATTGAATATGACTGGTATAAAACAGGAGGAACTTGTTGCGTGTGGAGATGGAATGAATGACATTCCGATGCTTAAATATGCTGGGCTTTCTGTAGCAATGATGAATGCGTATGATGAAGTGAAAAAGTATGCAGATGTTATAGCACCATCAAATGATGATTGTGGAGTGGCTGATATAATATATAATTATATTCTGACACAGGAGATAGAATAATAATGGTATTGTTTAGAAAGAAACTTGACTTCTCAATGACAGATATGCATACGCATATATTGCCAGAGACCGATGATGGAGCGAAGGATATTAATACATCTGTTGCGATGCTTGAAATAGCACATGAGGAAGGCATTAATACAATGATAGTGACACCGCATTATCATCCGGGAAAGTGTATGACAGATCAGGCTATAATTGCTGAACGCATAGAGTTGTTTCGTGATATAGCAAAACAGTTATATCCGGATTTCAAGATATATGCAGGAAGAGAAATATATTATACTGGTGGCATATCTGAGAATATCAGGGCCAGGAAGCTTACTATTAATAACTCAAGATATGCACTTGTTGAATTTGATTTCCATGAAACAAGACAAAATATAAGAAATGCGATGTATAATATAATGAGTGAGGGATTAATTCCTATAATAGCTCATATAGAACGATATACAGATTGCGTAAGAGACTGGGATTTTGTATATGAATTAAAAGATATGGGAGTTGTGATTCAGATAAATGCCGCATCAGTTACTGGTGAGGGTGGCAGCGAAGTGAAGAAATATGTCAGAAGTCTTCTGAAAGAGGAAATTGTTGATATAATTGCTACGGATGCACATAGTGCAGGACACAGATCACCACGGATGAAGGAAGCTGTATTATGGGTGGCAGCCAGATGTGGAAATGAATATGCCAGAAAAATATCGTGTGATAATCCTGAACGGATAATCAGTGATATGTACCTGGACTAATAACGAAGGGACAGACTATGGAAAGAAATACACAGAATGAAGATATTGAGATAGATTTGGGAAGTCTCTTTTCCCTGCTGTTTCACAAAATATTTATAATAATATTAATGGGATTGCTTTTTGGCGCACTTGCTTTTTTCAGATGCAAGTTTTTTATAACACCACAGTATACGTCTGAGACCAAGTTGTATGTTCTTAACAGGGCTACTGATGGAACAACAACACTTACAGATCTTCAGACATCTACACAGCTTACAAAAGATTATCAGATACTTGTTACAAGTAAGCCGGTGCTGAATGAAGTGATAAAGAAGCTTAAACTTGATATGGAACCTGAACAGCTGGCCAAAGCTATTGCAGTAACAACACCAGCTGATACAAGAGTATTGCAGATAACAGTTACTAATCCGGATCCATATAAGGCTAAAGAAATTGTGGATGAGGTAGCGAAAGCATCGGCAGACCAGATATGCGAGATTATGCAGATTGAGAAGGTTAATGTTATAGAGGAAGGCAATGTGTCAGTCACACCTATATCAACAGGAATAAAGAAAAACACAATACTTGGTGCGTTGATAGGAATTATTCTTGCATGTGCAATCGTTATAATAAGATCTTTATTAGATGATACAATAAAAGATACCGACGATGTAGAAAAATATCTTGGACTCAGCACACTTTCGATGATTCCAATATGTGATGAAATGGACGATGGAATAGGAAAGAGTAAAAGAAAGAAAAAAAGAAAAGCTGACAGGAAGAAAAAGGGGAGATAAGAATGCAGACGATTAATATAGAACGTCTTCGTAAGCTTGATTATAGAGCTAATGAAAGTTATAAGAATTTGCGCACCAATATACAATTGTGTGGTTCAGATGTCAAAGTTATTATGTTTACAAGCACAACTCCTGGAGAAGGAAAGTCAAGTGTGTCATTTAATCTTGCAGTATCGCTAGCTGAAGCGGGCAAAAAAGTTATATTTATAGATGCAGACTTAAGAAAGTCAGTTCTTGTTGGAAGATATAAGATTAACAAATCAGTAAAAGGACTTACACATTTCCTGTCTGGCATTAATAAGTTTGAGGAAGTAATGTATGCAACCAATGTAGAAAACCTTAATGTCGTATTTTCAGGACCGGTGCCACCTAATCCAACTGAGTTATTGGGGAATAAGGTGTTTAAAACACTTATAAAGGTATTGAGAGACTTATATGATTATATAATAATTGATACACCTCCGATAGGAAGTGTAATTGATGGTGCGATAGTGGCTCAGGAATGTGATGGAGCAGTTTATGTTGTTGCTTCTAATTCGGTAAGTTATAAATATGCACAAAAGAGTGTAGAACAGCTTAAAAAAACAGGTTGCAGTATTCTGGGTGTGGTGCTTAATAAAGTTGATATGACAGATAATAAGTACTATGGAAAGTATTATGGCAAATATTATGGAGTATATGGAGAAAAAGCGGAGTAATTAATACTCCGCTTTTGTGTTATCTGTTAGTTGTTGAAGTTACTGATTCATCTTCAAGACTTTCGATGTATTCATCAACATCAAAAACATCACCATTGGCAATTTTGCTCATAAGTTTGATTGCTGTATTAATATCATCCTTGTAAGGATATACAACTGAAGCATTGTACAGGTTAGTTACTTCGAGGTGCTCTCCTTTTTTGCCAGATGTATCACCGGTTATACTATATGTCTGGATGTTCCATGCAGTTGGATCGTTTATCTGTGCTTTTACGAGATCTGTAATAGCACTGTTAGGAATATTAGTAAGGAACATATCACTTACTGCATCCAGTACAGCAGAATACTTGGTAAGTATTGCTGGCGAAGTTGCTTTATTAATAATAGCCTTAATTGCAGCCGTCTGATTACGTCCGCGCTGGAAGTCACCAGAAAGGAAAGCATGACGTTCTCTTGTAAAAGCAACGGTCTTGGCGCCATCACATTCATTAAGACCTTTAACAAAATGATATGCAACAGGAGCAGCATCCTGACCATTAGTAAATTCTACTTCTGAATCAATAGTTATGCCGTCAAGTGCATCAACAACGGCCTCGCATCCAGAGAAATTAATCTTTACATAGTAGTCAATATTAACACCATAAAGATTTTCTAAAGCTTCAATAGATCGTTCGATACCATAAAGACCAGCATGCGTAAGCTTATCATATCCTGTAGCACCATTATTATTAGAAATCTTAATATACGAATCACGAGGTGTTGTAACAAGAAGAACCTGCTTGGTATTAGGGTTAATTACTGCAAGTATATTAACATCACTTAATGCATAACTTGAAAGCTTTGTATCAGCACCATCTTCACTAGAAATACCAGATACATATATTACAAAAGGATCTTTCTTTACATTGACGTTGGATTTATCAACGTTAACTAGTTCCTTATACTGGTATGATTTAATGATTTTGATTTCATCTTCAAAATCTTCATATTCCTGTGAAATAATATTCCTCATGGAGTCGTTAATAACAATTGCCTGAACAGTTCTGTTAGCATAAAATGCATCGATTAATTCAGACCATGTAGTATATTCTGTAGGTGTAATCTTCTTGCCAGTGTCATTCTTGATATCATCAAAAGCAAGTAAAACATTACCATTGCTTGAAGAGGAATTATATGCAAAGCTGTAATTAGTCAGATCATTAATTGTACTTGCCCTGTCATTAGCAAGAACACATACATCAACAATATCAACATTGACATCCGGCTCTTCGAGCTTTGTAAATACGGCATCAAGCTTAGCTGCAAAAAGATAAGTGAAAAGAATCACACCGGACAGCACAACAGATATAATCTTACCGAATATATGCGCCCTGGTAAACTGCGACGTAAAATCATATAAAAAGAGTAATACCAGAACAATGTTAAGCATGATAAGGTATTTCATAGGAAGAATATCCAGCTTGAAAACCTTAAGCAGGAATAAAACCGAAAGAACAATCTGTATAAAGACAATGATTAATCCAATCAGAGTAGCCCATGCCCGTCGTTTCCGGCGTCGTTCTTTTTTGGATAAAGTATCTTTTGATTTAAAAAGGTATTGCATGTTTCCTTTAGTTTTTGAAAAAATATTAGCCATAATGGCCTCCTGATAAAAAATGTTGAAACTACATATAAATTTGTAGAAATTCTAAAATAGTTTATCACAATATTGCTAAAAAGCAAAGGGAATTAATTGCTATAAATCAAAATTCACAGATTATTTATCATTATACATATCGATACAAATATGTATACAAAATGCACAAAAGACACTGCTTAATTATTTTAAGTTGAGATATGCTAAAGATAATACATTTGGCTAATTTTAATTAATAATATTACAAAAAACTTAAAGTTAATAGGCATAAGACATAAAAAACTTGCGGAAATTAACCTGTGTGGATATAATAAGCATTAAGTTGATGTACAGAAATGTACAATCTTAAATAATAATTTAAAGGAGTGTTTTAAGGTTATGGGGTATGTTGATGAAGTATTAGACATCGTGTCTAAGAAGAATGCAGATCAGCCTGAATTTTTACAGGCAGTAACAGAGGTTCTTGAGTCTTTAAGACCAGTCGTTGAGGCTAACGAGGAAGTTTACAGAAAGAATGCTATTCTTGAAAGAATTACAGAGCCAGATCGTCAGATCATGTTCAGAGTTCCTTGGGTAGATGACAAGGGACAGGTACAGGTAAACAGAGGTTTCCGTGTACAGTTCAATAACGCTATTGGACCATACAAGGGTGGTTTAAGATTACATCCTTCAGTAAACTTAGGTATTATCAAGTTCTTAGGTTTCGAACAGGTATTCAAGAACTCACTTACAACTCTTCCAATCGGTGGTGGTAAGGGTGGTTCTGATTTTGATCCTAAGGGCAAGTCAGACAGAGAAATCATGGCATTCTGCCAGAGCTTTATGACAGAACTTTACAAATATATCGGTGCTGATATTGATGTTCCAGCTGGTGATATCGGAACAGGTGCAAGAGAAATCGGATTCATGTTCGGTCAGTATAAGAGAATCCGTGGTACATTTGAAGGCGTACTTACAGGTAAGGGACTTACATATGGTGGATCACTTGCAAGAACAGAAGCTACAGGATATGGTTTATTATACCTTACTAATGCTTTATGGAAGGACAATGGAATGTCACTTGAGGGCAAGACAGCAGCTGTATCTGGTTCAGGTAATGTTGCTATCTATGCTATCCAGAAGGCACAGCAGTTAGGCGTTAAGGTTGTTACATGCTCAGATTCAACAGGATGGATTTATGATCCAGAAGGAATCGATGTTGCACTTCTTAAGGAAGTTAAGGAAGTTAAGAGAGCACGTCTTACAGAATATGCAGCTGCTAAGCCATCAGCTCAGTACTTTGCTAAGCAGAATGGTGAGCACGGAGTATGGCAGTATAAGGTAGATCTTGCTCTTCCATGCGCAACACAGAACGAGTTAGACATCGAAGATGCTAAGATGCTTGTTGCTAACGGTGTTGTATCTGTAACAGAGGGTGCTAACATGCCTACAACATTAGAAGCTACTAAGTATCTTCAGGAGAATGGTGTTCTCTTTGTAGGTGGTAAGGCTGCTAACGCTGGTGGTGTTGCTACATCTGCTCTTGAGATGAGCCAGAACTCAGAAAGACTTTCATGGACATTCGAAGAAGTTGATGGAAAGCTTAAGGGAATCATGGAAACAATTTACGCTAACATTTCAGATGCTGCTAAGAGATATGATATGACAGTTGGTGGAAAGACAGACTATGTTGCTGGTGCTAACATCGCTGGTTTCGAGAAGGTTGTTGACGCTATGCTTGCACAGGGTGTGTGCTAATCAGCATATAACTTATAAGTAAAGATATTATCCGCATATGGGAGTGCCTGAGGTACATGCCTGTATGCGGATTTTTGCAATATTATTACCATTAAGATATAAATATGATAAGATAGTACAAAAACAGATTATAGGAGGTTGACAATATGGCGGATATATTCAGATACATACCTGAACTTAGTGAAGATGAATTAAGAATACAGATAGCTCTTCTTGATAATGTTAACCTGCCTAATGCTGTTAAAGAAACAGGACACAGATTTCTGGCGGGTCTGGTAGATATAGCTAATACATTTACAGAAACATTTGGAATTAAGAATACTATAGAATATGAAGCCAGAAAGGTTGCTGACATAGTAAAAGAAGACCACATAAGATATAAGTCAGAGAATAAAGAACAGCTGGAAATATTGTTAAAAGAAAAAATGTATGACTTATGCAGAGAGTTTGCACCAGGAATACAGATAGAGGAAAAATCTCATGAAGAATTATCCCGTATACTGACAGATGAGGCTGCGGCAGCATGTGGTATTAATAAATACATGACTCCTGCACATAAAATAGAGCAGATTGGCATAAAATATAACAATGCATTTTTAAATAATCTGCTGAATACCATGACAGGATTGTCACAGATACAGAAGAAAGAGTATGGGGATATAGTGAGCAGAAAGCTGGGACTTGCATCAATGGAGACGAAGAGGCAGGTGCAGAAAATACTTTCGCCACAGAAATTTAATGGGGAAGGAATAATAGATTCCATAGTGAAACAGGGGAGTATATCCAGACTTGATGAGGTAATAGAACTTCTTGGGGAAGATGCTTTCAAAGCTACAGAAGCACAGATTAAAACAATGTATCAGGCAGTGAAGAATATGACACGTATTTCTAAGATACAGGCTGCGGCAGTTATATGGAAAATCAGTAAAGCAGGAAACAGAAAATTATATGCTCCAACAGAACTGCTTCCGTCATACATCACAGCGGACAAGCTTGAGGCGGAAAAAGAAAGCTATAGGGAATATGAACTTAAATGCAGGGAAGCTGTGACAGCTGAAAAGAATTATAACAAGCTTCAAAAAGAATTAGAAATCAAGGAAAAACAAAAAGAAGAGCAAATCTCAAAATATGAGGAAACGGATAGAAGATTTACAGAGATTAAGGAAACATTTTCAGAACTTGAGGATAAGAAAGACGATTACATAAAGGGAAGAAAAACAGAAGATGAATCCAAAAAATATTATGCCGTGGTTAACGAAACGAAACGTGGTATGGACAGATTAGAACAGGAATGTGAAAGGAAAAGGAAGAGATTATCAGAAACAGAAAAAGACATACAGGATATATTATCAAGATTACAGACTGCTGATAAGTATCAGGAGAAAGTAAATGAGTCTGTACAGCAACAGACCAGTAACAGGGCAAAAGCATTACAGCTTAAGTGGCAGGCATTCTTTTTCAGATTCAGTTTTGATGAAAATGTTTTTTTTGATGTTGTGAGACAATTTCAAACAGAAGAGATTATGCATATAGAGGAAATGATCAAGGAAGCTCATGATTCGTCTGATATAAAAGCAGTAACGGGTGATGAACAATATATATATGCATATGCCGCGGATAAAAAGACAGCAGTTATAGGTTATGAAGGCAGGATGATTACATCAATACAGAAAAGGGCATATTAAAATATGATATATGAAGAAGTAGTTGACAGAATTGACAGTATTGGACAGTTTGCCAAAGATACAGGTGTGATAAGGGCAGGGAAACTTCTTAGAGATATGGGAAATCCCGAAAAAGATTTGCAAATAATACATATAGCCGGAACTAATGGAAAAGGTTCAACATGCGCATATATTGCACAGATTCTAAAGATGAACGGATATAAAACAGGACTTTTTACATCACCACATCTTGTTGATATAAGGGAGCGTATACAGATAAATAATGAGCCTGTATCAAAAGAAGAATTTGTGGAGGCATATGAGAAAGTAGAAAGTATGCGGACAGATCAGCTGGCATATTTTGATTATATACTTGGAATGGCATTATATATTTTTAAAAAGAACAGAGTAGATTATGTTGTTATGGAGACGGGTCTTGGGGGAAGATTTGATGCAACTAATACAGTAAGTGCTCCTCTTATAAGCGTTATAACAACTATATCACTTGAACACACTGCAATACTTGGGAATACCATTGAAGAAATTGCTGCAGAGAAAGCAGGGATAATTAAAGAAGGCGTGCCTGTAGTGTTTTGCGCAAATGATAACAGGGTAAGGAAAGTTGTGGCTGAAAGAGCAGGCTTTTGTAACAGCAGGTGCATATCTGTAGATAATAAGTCATACCGGATGATACAAAATAGTCATGGTTATATTGATTTTTTCGTTGATAATGAGTATTATAAGAATGATTGCTTTAGAATAAGTACCAGTGCATTATATCAGATTGAGAATGCATGTATTGCCCTGACAGCATGTGCGGTGCTTGAAGAAAGCGGCAGCATACATTTATCGCGCGAGCTGGTAAAAGAAGCACTTTTACAGACTCACTGGTCAGGAAGAATGGAAAAGGTGATGCATAATCTTTATGTTGATGGAGCTCATAATACGCAAGGAATTAAAGCGTTTGTGGAATCTGTAGACAGTATGTATGAAGATGAAAAGATGCAGCCAGCTACACTTCTGTTTTCAGTGGTTAGTGATAAGAATTACGAAGAGATGGTTAAGATACTATGTTGCTGTAAGCATTTTAACAGGGTGCTTGTAACTGTTACAGGCGGTGTCAGGAAGCTTTCGGCAGATATAATTGAGAATGTATTCAGGGAGAATCTTGCAGATTCACAGGTAATGGTACAGGTGTGTGATGATGTGGGACAGGCTCTGGAAAGATGGGATAATGGATTAATGTTTGCAACAGGTTCTTTGTATCTTGTGGGAGATGTAAAGAAAGTGCTGGGAAACAGATTACAGGAGGAAGTATGATTAATTTTGACGAAGAGATACAGAAATTTCAGCCAAGTCTTGAAGTAGAAGATGCTGAAGATGCTATATATAACAATGATGTACCGGATATTACAGATCTTATATCTAAGATAATCGGCGATAAGAATACAGATAAATAGTTGAGAGGTGGACGTATGAGATGTTTTAAATGTGGAAGCCTCCTTACCGATAATGACACATGTCCTAAGTGTGGAGAGAATGTTGCGGTATATAAGCGGACAGCCAGGGCTTCAGATGCATATTATAATGCGGGCCTGTATAAAGCAAGAGTAAGAGATCTTACAGGAGCTGTAGAGAGTTTAAAAGTCAGTCTTATGATTAACAAATATAACACAAATGCAAGAAATCTGCTTGGACTTGTATATTGTGAGATGGGAGATGTGGTTGAAGCGCTCAGTCAGTGGGTTGTGAGTAAGAATTTTGCACCACAGGACAATGTTGCTGGAAGCTACATTAAAAGAATACAGACTAATCAGAACAGATTTGAAATGATAACAGGAACCATTAAAAAGTATAATCAGTCTCTTAAATACGCTAAAGAAGGCAATATAGATATGGCAGTTATTCAGTTAAAAAAGGTTGTAACCAACAATCCACAGCTGATAAAGGCACATCTTCTTCTTGCATTGATATATATTAAGCAGGATGAACTTGCAAGAGCCAGAAAGCTGCTTAATGCTGTGCTTGCGATAGATAAGAATAATACCCTGGCGCAGATGTATATTAAAGAGATTGCTGAGAGAACGGCTGCTAAGAAAGCTGATACTTCTAATACATTTTTGCCTAAGAGGAAAGAAAAGATTATAGAAAAGAAACCATTAAGCGGTAATGATGTAATTGTTCCAAGATCATCATATAAAGAACCAAGTAATGGTGCGATAACTATAATCAATGTTCTTGTCGGCGTTGTAATAGGAGCAGCGCTGATATGGTTCTTAATAGTACCGGCAAGAAACAAGGGACTTACCCAGGAATACAAGGATAGCATACAGAAATACAGTGAACAGCTGTCATCGGGAAATGTTGAGCTTAATTCACTTCAGAAAGATTATGAAGATGTTAAGGCACAGAAGGATGCACTTGAGGAACAGCTTAATACTGTTAATGGAACAGAAGGAAGTAATAAGCTTCTTATAGCAGTAATAGAGGCAGCTAACGCGTATATAACCAATAATTCGGCACTTGCAGCGGAAAAGATAGTTGATGTGGATGTCAGTGCTCTTCCTAGTGATTCTGCCAAAACATTGTACAATACAATAGCAACGGCCACGCTTCCATCAGCTGCACAGACATTTTATAATACTGGTATAACAGAGTATTATAAGTCTAATTATGAGCAGGCAGCAAGCAATCTTGTGAAAGCATACAAATGTAATAATAGTGCTGAGTCAGCATATTATGCAGCTAAGTCTTATGTTGCACTTGCCAAGACTGATGATGCAAAGAAATACTACAAATATATTGTGGACGATTATCCAACAAGCGGATATTATAAAGAAGCTAATGAATATGTAAGTTCACACTAATAAAGTACGATTTGATAACCCCTGACAGATAATGATTCTGTCAGGGGTTTTTGCAATCAAAAATAGTCAGGAGTGGAATAGAAATGGATAAAGAATTACAGATGCAGGAGGACCTTTTACATACAGATTATATATACATGGTAGATAATGATAAGCTGATAATAAGAATGAACGCTGAGCTGGATCATCATCTGGCAGATGAAATGAGGGAGGTTATTGACGGAATAATTGATGAGCGCGGTGTAAAACATATAGTATTTGATTTTACGAGAGTAGATTTTATGGATAGTGCAGGCATAGGCCTGATAATGGGAAGATACAAGAAGATACGCGATATGGGAGACATAACAATAATAGGAGTAACAGAAAGTGTCAGACGTATACTTCTGATTTCTGGATTGCATAAGATAGTTAATATATATGAACTTAAAGGGGCGGAGGAAATACAATGATAGAAAATAACAGCGTGGAATTATTATTTGATGCAAAGTCTGAAAATGAAGCATTTGCAAGGGTAACTGCGGCAGCATTTGTTACATATATGGACCCTACCATGGAGGAAGTACAGGATATAAAAACAGCGGTATCAGAGGCAGTAACTAACGCTATAGTGCATGGCTATGCAAATCAGAACGGCAAGGTAAGAATGAGACTGAAAAGTATACAGAATCAGGTAATAATTGAGGTTCATGATGACGGAGTTGGTATAGATAATGTTCATAAGGCAATGGAACCATTGTATACAACGAAGCCAGAACAGGAAAGATCCGGGATGGGATTTTCGTTTATGGAGGCATTTATGGATGATTTACGGGTTGCATCTGCACCGGGAAAAGGAACCACGGTTCTTATGAGAAAAAGAATAGGGGAATAAAGAATAGGATGTGATGCTATGGATCAGACTGTGGATCGTACCAAGGAATTGATTGCCAAAGCACACAAGGAAGACAAGGCTGCCAGAGAAACTCTGGTAACAGAGAATCTCGGACTGGTATGGAATATAATAAAGAGATTTAAGGGAAGGGGAATAGAGCAGGAAGATCTTTTTCAGATAGGATGTATAGGACTTATTAAAGCAATTGATAATTTTAATCTGGAAATGGAGGTCGCATTTTCAACATACGCAGTACCTATGATTACGGGGGAGATAAAACGTTTTCTAAGGGATGATGGTATTGTTAAAGTAAGCAGGACGATAAAGGAAAATGCAGCTAAAAGTATGCGTGCTGCACAGAAATTAAGAGAAGAATATGGGAAAGAGCCAACAATTGAAGAAATAGCTAAAGAAAGCTGTCTGTCAGTTGAAGATATAACACTGTCAATGTCAGCTTCCATGGAGATTGAATCAATATATAAAACCATATATCAGGGGGATGGAAACGAGATAATGATAATGGACAGGCTTGAACAGGGAGGAGACCTGTCAGAAGATGTATCAGGAAGAGTGGCACTTAATGAGTTGATGGATAGTCTTAACGAAAGAGAAAAGCAGCTCATCAGAATGAGATATTTTGAGGATTATACCCAGATGCAGGTTGCACATTGTTTTGGAATATCACAGGTTCAGGTTTCGAGAATGGAAAAAAGAATATTAGCAGGCATGAGGAAACGGCTTTTTGCCTAAAGATGAATAATAATTCCAAAATGATTAATAATAACAGATAAGAAAATATATGCAGAAATGGGGAACAGAATGTCCGAGAAAATATATATCAAAATAAAACAGCAGAATAGTGTGGAAGAACCAGTTGCGTATATATCGGATGTCGCGGGAATTTATTGTGAAAATAATCAGTTAAAAAAGAAAATAGAAGAACTGGAGCTTGCACATTTTGAAACAGGTATTTATGAAACAAAGGTATATGATGCATTAAATGTTGTTGAGATAATAAGGAATGAAGTGCCGGATGCAGATATAGAGTGCCTTGGAGACAGTGATTTTATTGTACAGTATAAAAAGCATGGCAGCAAAAATGCAGGGCATTGGATAAAAGTATTCTTTGTATGCATTATAACCATGATAGGAAGCGGATATGGAATAATAGCATATAACAATGACGTAAGCACAACGGATATATTTGACAGAATATATGGGCTTTTCGGAGCATCATCTTATGAATCGTCAAATATTATGGAGGTTGCTTATGCAATAGGATTATTTGTTGGAATTGTAGTATTCTATGATCATTTTGCCGGACACAAGCTGTCAAAGGCTCCAACTCCTTTAGAGGTAGAAATGGATAAATATAATAAAGATGTCACAGATTCAGTTATTGACAGGAAATATGAAGGGAAAGAGCAGGTGGGCAAATGATTATACTTCTTGCACTTATGGGGGCATTTTCGGGTGTTATAACGGCAGCCGGACTATTTTCATTAATCACAACTGTAGGTGTTATAAACAGATATGCAGATGTGAGCAATACAGCCGGAGAAGTGCGGATATATGAAGAGTTTATAATAATTGGAGCGTCGGCAGCCAATCTTATATATGTATTGGGGTGGCATGTATCTGTGGGACCTGCAGGATGTATTATATTCGGACTGATATCCGGAATATTTGTCGGAACATTTCTTATAAGCCTTGCAGAGGCAATGAAAGGGCTTCCGATATTTATTCACAGGGCTAAAGCTGGTGCCGGACTTGGATTTATTGTAGCGTGTATAGCAGCAGGAAAGGCGCTTGGGCAGCTTGTATACTATCTGTTTTTATATTGATGTGTAATAATCAGATTAATCTTTAGAGAGGTGAGAATATGTCAGAAAAAATTACAGAAAATAAAGACAAACCGGTTGATGTTGAGAAAAGAAATGAAAGTTATAATGCATATGTTGAGAACATGACACCAAAGGGGAATTGTGCGTTGAAGTGTTTTAAAGCATTTGTTGTTGGCGGATTAATATGTGTATGTGGGCAGATAATTCTTGTGATATGCAGGAAGTCAGGAGTGCCAGATACAGAGGCTGCTTCGTATACGACTTTGATTCTTGTTCTGGCAAGTGTCATTCTTACAGGTCTTAATATTTACCCTTCGATTACAACATTTGCCGGAGCTGGAAGTCTTGTTCCTATAACGGGATTCGCTAATAGTGTATGTGCGCCGGCAATTGAATACAAGAAAGAGGGCAGGGTATTTGGCATTGGCTGCAAGATATTTACAATAGCCGGACCTGTTATATTATACGGAATATTTTTCAGCTGGTGTGCAGGTGTAATATACTGGGCATTAAAGCTGATAAATGTGCTATAATGAGCGCAAAGAATACATTTTGAGGAAGGAAAGCTGATGGGTACGTATTTAGAAGATTATTATAATAAATTTAATGAAGAAAAAAGGCTTGTTTCAAGACATGGACAGATAGAGTACAGAACATCTATGGAATATATCCACAGATGTATACAGATGCTTAAAGACAATGGGCGCGATGATATCAAGATAATGGATATTGGAGCTGGAACAGGCAGATACAGTGTTGCACTTGCCAATGAAGGCTATGATGTGACAGCAGTGGAACTTGTCAGACACAATCTTGGAATACTTAAATCAAAGAATTCAACGGTAAAGGCGTATCAGGGCAATGCCCTTAAATTAAAGCGCTTTGAAGATGAAACATTTGACATTACATTGTTGTTTGGACCTATGTATCACCTGTTTGGAGATGAGGATAAATTAAAGGCCCTAAAGGAGGCAGGCCGTATAACGAAACAGGGAGGATATATCCTTGTTGCATATGTTATGAATGAATACGGCATTATTACATATGCATTTAAAGAACGGCATATAAAAGAATGCATGGAATCAGGCAGGCTGACAGATGATTTTCATACAGTATCTTCGCCGGAGGATCTGTATGATTATGTAAGGCTCGAAGATATAGAACGGCTTAATAGTTTAGCAGGACTGAATCGCTACAAGATAATAACTCCTGACGGACCAGCTAATTATATAAGACCATATCTTAACCAGCTTGATGATGAAGAGCTGGAGATGTTTTATAAGTATCATATTGCCACATGCGAGAGGATGGATATTATGGGGGCAGCAGCGCATACTCTGGATATTCTTGTTAAATGATGAGTTGAGGATATATTTTATAAGTAATGCATAATTATATAATACAGGGACAGACTATTATCAGACGATTATTATAAACCTTGGAGGAACAATATGGTTGGAAAACAGAGTCTGATATTTGAGAATGATGTATATATAAGCTGTGGAGCTACAGTTGCAGGCAAAAAGGAAGCGGAAGGACCATTGGGGGAGGAATTTGATCTTGTCGCAGAGGATGATATGATTGGAACTGACAGCTGGGAGGAGGCTGAGAGCAGACTTCAGGAGCTGGCAGTGGACAAGCTGTTTATTAAGAGTGGATTATCAGCAGAAGATATAAGCTATATATATGCCGGAGATTTGCTGGGGCAGCTTATAGCGACATCATTTGGACTTGTAAAATATAATATTCCGTTGTTTGGCCTGTATGGAGCATGCTCGACAATCGGAGAAGCTATATCTATTGGAGCAATGTGCATTAATGCAGGTTATGCGGAACATGTTATAGCAGCGGCATCAAGCCATTTTGCAAGTGCTGAAAAGCAGTTCAGGTATCCGCTTGAGTATGGTAACCAGAGACCTTATGCATCAACATGGACTGTTACAGGATGTGGAGCATATGTGCTTTCTTCTCATTTGCCACAAGGCAGTCCGTGTGTTGTGGTAAAGGGTATAACGACTGGGAAAATTGTTGATTATGGAATTAAAGATTCTATGAATATGGGGGCTTGTATGGCACCTGCGGCAGCAGATGTTATAGCACAGAATTTTAAAGATCTGGAAATAAATGAAGATTATTATGATTATATATTTACAGGGGATCTTGGCAGTATTGGTAATCAGATACTGGCAGATCTTCTGAAAGAAAAAGGTTTTGGCTTAAAGGACAAACTGTATGATTGCGGAATGATCATATATGAAGGCAATACTAAATGTGCAGGTGGAAGCGGATGTGGATGCAGTGCAGTAGTTCTTAATACATTTATAATTAAAAAGCTTTTATCAGGAGAATATAAAAGAGTATTGTTCGTGCCGACGGGAGCATTATTATCCACAGTGAGTTTTAATGAGGGTAAAAGTGTGCCTGGAATAGCTCATGGTGTAATTCTTGAAAGAAAGGAACTTTAAGTATATGGAGTATGTAAAAGCGTTCATGTGTGGCGGAATAATATGTGTACTTACACAGATACTTATGGAGAAGACAAAGCTTATGCCTGGAAGGATAATGGTTATACTTGTTACAACCGGAATAGTGCTTGGAGCTGTTGGGGTTTATGAGCCATTTGCAAAATTTGCCGGAGCAGGAGCAACAGTGCCATTGACTGGCTTTGGAAATGTGTTGTGGAAAGGAATGAAAAAGGCGGTGGATGAACAGGGGCTGCTGGGGTTGTTCACAGGAGGATTTACAGCATGTGCAGTAGGAGTCTCGGCGGCACTGGTGTTTGGATTTCTGGCATCACTGGTGTTTGATCCTAAGATGAAAAAAGAATAATAAAAGACCAATAAAAAAGATGTCACACCACAAATTTGGGTGTGACATCTTTTTTGATTAAGGCCGTTTAACAGTTGCTTTAGTATTTGGTTCGTTTTCAGATGCTGCTTTAGTTGTTGCAGTGCTTGTTGTACCGGAAGTATTGTTTTCCTTAGTTGCAGCTGTGGTTGCCTGGCTGGTACTATTTCCTGTTGTAGGAGTGGTTGTACCTGGCTTTGCATTGTTGTGCAAAGTACATAGCTTAGATAACTGTTCATCAGTTATTGTATAGTCAGCATCCCATGTCTTAAATTCTGAATCACCGCCAAGCTGGCTTGTTGCAGCAGCTTTTTTAACCATTATCTTAGTGGTTGTGTTAGGGCAGCCTGAGGTGGCAATATTTCCAGAGTCATTACAGAAAGTTACTTTTGTATGTGTTGTACAATACTCAGTAGGAACTGTATCTTCTGAGAAATATTCAGTAATGATACAGTTGCCTGATGGATCATTATCACACAGACCTTCGACAGGAAGTAATCCTGACTTAGAGCAGACAGAAGCTTCTACAATTCCTGAAGGCTGCTCATATGATCCTGTCTCAAGACCAAGATTTGAATCAATCTGCTGCATTATTACTCTCCACAGATAACTATGGTTGACAACTCCGCCTAAAGCTCTTGAGTTATCATCATAACCAACCCATATCGCTCCTGTGTAATAAGGTGTAAATCCACAGAACCATCTGTCGCTGTCGTACTGTGTTGTACCAGTCTTACCTGCAACCGGCTGGTTAGAAAAACCTGCTGCAACAGCTGTACCTGATGTTACTACAGAACGGAGTCCCTGAATTAAAAGCCAGTCAGATGTTTCCTTAAGAACTCTGTGTGTTTCAGGAACAGAATTGTCAATAATCACATTTCCTTCAGAATCAAGAACCTTAGTGTAGTACACTGGTTTTGTATATACGCCTTTATTAGCAATTGCTGCATAAGCTGCACACATATCAATGTTAGAAACACCTCTTGTCATACCACCAAGTGCAAGGGATTGTACAACATCATGAGAACCATTGATTGCGTTCTTAGGTGAAACAAGTGTTGAAAGTCCGAACTTCTCAAGATAATTATAACCAACCTGAGGCGTTATTGCAGTGAGAACCTTTACGGCAGGTACGTTCTGTGAAATAGTAAGTGCCTGCTTTAATGTAATTAATCCACGGTATTCACCTTTGGTATAGTTAGTTACAAGCTTGGCATCTGTTCCACTATAATAATATGGAGCATCATCAATTGCAGATGCAAGAGTGAATGTTCCAAGATCAAGAGCAGGTCCGTAAGCAACAAGAGGCTTAATACTTGAACCAGGCTGTCTTGTTACATCATTAGATGCTCTGTTGAGGCTTCGGTTAAGTGTTTTATCACCACGACCTCCAACCATGACTTTAACCTGTCCTGTAGACTGTTCAATGATTGAAAATGAAACCTGTGGCTGAATCGTATAACTGAGATTTTCCGAAATCACTTCGCCACCATCAGCAAGCATAGCTTCTTTATAAGCATCAACATATCCCTGGGCGGCATCCTCATCTGTCATTGTAAGATTGAAACTGGTATTTCCCTGTGTCTTGTTATACCAGTTAAGCATAGTGTTGTGAGAGTAATAAGAGTATGTGCCATCTTTTTCTTTTACGGAAAGAGAATAGTTGATTGAAAAATGAGTGTTATCATTATAATTATCAAGATTATTGATCACATCATCAGCAACTTCCTGCATCATTGTATCCTGGGTTGAATATACCTGAAGACCACCACGATAAATCATATTGGTAGCCTGTGCTTCGGTATAACCCTTCTGAGTCATAAGATCATTGGTAAGCTGGTTGATGAGCTCATCTACAAAGTACGAATAAGTAGTGGAACTTGTTCCTGCCAGTTCAATGCCTTCGAGTCTTGCGTACACATCATCATTGATAGCTGTATCATATTCTTCCTGTGTTATATATCCCTGATCCTTCATGTTATAAAGAACCTGACTCTGTCTGTCTCTGTTTCTTTCTGCATGTCTTATAGGGTTAAGACCCGTAGGGCTTTTGGTAATAGAAGCAATAACAGCACATTCGCTGATAGTAAGTTCAGATACATCCTTATTGAAATATCCGTTTGCAGCAGCCTGTACGCCATAGTATCCATTTCCAAGGTTAATGGTATTAAGATAATTCTCAAGTATCTCATCCTTTGACATTACAGTTTCCAGTTTAACTGCAAGATACTGCTCCTGAACCTTTCTTTTAATCTTTTCGATAGTAGATTCATTGTATGCATTAAAAACATTATTCTTTAACAGCTGCTGAGTTATGGTACTTGCACCCTGTGACATTTCTCCATTAGAGACTGCAATTGAGGCAGCTCTTAATATACCCTTCATGTCTATACCATTATGCTCGTAAAAACGTTCATCTTCGATAGCAATAAAAGCATGCTGTAGTTCTTTTGGGATCTGGTCAATAGTTACATATGTTCTGTTAGAACCAGCTGTAGACAAGGCCTGGATTTCGTTATCATCAGAATCATAAATCCTAGTGGCAAATCCTTCGGGTGAAACACTTATTGAAGCTATATCAGGGGCACTCTCAATTATGCCCTGAAATGAACCGAATGCCAGACATGATCCGGCGACAACAACCGCAATGGCTCCAACAAGAGCAAGCTTTATGAAAAATATACCTAATTTGGTGCCCAGCTTGGTAGTAGCTGAATTAAGCAGTTTCTTCTTTTGTTTTATGCCGTTACCACCATAATTCATATATTGTCCTCCTTATTGAATTCATGATATTATATCATAAAAGGAAAAAGCAGGCAAACAATAAGAAGAAAGACATTCTTTAGAGAGGATATATATGAAAAAAATTATAAAGGGCGGAAATGCAGAAATAATAGAGAAGAAGTCAAGATTTATAGGAAACGTATACAATGTTGAAACTGAAGAACAGGCTGTACAGATAATAGCAGCAATAAAAAAGAAATATTGGGATGCCAGGCACAGCTGTTATGCTTATATAATAGGAAATGATAAAGATAACCAGATACAAAGATTTTCAGATGATGGAGAACCATCAGG
The DNA here is from genome assembly GCA_934343805.1 of uncultured Lachnospira sp. GTDB lineage: Bacteria > Bacillota > Clostridia > Lachnospirales > Lachnospiraceae > Lachnospira. Next base: position 65,064 of record CAKRIN010000011.1, read on the forward strand.
CACAGCAGGCAAACCTATATTAGAAGTGCTGTCTGGTAATGGAATGGGAAACTGCCTTTGTGTTGTAACAAGATATTTTGGAGGAGTTCTGCTTGGAACAGGAGGACTTGTCAGGGCATACAGCATGGCAGCTAAAGAGGCCTTGGATGACTCGGAAACAGGTGAATTGATAGATGGCGCAAAAACATATATAGATGTGGATTATACATATGTTGGAAAGATCCAGCATCTGTGCAGCCAGTATAGTATTACAATCATATCAACAGATTATTCAGAGAATGTGACTTTTGAACTGATGATGGATATAGATACGGAAAATACATTTCAGAATAAACTAACAGAATTATCAGCGGGAAAACTTAAATTAAGGGATACCCGGCATGTTAAGATGTATCGTAAAGAAGATGGAACATTATCCATATAGAAATTGTGAATAAATAATTAACAGTAGTAAAAAATAACAATGAGATGGTCGCTTTTTGTAAAATTATGAGCTTAATATGTAAAAGTGATATAAAAAGTGATAAAAAACTTTAAGCAGATAGTGCATATTTAACATAAAAATGTAACAATTATACGAAGAAAAACTATTCTTATAAAATAATTATGAACAAAAATTCATAAAAAGTTAAAAAAATACGTATCCCGCAAGCCGCATGAATTCAGGGTTTTCACAAAAAGAGCAAAAAAAATACAAGATTTGTTAAAATTAGCCTTGTTAAAATAGTACAAAAATGATAATATATCTATGTCAAAAACACGACACGGGGTTTGTCACCTCGCGAACCAAATTAAGGAGGGTTTTAAGGTTTATGAAAAAGACATTAAAGAAGTTTGCTGCAGTAGGCTTAACACTTACTTCAGTAATGGGTCTCGTTGCTTGTGGATCAGGCAACACAACAAAGAAGGAGAAGGAGACAGTTGATTGGGCTTCAGTTGAGAAGCCAGGACAGTTCAGAGTTATGGTTGACGGAACTGTAGTTAAGGAATCAAACGGAGCTCAGGAGTTCTATGATTACTACAAAGAACTTACAGGACTTGATATTGAGTGGGTTCGTCCAGAACATTCAAGCTACTATGATTCAGTAAAGAACGCATTTGCTTCAGGCGATATTCCTGATGTAGTTCTTCTTGGTGCAGATTACCTTGCTAACTTCGCATCTAATGGTTATCTTTGGGATATGACAGAAGCTTGGGATCAGTCAGCAACAAAGAACTCTGGCAGACTTACAGATGTTGCAGAATCAGTTATGGCAGCTAATGTAGTTGCTGGACCAACAGGTGAGAAGGCACTTTATGGATTCTCTCCAGCCCGTGGTAACGGATGCTGTACATACATTAAGTCTTCTTACTTAAAGGCTGCTGGATATGATCCAGAGAAGGTTGCAGATCAGACACTTTCATTTGATGAGTACTATGATATGCTTAAGAAGATGCAGGCTTCTTCAGACAACAAGAACTTCGTTATTTCTTGTTCAGGTTTCGTAGCAGGTGGTAACTCAGGTACACCTGAGGCTCCATACACAAACTACCTTCCAGAATTCTATCAGGATGCTAACTTCACATTCTACTATGATTCTAAGTCAGGTGAGTACAAGGATGGATTCTCTGAGGATGCTATGAAGAACGCTATGGCAAGACTTAAGACTGCTGTAGATGATAAGATTCTTGATCCATCATCACAGAACCAGTCAACATCAGATGCTCGTAAGAAGTGGAATTCTAAGGATAAGTCAACAGAGTCTGCAGTATTTACATACTGGGCTGGTACATGGGCTTATACACTTCAGAACTCTATCGCTGATAAGTCTGATAAGGTAATCGCTATTAAGCCAGTTAAGGAACTTGGTAAGTATACAGAGCGTCTTGCAACAGCTTGGTGTATCACATACAAGGCATATGAGAATGGTAAGGCTGAAGGAATCTTCAAGTACTTCATCGATACAATGCTTGATGGTGGTGATGTTCAGGTTGCATGGCAGTATGGTGCTAAGGGAACTCACTGGGATGACAAGGCTGAGACAGTTACATTAAAGGGTAAAGAAGATGCTGGTAAGACTTATACAGAAGGTCAGTTCCACTTCCTTCCAACTCCAGAGGATAACACAAAGCTTATGTCTAAGAACCACATTGATAAGAGCTTAGCAATTGCTACATTTGGTGACAAGACTGATCCAGGTAACGCTTCAGTAGATCCAATCATCACAGAGAACTATAAGATGTTCAATGCTAACAGCCAGATCGCTACTCCTCTTACAGCTACAGAGGTTCTTAACAACAACATCACAGAGATCAACACAAAGAGACTTGAAGCACTTTCTCAGGTAATTCTTGGTGAGAAGTCATATGATGATGCAATGGCTGACTACAAGAAGCAGGTTGGCGCTAAGGTTGACGCTGTTATCGAGTCATTAAACGAGACATTAGAGACAAAGTAATTTGACTTTATGTAAATTATAATGCTTCGGCATTAAATATCAGTACGGCGGCGCAGAGAAATCCGCGCCGCTTGTATTGAAAAAAAGATTTGCTTATGAAATTTATTTGGTAGGCATACGATAAAAAATTAGGAAAGAAGGTAAAAAAATGCAGTGTCCATCTTGTAACACAGAGCTTCCTAAGAAGGCTAAAATATGCCCTAAGTGCGGTGCAGTAGTAGGCAAGCCAAAGGGAAATATTAAATTGATGGCCATCATCGGACTTATAATAATGCTTATTGCCAGCCTTTTACCATTCGTACAGTCAAGTGCGAAACTTAAGGAGGGTGTATATCCTAAGGCATATGCTTTCAGCTACATGAATATCAGTATGCCAGTAATGTGGTATTTATTCATTGCATGTATCGTTGTTGGTATTATTCTTATTGTTGCTAGAAAAGAATTCTTCTCAATTATTACAAGTGCATTAGCAACAATTATTACAGCAGTTTCATTCTTTGCATTTGATTTCAACAGTGTAGAGGGTAAGGTTGCTGGTGGTGGACTTAATTATGTTCCACATAATCTTATGGATATCCTTAGTAATGGATATGGAAAGAACACATATCATATTGGATGTGGTCTTATTATTCTTGCAATCGGTCTTGTAATTGCCGTGGCAGGATGCTTTATTGATATCGTAAAGCCATTCAAGAAAGAACTTAATGTAGATTCTAAGTATCTTTCTAACTCACTTAACCAGAGCATCACAACAAAGATGTACTATTACAGAGGTTTCTACCTCATGTTTTTACCAGTACTTATAATGATTCTTTTATTTAATTACTGGCCAATGCTTGGATGCCGTTATGCATTCACATGTTATATCATAGGTAATCCATATTACATGGGTCTTTACCATTTTGTAACTATGTTTACAAATGATATTTATTTCTGGCAGGCATTCAGAAATACATTAATTTTGTCAATTATTAAGTTGTTCTTAAATACAGGCGCAGCCGTTGTTATTTCGCTTCTTTTGAACGAAATTACAAACATGATTTTCAAGAAGACAGTTCAGACAATTATCTATCTTCCTCACTTCATGTCATGGGTTGTTGTTGCTTCAGTATTTAAGATGATGCTGGCTCCTTATGACAATGCGCCAGTCAACTCAATTCTTATAAATATGGGATTAATTAATGGTCCAATTGATTTCATGAACAGTACAGCATATTGGCGTGGAACATTCTATGTGATGAATGTTTGGAAGGATACAGGTTGGGGAACAATCTTATTCTTAGCTACATTGTCTGGTATTAGTCCGGATCTTTATGAAGCAGCTCAGATTGATGGTGCTAACAGATTCAAGAGACTTATTTATATTACATTACCAGCACTTGCTAATACTATTATTACAGTATTCATTCTTAACCTTGCTAAGGTTATGAACCTTTTTGAATCTGTATTCGTATTGCAGTCACCTATTACATATTCTAAGTCACAGGTTCTGCAGACATATGTTTATACAAAGACATTCAGCGGTGGTAACTCAGATTATGGTTATACAACTGCCGTAGGTTTATTTAAATCGTTCGTAGGTATGATCTTAGTTCTCGGTTGTAACTGGGCAAGTAAGAAAGTACGTGGACGTGGAATTGTATAGGAGGGAATAATAGAATGAGTGATAATACAACATTAGTTTACAAAAAGAAAAAGAAAAAGTTCAAAGTATTCCCAATTGTCAATGCAATCTTCTTTATAATTGTTGCATGCGCAATCATGATTCCTATTTACCGAGTAATCATTAGTTCTGTTGATGCTTATTCTTCATACAACTTTACATGGTTGCCACAGAAGTTCTCTTGGGGCGGTTATGCAGCTGTTGTAACAAGATCAGCATTATATAGACCATTCATTATCTCTGTAATTACAACAATTATTGGTACATTCGTTGGACTTTTAGTTGTTACACTTGGTGGTTATGTATTGATTCAGTGGGATATGCCAGGAAGAAACTTCTTCGCATATATGCTTCTGTTCACAATGATTTTCGATGGTGGTATGATTCCTAAGTTCCTTGTTATCAAGCAGTTAGGATTGATCAATACACTTTGGGCTGTTATTTTGCCAATGGCTATTAACGTATATAACTTAGTACTTATGAGAAACTTCTTTGAAGGTATTCCTGAGTCACTTTTTGAAGCTGCTCAGATTGATGGATGCTCTCCAATGGGAATCTTCTTTAAGATTGTACTTCCTCTTTCAAAGGCTGCTCTTGCATCAATTGGTTTGATGTTCGCCGTAAGCTTCTGGAATGATTATACAAACTTCAAGTTATATATTAATAAGAATACACTTTACAACTTCCAGATTCAGTTAAGAAGTATGGTTATTGATAGTGATATTCCTAATGATGGTGCTGTTAACCCAGAGACAATCTCTAATGCAGCTACTATCGTTGCTATTCTTCCTTTCATGGTCATCTATCCATTCTGTCAGAAATACTTTGTACAGGGTGTTAACGTAGGTGCTGTTAAGGAGTAATTAAAGAATTATTTAGGCGAATCCGAAAGGATTCGCCTTTTTTTTCTTAATACAACACTAAAAAACAGTGTTTTTTAGTGGGTTTATGAGTCAAATAGTAGAATAAATAAGGTATAGATGGTACAATATATGCAATATAACATGTAAAATGTGGAGGATTAAGTTGAATACAAACAGAACCTTAGAGGATGCAATATATATCGACAATTTAAGTGAAGTAAAGAGAATATTGGAAAAGAATCCGGGTTGTATAGATGATGTTAATTCAAGCGGAATTATGATGCCGTTTTTAATTGCTAAAACAGGCAATCTTGATATGATAAAGTATATTGTTGAATATTCGCGTGCAAGCATGAACATATATGATAACAATCATAATGGCATGCTTCATTATGCGGCAATGTCCGGAAATGTTGAGTCGTGCAGATATTTGGTTGAAAGAGTTGGAATGTCTCCAACAGAAGGAAATAATAAGCTTATCACTCCATATGAAATTTCCCATCAGAATAGATTTTTTGAGCTTGAACAATATTTTAAGAGTGTTGTTGGAGCAGATTTAAAGGATTGTTACCATAATCCAATACGGACAGGATGTTTTCCTGATCCATCAATCGTAAGAGTTGATAATGACTATTATATGGTTAATTCATCATTTATATATTATCCATGTATTCCAGTATCACATTCCAGAGATCTTATTCATTGGAGGATAATAGGTTATGCAATAACTAATCCAGAATGGACAGGAATAGATAATCTGGAAGGGGGAAGAGGATACTGGGCTCCAGATATATCATATTATGATGGACGGTTTTACATAACTGCTACATACAGGCTCAATGATGATGGCACAGTGTACAGAAAGCAGATAGTAGTTAGTTCAGATAGACCGGAAGGACCATATACCAAACCAGCAATAATAGATGAAGATGGAATAGATCCATCTATATTTAATGATGACGATGGCAAAAGATATATGCTGCTTAACAGAGGGGCAAGGATATTTGAGCTAAACAAAGATGCAACGAAAAAAATATCTAAAGCAACTATGTTGTATTATGGAGATAATAAAAGAGCGCCGGAAGGACCGCATTTATTAAAGAAAGACGGATATTATTATTTGTTTGAAGCTGAGGGCGGTACAGGACCAGGTCATAGAATTACAGTATCTAGAAGCAAGGAACTCATGGGAATATATGAGCCATGTCCATATAATCCAATAATGAGACAGCAAGATGAAAAAGCAGCAATTCAGAGGTGTGGTCATGGAAAGCCTGTAATGACTCAGAATGGTCAATGGTACATGGTGTATCTGTGTGGACGTACAATGGGGGACGGATACACTGTTCTTGGAAGAGAAACAGCATTAGATCCTATAACATGGACAGCAGATGGCTGGCCAATAGTTAATAAGCTGGATGGACCAAGCGTTTTACAGATAAAGCCAGATCTTACGGAAGAAGTGTGGGCAGAAAATTTACATGATGATTTTAATAACTCATATCTAGGCTCAGATTGGTGTTTCCCAAGAGTTCCCGAAATGGATGGTATAGTACTGTCTAATTCATATGTGAAGGTTAAAGGCAGTGAATACGATCTTAATAGCATAAAAGCAAAAAATGTTCTTCTTAGAAGACAGCAGCATTTCCGCTTTAATGTTAAGACCAAAATGCGTATTCCGGTATTAAAATACGGACAGGATTGTGGATTGACGTGCTATTATGATGAAAATACATACCTTAAATTCGGTGTGTTCAAATGTGATGCCAGTGAAGATTTAACGCTTAAGGTTGTTGAAGTTATTGGTGATAAAGTTATCAATCATGATGCCATAGTTATTGATTCAAAGCAAAGATACATATATCTTAAAATTGAGACAAATTATCTTACAAGATCGTTTTCATATAGCTATGAAGATGATGCCTATGAGAAGATTACAGTACTTAATAATGTATACTATTTAAGTGATGAAGGTCTGAAAAAAGGAAAGCGTTTTACAGGAGCAATGATTGGCATGTATGCGTATGCAGGAAGTAAGTCTGAGGAGATGTATTCGCATAATCAGAACGTGATGTATGCTGAATTTGATTATTTTGATTATGAACCTGTTGAATAAAGAATAAAAGGAGGAAAAAGAGTTGGATAAAAGTTTTGAAATTAAAGGATACATTAACAATGTATTAAAAGAAATCAGTTTTGAGGAGATGACGGGCTATGATAAAGCATTTATGCTGAATGCGTTGTCTGGATTAGATAAAGCACAACATAGCAGCGAGTACGAGGAATTGATTGATACAGGATTAAAAGAAGTTAATGATATAATAAATGAATCAAAAGATGATGCTAAATATATATGTGGAAATGTATGTTATGGTGTTGGAAAAGAAGATGAAGCAATAAATATAGCAAAACAGATTAATAAACAGCCAAGATGTGATGCTGGATTCTTTGAAACAGCAGATGGCAGAAGAAGTCTAGATATAGCCTTTAATATACTTAGTTTTTATATGAATTATGAGACAAAAAATGGCGGAAAAGAGCAGTATAACGATATAATAGCTCAATATAACTCATTACATAAGGAAGTGTTTACTGATACAGCAAATCATAATGATGCAGATGCAGTATATGAACTTGCTTTATATGCCGCAGGAATAGCAGATACATTAGAAGTTATGGATCAGGCATTATATGAAATATTTGCAGCGTTAAGAGGTATGTATAAAGAGACAATTGTAGCTTTAAACAGAATGATAGATAACATTGATTCAGAAAGAGTTAAGCTTATATATTCATATGCCGTGATGAAGGGCTGCCGAATGAAGCTGATTCAGACAGAAAAATATTCTGAAAATGCAGAAAATATATTTAAGTCGGCAACAGATAAGCATGTTGCATCCAAAGAATCTGTATTTGATACAGCAGCTTATATTATGGCTTACAGTGAGTATATCAGAAACAGGGAATATCAGGATTATGGAAGAAACAACGGGGGTGTATTATGGAATTAAAGTTAATTATCAAAACAGGAAGAAATGCAGTCGTTGAACTTGATGATGGCGGAAAATTCTACTCAAAGGAAGAATACGTCATATATGTTAATGGAACTGAATGGGTTAAAACCAATAAAGTTGTTACAACAATATATGGTTTAAAGCCAGATACAGAATATAGCATTGTAGCCAGATATGCAGGAAAAGAATATGGTCCAGTAGAATTCAGAACTGATTATGAATATGTAACGCTTAATGTAAGAGAGTTTGGTGCATTTGGTGATGGAATACATGACGATACTAATGCCATACAGTGTGCAATAATGGCAGCACCTAAGAATTCCAGAGTATTAGTACCAGAGGGTACATATAAAATATCCAGCATTTTCTTAAAAGATGATTTAACTTTAGAACTTGCGAAAGATGCAGTACTTTCAGCATTTACTGAAAGAGAGAAATTCCCTATTCTTCCAGGACAGATAGAAACATATGATGAATCGGACTACTATAATCTTGGTTCGTGGGAGGGAAATCCTCTTGATATGTTTTCTGCTATTATATGTGGAATCAACTGCTCAAATGTAACAATTACAGGAGAGGGAACGATAGATGGATGTACAACTCATGATAACTGGTGGAAGAATTGCAAGGTAAGAAATATTGCATGGAGACCAAGACTGTTTTTCATTAATAATTGCAGTAATGTGACAATGCATGGAATTACTGTGCAGAATTCACCATCATGGACAATACACCCATATTTTAGCAGGCATCTTAAGTTTGTAGATGTTAAGATTCTCAACCCAGCCAATTCACATAATACTGATGGCCTTGATCCTGAAAGCTGCGAAGATGTACTTGTTTTAGGAACATATATATCAGTTGGAGATGACTGTATAGCAATCAAATCAGGAAAGATATATATGGCACAGAAAGAAAAGACACCAACACAGAATATGGTCGTACGCCAGTGCTGCATGAGAGACGGACATGGTGCTGTTACTGTAGGAAGTGAAATAGCAGCAGGCGTGAAGGATGTACATATAAAGGATTGTCTGTTTATGAATACAGACAGGGGATTAAGAGTAAAGACAAGAAGAGGAAGAGGTAAATTATCTGTTCTAGATGATATATCATTTGAAAATATAGACATGGATAATGTTATGACACCATTTGTAGTTAACAGCTTTTATTTTTGTGATCCAGATGGAAAGACAGAATATGTTGGCTCAAGAAAGCCTCTTCCGGTTGATGACAGAACACCATCAATAAAAAGTCTTACATTCAGGGATATCAATGCCAAAAATTGTCATGTTGCAGGTGCATACATATTTGGATTGCCAGAAAGCAAAGTGGAAAAGTTAACATTTGAGAATATTGACTTTAGTTATGCAAAGGACGCAAAACCGGGAGTAGCTGCAATGATGCTTGGATGTGAGGAAGCAAGCAGACAGGGACTTATAGTAAGCAATGTTGAAAAGCTTATATTAAAGAACGTCAATATAGATGGCTGTGTAGGAGAAGCAATAGTTGCAGATAATGTTGACAAGATAGAAAGAGACTAGAGATTAAGTTACTATATGTAACCAGAATGAGGCAGAAAAATGAATTTACATGCACCTAAAGGAATAGATGTAGAAAGCTGGTTTATTGAGTGTTATAGAAAACATAAAGGACACCCTATAAAAATACTTATTGGATTATATAAAGGTAATTATAACAAGTTTTTTCTTGCTGTATTATTCTTCTTTATTAAACATGCACCTGTATGGGTGCTGCCAATAGTTACGGCCAATATAATAAATGATATAACAAGTGGAGCACCAGATACAGTAACTAATATAATAATACAGGCATGTATAATGGTTGCGCTGGTTGTACTTAATGTTCCGATGAATTATCTGTATACCAGATACAAGTCGTTAGCAACAAGATATGCGGAGACAGGACTTAGAAAAGCTCTGGTAAGGAAATTACAGCAGCTTTCTATATCATATCATAAGGAAACGCAGTCAGGACGTCTTCAGTCTAAGATTATGAGAGATGTAGAAGCCGTGGAAACATTGTCGACACAGATGTTTTTAAGCATATTAAATATAGCTCTTAACATAGGCGTGGCACTTTTTGTTACTGTATCAAAAAGTCTGATAGTATTTCTGTTCTTTCTTCTGACAACACCTCTGGCTGCGGCTACTATGGTATTTTTCAGAAATATAATGAAAAAGAGAAATACTGACTTTAGAAGAGAAATGGAAGAAACATCGGCCAGAGTCATGGAGATGGTTGAACTGATTCCGGTAACAAGAGCGCACGCGCTTGAAGAAGAAGAAGTTAATAAAATGAGCGGGCAGTTGTTTGCAGTTGCAGAAAAAGGATATAAGCTTGATGTTATACAGGCATTGTTTGGATCTGTGGGATGGGCTATTTTCCAGATATTTCAGGTTGTATGTCTTGGGTTTACAGGATATCTTGCTTTAAAAGGAAGAGTAGGACCTGGAGATATAACATTATATCAGAGTTACTTTGCAACAATAGTAAGTCAGGTATCATCACTAATGTCGCTTGTCCCGGTTATCGCAAAGGGTGTTGAGTCTGTCAATTCAATCGGAGAAGTTCTTCTAGAAGAGGACATTGAATGTAATGATGGGAAAGAGGAATTAGCGGATGTAAAGGGAGAGTTTGATTTTAAAAATGTTAAATTTGGATATAATAATACAGATAAACCGGTTTTACATGAACTTAATCTACATGTAGACAAAGGAGAGACAATTGCTCTTGTAGGAGAATCGGGTGCAGGTAAATCAACAATTCTTAATCTTGTTATAGGTTTCAATTTTGCTACAGAAGGTGTAGTAACAATTGATGGGAAAGATATGAAAAATATTGACCTGAGAACATATAGAAAGCATCTAGCGGTTGTTCCACAGACATCTATCCTGTTTTCTGGAACGATAAGAGATAATATAACATATGGAATAGATGATGTTGATGAACAGACACTTAATAATGTTGTGGATGCAGCCAATCTTCGTGAACTTATTGATTCCTTGCCAGGTGGATTAGATACAGTTGTAGGAGAGCATGGTGGAAAGCTTTCAGGAGGACAGAGGCAGAGAGTATCAATAGCCAGGGCTCTTATGAGAAATCCTAAAGTTATTGTACTTGATGAAGCTACATCTGCATTGGATAGTATTTCAGAGAAGCTGATACAGGAAGCACTTAATAATCTGACTAAAGACAGAACAACATTTATAGTGGCACACAGGCTGTCAACAATAAAGGGTGCAGACAGGATTGCTGTAATTGCTGATGGACATTGTGTGGAATATGGAACATATGATGAACTTATGGAACTTAAAGGTGAGTTCTATCAGATGAAATCAATACAGAGTTAAAAAATGGGTTGCACACCGGATATCTGGTGTGCAACCCTGATTTGTATTATTAATTAATTATTTGTTCTCTGAAAACCAGATTCTGATAGTTGAAATGAGCTTTTCTTTAGAGTCAACATCCATTTTCTGAACAAGCTGCATGATTTCATTATCAAGGGCTGTGTTCTGGTATGACTTATCAACGCTTCCTGCAAGATAGTCCAAAGACACACCTGTAAGTTCTGCGTAGTAAGAAAGCATTCTGAGAGTCATAAGATTACGTCCGTTTTCAACATTGCTTATGTAACCAGGAGTAACCTCTAATGCTTTAGCAACATCTTCCTGAGTAAGGCCATGTGCTATTCTTAACTTTTTTACTTTTGCTCCTAAATCGCTATCCATAATTAATCCTCCTTAAATAAATATAATTACTTTTTGTTAGCTCTGTATCTGGCTGTGTGATCAAGAATCTTCTTACGGATTCTTAAACTCTTAGGTGTTACTTCAAGTAACTCATCTGTATCTATGTAATCCAGTGCCTGCTCCAAGCTAAGAATCTTAGGGGGAACAAGACGGAGAGCCTCATCAGCACTTGAAGAACGAGTGTTGGTAAGATGCTTTGTCTTGCAAACATTTACTTCAATATCTTCTGTACGTGGATTTTCTCCAACTATCATACCTGCATATACTTTCTCTCCAGGTCCGATGAAAAGAGTTCCTCTTTCCTGGGCATTGAAGAGACCATAAGTGATTGCGTCACCACTTTCATACGCAATAAGTGAACCATTCTTTCTATATGAAATATCACCTTTGTATTCTTCATATCCTTCAAATGAAGAGTTGATGATACCATTTCCCTTTGTATCAGTGAGGAATTCACCTCTGTATCCAATAAGACCTCTTGATGGGATTGAGAACTGAAGTCTTGTATATCCACCATTGATTGGAGACATGCCAAGAAGTTCACCTTTTCTCTGGCTTAACTTCTGGATAACAGAGCCTGTGCAGTCATCAGGAACATCAATGTATGCAAGTTCCATTGGCTCAAGCTTTTTGCCTCTTTCATCTGTGTGATAGAGAACTTCTGCTTTACTTACAGCGAACTCATAACCTTCCCTTCTCATATTCTCAATAAGAACTGAGAGATGAAGTTCACCACGTCCTGATACTTTAAATGAATTCTCAACACCAGGAGTTTCTTCAACTCTTAAACTTACATCGGTATTAAGTTCCTTAAAGAGACGATCTCTTAAATGTCTTGAAGTTACAAATTTTCCTTCCTTACCAGCGAGAGGACTGTCATTAACCATGAAATCCATAGAAAGAGTAGGTTCGGAAATCTTCTGGAAAGGAATAGCTACAGGATTGTTTAATGAACAGATTGTATCACCGATATGGATATCAGCAATACCTGATACAGCAACAATCTCGCCAATTCCGGCTTCATTAACTTCTACCTTATTAAGACCATTGAAAGTATAAAGCTTTGTGATTCTAACTCTCTTCTTAACACTAGGGTCGTGATGATTAACAATCATTACTTCCTGATTAACCTTAAGGTTTCCATTATCAATCTTACCTACACCAATTCTACCAACAAATTCGTTATAGTCGATTGTAGAGATAAGCATCTGTGTATCTGCATCAGGGTCACCCTCTGGAGCAGGAATGTTGTTAACAATACAGTCAAAGAGTGGCTGCATGTCTTTCTTTTCATCACCTAAATCAGCCATGGCATAACCAGACTTGGCTGAAGCAAATATGAATGGGCAGTCAAGCTGATCTTCATTAGCATCAAGATCAATGAAAAGTTCAAGAATTTCATCTATAACTTCTTCAGGTCTTGCTTCAGGTCTGTCTATCTTATTAATGCATACAATAACAGAAAGATTCATATCAAGGGCTTTCTGTAAAACAAACTTAGTCTGAGGCATAACTCCTTCAAATGCATCAACAACAAGTACAACACCATTAACCATTTTAAGAACTCGCTCAACCTCGCCACCAAAATCAGCATGTCCTGGTGTGTCGATAATGTTGATCTTAGTATCCTTATAAGTGATAGCTGTGTTCTTAGACAGAATAGTGATTCCTCTTTCTCTTTCGATATCATTAGAATCCATAACTCGCTCGGCTACTTCCTGATTAGCTCTGAAAGTACCGCTCTGCTTTAACAGCTCATCAACAAGGGTGGTTTTACCATGATCAACGTGAGCAATAATTGCAATATTACGAATGTCTTCACGTTTAGTTTTCATCAATAACGTCCTTCCTGAAAATATCTTTAAAATCTTCTATGATTAGCAACTTTTATATTCTATCACAATATTCTTAAAAAACAATACTAAATATATAAAAAATTTTTCATTTTTTGAACACAGATTATTCAAATATTTTTTGTAATATTTGCAAAAATGACAACATATACATTATAGAGAAAATAAAGCACATGCCATGGATATAAAGCAGTGGCAAAGAAGGGAGAAATACAGAATGCTTGATAAAGTAATTGAAAACAACAGAGTGTGTATCACAGGGGAGATTGTGTCTGAGTTCACATTCAGCCATGAAGTTTTTGGAGAGGGCTTTTATATAGCCAATGTATCTGTGAACAGATTAAGCGATATGGTAGATGTAATACCTCTTATGATTTCAGAAAGACTTATTGATGTAACTAAAGATTATAGAGGAATGAAGATAGAAGTGGCTGGTCAGTTCCGCTCATATAATCGTCATGAAGGAACCAAAAACAAACTGGTTCTTTCAATATTTGTAAGAGAATTAAGATTCTTAGAAGATGATGAGATGCCAGAAGAACAGGCAAAGTCTAATCAGATATTCCTTGATGGGTATGTATGCAAACCACCTATATATAGGAAGACACCATTGGGACGAGAGATTGCAGATGTGCTGGTTGCTGTGAACAGACCATATGGCAAATCAGATTACATACCATGTATAGCATGGGGCAGAAATGCCAGATTTGCAGGAGGACTCGAAGTGGGATCACATCTTCAGGTAAGCGGACGCGTACAGAGCCGTGAATATACCAAGAAGATTGGAGAAGATGAAGTAGAGAGAAGAGTTGCATACGAAGTGTCAGTCAGCAAGATTGACCTTGTAGAGGATGCAGAATAAATAAGTATTGACATAACATTATCAGAGTGATATAGTCACATTAACTGTAAGGGTTTCCCCTGCAGCATGTAGAGGTCGCACGATTCAAGAGTAATTATCTGGATGCCCCGGAAGGCATGAGAAGGATAATAAAAGGGGAAAGTGCCGAAGAAGATTGTTTCCGGAGCAGTCTTGCTGGGCGTAGGATTAATAGTTTTACGACTGTCATCAGATAGATGGAGAGCTACTTAAAGGACTATTACAATGATTTCTTTAAGAGCCAGTCTGTTTGAGCAGATTGGCTCTTCTATGTTACCCGCGCGGGTAGCAATTAGAATATACAGAAATCATGTACATAATAATAGCTGTTTACAGCGGAAAGAAGGATGGTATGTCAATATTTACCGGAGCTGGTGTAGCGATTATTACACCAATGAAAGCCAATGGAGAAGTTAATTATGATAAGCTTGGAGAATTTCTTGATTACCAGATTAATAACTCGACAGATGCAATTATTATCTGTGGAACAACAGGGGAGGCATCAACACTTACACATGAGGAACATGTGGAAGCTATCAGATTCACGGCTGATTATGTAAAGAAAAGAGTTCCAGTTATTGCAGGAACAGGATCTAACTGTACAGAAACGGCTATATGGCTTTCAAAGGAAGCACAGAAGGCAGGAGTTGATGGATGTCTCGTAGTTACACCATATTATAATAAAGCAACACAGAAAGGACTCATCCAGCATTATACAGCAGTTGCAAAGTCTGTAGACCTTCCTATCATTATGTATAATGTTCCAGGAAGAACAGGATGCAATATCCAGCCAGAGACAGCTGTCAAGCTTGCTAAGGATGTTGATAATATTGTTGCTATCAAGGCTGCAACCGGTAATCTTGCACAGGAGACTAAGACAATGGCTTTAGCTGAGGGCAGACTTGATATGTACTCAGGTGAAGACGGACTTATTGTTCCTCTTATGTCGATTGGAGCTAAGGGCGTGATTTCAGTATTATCAAATGTTGCACCTAAGCAGACACATGATATCTGTGCTACATTTGCGGCAGGAGATGTTGCTAAGGCTGCACAGTTACAGTTTAAGGCATTAGAGCTTGTAGATGCATTATTCTGTGAGGTTAATCCAATTCCTGTTAAGCATGCGCTTAATCTTATGGGATGGGATATGGGACCATTAAGAAGTCCATTATGTGAGATGGAAGAGGCTAACCTTGAGAGATTAAAGCGGGCAATGGTTAACTACGGAATACTTTAATTGACAGGAGAATGAACATGACAAGAATAATTATGCATGGCTGCAATGGCCATATGGGACAGGTCATTACAGGAATAGTTGCTAATGATGCTAATGCAGAGGTTGTAGCAGGAATTGATCTTAGGGATGACGGACATAATTCATATCCGGTATTTGCATCGTTAGAGGAGTGCAATGTGGAAGCAGATGTTATCATTGATTTTGCATCAGCAAAGGCAGAGGATACACTTGTTGATTATATTAAGAAGACTAAGATTCCAGCTGTAATATGTACTACGGGGTTAAGTGAAGAGCAGATTACTTCGATCAATGAGGCATCAGAAAGCGTTGCAATATTACGATCAGCTAATATGTCACTTGGAATCAATACATTATTCAAGCTTTTACAGGATGCCGCTAAGGTATTTGCATCAGCAGGCTTTGATATCGAGATCGTTGAGAAACACCACAACCAGAAGCTTGACGCACCAAGTGGAACAGCACTTGCGCTTGCAGATTCAATGAAAGAAGTTCTTGATGATGATTATTTCTACAGATATGACAGAAGTCAGTTAAGACAGAAGCGTGATCCTAAGGAAATCGGAATCAGTGCTGTAAGAGGCGGAACTATTGTTGGAGAGCATGAGGTAATTTTTGCTGGAGAAGACGAGGTTATAGAATTCAAGCATACCGCACATTCTAAGGCTGTATTTGCAAAGGGAGCAGTTGAGGCTGCAAAGTTCCTTGCAGGAAAGCCAGCGGGAATGTACGATATGAGAGATGTTATTGCAGCTAAGAATTAGTTGCCAGGACAGTTAATATAATGATATTCAATGCGGCTTGCTTCGGTAAAGCCGCATTTTTTATATAAAGCCAGAGCAGGTTCATTGCGGCTTGTGACATTGAGTATAAGAGGCAGTGAACATACTGCGAAATAGTCTTTAAGAAAATGTTTCATAAGACAGGTTCCAATTCCCTTGCCGCGTAATTCTTCGTCAACCAGTACACCATATACATTAACAAATGTGGTCTGTGTATCAAGATAAAGAAGAGCAACAGGCTCTTCATATTCTGGAAGGTACATAAGATAGTCTTCACCTTCGAGATAGTATTCAGCGTCATTGCGTTCATCACAATGTATGGCAGATAAGTTAAGCTGGGATTGTTCCATTCTGTATAAATATTCATAATAACATAGATTTCCACATAGAGAACTGTTAAGCATATCACCGCTGACAGGAGCAATAAGTTTAAGATTGCTGTATGCAGAATTCTTAAGAGCGCGGCAGCACATGGAAAGCATGTTGCGGAAATGCCCTTTATGGCGGAACTTAGGGGAAACAAGTCCGGACACCTCAACAAAACCAGATTCTTCATTAATGAGAAGACCGGCAAATCCATACATGACCGGGGAGTCTGCGGTTTCATCGATTAATGCACACTGGATGAAATTGTCATTAACATTTTCACAATAATATGGTTCGTAACCACCACAGTCATTGATTAGCTGGTTAAGTGCGCTCATCAGGGGAGAGTCAAGATGGTCAGTTAAAATATAATTAATCACAGTATTCTCCTTGAAATTAATAAAAATATAATTTTGAAATAAGAAACATTTGTTTACAAAAAAGTAAAAATGCCTTACTATATAAAAGTATATACGGAAGTATATCAAAATAATAGATTTACATGCAATAGGTTATTGGGAGGATTTACATGGGTAAAGTAGCCATACTTACAGACAGTAACAGTGGAATTACACAGGCTCAGTCAGAAGAGCTTGGGGTTAAGGTTATACCAATGCCGTTCTTTATAGATGGGGAACAGTATTTTGAAGATATCAATCTTACACAGGAAGAATTCTATGAGAAGTTAAAGCAGGATGCTGATATATCTACATCACAGCCTTCTATAGGGGAGATGCAGGATGCATTTGATGAGCTTCTTAAGGATTATGACGAGCTTGTGTATATCCCTATGTCAAGTGGTCTTAGTGGAACATGTCAGACGGCTACGATGATAGCTGATGATTATAATGGAAAGGTTCAGGTTGTCAACAATCAGAGGATTTCTGTAACAATGAGACAGTCAGTACTTGATGCCAAAGAACTTGCTCATAGAGGGAAATCTGCAGCACAGATTAAGGATATTCTTGAAAAACATAAGATGGAGTCCAGTATATATATTACACTTGATACGCTTAAGTACTTAAAGAAGGGCGGAAGAATAACTCCTGCGGCAGCAGCTATTGGAACTATGCTTAAGCTTAATCCTGTACTTCAGATTCAGGGGGAGAAGTTAGATGCATTTGCCAAGGCAAGAGGAAAGGCTTCTGCAAAGAAGATTATGCTTAAGGCAATGCGGGATGATTTAGATACAAGGTTTGCAGAGTTTGCAAGAGACGGAAAGATGCACATGGAGGTAGCATACTCAGGTAATCCTGAAGAGGCAGAGGAGTGGGCTGCACTAGTTAAAGAGACATTTCCACAGTTTGATTTCCATATGGATCCTCTTTCACTTTCAGTTGCCTGCCACATAGGACATGGTGCGCTTGCGATTGCAGCATCTGCTTATCTGCCAGAACTTGATTAATACTAAAGACCAGCCTGTGACAGCCGGAGTGTTGTTACGGGCTTTTTATACGTCTAATCTGATTATAATAATGGAGGTATTGGTTATGCCATCAAGAAATGAAATTGATGATAAGTTCAAATGGGCTGTCAATGATCTATACAGCACAGATAAAGCATGGGAAAGTGATTATGACAGAATGCTTGATATTACAGAACAGCCAAGTGAGCTGAAAGGGCGCATGGCTGAATCTGCGGCTATGCTTTACACTGCACTTAAAGAATACGAAGATGTTCAATACATTACGGAAAAAGTATATGTGTATGCATTTATGAGATATTACGAGGATACAGGCAACTCATATTATCAGGAAATGTCTGGAAAAGCACAGATTGCAGCAATTAAAGTCTCAGAAAAATATGCATTTTTAGAGCCGGAGCTTATATCAATAGATGCTGATGTGCTTGATAAATATATCAGCGAGGATGAAAGGCTTGGAATGTATAAGCATTTTATAGATGACTGTCTTGCAGGAAAGGAACATACTCTTTCTGAGAAGGAGGAGGCGTTACTTGCAAAAGCATCGCAGATGTCAACGGTGCCTAATGAGGTATTCTCTAAGTTTAACAATGCTGATGTAAAGTTTGGGAAAGTAAAAAGAAAAAATGGACAGGAAGATGAACTGACTAATGGTAATTTTGCCACATTTATGGAAAGCCAGGACAGGGAAGTGCGAAAGAATGCATTTAAAGCACTCTATAAGCAGTATGGGGCATTTATTAATACAATTGCGGCAGCGTTTTATGGCAATGTCAAACAGGCAATGTTCTATGCGGATGCCAGAGGATACAGATCAACGCTTAATATGTATCTTGATGGCTCTTTTATTCCTGAAAATGTATACAGCAATCTTATAAAGACAGTAAATGATAATCTGGATAAAATGTATCGTTATGTTGATATAAGAAAGAAAGCGCTTGGTGTTGATGAACTGCATTTTTATGATATCTATGCACCTATGGTAGAGGATATTGACTGGAAGATAAGCTATGATGAAGCTAAGGATATTGTTGTAAAGGCGCTTGCGCCAATGGGTGATGAGTATGTGTCACACATTAAAGAAGGCTTTGAGAATGGCTGGGTAGATGTGTATGAGAATACAGGGAAGCGTTCGGGTGCATTCTCGTGGGGTGCTTATGGCACACACCCATATGTATTTCTTAATTATTCAGATACGTTAAATGATGTATTTACAGTGATTCATGAGATGGGACATGCAATGCATACTTATTATTCCAATGCTAACCAGCCATATATCTATGCCGGATATAAGATATTCGTTGCAGAGGTTGCATCAACCTGCAATGAGGCGCTTCTTATGCAGTACATGTTAAAAAATACTGATGATGAGAAGAAAAAAAGATATCTGCTCAATCATTTCTTTGAGCAGTTTAAAGGGACTCTTTACAGACAGACAATGTTTGCAGAGTTTGAGATGGAGGCACATGCAAGGGCTGAAAGGGGCGAAGTATTGTCGTCAGACAGCCTGTGTGCAATGTACAAGAAACTGAATGAAAAGTATTTCGGACCGGAGATGGTTATTGATGATGAGATAGCACTTGAGTGGGCAAGAATACCACATTTTTATACTCCTTTCTATGTATATCAGTATGCAACAGGATATTCTGCTGCTATTGCAATATCATCAAAGATACTGGATGGAGATGAGAAAGTTATAGAGGGATATAGAAAGTTCCTTTCAGGAGGATCATCACTTCATCCAATTGAACTTCTGAAATTATGTGGAATTGATATGACTAAACCGGATGTGGTACAGCAGGCGTTAGATGTATTTGGAGAATTATTAGAAAAATGGTAAAATATTAATCACTATATAAAGTATCTGGCAGAGATGCCGATACATTATATAGAGATTTTTTGGTACTAAGGGAAAGGAGCCAGCTATGGTTATTAGTCATAATTTATCGGCAATGAATACACAGAGACAATATAATGTAGTTGGCAAAGCAAAGAGTAAATCCACAGAAAAGCTGTCTTCAGGATATAAAATAAATCGTGCAGCTGACGATGCAGCCGGACTGACGATATCAGAAAAGATGCGTTGGCAGATAAGAGGACTTAATAAGACTGTTACTAATATACAGGATGGAATGTCACTTGTTCAGGTTACGGATGGTGCACTTTCAGAAGCTGAGAGCATTCTTCAGAGAATGAGAGAACTGTCTGTACAGGCTGCTAATGATACTAATACTGCACAGGACAGAGATGCAATTCAGGCAGAGATTGACCAGAATATAAAAGAGTTTAACAGAATAGCAGAGACGACAACATTTAATGGAATACATACGTTAAGGGCAGATGACCAGTATGCAGTGGATCCTTCAGTCGCAACGAATCATACTCCTACAGCAACAGGGAAAGGCATTTACAGGATGGATGATTCGAATCTTAAAATAAAAGATTCTGTGGGAAATGATAAAACTACGGATGGATTTCAGATGACATTTAAAAATAAGCCTACAACAGAGCTTGAAGGCAAAACATTCTTTCTGACATGCAGCCAGAGCTGTGGACAGACATTTGATTTCTCATTTGATTCTACTAAGCCTACAGGAGGAACAATTGGAGATCCCAATAAAAGTATTTATGTTAATATTAATCCGGCAGATGTACCTAATCAGCAGGATATACCAGGAAAGATAGCAGATATTCTCCAGTCAGCTGATGTTGCAGGAGCAGATCAGATGTTTTCACAGAATGGTAAAATGAATGGTAATTATACTATAGGACATGCTAACAGTTTGTATGTGGATGGCAGCAAAATGGTGTTTTATCCAACATTTGGAAGCAGCAATTTTCATAGTACATCAATTAATAAAACAGTAGGAAGCGGAGCCTTGGCGAAGACATATACTTCTCTTAATATGGGAACAATATATCTTAATGGTGTTGAAGATCTTGTTGATATTAATACCACAGCAAACCAGTGGGGACTTAAGATACAGGCAGGTGCTCTTGATGGACAGACAATAGACATCCCATTAATATGGATGGAGGCTAAGAAAATCGGTATAGATCCATTGGATGTAAGCTCATCAGACAATGCAGGAACTGCAATATCTGCCGTGGATCTTGCAGTGGACTGGCTTAATGATAAGAGATCAACATATGGTGCCATGCAGAACAGGTTAGAGTATGCCCATGATGTTAATTCTAATACATCACTTAATACATCAGATGCAGAAAGCAGGATAAGAGATACAGATATAGCAGAAGAGATGGTTAACATGTCAAAGCAGAATATTCTTTCGAGCGCGGGAGAATCTATGATGGCTCAGTCAAATCATTTATTTGACAGTGTGCTTAATCTTCTTCAGTAATAATGGTGATAATAGAGGAAATGTGACAATTATGTTGCATTTCTTTTTTATATCGTGATTAAATGTGTGAATTAACATTGAAGACATAAAAAAAGAACCCACTAAAATAGTGGATTCTATAGAGCGCGAGACGGGGATCGAACCCGCGACCCCCTCCTTGGCAAGGAGGTGCTCCACCACTGAGCCACTCGCGCAAA